>DASPLX010000063.1:0-42396 GCA_035627375.1 Paucimonas sp. | reverse complement strand
CCGCGCCGATACCGCGGCTGGCGCCGGTGATCAGAATCACTCGTCTATCCATCATGGTTTCCGTTCCTGGTTGGTATGGTCGTCGCCCGACCCCGGAGCCGATTATTATGGCGCAAATCCGCCGCGCTAAAATCGGGCTTCCATTCGCCGATCAAAATGAACCAGCCGCTTCCCAAACGCAGTTTCGCTCCCGTCGTCGATCCGCGCGTACGCCTGCTCGTGCTCGGCAGCCTGCCCGGTGAACTGTCGCTCGCGCACGGCCGGTACTACGCCAATCCGCAAAATCAATTCTGGCGCTTGATGGGCGGCGTGATCGGCCGCGATCTGTCCGGCATGGACTATCCGGCGCGCTTGCAGACGCTACTGCGACACCGGATCGGACTGTGGGATGTCGTGGCGGAAGCGCATCGCGAAGGCAGCCTCGACGGCAATATCCGGGCGCACACCGGAAACGACCTGGTCGCGCTGGCCGGCGAATTGCCGGCGCTGGAGGCGATCGCCTTCAACGGCGGCACCGCGGCCAGGCTCGGCATGCGGCAGCTCGGCGTGCATGCCGAGCGCTACGCCGTTTTCCGGCTGCCATCCTCGAGTCCAGCCTACACCCGGCCGTTTGCCGAGAAACTCGCGGCCTGGGAAGCGCTGCGCGAGGTGCTGGCAGACTCCGGCAGCGCCGGCAAAACCTGAAGCGGACGGACGCCTCGAGCCGGGGCTGCGGCGCGACGGTGATATAGAGGCATTGATGCTCCAATGTTTTCGCCGCACATGGCCTCGCATTTGGCATGCACGCGTTCAAGTAGGCACCATTTTCGACGCAGGCGATCGAATCGGTATCTTCTATGGCGGGAGACACGGATGGCATGGGATGGATTTGAACGGGCGCACGCGACCGGCGACGTTATGGAATTCAAATTTCGCGTTGCTCATAATTTGCAATCGCTTTCCGATGAAAATGGTGAACGCGAGTTCTCTGTTCCGATAGCAATCCTTTTCGTGATCGACGAGCAGAATGGCGGCGATGCGACAGCACGAGAGGTGATAAGACGCTTTGGCCTCTTGGATGTCGAGTCACGGAATGTGATCGACTTTTTCTTTCTGGGTTGGCGGCTCGTCAATGAAAGGCCGCAGTTCGACCTGGCGGAATTCAACAGTTGCCGACGAGCGCTTCGCGACGCGGGCGTCGTCCGCTTTGGCGGAAACGCGGATCTTTACGTGCTGGATGCCTGGTGGCGCAATGGGCGGGTGGAACTCGATTTTCAGAAAGCCATCCACGTGGATCTCGCCGCTGCCGCGGCCAAGCGCAAGATCGACACCGTTGGGTCCTTTCTGCAAGGACTCATCGATGTAACCGAAGCGGTGCGATCATCCTCCCCGACCGGCGGCTCGGTCATCCATATCAGCAATCGACTGGGATTGGCGTTCGCAAAACAATCGTTCGTCGAATTTGTCTTGAATAAATGGGGCGGCTTTGTCGGCGCGAACAGGCTCGCGGAGTTCGTGACGCAGAACGTCGGCTCCACGGTCGACCTGGCGAAGATATGAACCGCGCCAAGCAATCGCAATCGTTCTTTCTGCCGCGCCTGGATCCCGCGGCCGACGCCAAGTCGGTCGGCTTTTATGGGGATTCGACAGAACGATTGGGATATTTCCACCCGGGAGAACGGCCGCTGATTTACGATCCGACCTGGACGGGAACGAAGTTGGCGGACGCGATTCTGGTCCACGAATACGCCCATCAGGACCTGACGATCAACACGCATCACGGCTGTCTCACCCAAATCCTGACGTTGTTGTCGCGCCAAGGAGATGGCGAAGAAGCGCTCCGCGCCTGTATCGAAGAACAATGGAGCGTTCAGGAACTCGTCGCGCTTCATGCGGAATTCTCGTTCATTCAACGAATACTCCCGGAAGCGTATGAAGCAGAAATCAGGCGCCTGCCGACGGCGATCCTGAACCAGCCTCCGTATCGGGAACTATTCTTTGCGGGACAGCAAATTCTACCGATGGAGAAAGAAGCATCGTTGGAGGAAAGGAAAGCGAGGAGCGCCGTAATGACAGCACTTGCCGGGTGCAGTCTGCAGACAAGATGCCTGGTGGAACTGGCGAATACAGGTTTTCACGACAAGGAGCTGGCGAATTACCTGCGGCGGGAATCCCCGAACCGGAGGTTCGAAAAAATTGTAAGGTCGCTCGGAATCGAGAGGATCAACGCTCTGGCTCATGACATGGCTGGGCGATACCGCTCCGAGCGCCAACGCGACCCGGCAAGGGCGCGGCGCTTGGATCAGGAGGTCGTTGCATCGTGCGTCGGCGAGATATGCCGCTTGGTGCAAGAACCCGCTATCGAAAGGCGCGGTGATCTCGAGCAGCAGGGAAGCGCGGCGATCAATGCCGTGAACGCCAGCGTCGGGAGATTCCGGGCGTCCGTTGCGCGGACGGCGTACGGACGAACTCACGGATACGTCGATTCGCCGACGAAGCGAAGACGGCTGGAACACCAGTTCCCTCGCTTGCCAATCCAGCGCCGGGAATTGGCGACGTGGCTTGAACGATGCCGTATGGCAGGAGGAGACTTGCATCTCATCCTTGGCAGCCCGCAATTCGCGGCCACTTGTCTGGCGCCATCGTCATCGACAATGCCGCCGGACGACCTGAGAGGGATATTGCCTCCTCTGGAGCTGCTTGACGCGCTCCAGCCTTATTCGCATTTTCCCAGAGCAGTGAGTTTCATCGCGGATGACTGGCGCCTTTGGTACCACTTGTTCTCGACCTTGCCGCGTGACTCATGGGTTCATCGGCGAATGATGGATGCCGTCCGTATCTGTGTTCATCGAACCTTGACCAGCGATCACGTACGACGCCTACTGGAATTCGAAGAACTGGGAAAGGATCCTTGCGCTTTGGTCATTCAGCTCAAACAAGATCTGTTTGTCGGCTGCTTCGCGAGCCCGGACTGTCCGGGCACATATGCACTGCAGAAAATTCCTTCGATCGGAGGATTGCGTCTCTTCAACCAGATTCTAGACGACCTTGAAATTCCTTATGCATCGGATCCCATCGAGAATATCCCTCACTTTGAATTGATCAAGAGAATCGTGGCGCGGGAATTCGTCGATCCGCCGGAATTTCATTGACATGGATCGCAATCGCGCTCCCGGCAAAATCATCTGATTAGAGCTCATTATCAAGCGCTTCATGCAATTCTTCGAGCAGGTCGGCGGTTTCTCCCGCATCGAGACCCAGATGGCGGCAGGCGAGTTCCCCGCCCTTCTCCCACTCGGCGGAAAGGCCTTGGCCGGAATGCTTCTGGAGGATATTTTCCGCCAGCACGAACAGCGAAACGAGGGAGCGCACCGCATCGTCGGTGCCGCTGCCTTCGAGCGCCGTGTAATCGTGATGCAAGAGGATCGCCGACGACACGTCGACCGATAATCCCCAGTTCCGCGCCAACAGGCAACCGATAGCCGCATGGTTGGTGCTATGCCTGTCGTCTTCCACTACCGTGAAGGGATTGACGGGATCGCTGCTCGCTTCGGCATAGGTTCGGACGTATTCGGGAAAACGGTTCATCAGCAACGGCACGCCGATATCGCAAAACAAGCCGAAAGTATGAGCGATGTCGGCCTTGCATGCCCGCGTCCGACCGGCCAGGAAAACCAGCGCCTTCGCGCGCTTGGTCGACATGTCCCAAAATTTCTCCAGCGCCGGGCCTCCCTCCATGCCGATCGCTTGCCGGGCAAGAACGCCGGTCGCGAGCGCCGCGCATTGATTGATCCCGAGAAAGGCGATTCCCTGATCCACCGACGTGACCTTGCGCGATAAACCGAAGAACGAGGAATTCGCCAGCTTCAGCAAGGCGCCGGACATACCGACGTCGCTGCCGATGATTTTCGCGATGCTGCGGGGATCGGGCTCGCTCCGCGCCAATTCCTGCTGCAGGTCGGTAAGCAGGCTCGGGCGCGGCGGAATCCGGATGGACTTGATCAGGGCATCTACCGGATCTTCGCCCGCAATATTGTGGGGGACAGCTGCTGTCATCATTATTTCAGGATAGCCCCGCTGCGATGTGTATGCCGGACAATTTCATTTGCCTGTCGAATGCCGTAGCATGAAGTTTATCATCGGAAACTATTCCAATCTCCCTCGACCTATTCCGCGGCGCAGTAACGTTGCGCGATCCATCAATGCGATGCGGCAGCGCAACATGGAACGGCGCTCGTGGAATGTGGCTATGGAGCTTGGCAGCCGCCCGCGACCGAACGAGAATGCGCGTTTTCCCGAGACACTTCGCTGTGGCCAGCGCGCCTCATGCTCATCCTTCCTGTTGCGGCGCCGTTGTCGGCAACATGAGCATGAAGGTGGTGCCGCCTCCCACCTCGCTTCTCACTTCGATGCTGCCTCCCAGGAGGCCGCAGACGATGTTGCGCGAAATCGCGAGCCCGAGCCCGGAACCGCCTGCGCCGAGCTTGGTCGTGAAGAAAGGATCGAAAACGCGCCCGAGATTCTGCGCCGGAATGCCGTTGCCGTCGTCGGACACGCTCAGTTCCACCATGCCGTCGCCGGCGGTGCGAGCGTCGATGGTCACCGTTCCGCTGCTGCGTCCTTCGAAGCCGTGCGCCAAGGCGTTGGAGACCAGATTGGTCAGCACCTGGCCGAACGGACCGGGGTAACTGTCCATTTCGATATCCGGCGCGATGTTCAGGCGCAGGACGAACGGCGTTTTCTTGAACGCCGGTTGCAGCATGCGCATCACTTCCGACACCATATCGGCAAGCACGAACGAACGGCGTTGCGAGCTCGTTTGATCGACCGCCACCTGCTTGAAATCGGCGATGAAATCCGCCGCCCGCGACAGGTTGCGGATCAAGATGTCGGCCGCCTCGTCGGTCTCGCGCAGGAAGCGCTCCAGGTCCGAGCGCCTGATGCCCCGGTTGTCGGCGTAACCGCGGTTAAGCATCCGGGTCTGGTCCGCCAGGGTGCTGGCGACGACCAGGCTGTTGCCGATCGGCGTGTTGATCTCGTGCGCGATCCCGGCGACGAGCGCGCCGAGCGCCGCCAGCGTTTCCCGGTGCACGAGCTCTTCCTGGGTCATGCGCAAGGTTTTCAAGGCGTCCGCGAGCTCGCGCGTGGCCTGGCGCAGCGCCAGGTGGGTACCGACGCGCGCCAGCACTTCCTGGATCTGGAACGGCTTGGTGATGTAGTCGACCGCGCCGGCGGCAAAGCCGGTCACCTTCTCGTCGGTGTCGGCGAGCGCCGTCATGAAAATGACGGGAATATCCTTGATCCCGTCGATCCGCTTCAGGCGGCGGCATGCCTCGAAACCGTCCATCCGCGGCATCATCACGTCGAGCAGGATCATATCCGGGTGGACGAATTGCGCCCGCATCAGGCACTCCTCGCCGTCCTGGGCGACGACGATGCGGTATCCGTGCTCTTCCAGCGCTTCAACCAGCACGCCGATATTGGCGGGCATATCGTCCACGACCAGAATCGTTTTCCGGGACGGCAGGGCATCCGCGGCGACGGGCGTTGCGTTCTGTGTCATGGCGTTTCCGATTCCATGTGGTTTTGCACGAAGTCCATGACGTACGGTAGTTCGTTCCCCCATCTCGAACAGTGAAACCCGCCGATCGGCGGCAACGGTTGCGGCCGATCGATCGGCGTGGACAGGAAGGCGTTCGCCGCGGCATCCATGACGGCCTGGCGATCGCTTTGCGAAATGCACGTGGTGACGACGAAGATCGAAATATCCCTCGGCTCCGGCATCGTCACTCCGGTAACGTCTCGAGTACGTTGCGAAAATCGATCGCGATCCGCATGCGGTTGAACGGCAATCCGATCGTCAATGCCATGGCGCGCGCCTGCAAGGCTCGTGGAACGCGCAATCGGATCCGCGCACGGCGGCCGCGCACTGCCGGGCTGGCGTTCTTCGCCGCTCCACCCGTTGCCAGGATACCGGTTGCATTTGTGACCTCCCCTTGTCCGATCGGCGCCAGTCGCTCTTCGGAGGCGCCTCCCAAAAACCGGCGAGGCCCTCCCCATTCTAATGAACAGGGCATGCGCATTCAATCTCGCATGGTGTCATTCGGTAAAATCACGGGTTTACCGCAACACTCGCGCGGACTCGCCGATCAGGATCGAAGTCCTGCGTCGCTGACTGGAAGTCTATGTTAATAAAACGCAAATCGATCGAAGCCGACGCCAACCGCAAGGAGGGTCCTGGCCGGGCCGCGTCAGGCCGGGCCGCGTCAGGCCGGGCCGCGTCAGGCAATCAGGCGGGCGTCGTCCGCCCGCTGCGCAAACCCAAGTTCGCGCCGGTCACCCTCTCCGAACAGGACGGCGTGCGCCTCCTGCACTTCGGCACCGAGTGGATCCAGGGCGCGATGCGCATCCGCAAGCCGGACTGGATCGAGCTCGAATATGCGCAACAGATGATGATCTGGATGCTGTTCCTGGAGCAGCCACGCCGCATCGCGCAGCTCGGGCTCGGGACCGGCGCCCTGACCAAGTTCTGCTACCGCCAGTTTCCCGAGGCGCGCGTCACGGCCGTCGAACTGAACCCGGCGGTCATCGCGATCTGCGCATCGATGTTCAAGCTGCCGCCGAACGACGACCGACTGTCGGTCATCGAGATGGATGCCTACGATTTCGTCAACGACGCCGCCAACCGCGGCCGGCTCGATGTTCTGCAATCCGACCTGTACGACGCCACCGCGCGCGGGCCGGTGCTGGACACGCCCGAGTTCTACGAAGCCTGCAACGCCTGCCTGGCGCCGCACGGCATCATGACGGTCAACCTGTTCGGCGATCATCCGAGCTATGCGAAGAACCTGAAGGCGATGCGCCACGCGTTCGGCCATGTCTACTGCCTGCCGGAAGTCCACCAGGGGAATGTCGTGGCGATCGCGTTCAAGAATGCCCCGGAATTCGACTATGCGGCCCTCTACGAGCGCGCGGCGCGGATCACGGCCGCCACCAAGATGCCGACCAAATCCTGGGTCAACGGCTTGAAAACCTGGCAAGCGAACAAACGCTAACAATTCTTACCAAAAGGCCTTCCACCTGATACGCTTGCCGAATGTCCTCCTCCGCCCACTCCTTCGCCCATTCCGGACCGGCCACCGTCATGAACAAGGCAGCCTCGAAACGTCTCGACCTGCAGCAGATCTTCACCTGGCTGATGCATGACGGCATTGTCACCAAGGCCGAGGTCAAGAAGCAGTACACCCAGGCGCAAGGATTGATGCGCAATGCGACGATCGCGATGCATCCGCTGACCGCCGTCGCCCAATGCAAGCTGCACTCGGCGCACGAGCCGCACCGCCTGCTGACGCTCGACTGGCTGACCGAATGGGTGGCCGGCAAGGTCGGACTGCCGTTCTTCCGTATCGATCCGCTCAAGATCGACTTCACCCATGTGGCCGACGTCATGTCCGCCACCTACGCGGCGCGCTTCAACATCCTGCCGGTCGAACTGACCCAGACCGAACTGGTGGTGGCGACGGCCGATCCCAACGCGACCGAATGGGAAGCCGAGATCGCCAAGATCTCGCGGCGCCGGATCAGGCTGGTCATCGCCAATCCGCTCGACATCGCGCAATACACGGCGCAATTCTTCGCGCTGGCGAAATCGATCAAGGGCGCGCACAAGTCCGGCGGCCAGGACGTCGCGATGCGCAACAACTTCGAGCAACTGGTCGAGCTCGGCAGCAGCAACAAGCAGGTCGACGCCAACGACCAGCACATCATCAACATCGTCGACTGGCTGTGGCAATACGCGTTCGACCAGCGCGCCTCCGACATCCACCTCGAGCCGAAACGCGACATCGGCGCGATCCGCTTCCGCATCGACGGCGTGCTGCACCAGGTCTACCAGGTGCCGGCCGTGGTGATGATCGCCATGACGGCGCGCATCAAGCTGCTCGGCCGCATGGACGTGATCGAGAAACGCCGCCCGCAGGACGGCCGCATCAAGACGCGCACGCCGGGCGGCCAGGAAATCGAATTGCGCCTGTCGACGCTGCCGACCGCGTTCGGCGAAAAGCTCGTCATGCGTATCTTCGATCCGGACGTCATCGTCAAGACGCTGCCCGAGCTCGGCTTCCCGGAAGACGACGCGCGGCGCTGGGATCAGCTCACGAACCGGCCGCACGGCATCATCCTGGTCACCGGCCCGACGGGCTCCGGCAAGACCACGACGCTGTATACGACCCTGAAGGCGCTCGCCACCTCCGAAGTGAACGTCTGCACGGTGGAAGATCCGATCGAAATGGTCGAAGCTTCGTTCAACCAGATGCAGGTCCAGCACGGCATCGACCTGTCGTTCGCCGACGGCGTGCGCGCCTTGATGCGGCAGGATCCCGACATCATCATGATCGGCGAGATCCGCGATCTGGAAACCGCCGAGATGGCGATCCAGGCCGCGTTGACCGGCCACCTCGTGCTGTCGACGCTGCATACCAACGACGCGCCGTCGGCCGTCATGCGCCTGCTGGAACTCGGCGTACCCTACTACCTGCTGGAAGCGACGCTGATCGGCATCATGGCGCAGCGCCTGGTGCGCACGCTTTGCCCGCTCTGCAAGGCGCCGGCCGAAGTCGCCGACGACATCTGGGACAGCATGCGCGAGAACTGGAACCTGCCGAAGCCCAAGACGGTGTACCGCCCGGTCGGCTGCCCCGAATGCCGCCAGACCGGCTATCGCGGCCGCACCGGCCTCTATGAATTGCTGACCGTCACGCAATCGTTCTCGCAAGCCATCAAGCAGGAAACCGACTTGCACGCCCTGAAGGCCCTTGCCATCAAGGACGGCCTGAAGCCCTTGCGCGTGGCGGGCGCGTTGAAGGTGGCGGACGGCGTGACGACCCCGGACGAAGTGCTGAAGGTGACGGCGGCCCTGACCTGATCAGCTATCGAAAGACGCGGCCCGCTCACGCCAGCGGCAACACGATTTCCACGCGCAGCCCGCCGCCCGCGCGATTGCTCGCGCGTATCGTGCCGCCATGGACTTCCACGATGCGCTTGGCAATGGCCAGCCCGAGGCCGTGGCCGTCCTGCCGATGTTCGGAGTGAGATCCCCGAAAAAAGGGCTCGAATATCGCGTCCAGCTCGGCCTCCGGCACGCCCGGCCCGCGATCGAGCACCTCGATCCTCAACTTGCCGCATCGGGCATCGCCGGACGCGGCGATCTCGATCTCGCCATCCGCCCCGCCGTACTTCACCGCATTGCGGACCACGTTCTCGATTACGCGCCGCAGCCAGTCCGGCGAGCCCCTGACGACGGCGCCGGAGCGCGTGTCGAAACCGATCCGGCATTTCCCGGCCTCGGCTTCGAATTGCGCATCCTCGATCACATCGATCATCAGATCGTCGATCGCGATGCATTCGTCGGCAACCGACATGACGCCGGCCTCCAGGCGCGACAGGGTCAGCAGCTCGTCGACCAGCATGTCCATGCGCGCGCTCTCGCGCTCGACGCGCTCCAGCGCCGCCTCGATCTTGCGCGGATCCTGGCGCGCCAGTCCGATGGCCGCCTGCATGCGCGCCAGGGGCGACCGCAATTCGTGCGATACGTCGTGCAACAGCTTGCGCTGGCCGTCCACCAAGGCCCGCAACTGGTTCGCCATGCGGTCGAAATCGCGGCCGAGATCCGTCAATTCGTCGCGCCGGTTTCCCATCCGCGTGCCGATCCGCAGGTCGAGATCTCCGGCAGCGGCGGCATCGAACGCCGAACGCAGATTGCGGATCGGTTTGGAAAAATACCAGGCGATGCCGAGCGCGAAAATCAGGCTGCCGAACAACGCGCTGATCACCGGCACGAACGCCGGGAACACGCCGCGAGGCGGCGGCCTTTCGCGGCGCGGCGGCTCGGGCAGGCCGGCGCCGCGCGGGCGAACCTCGCGCACGGAAAACAACAGATAGCGATGGCCGCCGGCCGTTACATCGCGTACGACATCGCGGCGCCGACCCTCTTCCGCAAGACGGCGCGCCTCCTGTACAAGCTGAAGGTCCATGCCGCGCCCGAGCAGTTCCCGGCCGTCGTCCCGAACCGCATAGAACGGATGCCGCGGATCGCTGCGTTCCAGCAATCGCAGCAACGCCTGTTCCCCGCCGTATTGCAATGCGATCGCCGCCGCCTCGGCGGAGAACGCCGCCGGCGGTCCCATGTCGAGAACGGCGCCGCGTTGCTCGGCATGGTGCTTGTACCACACGGCCGTGCCGACGCCCGCCGCCGCGATCAACTGAGCAACCAGCGTGAACCAGAAGAATTTCCAGAACAGGCGCCCCACGGCCTCATTCCTTGATCAATTGGTAGCCGAGGCGGTAGACGGTCTGGATGCAGGAACGGCCATCCGGCAAGGTACCGAGCTTATGGCGCAGGCTGGAGAGATGAACGTCGATGTTGCGATCGAAACGCGCCAGCGGCCGGCCGAGCCCCTGTTCCGACAGTTCGCGCTTGCTCACCGGCTTGCCCGCGTTCCCGGCCAGCACCTGCAACAGATTGAATTCGGTGCTCGTCAATTCCACCGGCCTGCCGTTCCATTCCGCGCGCCGCTGCTCCGGCCACATCACGAGGCGCCCCACTTGCAGCGCGCCCGATTGGCCATCGCCGCCGCCGGCAAGCTGGGTACGCCGCAGGATCGCTCGAATGCGCGCCGCCAGCTCGCGCGGCGTGCACGGTTTGGGAACGTAGTCGTCGGCGCCGAGTTCGAGGCCGACCACGCGGTCGGTATCGTCGCCCTTGGCGGTCAGCATCAGCACCGGCAGGTCGCTCTTCATGCGGATCCGGCGCAGCGCCTCGACGCCGTTCATGCGCGGCATCATCACATCCAAGGCCGCGATCGCATACCTGCCGCTCAACGCCTCGGCGACGCCGGTTTCTCCGTCGTGCACGCCGGTCACTTCGAAGCCTTCCTGCTCCAGGTATTCCTTGAGCAGGCCGACCAGCTCGGCATCGTCGTCTATGAGCAAGATCCTGGAATGCATTTCATCGATTCGTTCGATTTCCGAAAACCCTGCCCGGAATCATAACGAACCCATGGCGGCAACGGCAGCGCCGCCGGCCGATCTTTACACGGATTTACAACTCGCCGGCTTTACATAAATTTACCTGCCCCTAACGCCGTTTTACAGGCCCCGAATCCACAATGCCTGCACATTGAGAGCGCAGCATATTCCTGAACCGGACCTCGATGCTTACCCGTCAACTTCCTCGAGAGACTTCGATCATGAAAATTCGGAACATCTTCACCCGACCCGCCGGCCGCCTCCTGATGGCGACCGGAATCCTATTGAGCGCATCCCAAGCCGCGCAGGCCATGGAACATCCGCCCGGTCCGCGCATGGGGCATCACGGCGGGCATGGTCCGCGCGGCATGCCGGGTCCGATGGGCGCGGCAGGACACATGCCGCCGTATCTGCGCGGCATCGATCTGACCGAAGCCCAGCGCGACAAGATATTCGACATCCTGCACAGCCAGGCGCCGCAGATGCGCGACCGTGCCAAGGCAGTCGGCAAAGCAAGAAAGGATTTGCACGCGCTGGCGATGTCGTCCGATTACGACGAAGCCAAGGCGAAGTCGCTGGCCGACGCGCTGTCTCGCGCCACGGCGGAAATGACGCTGATGCGCGTGCGCGCCGACCGCCAGATCTACGCACTGCTCACGCCGGAGCAGCGCAAGCGGATCGACGAGCGCAAGAAGCGCGCCGAACCCGGCGCGCATCCGGCACGCCCCTAACCCCTCACCCCGCCGGCCGCGGTCGGCCGCCGCTTGAACCAGGGAGAACCGACATGACCGTCAGTGGAATTTCGAACGCCAGCCATGCCAACGCCATCAGCCAGTACGGCAACGCCGTCCAGAAAGACGACACGAACCGCCAGCCGAGCATCGAAGGCGGCCGTCCGCCGGGCCCGCCGCCGGGCGGCGGCCTCATCGGCGCCGTCATGCAGACCTTGTCGCAGATCGGCGCCGGGCAGGCGGCCGCGACGGAGAGCGACGGTTCATCGGCGGCTGCCGGTACCGGCAGCTCGGCGCGGAGCGCGCTCCAATCGTTCGGCGAATTCATGCAAAGCCTGATGGCGGCCTTGCATGCGCAAGGCCCGGATGGCGAAGCGGCGAGCGTATCTCGTCCCGGCGGCAACGGCAGCTTATCCGCCGGCGGCTTCGGCGAAGCGCGCGCCCCCGGCGGTCCGGGCCGGTTGGAAAACGATCTGCAAGCGCTGATCGACGGCTTGTCGTCATCCGACGCTTCCGCCTCGGACCCGGACGCCGGCGCACTCACCGAGTTAGACCGGAGTTTTTCGAGCTTGTTGAGTGCGCTGGGCATGACGGATGGCACGACGACACTCCAGGATTTCCTGGAAACGCTGGCGTCCAAACTGCAATCCGGCGGGCCCGCCGGCAATGTCATCGACACGCTGGCATAGCAAAACCTCCACCGTTTTTTGTTTCATCATTGTCCCCTCCCCCCTGCAGCGACAGGTTGGCCCGCGTCACGCAAGTTGCGCGGGCCTTTTTTCACGAACTGGGATACCCAATGAGGACACCACGATCATTCGCCGCCCTGAGCCTGGCCGTCAGAATGCATGCGATTCCAGCGCCTCGTTCGCGCTGCCACTCACGGACGTCCGCGCCGAAGAACCGATGCGCAACGAAAACCTGCCGAAGGGCAGTTGGAACGAACGCCCGTTCCGGGACCGGACGCGGCGGACAGGAAGCCGAAGGGCGACATGCGCGGCGGCATGGGCGGCGGGCCGGGTCGAGGAATGGGCCGGCCGTGATCAGGCCGGCGGCCGCGCCAGCATGCGAAGCACGTTTTCGCAGCGCAGCCGCACGCCGAGCTCCTCCTTGATGCGGCGGTTGGACAGACGCCGCGACTCGGACATGAACGACAGCAACATCGGCGACACGGCCTTTTCCAGTTCGGCGCGCGGCAGACGCGGCGGCCGCGGCAAGCCGCGGGCGTCGGCGACGGCATCGAAATAGTCGGCCATCTTCATCCGCGTATCGTCGACCGCATGATAGGCGCGGCACGGCCGGCCGCGATACAGCGCCGCCACGGCGATGCGCGCAAGGTCGTCGGCATGGACATGATTGGTGTAGACGTCGTCTTCCGGACGCAAGGCCGGGGTGCCCTTTTGCAAGCGCTCGATCGGCAGCCGGTCCTCCGCATAGATTCCGGGCACGCGCAGGATGCACAGGCGCGAATGCGAACGCCGGGCCCAGGCCCGCAATGCCTGTTCCGCGTCGACGCGGCGCCTGGCGCGCGCATTCTGCGGACGCAGCGGACGCGTCTCATCGACCAGCGCACCGCCGCAATCCCCATAGACGCCGGTCGTGCTGACATAAACCAGAGTCGCGCGGTCGGGTAAAATGGCGGTCAAATTGCGGGTGCGACGGTCCTTCAGTCCCTCCGACTGCGGCGGCGCAAGGTGCACGACGGTGTCTGCCAGCCCGGCCAGGCGCGCCAGCGACTGCGGAGCGTCGAGGTCGGCCACGATGGGCACCGCGCCTGCCGCACGCAACTCGGCGCAACGCGCTTCCTGGCTCGTCACGGCGAATACCCGATAACGATCGCACAGCAACGGCAGCATGCGCATGCCGACGTCGCCGCAACCGAGAATCAGGATGCCGGGTTTCCCGAATCCTTTGCCGTTTTTTTTCTTGTCCACGTTTTTCATGCGGAAGATTGTATGACTTTCCAAGTAACAGTACAGCCGAGCGGCCATCAATTCGTTTGCGAAGAAGGAGAAACCGTTCTCGCCGCGGCGATCCGCTCCAACATCGGCCTGCCCTACGGTTGCAAGAACGGCGCCTGCGGCAGCTGCAAGGGCAAGGTCTTGTCCGGCAGCGTCGTCCATGGCGCGCACCAGGAGAAAGCCTTGAGCGCGGCCGAGGAAGAAAAAGGCGGCGCGCTGTTCTGCTGCGCCAAGCCGCATTCGGACCTGGTGATCGAGGCGCGCGAAGTGGCTGGCGTCGGCGATTTCCCCATCAAGAAACTGCCGACGCGCGTGGCAAGCATCGAGAAGGTCACCGACGATGTCGCCATCATCGCGCTGCAGCTGCCCGCCAACGAGCGCCTGCAATACCGCGCCGGCCAATACATCGAATTCCTGCTGAAGGACGGCAAGCGCCGCAGCTACAGCATGGCGAACGCGCCGCACCTGGACGAGCGCATCACGCTGCACATCCGCCACATGCCGGGCGGCGTGTTCACCGACCACGTTTTCAACACCATGAAGGAGCGCGACATCCTGCGCTTCGAGGGACCGCTCGGCACCTTCTTCCTGCGCGAGGATTCCGACAAGCCGATGATCCTGCTCGCTTCCGGCACCGGTTTCGCGCCGATCAAGGCCATCGTCGAACAGGCGATCCACGGCAAGACCGCGCGCCCGATGACGCTGTACTGGGGCGGCCGCCGGCCCAAGGATCTCTACATGCACCAGCTGTGCGAGGAATGGGCGCGCACGCTGCCGAACTTCAAGTACGTGCCGGTCGTCTCCGAGGCCCTGCCCGAAGACAACTGGACCGGCCGTACCGGCTTCGTGCACCGCGCCGTCATGGAGGATTTTCCGGACCAGTCGAACCACCAGGTCTACGCCTGCGGCGCGCCGATCGTGGTCGAGTCGGCCAAGAAGGATTTCGTCGCGCAATGCAAGCTGCCGGAGGAAGAGTTCTACGCGGACTCGTTCACGAGCGAGGCCGACCTGGCGAAAGCTTGAGTGTTACAAATTATTTTTTGACGCACCCGCGGGCAGTGCCTTAATATCGACGCCATGCAAATGACCGCCAAATTCCTGCGACGCCGTACCCCGCTGCCCCAACCCGGGAAGCCGTGCGCGTAGGCATTTGCCGCTCAAGAAGCCACAGGTCTCCCCTGTGGCTTTTTTTTCGTCCTTTTTCTTTCACCAACCCAGCAACCGGAGTCATGCCATGGAATTCAGCCAGTTCGAAGTCGACGCCCTCTTGAAAGTCACCAACCGCCCGGAGGTTGTGTTCACCGAGGGCCGAGGCATGTGGCTGAAAGACCATGCCGGCAAACGCTATCTCGATTTCATGCAAGGCTGGGCCGTCAACTGCCTCGGTCATTCGCCCGATTGCGTCCATGACGCGCTATCGGCGCAGGCGAAGATGCTCGTGAATCCCTCGCCGGCCTTCTACAACGCGCCGTCGATCGAGCTCGCGGCCCTGCTGACGAAGCACTCCTGCTTCGACCGCGTGTTCTTCGGCAGCAGCGGCGCCGAAGCCAATGAAGGCGCGGTCAAACTCGCGCGCAAATGGGGCAGGCTCCACAAGAACGGCGCCGGCGAGAACCGCTACGAAATCATCACCTTCAACGGCGGCTTCCATGGCCGCACGATCGCGATGATGTCGGCTTGCGGAAAGCCGGGCTGGGACACGATCTTCGCGCCGCAGGTACCCGGCTTTCCGAAGGCCGAGCTGAACGACATCGCCAGCGTCGAAGAACTCGTCACCGACAAGACAGTCGCCGTCATGCTGGAACCGGTGCAAGGCGAAAGCGGCGTGGTGCCGGCGACGCGCGAGTTCCTGCTGGCCCTGCGCAAGCTGACCAAAGAGCGCGGCCTGCTGCTGATCTGCGACGAAGTGCAGACCGGCATGGGCCGCACCGGAGAACTGTTCGCCTACCAGCTTTCCGGCATCGAGCCGGATATCATGACGCTCGGCAAAGGCATCGGCGGCGGCGTGCCGCTCGCGGCGCTGCTGTGCAAGGAAGAAATCGCTTGCTTCGAGCCGGGCGACCAGGGCGGCACCTACACCGGCAATCCGCTGATGGCGGCGGTCGGCGCCGCCGTGACGAAGGAACTGCTGAAGCCGGGCTTCCTCGGCGAAGTGAAAGAGAAAGGCGCCTACCTCGGCGCGGCATTGAACCGGCTGTCGGATAAGCACGGCTTGCAAGGCGAACGCGGTGAAGGCTTGCTGCGCGCGCTCAAGCTCGGCAAGGACATCGGCGGCCTGGTCGTCGATGCGGCGCGCGAACTGGAACCGGAAGGACTGCTGCTCAACTCCCCGCGCCCCGATCTGTTGCGTTTCATGCCGGCATTGAACGTCACCCGCGAAGAGATCGATCGGATGTGCACGATGCTGTCGCAGATCCTGGTCAAACTCGGCCATTGAGGAGGACTGCCGCCATGACGATCACGATCTCCGACGATCACTCGTTGCTCGACGTTCCGCTGATCCATCGCTTTCTTGCGGGGGAATCGACCTGGGCCCAGGGCATTCCCTTCGCCGTCGTGGAAAAGGCGATCCGCCATTCGCTCTGCTTCGGCGCCTATGAAGACGGGACGCAAGTCGGCTTCGCGCGCGTCGTCACGGATCGCGCGACCTACGCCTACCTGTGCGACGTATTCACGCTGTCTTCCCATCGCGGCCGGGGTATCTCGCGCCTGCTGATGGATGCCGTCCTCGCGCATCCGGATATCCAGGGACTGCGCCGCTTCAACCTGATCACCAGCACGGCCGCCGGTCTGTACGAGAAATTCGGATGGACGCCGCTGTCGAAGCCGCAAACGCACATGGAGCGGCATTTTCCCGACATCTACCGGGGGAGGTAGCGCATGCACGACATCAGGAATTTCTCGCTGGAGGCGGTTGCCGAATCCGATTTCGAGCAACTGCTTGCCCTGCGCATCGAAGCAATGAGGGAAAGCCTGGAACGCATCGGCCGCTTCGATCCGGACCGGGCGCGCGAACGGTTCCGCGGCAGCTTTTCGCCGCAGCATACGCGCCGCATCGCCGTCGCTGGAAAGCATGTCGGTTTTGTCGCCGTACGCCCCGTGGATGGGGATCTGCTGCTCGATCACCTTTACATTCGCCCCGGCTTCCAGGGACGCGGCATCGGGACGGCGGTTCTCGAGCGCATATTCGAAGAGGCGGACGAGCGCGGACTGCCGATCCGGGTCGGCGCGCTCAAGGGCAGCGATTCGAATCGCTTCTATGCGCGGCACGGCTTCCGCAAGGTCGCCGAGGAAGAATGGGATATCCGCTACGTACGCGACTGCGAGCGATAAAAAACCCGGCAGCGCGCGGCGCTGCCGGGTTCCTGTCTCCTCCTGCCTGATTCTTCCAGCTCTTACGGCTGCCAGTTCACGTTGACGGTCGCCGTGCCGCTGGCCGGCGTCGTGAATGTGTGATTGCTGCCGCCTTCCCAGGTGACGGCGCCGCCGTTCTTCTTGATGAACTTGAACTGGATGGTCGTCGATGCCGGCACGCTGACGTCGTAGTACCAGGTCGGATAGGCATGCACCACCTGGTTGAACAGCGGACCGATCGGCGCCGAGGTGCTCCAGTTGGTCAGCTCGAACTTGTCGCCGGTCAGATAGACGTTCTCGCCAAGCGCGGTGAAGGCGTTGTTGACGACGAACCGCACCGTGACCTGGGCGCCGCTCAGCAACTGGAAGCCGTTATAGGTGCCGCTGGTCACCAGGCCCGCGTTCCTGACGCTGACGTTGTAATTGCCCGCGGCGATGTTCGGCACCAGCACCTTGACCTGGGAATCCTCCCACGACAGGATGTTGGCGCCCGTCACAGCCGTCGCACCGAAGAACACCGTGCCCTTCGTCGCACCGAAGCCGCGGCCGTCGATCGTGATCGTGTTGCCGGCGCGCGCCATCATCGGGCCGACATGGCCGATGGTCGGCGTGGAAGTCGCGGCGGTACGCTGCCACACGGCGATCGCGCCGGCCGCCAGCGTGAAGTTGGAGACGCCGCCGCCCGCATTGACGGTGATGTTGTTGCCGTTCAGGCCCAGGCCGGCAAGCACGTCGGTGTAGCTGCCCGCGGGAAGCGCCGTGAAAAAGCCGGAGATCGGCGTCGAATTCACCAGATCGCGGTTGATCGCGACCACGACGATGTTCGGCCCGAACTGACGCTCGTAGATGTAGACATTGCTGCTGAGCCAGCGCTGCTGCGTGGTGCCGTAAGCCAGCGCCGGATTCGACTTGCGCAGCGGAGCCAGCTTGGAGATCAGCTTGTAAGCCGTCGTCGTCGTCGAGAACGAGGTCATCTTGGCGCGGTTGTTCGGATCGCCGACGCCGGTCATGTATTGCTCGGTACCGTAATAGATCGCCGGCACGCCGCGCGCGGTGAGCGTGAAGGCGAGCGCCTGTTCCAGCTTGCGCTGATTCGCGCCGACGACATGGAAGCGGTCCATGTCGTGGTTGTCGATGAAGGTGACCTGGTCGTTCACCTGCGCATACTGCGACGCGGTGTCGGTGATCATCTGATGCAGGCTGGTCATGTCGTGGGTGCCGGCCTTGAACACCTGCCGCACTTTCTGGCCGAACTGGAAGTCGAGCAGGCTCATGCCGCTCTTGTTGGCGAAGGCATGGTTGTTCGGATCGACTTCGTCGGTGCCGAGGAACCACTCGCCGAACGAGAACACCGGCTTGTAGCCGTTGATATAGGCCATCATGCTCTTCTGCCAACCGAAGGGCATGTGCTTGACCGCATCCCAGCGGATGCCGTCGATGCCGAGATCGAGCCAGGCCTTGATCGCGTTCTTGAAGTAGGTATCGATCGTCGCGTGGTTATGGTTCAGATCGGCCAGATCGAACAGGTTACGATAGATGCCGCTTTCCAGGGTCGAGAAATCGGTGCCGCCGTTGTGATGGAAATACCCGTTCGGATCGCTGGTATAGCCCGACAGCAGCGTGCCGTTGTCATAGAGCCGGCCGTTTTCGGCGAAACCGGCGTCGGCCTGCGATGCCGGCGACGTATGGTTCGGCGCGAAATCGATGATCACCTTGATGTTCTTCGCATGCGCGGCGGCGATCAGGTTGGTGAAGTCGGTGAAGCTGCCGTAGGCGAGATTCGGCTTCTTGAAGTCGCGCGCCCAGTAACCGTGATAGGCGGTGCTGTTGGTGCCCGAATAATTGATGATCGCGGTGATGTTCTCGACCGGCTGCGAAATCCAGATCGCCGTGATGCCCATCCCGGTCAGGTAACCGTCGTTGATCTTGTTCGTAATGCCTTTCCAGTCGCCGCCGCAGTAGAGCTTCTTCTGCGAGCAATCCGCGCTGAATGCCGCCCCGCCCGGGTTGTTCGCCGGATTGCCGTCGACCAGGCGGTCGGTGACGATCTGATAGACGACATCGGTGCTGAAGTTTTGCTTGTTGGTGACGCTCGTGTCCGGCACCGCATGCGCCGGCAACCCGAGTCCAAACAGGAAGGCGAACGCCGCCAATCCCGCCGCTACTTTCGAAAATCGCATACTTGTCTCCTGAAAGTGATTCTTCTTTTACGAGCCATGCAGCGCATTGCGACCGTGCCGACATGGCGGTGATTCCGACCACCTACCGAACAGCCTTGCAGTCATACGGGCGTGCGGATCGTCTCTTCGCCCCTCGTATATTCCGTAACACGAAACGATCGCAACGTTCGTTATGGTAGTTTAACTACAAAGCTTGTCAATAAAATATTTTGATTTACTGATATTCCACAATAGTTTTTGGCGCACTATTGCTTGCATTCCTCTTGAATTTTCTGCTATTGGAGGATTTCTCGGTTCCTTCCTTGGTAAATGGAATATTCGAAGCGTTCGATCCAAGAAGCAAAATTAAGTAATTTGACTACCATATTGATTCCACCGAGAAATATAGAAAATCTCAAGCCAGCGTCGTCCGGCCGATAGCGAGGAAGCGCGGCGCCCATGATTGGGCGCGGAGCCAACGACAATGCGGTGCCGGAGAGAAGGGAACGCGAAAGAAATGCGGCGCGGCGTCGAGTTGCGTTTGTTCAGATCGGCGCCCGTGCCGACGGCGGATCGCCGGATCGGTACGGACGGCTTTGCGCGAGCTCCAATCCGGGCCATCTCCGCCCGGCATTTCCCGTCCTCGCGCCGCAAGAGCGTTACACTTGCGAATTCGACGAAATCCATTTGCCGCAAGCTCGATGAATCAAACGCCGCCGAACCTGCCGTCGCTGGCCGCCTACCCCGCCAGCATGTTCGCCGTTTGGACTCGCGCCCATGCCGATCCGGCATCGCGCCAGCGGCGCACCCTGGGGCTCGGAATCGGCCTGTCGGCGCTGACTCACGTCTTGCTGCTCGCCTTGACCTTTCACTATCGTACCGAGACACCGCTCGATTCCGGCGGCCAGCCGGAGCCGCTCACGGTCAGGCTTGCCCAGTTGCCGCGGACCAGTCCGCCGCCACCGCCGCTCCCATCCGCCCGTCCCAAGCCGCGCCCCGAGCGCCAGCGCCCGAAAGTGATCGCGATTCCCAAACCGGAGGCGGCTTCTCCGCCGCCGCAAGCGACGCCCGCGCCTGCCGCACCGCCGGAGATCGCGCCGGCCATCGACATGAGCGCCATGATCAACGCCGCGCGCGAACGCCGGCGCCGCGAGGAAGAAGCGATCTCCCGCGAAAATGCGGAAGCGGCGGCGGCCGGCCGCGGACCGACGGCCGGCGAGATCGCCATGGCGAATATCCAACGCAATTTGCATAGCAAGCGCGACGGCACCGGCGGCATCTTCCAGGTCACCCACAAAGGAGTGCGCACCGCCACGTTCGTCTTCCGAGGCTGGACGCCTGGAGCCCGCAATTCGAGCCACCAATCGTTCGAAGTGGACGCCGGGCCCGGCGGCAATGTGGAACTCGCCATCGTCCGCCGCATGATCCAGCTGATACGCACGCACTATACCGGCGACTTCAACTGGGAGTCGCATCGCTTGGGCCGCGTGATCGTGAAGTCGGCGCGCCCGGAAGACAACGCCGAACTGGAGGCCTTCCTGATGCGGGAATTTTTCGGCGACTAGGGCCCCGCTTCCTGTACCGACCGCCGATCGGCGCATTGCGGACTTCGGCCGCATCGCGATTTCTACTTTCGGAAAATTGCGAGTAGCATCCTCTTCCATGAATGTCCTGTCGCGCCTTCGTCCCGGTTCGTTGCGCTTTCGACTGATCGTCGCCAGCGTCCTGGTCGAGGTCAGCCTGCTCGGCATACTGATCGCTAATTCGGTGCGCCTGATCGACGAAGCCGCCGACGCCAGCATCGACGCGGCTCTCGCCCAGGCGGTGCCGATGCTCAACGCGGCGGCCGCGCCGTATATCCTGCAGCGCGACTATGCGAGCCTGCAGGATTTTCTATCGGCGACCGTCAGCGAAAAGAACCGTGAGCTGGTGTATGTCGGCATCGCCGATGCCAGCGGGCATTGGGTCGCGCGCGCGGGCATGCCTTTCGAGGCGCCCATGCCCGCCCTCAGCAGCAACATCGCCGAAGCCATGCGCGAAGGCGTGTTCCATGTCGAGAAGCCTATCGCGCTGGCCGGCCGCCGACTGGGTACGATGCGCCTGGGCTTGTCGACGCGCATCGTGGCCGAAGCGCGTTCGGCCCTGGTGCGCCAGGGTCTGCTGATCGCCGCCATCGAGATCGCGCTCTCCGTGCTGCTGCTCGGCGCCATCGGCGTATGGCTGACGCGGCATCTGCAAGACGCCGCGGCGGCCAGCCGCGCGATCGGCGACGGCGACTATACGATCCGGCTGCCGGAGACCGGCGGCGACGAAGTCGCCGATCTTGCCCGCGCCGTCAACCGCATGGGACATGAGGTCGAACGGCGCATCGAGGCGCTCCGGGAATTCAACACCGAACTGGAACAGCGGGTGATCGATCGCACCGCCGCGCTCGAATTGAGCGTGCAGGAACAGCAGATCATTCTCGACAATGCGTTGGCCGGCATCCAGTTCGTGCACAATCGGATCATCCGCCGCTGCAATCGCGGCTGGGCGGAACTGCTGGGCTACGAGGTCGACGCCCTGCAAGGCAGCCCGACACGCATCTACTACCCGTCCGACGAATCGCATCGCGAGCATGGCGCCCAGGTCTACCCGCTGATCACGGCCGGCCAGGCCGCCATCGGCGAATGGGAATTCCGCCGCAAGGACGGCTCGCCGGTCTGGTGCAGCTACCACGGCAAAGCCATCGATCCGGACGACTTGAGCAAAGGCAGCATCTGGGTCTACCAGGACATCACCGCGCGCAAGGCGGCCGAGCAGGCGCTCATGCAGCGCTCCGACGCCCTGCAGGAATCTCTGGCGCGCCTGCATGCGACCCAGGCGCAATTGATTCAAACGGAGAAACTCGCCTCGCTGGGGCGCCTGGTGGCAGGCGTCGCCCATGAATTGAATACGCCGGTCGGCAACATCCTCATGACGACGTCATCGCTGAGCGACAGGCTGAGCGAGCTCGCGGAATCCGAAGCGGCAGGACTCCTGACCCGCTCGCGCCTGCACCGCGCCATCGGCGAATGCAAGGGCGCAAGCGACATCATCGTGCGCAATGCGCATCGCGTCGGCCATCTGGTCGCGCAGTTCAAGCAGGTGGCGGCGGATCAAGCGCAGGAACAGCAGCGCCGCTTTCGCGTCGGCGAACACGTGCGCGACGTGATGGCCGTCGCCGCCGCGACGCTCGGCCCGGACGGCGTCGCGGTGGATGTCGCCGTCGAATCGGAAGCCGAAATGGTCAGTTATCCCGGCTTGCTGGCCCAAGTGCTGACCGCGCTGGCCGACAACGCGCGCGAGCACGCATTCGCCCCCGGCGTCGGCGGCCGGCTATCGGTGCGCGTGCGTGCGCTGGCGGAGCGGCGGGTCGAAATCGTCGTCGCCGACGACGGCTGCGGCATCCCGCGGGAAACGCTGCCGCACGTGCTCGATCCGTTCTACACGACACGGCGCGGCACCGGGCATTCCGGGCTCGGCCTGCACATCGTCCACAACACGGTCACCGCCCTTCTGGGAGGCACGATCGACGTCGACAGCATACCCGGCCAGGGCACCACGGTTGTCCTGACCCTGCCCTGCGTCGCGAGATGCCGGGCCGACGCAGACGAATAAGGGCGATTCAGGGTTTATCCTTCCGTTCCTGCTTCTCGAGTTTCTCGAGCAACTGGCGCGCCGAGCGCACGAAGTCGAAGTCGCTGTCCCGGCCCTCCGCAAAGCCGCGCACCGACGCTTGCGCCAGCGCGGCCTTCACCTCTGCCGACTGGGCCACCTTCAGGATCGCCCGCGCGATCCGGCGCACTTCGTCGTCCGGCATGGAAGGCCGCGCCATCCAGACGCCATGCGGAATCGGCGGCGACTTCCAGATGATCTTCAGCTCGTCGAGCTTGACCCCGTATTTTTCGTTGAGCTGGTTGTCCGCGATGGCGCCCGCGTCGACCTGGCGCGTATAAACCGCGATGGCGGAATTGGGCTGCTTCTTGACGAATTCGACCCGGCCGAGATCCTTGACGTCGAGCCCGTGCTGCTGCAGCGCGAGCAACGGCATCAGATAGCCGGAAGTCGATTTCGGATCGGTGAAAGCGAAGCGTTTTCCCCTGAGGTCCTTGACGCCCTCGATGTTCGAATCCGCTCTTGCGATGATGACCGCGCGATAGGATTCGCCGCCGTCCTCCACGTAGCGCACGATCAATTTGGCGCCGAACTCGTCGTGGGCGCCGACGTAGCCGAAGGCGCCGGTGCCGGCGATATCGGCCTGCCCGGTCTTCAACAACCTGATCGTATCGTCATAGTCCTTGCCGCTGACAAGATCGACCTTGACGCCGAGCTCCCTTTCGAGCGCCCTGGCCAGCGGTCCGAAATTGTTGAGCAATTCGATCGGCGACAAGTTGGGATTGGCCGCGATCGTCAATCCCTTTGCCTGGCCATGCGCGGCCATGGGCGCGGCCAGCGTCCACAGCGCGGCCAGCGCCAGCCGGCAAGCGATGCGGCGCCCTATGGGATGGCCCATGGTCGTTCTCCGGCGCGATCAGAAATCGTGCTTGATGCCGAACCCCAATCCGCGCAACGATTGGCCGATGGTTCCCGCCGCCCCGGCCTTGCCGGCGCCGCCGAGGTCGTACCCGGCCTGGTCGCCGTTGCGCATCAGCGCGTATTGCGACCAGAGGTCGGTCCGTTTCGAGAGCGAATAGCGATAGCCCAGCACATACATGTTGGCCTGCGTACCGTCGCCCACGAAGATGCCGGAAAAGGCCGTCGTCTGATCGCCCTTGCCCGCGCCGCCGCGATACCATCCGAGCTCGAACGTATTCGGCCCTGAAAAATGACGCCCCACCAGGCCGAACCCGTTCTGCTTGAGCTGGCGCTTGCCGGGGTTGTCGTAGGTCACGCTCTGGTAGTAGCCGCCGACGTAGAACGCGGGGTTGATCTGATAGCCGGCGGCCAGCATCACGATGCTGTCGTTCAGATCGATGCCGCGCACGTTCCTGTGCAGGTTGTACGCCAGGGCCGCATTCAGGCCCTTGGCGTTGTACTGCAGCTTGCTCGACCACGCATATGCCTTGCAACTGCTCACTCCGCCCAAGGCGACGTGGGTCGCGAGATTCATGCCGTTCATCGACGGCGAATCGTAGCGGATCGAGTTGCCGTAACGGTTGTCGAAGCCGAAGCTGTTGGTGTTGCTCGACGTGCCGGCGACCTGCACGCAAGCCGTGTTGCCGGCGGTGCCGCCGGAAAACATGTTGCTGTAGCCGTTGGCCCAGAAACCGTTCAGATTATCGTTGAGGAAATTGCTGCCGTAACCGGGCTGGGCGATACCGTGCAAATCGTCGAGCGGCGTCAGCATGTAGCCGAGACGAAGCTTCCCGAAATCCCCCTGCAGGCCGACGCTCGCTTCTCGGCTGGCGATCGTGCCGTCGCCGGTATTGGCCGAGAAACCGGTCTCGATCTGGTAGATCGCATGCAACCCGCCGCCCAGCGACTCGCGCCCCTTGAAGCCGATACGGCTCGAAAGATTGTTCTCCTTCGTGACGGATGTCCCGCCCGCTCCGTAACCGGAATAATTGACGATGCCGACGTTGATCCGGCCGTAGATGGTAACGTCGCTCTGGGCTTGCGCACCGGCGGCGATTCCCGCGATCGAAGCGGCCAGCAGCAACCGCGACAGTGTGACGTCTCTCATGTATCCCTCCCTGGTTGTATGGCGATACGACGGATGCGGCTGCAAATGCGGCGGCAAACGGCAAACGGCCCGCCTCGGGAGCGCTCTGCGGCGTCCTCGATCCCGGCCAGCGAGACAGGCCCGTTCGTCTTGTCGCGAATGGCAGGCCGGCCTCCCGTTCCGGTTAAGCCAGAATAGTTCATCTGCCATCGCGGAGCAAAACAATTCGGGCCGACCGTTGGTAAAAAACAGCGTCCATCGGCACAAAAAAAATGCCGCTCATCGGAGCGGCATTTTCTGCACGAATCGAACCGGAACTTACTTTTTCCGGGCCGGCGGCAAGTCGGTGCATACACCCTCGAACACTTCCGCCGCCATGCCGATCGATTCGCCCAAGGTCGGATGCGGATGGATGGTCTTGCCGATATCGACCGCATCCGCGCCCATTTCGATCGCCAGGGCGATTTCGCCGATCATGTCGCCCGCATGCGTGCCGACGATGCTGCCGCCGATGAGGCGATGCGTCTCCGCATCGAACAACAGCTTCGTGAAACCCTCGTCGCGCGCATTGGCGACGGCCCGTCCCGACGCGGCCCACGGGAAGACGGATTTCTCGACCTTGATGCCCTTGGCCTTCGCTTCGTCTTCGGTGATGCCGGCCCAGGCCACTTCCGGATCGGTGTAGGCCACCGACGGAATCACGCGCGCATCGAAATGCGACTTCTGTCCCGCCGCCGCCTCGGCCGCGACATGCGCCTCGTGCACGGCCTTGTGCGCCAGCATCGGCTGGCCGACGATGTCGCCGATCGCGAAGATGTGCGGCACGTTGGTGCGCATCTGCGTGTCGACTTCGATGAAGCCGCGCTCTGTCACCGCGACGCCGGCCTTGTCGGCGGCGATCTTCTTGCCGTTCGGGCTGCGGCCGACGGCCACCAGCACCATGTCGTAGAGCTGCGGCTCGGGAGCGGCGACACCGTCCTGTGCGCTTTCGAAGGTGACCTTGATGCCTTCCTCGAGCGCCTCGACCGCGACCGTCTTGGTCTTGGTCATGATC
Source organism: Paucimonas sp. (assembly GCA_035627375.1). GTDB lineage: Bacteria > Pseudomonadota > Gammaproteobacteria > Burkholderiales > Burkholderiaceae_D > DASPLX01. Next base: position 16,450 of record DASPLX010000063.1, on the reverse strand, counting down.
TTGTCGAAGCGCTTCTCGTTGAATTTCTGCCACACCTTGACCAGGTCGCGGTCGGCGCCCTGCATCAAGCCGTCCATCATCTCGACCACGTCGATGCGCGCGCCGAGCGTCGAATACACCGTCGCCATCTCGAGGCCGATGATGCCGCCGCCGATGACCAGCATCTTCTTCGGAATCTGGCGCAATTCGAGCGCGCCGGTCGAATCGACGATGCGCGGATCCTCCGGAACGAACGGCAGCTTCACGACGGAGGAGCCGGCGGCGATGATCGCTTGCTTGAACTGCACCGTCTTCTTACCGCCGTCGGCGGCCGTCACCTCGATATGGTTGGGACCGACGAACTGGCCGACGCCTTGCACCGTGTTGACCTTGCGCGCCTTGGCCATACCGGAGAGACCCGTGGTCATCTTCTTGATGACCTTTTCCTTGTACTCGCGCAGCTTGTCGATATCGATCTGCGGCTTGCCGAAGCTGATGCCGTGCGACGACATCGCGGCCGCTTCGTCGATCATCGCGGCGACATGCAGCAGGGCTTTCGACGGGATGCAACCGACGTTCAGGCACACGCCGCCGAGCGTCGCATAACGCTCGACCAGCACGGTGTTCATGCCGAGATCGGCCGCGCGGAACGCGGCCGAGTAGCCGCCGGGACCGGCGCCGAGCACCAGCATGTCGCACTCGACATCGACCTTGCCGGCGTAGCTGGCCGCGACCGGAGCCGGAGCGGCCGGAGCAGCGGGAGCTTGCGCGGGAGCCGCGGCGGGTGCCGGCGCCGGAGCGGCGGGCGCGGATGCGGCAGCTCCTTCCGACGCCTCGAGCAGCAACAGCAGCGCGCCCTCCGACACCTTGTCGCCGATCTTGATCTTCAATTCCTTGACGACGCCGGCATGGCTGGATGGAATCTCCATGCTCGCCTTGTCCGACTCCACCGTCACCAGCGACTGATCGACCTTGATCGTGTCGCCCGGCTTGACCAGCACTTCGATTATTTCGACTTCCTTGAAGTCACCGATATCCGGGACTTTCACTTCGATCAGGCTCATGTGTTGGCTCCAATTTTTGGTTTCGGCACGCGCCGAAACTTCGTTTTCTGTCATTGCAGCAAATCGATGCTGTGGATCTGATACGGGGCGGACGAGCTCTTGTCGAATTCCACGCCGGCCTTCAGTCCCATCTCGGCCACTTCGCGCGCGCTCTCCGCGCGGTCGTAACAGGCATACATCGCGCCGAGCGCGAAACTCTTGCCGCTGCCGATCGCCCAGAAGCGTTCGAAGCTGAACACTTCGCGCAGCGAATACACGCCGAAGATGCCGTGCGGATTCGCGATCAGCGCCGTCAACTGCGACGATTCGTAGGGATCCTCCTCGTCCTCCTTCGGATTCAGGAAGTAGTTGTCCTTGAGGATCGCATGCACCTTCTGGAACGTCTGGAACACTTCGTCGCGCGTCGACAGCTTGCATTCCTCGCCCATCTCGGTCAGCAGCTTCTTCATCACCGGGAAATGCGCCGCCGTGCCGGCCAGCGTGACGAAGGAATCGCCGACCTGGATGATCTTGCGGTTGGCCTCATAGGCTTGCGACAGGCGCGTGTCGCCGAAGGTCACGAGCGAATCGGCGGCGATCGCGACCTGGCGGCCCTTCTTGACTACGACGCAGGTGGTCATGGGAATCTCCTGTTCCATCATCCCCGCTCGCGCGGGGACGAGCGGGAACGATATGGCGGTTACAGCAGCGTCTTGCGCATATCCGACAGCACTTCCGCCAGATACACGGTGAAGCGCGCGCCCATGGCGCCGTCGATCACGCGATGATCGTAGGACAGCGACAGCGGCAGCATCAGGCGCGGCACGAACTGCTTGCCGTCCCACACCGGCTTGAAGTCGGACTTGGACAAACCGAGGATCGCGACTTCCGGCGCATTCACGATCGGCGTGAACGCCGTGCCGCCGATGCCGCCCAGCGACGAGATCGTGAACGTCGCGCCCTGCATGTCGGTCGGCTTGAGCTTGCCTTCGCGCGCCTGCGCCGACAGCTCGCCCATTTCCTGCGCGATCTGCGCGATGCCTTTCTTGTCGGCGTCCTTCACGACCGGCACCACCAGGCCTTGCGGCGTATCGGCCGCGAAACCGATGTTGTAGTACTTCTTCAGGATCAGGTTCTCGCCGTTGGCGTCGAGAGAGGAATTGAAGGTCGGATATTTCTTCAGCGCGGCGACGCAAGCCTTGATGACGAAGGCCAGCATGGTCAGCTTGACGCCGGACTTCGCCAGCGCGTTGTTCGATTCCTTGCGGAATTCCTCGAGCTCGGTGATGTCGGCTTCGTCGAACTGCGTGACATGCGGGATCATCACCCAGTTGCGATGCAGGTTCGGACCGCTGATCTTCTTGATGCGCGACAGCGGCAGCAACTCGGTTTCGCCGAACTTCGAGAAGTCGAGCGACGGCCACGGCAACAGGTCCAGGCCCGCTCCTCCTCCACCCTTCGCGGTCGGCGCCGCGCCGACGGCCGCGCCGGAGACGATGCCCTTGACGTAATTCTGTATGTCCACCTGCAGGATGCGTCCTTTCGGACCGCTGCCCGGCACCTTGGCCAGGTCGACGCCGAGTTCGCGTGCGAACTTGCGGATCGACGGCGATGCATGCGGCTTGTTGCCGGCCGGCGCGGCCGGCTCGAGCGCGGCCGTCGGAGCGGGCTTGGCTTCCGCCGGTGCGGGAACCTGAGCTGCGGGAGCCGGTGCCGGCGCTGCAGCCGCCGGCGCGGGAGCGGGCGCCGCAGCGGGCGCCGGCGCCGGTGCGGCAGCACCCTCGGCCGCGTCCAGCAACAGCACCAGCGAACCTTCCGATACCTTGTCGCCGACCTTGATCTTCAATTCCTTGACGACGCCGGCGTGGCTGGATGGAATCTCCATGCTCGCCTTGTCCGACTCCACCGTCACCAGCGACTGATCGACCTTGATCGTGTCGCCGGGCTTGACCATGACCTCGATGACTTCGACTTCCTTGAAGTCGCCGATGTCCGGGACTTTGACTTCCACCATACTCATGACTTGGGCTCCGTTCTTGTTTTTTGATTACAGCGTCACCGGATTCGGCTTGTTCGGATCGAGACCGTACTTCTTGATCGCGTCGGCCACGACCTTGGCATCGATCGCGCCTTCGTCGGCCAGCGTCTTCAAGGCAGCGACCGTCACGAAATGGCGGTTGACTTCGAAGAAGTAGCGCAGCTTCTCGCGCGAATCGGAGCGGCCGAAACCGTCGGTGCCGAGCACCTTGTAGCTGCGGCCCTTGGGCATGAAGGCGCGGATCTGCTCGGCGTAGGTGCGCATGTAGTCGGTCGCGGCGACGATCGGGCCGCTGCTTCCTTCCAGCGACTTCGTGACATGCGCCACGCGCGGCGTGTCGGTCGGATGCAGCAGGTTCCAGCGCTCGACATCCTGGCCGTCGCGCGCCAGCAAGGTGAAGGACGGCGCGGACCAGATGTCGGCCGCGATGCCCCAATCGTTCTCCAGCAGTTCCGCGGCGGCCATCACTTCGCGCAGGATCGTGCCCGAGCCCATCAGTTGCACCCGGTGCTTGAACTTCTTGTCCTTGGCGCCTTCCTGCAGCAGGTACAAGCCCTTCAGGATGTCGGCCTCGGTGCCGGGCTTCAGGCCGGGATGGGCGTAGTTCTCGTTCATCACCGTGATGTAGTAGAACACGTCTTCCTGGTTCTCGACCATGCGCTTCAAGCCGTCCTGCATGATGACCGCGAGTTCGTGGGCGAAGGTCGGATCGTAGGGAATGCAGTTCGGGATCGTCGAGGCGAGCACGTGGCTGTGGCCGTCCTCGTGCTGCAAGCCTTCGCCGTTGAGCGTCGTGCGGCCCGAGGTGCCGCCGAGCAGGAAGCCGCGCGCGCGCATGTCGCCGGCGGCCCAGGCGAGATCGCCGACGCGCTGCAGGCCGAACATCGAATAGAAGATGTAGAACGGGATCATCACGCGGTTGTTCGTCGAGTACGACGTCGCCGCGGCGATCCAGGAGCTCATCGCGCCCGCCTCGTTGATGCCTTCCTGCAGGATCTGGCCGGCCTTGTCCTCGCGGTAGTACATCACCTGGTCGCGGTCGACCGGTTCGTACAGCTGGCCTTGCTGGCTGAAGATGCCGATCTGGCGGAACAAGCCTTCCATGCCGAAGGTGCGCGCCTCGTCGACCAGGATCGGCACCACGCGCTGGCCGAGATTCTGGTCGCGCAACAGCGTCGTGATGATGCGCACGTAGGCCTGCGTGGTCGAGATCTCGCGGCCCTCCGCGGTCGGATCGAGCACCGCCTGGAATGCCGACAGCGGAGGCACCGGCAGCGTCTCGTCGGCCTTCACGCGGCGCTGCGGCAGGTAGCCGCCGAGCGCCTTGCGGCGTTCATGCAGGTATTTCATTTCCGGCGCGTCGTCGGACGGCTTGAAGAACGGGATATCCGCCAGCTTGTCGTCCGGAATCGGGATGTTGAAACGGTCGCGCATCTCGCGCACCGCCGCATCGTCGAGCTTCTTGGTCTGGTGCGCCGTATTGCGCGCCTCGCCCGACTTGCCCATGCCGAAGCCCTTGATGGTCTTGACCAGCAGCACGGTCGGCTGGCCCTTGTGTTCCTGCGCCTGCTTGAAAGCGGCATAGATCTTGTGCGGATCGTGGCCGCCGCGGTTGAGACGCCAGATGTCGTCGTCCGACATCTTGGACACCATCTCCAGCAGCTTCGGATGCTTGCCGAAGAAATGCTTGCGCACGTAAGCGCCGTCCTTCGCCTTGTAGTTCTGGTATTCGCCGTCCACGGTTTCCATCATCACGCGCTGCAGGATGCCTTCCTTGTCGCGCGCCAGCAATTCGTCCCAATACGAACCCCAGATGACCTTGATGACGTTCCAACCGGCGCCGCGGAAATCGGCTTCCAGTTCCTGGATGATCTTGCCGTTGCCGCGCACCGGACCGTCCAGGCGCTGCAGGTTGCAGTTGACCACCATGACGAGGTTGTCGAGCTGCTCGCGGCCGGCCATGCCGATCGCGCCCATCGATTCCGGCTCGTCCATCTCGCCGTCGCCGCAGAATGCCCAGACCTTGCGCGGCGCCGTGTCGGCGATGCCGCGCGCGTGCAAATATTTGAGGAACCGCGCCTGATAGATCGCCATCAGCGGACCGAGGCCCATCGACACCGTCGGGAATTGCCAGAAGTCCGGCATCAGCTTCGGATGCGGATAGGAAGACAGGCCCTTGCCGTCGACTTCGCGGCGGAAGTTCAGCAGCTGATCCTCCGTCAGGCGGCCTTCGAGGAAGGCGCGGGCATAGATGCCGGGCGAGGAATGGCCCTGGATGTAGAGCAGGTCGCCGCCGTGCTCTTCGGTCGGCGCATGCCAGAAATGGTTGAAGCCGATGCCGAGCATGTTGGCAAGCGAGGCGAAGCTCGAGATATGGCCGCCGAGATCGCCGTCGGCGCGATTGGCCTTGACCACCATCGCCATCGCGTTCCAGCGCATCCAGGAGCGCAGGCGCTCTTCGTATTCCAGGTTGCCGGGGCAGTGTTCGCCGAGATGGGCGGGGATGGTGTTGACGTAGGCGGTATTGCTGGAGAAAGGAATGTGGGCGCCGCGGCGGCGGGCCAGATCGACCATGCGCTCCATCAGGTAATGGGCACGCTCCGGTCCTTCGGTCTCGATCACCGCCTCGAGGGCGTCGAGCCACTCTTGCGTTTCCATCACATCGGGATCATTGGCGGCTTGCGCCAACACTTGGTCTAGCTGGGCTGACATCTGTGTCTCCTAAATTTGGCAAGAATCCCGACCCGATGAATCATCGCAGCGGGCGTTGAAAGACAATTCCCTGTTGGTGCGGCATTAGGTGCCAGGATTCTAACAGCAGTTTTTACAATTTCCAAATTGCGAGATGTATTTTCATATTATGGAATTTATGCTGCATAACAGCATAGCCCGCAATGATCGAAAATCAATGGAAAAGCTTTCATTCAGACGGTTTCGGCGTCCATCGAGTTCTGCCCTGCGAGGCGTAACCGTATAATCTCGGTTTCGTCCGCAATCTTTCTCCTCCCATGACCGCCAAGCTCATCAACGGAAACGAACTTTCCCAGCAAATCCGCGCCGACGTCGCCAACCGCGCCGCCGCGCTCACCGCCCAAGGCAAGCAACCCGGACTCGCGGTGGTCCTGGTCGGCGACAACCCGGCCTCCCAGGTCTATGTGCGCAACAAGGTCAAGGCTTGCGAAGACAACGGCATCCATTCGGTACTGGAGAAGTACGACACCAGCCTGACCGAAGAGCAGTTGCTGTCGCGCATCGACGCCCTCAACAAGGATCCGAAGATCCACGGCATTCTCGTCCAATTGCCGCTGCCGGCGCATATCGATTCGCATAAGGTGCTGGAAGCGATCGCGCCGGAGAAGGACGTGGACGGCTTCCATATCAGCAATGCCGGACTCCTGATGACCGGCCAGCCGCTGTTCCGTCCCTGCACTCCCTACGGCGTGATGAAGATGCTCGAATCGATCGCGTATCCGGTGCGCGGCGCGCATGCGGTGGTGGTCGGCGCCTCCAATATCGTCGGCAAGCCGCAGGCGATGCTGCTCTTGCAAGCCGGCGCCACCGTCACCATCTGCAACTCCAAGACGCGCGACCTCGGCCACCACACGCGCCAGGCCGATATCCTGGTGGTTGCCACCGGTAAACGGAATATCGTGACGGCCGACATGGTCAAACCGGGTGCCGTCGTCATCGACGTCGGCATGAACCGCAACGATGAAGGCAAGCTGTGCGGCGACGTCGATTTCGCCGGCGCCAGCGACGTCGCCGGCTGGATCACGCCGGTGCCGGGCGGCGTCGGGCCGATGACGATCACGATGCTGCTCGTGAATACGATCGAGGCGGCAGAACGCACCTGAACACGATAGGAAGCCATGAACCCCCTGCTCGATTTCTCCGACCTTCCGCGTTTCGACGCGATCAAGCCCGAACATGTGACGCCCGCGATCGACGCGCTGCTCGATGAAAACCGCGGCGTCGTCCGCCGCCTCGAAGCGCCGATGGCGGCGGTCACCTGGGACAACTTCGTCGAGCCGCTCGAGGATTCGACCGAAAAGCTGAGCCGCGCCTGGGGTGCCGTCGGACACATGAACGCCGTCGTCGATACGCCCGAATTGCGCGCTGCCTATAACGAGAACCTGCCGAAGATCACCGAATTCTGGACCGAGCTGTCGCAGAATCTCGCCTTGTTCGAGAAGTACAAGGCCTTGCGCGCGAGCGCCGAATACGACGCGCTGCCGCAGGCACGCAAGCGCATCGTCGAGAACGCCCTGCGCGATTTCCGCCTCGGCGGCGCCGAGCTTCCGGAAGAGAAAAAGGAACGCTTCGCCGAGATCCAGGAACGGCAGGCCGCGCTGGCGACGAAGTTTTCCGAGAACGTGCTCGATGCGACCAACGATTACGCGCTGTTCGTCGACGACGAAGCCGAATTGAGCGGACTGCCGGACGATGTGCTGCAAGCGGCGCGCAACGCAGCCCAGGCAAGCAGAGGGGACGGCAAGCCGGGCTGGAAATTCACGCTGCACTTTCCCTCCTATTTCCCGATCCTGCAGTACGCGGACAGCCGCAAGCTGCGCGAGACGATCTATACGGCGAACGTCACCAAGGCTTCCGAGCTCGGCGCCAAGCCGGAGTGGGACAACACGCAGAACATCGTGGAACTGCTCAAGCTGCGCGACGAGGAAGCGAAACTGCTCGGCTACAAGAATTACGCCGAGGTCTCCCTGGTGCCGAAGATGGCCGACACGCCGGAGCAGGTCATCGGCTTCCTGGAAGACCTCGCCAGGCGCGCCCGTCCGTTCGCCGAGAACGACCTGGCCGAGCTGCGCGCCTTCGCGGCCCGGGAACTCGGCATCGCCCAGCTCGAAGCCTGGGACGTGGCTTACGCCTCGGAAAAGCTGCTCGAGAAGCGCTACGCGTTTTCCGAGCATGAAGTGAAACAGTACTTCCCCGAGCCCAAGGTCATCGAAGGCTTGTTCCGCGTCGTGCAGACGCTGTTCTCGGTCGAGATCAGGCCCGACGCTGCGCCGGTCTGGCACCCGGATGTGAAGTTCTTCCGCATCGAGCGGAACGGCCAGCTGGTCGGCCAATTCTATCTCGACCTCTATGCGCGCAACGGCAAGCGCGGCGGCGCCTGGATGGACGACGCTCGCGGCCGCCGCCGCACCGTCGACGGCGTGCAGACGCCGGTCGCCTACCTGACCTGCAATTTCTCGGAACCGGTCGTGGTCGACGGCAAGGCCAGGCCGGCGCTGTTCACCCACGACGAAGTGATCACGCTGTTCCACGAATTCGGCCACGGCTTGCACCACATGCTGACGCAAGTCGATGAGCTCGGCGTCTCCGGCATTTCGGGCGTCGAATGGGATGCGGTCGAGCTGCCCTCGCAATTCATGGAAAACTTCTGCTGGGAGTGGGATGTGCTGCGGCACATGACGTCCCACGTCGACACGGAGGCTCCCCTGCCGCGCGAACTGTTCGACAAGATGATCGCCGCGAAGAACTTCCAATCGGGCCTGCAGACGCTGCGCCAGGTCGAATTCGCGCTGTTCGACATGCTGTTGCACTTCGCCCATGACCCGCACGGCGCGAAATCCGTGCATGAAGTGCTGGCGGAAGTGCGGCACCAGGTTGCCGTTCTGATACCGCCGCCGTTCAACCGCTTCCAGAATTCCTTCAGCCACATCTTTGCCGGCGGCTATGCCGCGGGGTACTATAGTTACAAATGGGCCGAAGTGCTGTCGGCGGACGCTTACGGCGCCTTCGAGGAAGCCGGCGCGGCGGGCGGACATATCCTGGCGGCCGAGACCGGGCAGCGCTTCCTGCAAGAGATTCTGGCGATGGGCGGCGCGCGTCCCGCGATCGAATCGTTCAAGGCGTTCCGCGGCCGCGAACCGACGATCGATGCGCTGCTTCGCCATAACGGCATGATTGTCCAGTAGATCAGATAACTCGCCTGCAAACGAAAGCCGACGAACATGAGATTCCCGTTGCGATCATCGCTGCTGATTCTGCTGCTGTGCGCCGCGAATGCGCATGCGCAGCTCTACAAGTGGGTCGGCCCGGACGGCAAGGTGCATTATTCCGATACGCCGCCGCCGACTTCGGCCAAGCAGGTCGAACGCAAGAGCGTGGCGGACGGAGGCGCCCCCGCGATCGATCTGCCGTTCGAACTGGCGCAAGCGGTCAAGAACGGTCCCGTGACGCTGTACACCACGCCCAATTGCCCGGCCTGCGACGAAGGCCGCAAGCTGTTGAATGCGCGCGGCATTCCTTACCAGGAAAAAACCGTCACCACCAGCGACGACGTCGCCAAGCTGAAGGAAGCCGGCGGCGATACGCACCTGCCCTTCCTGACGGTCGGAAGAAGGAAGCAACAAGGCTTCGAAGCCGGCGCCTGGAACAGCCTGCTCAGTGCGACCGGCTACCCGGAAACGAGCATCCTGCCGCGCAGCTACCGCGCGCCGAAGGCGGAAGCCGCCGCGCCGCCTCCGCCGCCGGCCGCACCGAAGCCGGAGACGGCGATCGCCGATTCCCAGCCGCAGAAGGCCGACGAACAGCGTCCGAGCGACTTGCCACCCGCCACCGGCAACGCGCCGCCGGGTTTCCGCTTCTGAACGCGCATGAGCGAATCCTCTCCCATGACGCGGATCGACTTCCACAGCAATGTGCCGGACAAGGTTTCCTATGCCTGCCGGCTCGTGCGCAAGGCGCGCTCGGCCAACTGCGACGTCGTGCTGCTGGCCGCCGACAACCGCCAGCTCGCGATGCTGGACGAAGCGCTCTGGACCTTCTCGGAGCAGGATTTCCTGCCCCATGTCGCCGCCGGCGACGCGCTCGCGCCGCAAACGCCGATCATCCTGACGGCGAACGAGGAAACCGAGCTGCCGCATCACCAGATCCTGATCAATCTATCGGACGCCACTCCGGCGCACTTCGCGCGCTTCGAGCGCATGTTCGAAATCATCGCGGACGACGAGGCCGACAAGGCCGCCGGCCGCGAACGCTACCGCTTTTATCAGCAGCGCGGCTATCCCCTGACTCACGTGATAGCGAAATGAGTTCCAACTACAAGCCGGATGCCGGGATACCGGTCCTCACCGAAGTCATCGAAGAATCCGCGACCGTCGCAGCCGGCGAGACACCAGCCGCGCGGAGCCGCGCTCCCGCCCTCGACGACGTGCCGGAACTGACCACCGTCCTGCTTGCCGAAGAGGAATTGCGCCGTTTCGAACACGAAATCAGCGAACGCGTCCTGCGCCAGATCCTCGACCGCATCGATTTCGTGCTCGAGCAGCGCGTGCGCGACAATCTCGCCGATGTCCTGCAGACCGCGGTCGATCGCCTCGCGGACGACATCCGTCTCGGATTGCAACACTCGCTCGCCGACATCATCGCGCGCGCCGTCACGCAGGAAATCTCGCGGCTGCAGACCCTGAAGAAATGAAAGTCGTCGTCCTCGGCGCCGGCATCGTCGGCACCGCATCCGCATGGTTCCTGAACAAGGCCGGCCATGACGTGACCGTCGTCGAACGCCAGCCCGGCGTCGCGCTCGAAACCAGCTTCGCCAACGGCTGCCAGATCTCGGTGTCGCACGCCGAACCCTGGGCCAATCCCGCCGCGCCGCTGCAACTGCTCAAGTGGCTGGGGCGCGAAGATGCGCCGCTGCTATACCGCTTCCGCGCCGAATGGCTGCAATGGCGCTGGGGCCTGCGCTTCCTGGGCGAGTGCCTGCCCGCGCGCACCGCCGCCAACATGCGCCGCATCTACGCGCTGGCCGACTACAGCCGCCGCGTGCTGCAAACCATGCGCGCGGAAACCGGACTCGAATACGATCGCGAGGCCCGCGGCATCCTGCATTTCTACACCGATGCGCGCGAATTCGAGCATGCCGCGAAGGCGGCAAGCCTGATGCGCGATTTCGGCTGTCCCCGCGCGACCGTCGATGCCGACGAAGTCGTCCGTATCGAGCCGGCGCTGGCGCATCTGCGGAGCCGGATCGTCGGCGGCGATTACACGCCGACCGATGAATCGGGCGACGTTTACAAATTCACGCACGGCCTCGCGGCGCGGGCGTCGCAGGCCGGCGTCGCGTTCCGCTTCAATTGCACGGCGACCCGTTTCGCGGCGACCGGAACCGGCGATGCCGCGCGCATTTCCGGCCTCGAGATCATCGACGCGGAAGGCCGCCATCGAATGCTCGACGCCAACGCGTTCGTGGTCGCCGCCGGCAGCTTCTCGACGCCGCTGCTGAAACCCCTCGGCATCGATTTGCTGATATATCCGGGCAAAGGCTATTCGGCAACCTTCACGGTCACCGACGCCGCTGCCGCGCCCCGGGTGTCGCTGACCGACGACGGCCACAAGCTGGTGATCTCGCGCCTCGGCGATCGCCTGCGCGTGGCGGGCACCTGCGAATTCAGCGGCTATACGCGGGAACTGAATCCGGCGCGCTGCGCCATGATCGCGCGCCGCACGCAGGAATTGTTCCCCGGCGCCTGCAACTACGCCGAACCGCAATACTGGACCGGGCTGCGCCCGCTCACGCCGTCCAATGTGCCGTATGTCGGCAAGACCCGCTTTTCCAACCTCTACCTGAATACCGGTCACGGCACGCTCGGCTGGACGATGGGATGCGGCTCCGGGCAGGCGATCGCCGACATCATCGCCGGCCGCCGTCCCGAGGTCGATTTCCCGTTTCTTTGAACACGGGTCCGGCGTCGCGCATTCTTGAATGGGGCCGACGTGTTTTTTGCGCTCTGCAGCAAAAGCTTCAAATTCGAAAAAGTGTCGCGCGGCTACAACTTCGGCAGGGCTTGAACTCACAAAAAGATACACAAAAAATTCCCGACTTTTGTCATCGCTGAGGCAAATCAATACGTTTCATCGATAACGCAGCAGGCTTTTTCGGATTGCCGCCGGCTGCCGAGCAAAGCAGGGAAAACGGTCGACGCTTGGGCGCCGTTTCCCTGCGTTCATCGAGTTGCCAAGCCGCCCAGCGCGATTCAATGGATTACGAAAGGTACTCGACATACGTAAGCAAAGCTATTTGATCGGACTCAATCGGCAGCGAAAAAGTCTTATCTTCCCGATGCCGAAGGTGAAAAATTGACCTGTATAAAAGTTGTCGAAACTGGAAAAAAACCGCATAAAAATTCTTTGCTAACCTAATTTTCTGTTGTACCGTCTGCCTGTTCAGGAATCTGAATAGAAATGAAATTTGTGTTGCAGTAACCTCGTTTTTACATCCTTAGGAGGACATCCATGCAGTTCAAGACAAAAATGATTCCGTTGGCCGGCGCTATCGCATTTGCACTGGCAGGTGCTGCTTCGGCACAGGAACAACTGGTCGTCAAGATCGGCCATGTCGGCCCGATCTCCGGCGCGATCGCTCACCTGGGTAAGGACAACGAAAACGGCGCCCGCATGGCGATCGACGAGCTGAACGCCAAGGGCGTGATGATCGGCGGCAAGAAAGCCAAGTTCGAACTGCTCGCTGAAGACGACGCTGCAGATCCGAAACAAGGCACAGCTGCGGCACAAAAACTGGTCGACGCGAAAGTCAACGGCGTCATCGGCCACCTGAACTCCGGCACCACGATCCCGGCATCGAAGATTTACCACGACGCAGGCATCCCCCAAATCTCCCCGTCCGCGACCAATCCGAAGTACACGCAGCAAGGCTTCAAGACCGCCTTCCGCGTCGTCGCCAACGACGGCCAGTTGGGCGGCACCCTGGGCCGCTACGCCGTTCAGATCAACAAGGCCAAGAAAGTCGCGATCATCGACGACCGCACCGCTTACGGCCAAGGCGTCGCCGATGAATTCGAAAAAGGCGCGAAGAGCAAGGCTCAAGGCGTGGAAATCGTCGCCCACGAATTCACCAACGACAAGGCAACCGACTTCAACGCTATCCTGACGAAGATCAAGTCCAAGAATCCGGACGTCGTCTTCTTCGGCGGCATGGACGCCGTTGCCGGCCCGATGCTGCGCCAGATGAAACAACTGGGCATCAACGCCAAGTTCATGGGCGGCGACGGTATCTGTACCGAAGCCCTGGCGACGCTGGCTGGCGACGCGATGGCCGATGGCCAAGTCGTGTGCGCCGAAGCGGGCGGCGTCGAAGAGAACATGAAGAAGGGCATGGACGACTTCCGGGCTGCTTATAAGAAGAAGTTCGGCGTCGACGTCCAGATCTATGCTCCGTACGTCTACGACGCGGTCATGACCATGGTCGACGCCATGGTGCAAGCCAAGTCGGCCGATCCGAAGGCTTATCTCCCGGTCCTGGCCAAGATCAAGCGTAACGGCGTGACCGGCAAGATCGAGTTCGATGCCAAGGGCGACATCAAGGAAGGCACGCTGACCCTGTACACCTACAAGAGCGGCAAGCGCGTTCAACTGGCTGTTACCAAGTAATAGTCGAACGTAAAATGAAACGCCCCGGTCGCAAGACCGGGGCGTTTTTTTTCGGATTTCGGATCGTCCTTTCCGCGAGCGGGCGCAAAAAAACGCCCGGCTCGAGCCAGGTGTTTTTGGTAGGGAGCGGCGCGCTTATTTCTGCGACAGGATCCATTTCGCGAGCGTCGCGGCTTCGGCCTCGCTGACTTGCGGGTTCGCCGGCATCGGTACGGCCCCCCAGGCACCGCTGCCGCCCTTCACGATCTTCTGGGCCAGCTTGGCATCGGCGCCTTTGTCGCCGGCATACTTGGCGGCCACATCCTTGAACGCCGGACCGACCACTTTATTGGCGACCGCATGGCAGGTCATGCAGTTTTTCGCCTTCGCCAGATCGGCATTCGCGAAAGCGGCATTGGATGCCAGGGCGCCGACTGCAAACAACACCAACAGGGAACGTTTCATCGATTTCTCTCCAGGTAAGAACTGCCAGCATTTTACTGTTTTTCGTCGGCGCTTTGCCGACCAGCGGGCCACTTGACGACGGGATGCGCATTTCCTTGTCAAGCGATCCACTAGCATGCGGCGTTGTCTCCCTTAAACGTCGCAACGATGAACTGCGTTGACCGGCACGATTCGCCTTACAATGTGTTGCATTCTGATTCCATGAGGAAATGGAAAATCATGCTCATCATTCTCGCCATTGTTGCATTCGCGGCACTACGCTACTTGGAGATCGGCCCTTTCGCCAATCTCTCCTGGTGGTGGCTCGTCGGCTTGATGGCCCTCGCTTTCGTCTGGTTCGAGTTCATCGAGCGCTTGCTGGGCCTGGACAAGCGCAAGGCCCACGAATCGCTCGAAAAGGCGCGCAAGGAAAGGGTCCAGAAAACCTTCGACAACAAAAAATAAGGGCGGGAAGGTCCCGCCCTTATCGCCCTTACCCGGGCCGCTAGCGTTTCAGTTGCGAGATGTCGCGCACGGCGCCCCGATCGGCGGACGTCGCCAGCGCCGCATACGCCTGCAAGGCCTGCGATACCACGCGCTGCCGGTCGGCCGGTTTCCATGCCTGGCCGCCCTTGGCCTCCATCGCCCGGCGACGCGCGGCCAGCTCGGCGTCACCGACCGCCAGATGGATGCGCCGTCCCGGGATATCGATCTCGATCGTGTCGCCGTCCTCGACCAGGCCAATCGCGCCGCCTTCCGCCGCTTCCGGCGACGCATGGCCGATCACGAGGCCGGATGAGCCGCCGGAGAAGCGGCCATCGGTGAACAGCGCGCAGACCTTGCCCAGTCCTTTCGATTTCAAATACGAGGTCGGATACAGCATTTCCTGCATGCCGGGTCCGCCCTTCGGCCCCTCATAGCGGATGATCACGACATCGCCCGGCTGCACCACGTCGCCGAGGATCGCCCCGACGGCATCATCCTGGCTCTCGAATACGCGCGCGCGGCCGGTGAACTTCAGGATGCTCTCATCGACGCCGGCGGTCTTCACGATGCAGCCCTTCTCCGCGATGTTCCCGTACAACACCGCCAGCCCCCCGTCCTGCGAATAAGCATGCTCACGGTCGCGGATGCAGCCGCCGGCGCGATCGGTATCGAGCTTGTCGAAACGCTTGTCCTGCGAGAACGCCAATTGCGTCGGCACGCCGCCCGGCGCGGCGCTGAAAAACCTCCAGACCGATTCGTCCCGCGTGCGTTGGATGTCATGGCGCTCGATCGCCTCGCCAAGGGTCTTGCTATGGACGGTCGCAACGCTGGTATCGAGCAATCCGGCGCGTTCGAGTTCGCCCAGAATGCCGACGATGCCGCCGGCGCGATGCACGTCTTCGATGTGGTATTGCTGGGTCGCCGGCGCCACCTTGCATAGGCAGGGCACCTGGCGCGAAATGCGATCGATGTCGGCCATCGTGAAATCGACGCCAGCCTCTTGAGCGGCGGCAAGCAGGTGCAGCACCGTATTGGTCGAACCGCCCATCGACACATCGAGCGCCATCGCGTTCTCGAACGCCTTCTTGGTGGCGATACTGCGCGGCAGCACCGAGGCATCGTCCTGCTCGTAATAGCGCTTCGCCAATTCCACCACGAGGCGCCCGGCGCGCAGGAACAGCTGCTTGCGATCGGCATGCGTCGCCACCACCGTGCCGTTGCCCGGCAGCGAAAGGCCGAGCGCCTCGGTCAGGCAATTCATCGAATTGGCGGTGAACATGCCCGAGCACGAGCCGCAGGTCGGGCAGGCGGAACGCTCGATATTGGCGACCTCGGCATCCGACACTTTCGGATCGCCGGCCTGGATCATGGCGTCGATCAGGTCGACCTTGATGATCTTCTGCTGGCCTTCCTGCGCCCCGTGCAGCGCCTCGATCACCTTGCCCGCCTCCATCGGCCCGCCCGAGACGAATACCGCCGGAATGTTCAGCCGCATCGCCGCCATCAGCATGCCCGGCGTGATCTTGTCGCAATTGGAGATGCAAACCATCGCGTCGGCGCAATGGGCATTGACCATGTATTCGACCGAGTCGGCGATCAGCTCGCGCGAAGGCAGCGAATACAGCATGCCGCCATGGCCCATGGCGATGCCGTCGTCGACCGCGATCGTATTGAATTCCTTGGCCACGCCGCCGGCCGCCTCGATCTCGCGCGCCACCATCTGGCCGAGATCCTTCAGATGCACGTGTCCCGGCACGAATTGCGTGAAGGAATTGACGACCGCGATGATCGGCTTCTCGAAATCGCCGTCCTTCATGCCGGTGGCGCGCCACAGGGCGCGCGCGCCGGCCATGTTGCGGCCGTGGGTGGTGGTGCGGGAACGGTATTGGGGCATGGCTTTCTCCGGAATACAGCGATGACAGCTTGTTAGAGGCTGTTATGAACTCAAACAGGGGGCACGCAGCCCCGGAAACCGGCCGAATGCAAGGCGCGGCGACGCGTCGTAGCGGTGCTACGGCAAGGAGCCGCAACACGGCAGGCGGCCGGTTTCCGGGACTGCCCGGAGGGT
>DASPLX010000062.1:0-4722 GCA_035627375.1 Paucimonas sp. | reverse complement strand
TGCAGCGCCAGCATGACCTGGAACAGCGGCGAGTGGCTCAGGTGGCGTTCCGGCTTCAAGGCCTCGACCAGCTGTTCGAACGGCACGTCCTGGTGCGCGTAGGCGCCCAAGGCGGTGGCGCGCACCTGCTGCAGCAGGTCGGCGAACGAGGCCTCGTGATCGACCTGGGTGCGCAGCACCAGCGTGTTGACGAAGAAGCCGATCAGGGACTCGATCTCGCTGCGGTTGCGGTTGGCGATCGGGGTGCCGAGCACGATGTCGGATTGGCCGGAATAGCGCGCCAGCAAGACATTGAAGGCGGCGGCCAGGGTCATGAACAGCGTTGCGTGAGCCTGGTTGGTGACGGCATGCAGCCTGGCGGCGATATCCGCCGGCACCGTGAACGGCAGGGTGGCGCCGCGGTACGACGCGACGGGCGGACGCGGCCGGTCGGTCGGCAAGGCCAGCAGGGTCGGCGCGCCGGCCAGTTGGTCGGTCCAGTAATCGAGCTGTTTCTGCAGGGTGTCGCCGGCCAGCCACTGGCGCTGCCAGTGGGCGAAGTCGGCGTACTGGATGGTCAGCGGCGGCAGCGGCGAGGGCAAGCCCTGGACGTGGGCCGCGTAGAGGGCGGCGACCTCGCGCACCAGCACGCCCATGGACCAACCGTCGGAGACGATGTGGTGCATGGTGAACAGGACGATGTGCTCGTTCTCCTGCAGGCGCAGCAGGCGGGCGCGCAGCAGCGGGCCGGTGCGCAGGTCGAACGGCGTCTGCGCTTCGTCCTGGGCCAGCCATCGGGCGCGCGCCTCGCGCTCGGCATGCGGCAGGTCACTCAGGTCGGTGACCGGCAGCTCGAGCGCGAGAGACGGGGTGATGACCTGGACCGGGGCGCCGTCCACCGTCGTGAAGGTGGTGCGCAGCGATTCATGGCGGCGCACGATCTCGTTGATGCTGAAGGCCAGCGCCGGCGTGTCGAGCCGGCCGGCCAGTCGCATGGCGGCCGGGATGTTGTAGAACGCGCTGCCGGCCTCGAACTGGTCGAGGAACCACAGCCGCTGCTGGGCGAACGACAAGGGCAGCGCCGCCGTGTGATCGGTGGGACCGATCGGCTGCGTGCTCGCGCCGTCCTGCTCTTGCCGGGCCGCCGCGATGCGAGCGGCCAGCGTCTCGACGGTGGATGCCTCGAACAGCACGCGCAGCGGCAGATCGACGGCGAAGGCAGTGCGCAGCTTGGACACGACTTGCGTGGCCAGCAGCGAATGGCCGCCCAGTTCGAAGAAATTATCGAGCACGCCGACGCGGTCGAGACGCAGCACCTCGGCCCAGATCTCGGCCAGCGCTTGTTCGATCGGATTGCGCGGCGCGACGTAGTCGACCTCGCTGCGCGTCATGTCGGGCGCCGGCAAGGCCTTGCGGTCCACCTTGCCGTTGGGCGTCAGCGGGAAAGCGTCGAGGAACACGAAGTGCGCCGGCACCATGTAGTCCGGCAGCGACTCCAGCAATGCCGCGCGCAGTTCGGAAACGGCCGGCACGGCGGCGGGCGCGGCGTCGCCGGCCTCGCTTTCCCGGCGCATGACCAGGTAGGCCACCACGCGCTTGTCGCCGGGAACGTCCTCGCGCGCCATGACCACGACTTCGCGCACGGCCGGCAGGGCGGCGAGCGCCGCTTCGATCTCGCCGAGCTCGATGCGGAAGCCGCGGATCTTGACTTGGTGGTCGATGCGGCCGAGGAATTCGATATTCCCGTCCGGCAGCCAGCGGGCCAGGTCGCCGGACTTGTACATCCGCTTGCCGGGCACGCCGCCGAAGGGATCGGGAATGAACTTGTCGGCGGTCAGGTCGGGACGGTTCAGGTAACCGCGCGCCACGCCCTCGCCGCCGATGTGCAGCTCGCCGGCCACGCCGACCGGCACCGGATTCAGGGCGGCGTCGAGGATGTAGATCCGCGTATTGGCGATCGGTTGCCCGATCGGCGGATCGCCTGCCGCGGTGTCGCGGCAGGCATAGACGCTGGCGCACACCGTCGTTTCGGTCGGGCCGTAGGCATTGAAGATCTGCTGCGTCGCCATCCAGGGACGGACGGTTGCATCCGGGCATTTCTCGCCGGCCACGATGATCTGGCGCAGGTCGGGCAGCGGCTGCGGCGGCATGACCGCCAGGGCCGAGGTCGGCAGCGTAACGCAGCTGACCCGATGCGCTTCCAGCGTCTGCAGCAAGTCCGGTCCCGGCGCCAGGCGCGCGCGCGGGGCCACCACCAGCGCGGAGCCGGTCGTCAGCGCCATGAAGATTTCCCAGGTGGCGGCGTCGAAACTGAAGGAGGCGAATTGCAGGACGCGCCGGCCGGCGCCGAGATCGAACAGCGCCGCCTGCGCGGTCGTCATGTTGCACAAGCCTTGATGCGAGGCGCCGACGCCTTTCGGACGGCCGGTGGAGCCGGAGGTATAGATCACATAGGCCAGGTTGGCCGGGCGGCACAGCTCAGCCGGGTTTTCGGCGGAGCAGTCGTCGAGCAGCGCCGCCGCGTCGTCGATGCAGAAGACCGGGATGCGGTCGGCCGGCATCAGCTCGAGCAGATGCCGCTGCGCGAGCAGCACGGCCGGCTTGGCGTCGTCCAGCATGTAGTCGATGCGGTCCTGCGGATAAGACGGGTCGAGCGGAATGTAAGCGCCGCCGGCCTTGAGGATGCCGAGCACGCCGACCACCATGTCGACGGAGCGTTCGACGCAGATGCCGACCGGCACGTCCGGGCCCACGCCCAAGGAGCGCAGATGATGGGCCACGCGATTGGCGCGGGCGTTCAGTTGCGCGTAGCTGAGTTCCTCGCTCTCGAAGACGAGGGCGGTATCGTCCGGCGTTCGGGCGGCTTGCGCCTCGAACAGCGCATGGATCGTCGTCTCGCGCGGATAGTCGCGCTGCGTCGCGTTCCATGCGTGCAGGATGGTCCGGCGCTCGAGTTCGGAAAGGTAATCCCGCGCTTCCTGATGCGCATCCGGATGCGCTGCCATGGCTTGCAGGACCGCCACGTAATAGGCGCCGATCCCGCGCACTTGCGAAGCCGACAGCCGGCGGCGGTCGAAGATGAGATCGAGGCGCAGCGTGCCGCCGTGGTTGGAGGCGTTCAGGGACAGCGCGAAGTTGGTCGCTTCGAACAGGCTGCCGCCGAGCAGCTCGAACGCCCCGTCGCCGGAGGCGACGTTTCTCAGGCTGTCGTAGACGTGGAAATTGATGTAGTTGAACGCGGTTTCGTAGAGCGGAACCCGGTTGTTGTCGAGGAACAGCTGCGAATACGGATAGGCGCGGTGCGGCATGATCGCCAGTTCGTTGCGGAACGTCGCGCGGATCGCGTCGGCCCAGCTGCCGCTTCCCAGCTTCTGGCGGAACGGCAGCGTATTC
Organism: Paucimonas sp.; assembly: GCA_035627375.1. GTDB lineage: Bacteria > Pseudomonadota > Gammaproteobacteria > Burkholderiales > Burkholderiaceae_D > DASPLX01. Next base: position 1,350 of record DASPLX010000062.1, on the reverse strand, counting down.
AGGAACAGGCCCAGGACTTTCTCGCCGTCTTCGCGGTCGACGCGGGTATGCGACACCATGCCGGTGACGACATCGTCCTTGCCGGACAACATCGACATGACGCGCAGATGCGCGGTCAGCAACACCGTGCGCAGCGGAACGTGCAGCGCGTTGGCCAGGGCCGGCAATTGCTGCTGCAGTTCCGCCGGTACGTCGATGGCGATCGTATTGCCGGCGGATTGCTCATGGTCTTGCACCAGCAGCGGCAGCTCGGACAGCGAATGATCTTCCAGGTAGGCGTTCCAGAACGCCTTGGTCTTCTCGGACTGCAGCGCCCGCATTTCCGCCGCGATGTTCTGGCGGAACGTGGAGGCCAGCGGCGCCAGCGTGAGCGTCTTTGCTCCGCTCGCGGCCAGCTTCATGGTTTCCTGGATCAGTTCGGTCTGGAGCGAGGCGAGGCTCCAGCCGTCCAGGATCGCATGATGGAAGCTCAGGCTGTATTGGAGCGTGTCGTCGCCGCGCAGATGGATGAAGATCCTGAGCAGCGGCGGATTGGCGATATCGAACGAGGTCCGCTTCTCGGACTCGATCCAGTCCGCGATCATCGCATCCTGCGCCGGGCGGTCGAATTCCCGCAGATCGAAGACGGCGAGCGGAACCTCGGCCGACTTGTGCACCAATTGCATCGGTACGCTGTACTGGTCCAGGCTGAACGAGGTGCGCAGGATCGGATGCTTGCGCACCAGCGCGTCCAGCGCGATCTTGAACGGCTCGACATCCCAGCCGCGGATCCGGAGTTCCAGGCTGACGACATCGTGGTAGGTGCCGAGTTCGGGCGTGAGCTGGTTGTGGAACAGCATGCCCAGCTGCAGGCGCGACAGGCCGTAGGCGTCTTCGATATCGGGCGGCAGCAAGGCGCGGTCGGCATCGGAGATGAGCGCGACGTCGCGCTCGGCGGTGTCCTCGGCCGGATCGAGAGACAGGGCGTTGGCGATGCGCTCGATGGTCTGGTGCTTGAAGATATGTTCCAGCTGCAGGGTGATGCCGTGTTCGCGCGCCTTGCTCAGGATCACGATGCTGCGCATCGAGTCGCCGCCGAGTTCGAAGAAATTGTCGAGCACGCCGACGCGGTCGAGCTTGAGCACCTCGGCCCAGATGCCGGCCAGGGCGTGCTCGACCGGGTGGCGCGGAGCGACATAGCCGATCTCGCTGCGCGTCATGTCCGGCGCGGGCAAGGCCTTGCGATCGACCTTGCCGTTGGGCGACAGCGGCAGCCTGTCGAGGAACACGAAATGCGCCGGCACCATGTAATCGGGCAGCGATTGCAGCAAGCCGGCACGCAAGGCCGGGATCGCCTCCTCGGCCACGACA
>DASPLX010000061.1:0-123238 GCA_035627375.1 Paucimonas sp. | reverse complement strand
GAGGCCCTTCTGCTGCGCCTGCTTGCCGAGCAGTTCGATCACTTCCTCGGCCAGCTTGCGCAGATCGAAATCCACTTCGTCGAGCTGCAGCTTGCCCGCCTCCATTTTCGAGAAATCGAGGATGTCGTTGATCAGCTCGATCAGTTGGTGCGAGGAGTTCCAGGCGATGTCGACGCACTCCTGCTGCTGCTTGGTAAGACGCATTTCCTTGAGCAGATCCAGCATGCCGACCACGCCGTTCAGCGGAGTGCGCACTTCGTGACTGACCATGGCCGCGAACTGCGCCTTCATCAGCGCCGTGCGCAGGGCTTCGTCGCGCGACGCTTTCAATTCCGCTTCGCGCTGCTCGAGCACGCCCATCATTTTGTTGAACGCATGGGCCATTTCGATGATATCGCGCGGGCCGTCCGCTTTCGCGCGCAATCCGGATTCGCCCGCTTCGGCGCGGCCCATCAGGCTCGACAGTTCGCTCAACGGACGCGTCAGGCGGCGCGTCAGCAGCCGCACGAGGCCGAGCAGCGCGATCGCGAACGAGAAGGTGATCGCGAGATTGCCGATGAACAGCCACAATACGAGCCGGTGCAGTGTATCCTTGCCGAGCACGACGTAGACATAGCCGAGCAATTGGGGCTTGCTCTCCTTGACGTCGAACGGCGAGGCCTCGTCCGCCTGGCTGCTGTAGATCGGCGCGGCGAAATGCCATTCATCGTCGGTCTCGGATTCCAGCGTCGCCCGTTCCACCGGCCGGCGCGCCTGGGGCGCCGCCTTCGGGTCGCGCTTGATGCCCGGTTTGTCGAGCGAGACCAACATCTGGCGGTCGGCATCGGTGATTTCGACATGCAGCACGTCGGGAAAGGCGAGCGTGGTGGATACGCCCTCGCGCGCGTTCTCGGCGGACTGGTACAGCACCGCAAGCTTGCTCTGGCGCGCGAGATTGTCGGCGATATGCTGACCCTGCTCGACCAGATAGTGCTCGACGCGGCGGCTCGCTTCCCATGAGTTCATCAGGGAGGAGAACAACGCGAGCACGAGAATGGCGGCGCTGACGACGACGGTCAGTTGATGGCGGAATCCGGTGCGGCGCAGATACTGTCGGAACATGGCTAGGCGTTCAGTGAAGGCGTTGTTGGTTTTCTTGGTGGTCGATTGGCGTTACGGCTCCGGAAAGACCGAATCGAACGAGCGCTGCTGCTGGTAGCCGATGTTCAGGCCGATATGACTGGCGGTGCGCAGGTTGACCGCGGTATGCACTTCCCGCAACGGCAGGACGCCGCGCTTGCCGGGATCGCCGGCCAGCACGTTGAGCGCGGAACTGGCCAGCGTGCGGCCGAGCTCGAGGTTGTTCGGGTATAGCGCGAACAGCGCTCCTTTCTTCACGTGCAAATAACTGCTGGAAAATACGGGCACGCCGCGATTCCAGGATTCTTTCAACACCAGCGGCAGAATCGTGCCTTCGTCGACCGTGGTCGAATCCTGCGGCAGCCAGACGGCGTCGCGGCGGCTGTCCGCGTTGGAAAAGGCGGATTCGTAGATGCGCGCGGCGGAGGCCAGGTCGCGCGCCTCGTGGGTTTGCAACTCGAGCCCCTGCGCCCTGGCCGCGTCGCGCGCCAGCTTGATCAGCCAGTCGTTGTGTTGCGGATCGTAGACGACGATGACGCGCCTGACGTTCGGCATCAGGTTCTTCAGGCGCGCGAACAAGAGGGCGGGATCGGGCGTCAGGCTGACCCCGGTCAAGTCGCGGTTGTGCGGTTCCGGCACCGATACGACGCCGCCCACGACCACTGGAAAATCACGGTCGAGGCCGGTCGCGGTCTTCAATCCTTGGCGGCCCAGGGCGATGACCACCTTGGTGCCGTTGCGCTTGAGCTGCGCATTCAATTCGTTGACGTCGGCATTGCTGCCGATCGGATAATTGCGCACCGGCACGCGCGCCTTTTCCTCGATGCCTTCGATGATTTTCGCGAAGATGCTGCGGTAGGGCTCGCCGAGATCCGGGTACAGCACCGCGATCGATCCCTTGCCGACGATCGCCTGGATATCCTTTTGCTTGATCTTCTCGTCGAGTTCGACCAGCGCGCTCAGGTCGTATCGGATGACGCGCATGCCGCCGCCCGTATCCATGCGCTCCAAGCGATTGACGACCGCACGGTAGCGTTCGTTGGCCTCGGCAGCGGGTGGGCGCAAGGATTCCTGGCTGGCGTGCGCGAGCACACTTACCACTGCGAATATCCATCCCAATCCCCCTCGCCAGGCGGCATGCGCCGGCTTGGCCCTCATTGTCATTCTTTCCTCCACGACGGCGGCGCCACGCGCCGCCCGGTCGCTGCATGTTGCCACATGGTATCGGAAATGTCTGAAGTTGTGGACATTCCCTCTCCGACGCCGGCGGAGATCTCTCCTGCCTCCGGGTTGGAATGAAAAAAGCCGCCACGAGAGTGGCGGCTTTCTCTACCGGCTGGAATCGCGGGCTGCGTCAGCGCGTTCCGGAATCGAGCTCTTTCAGTTTTCTGGCGATGATGCGCGCCGCATTGCGCGCCGTATTGTAGTCGGGATGGATGCCGTCGCCGATGTGGGTGAAGTCTTTCCAGATGTCCAGCACCAGCGCCCCCGGCAGCTCGGACTTGAGCCGGCTTTGCGCCAGGTTGCGCAAGGTATTGTAGTCTTGCGCGCCGATCACCCATTGCAATCCGAACAGCGAGCGGAACAGCGGCAAGTCGAGGCTTTCATAGCGCGGGTAGACGTCGAAGATCGGCGTGATCCCTTTTGCCAATGCCGAATTGCCGAGGGCGACCAGGCGATCGACGGTGGCGTTCATCTGTGCGTAGGTGCAAGGTTGGGATTGCGACTGTGGAATGCCGAAAGCGTCGGCATGCAAGCAATCGTTGGCGATCGTGACGACGACGTACTTCGCATTGTATTGAGCGAAGCTCGGCGGCAGCGCCACGCGGGACAAGGCTTTCTGGAATTGCGTCTGATAACTGTCCCAGGCGGCCGGGCCGCAACTCGCCGCACCCGGAGCGCAGTAGGGCCGGGCGAACGTGCCGGCTCCGGCCTGACCTTCATTGATGACGAATCCCGGCAACTCATCATTGCGGGCCAGCGCCTCGCCCAGGCTCAGATAGCGCCCGAAGCCGACGGCGATGCCGCCGAGCGGCGCGACGCCGTTGTTGAACGGCGTCTTGCCTTCGGAATAGGATGCGCCAATCACCAGCAGCGGCAATTGCGATGCCTTGTCCGCGGCGAGCGCGGTTTGGAAACACAACAGACTTGCCGCTACAGCCCCCCATTTGTTTAGACGCATGAATGCTCCTTTGCAATTCAATCAAAAGATTTGTTTTTCCAAGCTTGGCTTGATTGCACTACGGAAACAGCAAGGGCATGATATCCAGTTTCCATGCGGAAACTATGTATTTGACAATATTTAACACATCGTGGATCCGAAGATCATCGTACAAAGGAAGGGAAAAGACCGGGCGGCCGACGAAACAAAGCGTTTCCTGTCAAATCCAGGAAACGCTTTGTGCGGCGGGAATGCTGCTCCGAGGGAGCAACGGGATAAGACTAAAGCTTATGCTGGAATTCCAGATAGAACGAACGTCGCGGCAACGGCAAGTCGTTGGGAATATTGCCCGGCGCAAACGTCGGTTCCCTCGCATCGCGATTGAACAGGTTCAACACCGTTGCCCGAAATTCCCAATTTCCGGCAAACTTCTCGCGTTTTAGTGTCAGGTCGACCGTTGAGTAATCCGCTATTTGAGGCCGCGTGTCATTCGGTTCCCGCTTGCGGTCGGCCACATGATTGAGCGTGGAGCCGAACTGCCACAACGGCGCGAAACGCCAGTCGGCACGGGCGAATAGCCGGCGCTGCGGGGCAAGGCCGGCATCCTTGCCGGTCGCGCCGTCGGTCGAATGCTGCAACGAGAAATTGCCGGTCAAGCGCAGACTGCGTGTCGGATCCCAATTGACCTCCAGTTCGAGGCCGCGCCCGGTCTGCGTACCGACATTCTGCGCCGTCTGCCCGGTTGTCGGATCGGCGTTAGGCGTAAAGCGGATGATGTCCTCCATCCGGTACTTGAAGAAACTCAGATTGGTCTGCAGATTTTGCGAAGGTTGCCATGAGAGGGCCAATTCGTCGGTGGTAATCGTCTCGGGCCTCAGATTCGCGTTTCCGATCGTGACCGGATTGTTGATGCTGTAGAGCTCGGTGAAGTTCGGCGCCCGGAATGCTCGCCCGTGCATTGCCTTGATGACGACGTTATAGGCGGCGTCCCATACCAAGGCGAGACGTGGATTGGTGGTGCCGCCGAAATCGGAATAGCGGTCATGCCGGATGCCGGCCGTGAGCGCCCAGTCCTTTGCGATATTCCATTCGTCTTGCGCGTATACATAGCCAAGGTGGCGTTTGTGCGGACGCATGAAAACAAGGGCAGGATCATTGCTTGCATCCACCACGCTTGGCAGCGGCATGAAGACCGGTCCTACGCCTGGGATGGACACGAAATTGAAATTCTTCGACTCCTTGGTTTCGTACAGATCCTCTACCCGGAACCCGATGCCGATTCGCATCCGATGATTGGTAAAACCGGTATAAAAAGCGGAGAGATTGCCATGGGAATGGCGCTCCGAGTGTCCGGGATTGCCGATGGCGCCATTGGGAAAAGCGCCTCCGAACGCCCCGGCCGGAAACAGCATGTACGGCGGATCGCCCGGGCGTTCCTTGACGTCGAAGTAACCGATGACGCCAGCGATGTCCCAATTCGGCGCCCAGTTGGTGTTGCGATAGGTGAGATCGAGATACAGACGTGAAACCGGGGCGCGACTGGTGGGATCAAGGCTCTCCGCAAGACCGGCGCCGATCCCGACTTCCCTTTTTTGGTAGCCGGCCCGAAAACGCCAGTTGTCGTAAGAAAGATCGGCACGAGCGTCCAGTGCATTTCTCACCGCGTTGACCCGCCCGGGCGCGAGCGAAGCACGCGTCCCGAACAACGAATCGAGCAGGGATTGGAAATCCTTGTCGATCACTCCTCTCTGCCCGTCGGTGTGGCCGGCACGAAGATAGAAGGCCGCATCCACCGCACCCAGGGTGCCGCCATACTGCACCCATCCGTCGCGGGTCTTGAAACTGCCGGCGCGCATGCCGTACTCGGTGCCGTTGATGTCCCTTGCATTCTTCGTAATGACGTTGATCACGCCGGAAAAAGCATCGGCGCCATACAGTGCCGATCCGGGGCCGCGAATGACTTCGATACGCGCGACATTCTCCAGCGGCATGCCGCCCCAGATCTGGCTCCGATTTCCGGTAAAGACGTTGGTGATCGGAATGCCGTTCACCAGCATCAGCACCTGAGCGTTATAGCCGGTGACAATGCCGCGAAAGCCGTATAGCGGATTGAAGGCTTGATTCGAATAGGAAACGTGGAGGCCGGGAACGCTTTCCAGCACCTGGTCGAGATCCGTCGCGCCCATGGCATCGATATCCTGAGCCGTGATGACGGATGCGACCGCCGGGGCGCGAACGATCGCTTGCTGGCTGCCGGTCGCAATGCTGACCGACGATTTGTCGCCGTACGCCAAAGCCAGTTCATCCTCGTCGGATGTCTGCGCCGCGGCGCCGCCGGCCCACATCAAAGTACAGAACGCCCCCAGCACTGGATATCGCAACGCTCGCATCACCGGTCTCCCCTTTTTTGATTGTTCGCAGCCCGATTTTCAGGACCCTACATCATTCAAGATCGCAACAGCAACCTCCTATCCGCCATGCCGCGTCGCCCATGCGCGCGGCGGATGGCCATCGTACAGAATGTCGGCGCAGGCTGCGGCGTACAGCGTCCCTTCCGGCCGATCCGCCGCTTCGACGAAGCAGGGTTGCATTCCCGCGAGGAAAGCCGGAAAGAGAAACAGGTAGTATTCACGCGGCGATAACCCGAAATCGGCGGCGATGGCTGCGGCTAACCCGGCATAGTTCATTTTCATGCGCCATCCGCCGACTGCCAGCTCCTCTTCGATGGCGAACGCAAGTCGAAGGTGCGGCCCCTGATCCAGCCCGAATGTCCGCAGCAGCGCCAGCATGTGGGGATTGCGCTCGTCCTTGTCGAGAATCGGTCTTCCGAAGCCGGCGATGCTGCGCCTCTGCTTCAATTCGCTGCGGATGCAATCCTCGATAACCGCCCGATCGCCGTTCCCCGCGCCCCCATTCGCCTCGACTTTCGCGCGCGTTTCAAGCAGGAAGGTGATAGCGCGCATGTCGATGCCGCGCCCATAGATGGAGGCTTCGGATACGGCAAGCGCCGCCGCCGTTCCCAGGTTGCCGGTGCTGCGCGCGCTGGCAGCCAACGCCGTCACGCGATTGTTCCACAACCGCACATCCGGATAGCTCGTATATGTCCAGATCGAATGCATGACGCGCAGCTGCTGCGGGGAAAAGCGGCGGCCCGTGATACCGAAAACATATAGTTCGACCCAATCCATGTCTTTCAGGTCGGCGTGCAGGTCAGCTCCCCGGAATATGACGTGGCTTCCTGCGTAAAACGTGCCCATGCTGCTTTTCAATGTACCGGCATGGTGCCGCAGGAGGTCGGGCCCTTTCGTGTGCGCAGTCATGCCTCCTCCTTACTTGATCCGGGCTCCAGTTCCACCGTACCAAAAGGAAATTTCTTGTATCCGAGCGGCTTTTGTTCCAGCGCATGCGCCGCAGCACCCGGCAAACGCAACAGCAAATGCAGCATCTCGCCCTGCTCCGGCGCGAATTCCAGATCGGAGAACGCGGCCGCAGCCACGCCGGAAAGGGCAAGCGGGCGTTCCGTCATCGATTCGAGCGCCGCCAGGTTGGCCTGCAACCATGGAAGGCGAGGCCCCGGGCTCAACCGAGCCAGGCAGGCAAGCGTCTGCTTGACGGGAGTCGACGTGGTGACGCCATACGGATCGAAGCCAGGCGGATGCTCCGGCTCCGGCCACACGTCGCCTGCAAGGACATGGGGGCCATCGAACCACGTTCGCCAGGAATCGAGAGCAGTGCCGCATTGCGCCCATCCCCGCATCGCAAAAAAGACTTCCCGTCCGCCGGACAAGCCGCCAGCGCCTACCGCGAGCGCCGCCATCAGGCTGGAGGCGGCGGTCGATCCGCAAACGCCGCCGCACATGGCGGCGTGCACCGACGGGTCGCGGGGGCCCGGATTGGCCAGCGCCACCGCGAGGGCTTCCAGCAAATTCGCTTGAGAAGCGTCCGGCGCTTCGCCGCGAAATAGCAGATAAAGCATTTCCACCCAGCGGGCATCGCCGAGCATCTCGCCATAAACGTCGTATCCGCCGCAATATGCCGCCTTGGCCGCGAATGGATTGTCCGGCTCGGAGACTTCGAGCCAAATGCTGCTGCGGATCGCATTCGGATTCGGATCGCTGCTCATGTCTGCCCCTATGCCGTTGCGCCTACAAGAGGCTCATGCCGCCATCGATGACGACTTCCTCGCCGACCATGTATGCCGAATCGTCGGATGCGAGAAACAGAATTGCCTTGGCGATCTCGTCCGGCGTGCCGAAACGCTTGGAGGGAGATTTTTGCGCGATATCGCTCTTGATCGCCGGAACGATATCCTGCGGCAGGCCGAAGTTGTCGTAGATCGGGGTTTCGATCGGACCCGGGCTGACTCCGTTGACGCGAATGCCGCGTCCGATGAGTTCCAGGCCCAGCGACTTTACTAGCGAACGCAGCGCGGCCTTGCTTGCGCCGTACACGCTGAAATTCGGCGAACCCAGACGATTTGCGATGGAGGTCGTGACGACGATGGATCCGGAATCGCCGAACAGCGGCAGCGCCTTTTGGATCGTGAAGAACGCTCCTTTGAAGTTCGTCTCCATGATGGCATCGAATTGCTCTTCCGAGATGGCGTCGATCGGCGCCGCCTTCGCGATGCCGGCATTCACGATCAGCACGTCCAGGCGGCCCAACCGCGCTTTGACCTCGTCCATCACGGACGCGATATCGTCCAGCTTGTTGGCTTCGCTGCGGATGGCCAGGACGCCTTCGCCGAGTTCGCGGGTCGCCTGCGCGAGGCGCTCGGGATCCCTGCCGGTGACAACGACGCGCGCGCCCTCGTCCCGAAACAATTTCGCGGTCGCCAATCCGATGCCGCTCGATCCTCCGGTAATCAGCGCGGTCTTGCCTTTGAGTCTTTCCATCGTTCGTCCTTATAGAGCATTCGCCAACACCCTCATCCGCACATTCATCGGCGGCACCTCTTCCGGATCGACCAGCACGTCGAGCAGCGTCGGCCCCTTGCGGGCGCAGATCGCGTCCATGTCGAGCTTGGCCAGATCCTCGGGTGCTCGGATTGTATAGCCATCGGCCCCCAATGCGCGAGCCAGGGCGGCGAAATCGGTGGGCGGCAGGTCGCAGCCGATCTGCTCCGCCCCGGCCAGGCGCTGGCCGTGCTTGACCATGCCGAGCGCGCGATCGTTCAAGACCACGAAGATCACGGTCTGCCGTTCCGCGACCGCGACCGAGATCTCCTGGCCGTTCATCAGCAGGCTGCCGTCGCCGGTGATGCAGACCACCGGCACGTCGGGATTGGCGGCGGCGGTGCCGATCGCGCCGCCGATGGCCCAACCCATCGGCGCGAAATTCATCGTCACGCGCAGCCAGCCGCCGTCGCTCCTGCGGCGGCCCGGTCCGCGCTTGCGATGGCCGCCGCCCAAGCGGCGCTCGGAAAAGCGGCGGTCCTTCGGATGCAAATAATGCGTGGACCACGACACGCTGTTGCCGGTATCGGCCAGGAAGCGCGTGCCGGCCGGGAACATCGCGCTCAGTTCGCGCATCAGGCGCTGCGGCGTGATGGGCACGGCGTCGCTCGTGGCCTTGTCGGGCGCCGACAGCATGGCTTCGATCCGGTCGCCGTCTTCCTCCCCGCCGCGTGCGCTGCGCCAGCGTTCATAGTCGAAGGCATTGCTTTGCCGCGAATCGTGCATGTCGCCCACCAGGCGGTTGAAGATGGAGAGAATGCGGCCGCGGATGTGCAGGCGCGCCATCGGCGTGCGCGCCAGGTGCTCCTCCGATTCGTCGATATGGACCAGGCGCTCGTTCAAGACGCTCTCGCTCCAGCCGCCGCTGTTCCACTCGCCCATGGAAGCGCCGATGGCAAGGATCAGGTCGACCGACTCGTCGCGCAGCACGGTGTCGGCCGAGGCATGGCCGCCAAAGCCGAACACGCCGCGGAACAGCGGATGGTGCGGATTGACGAGCCCCTTGCCGTCCGGCGTCGTGACGAAAGGCGCGCCGCGCAAAGTGGCGAATTGCAGGATGGTGGAGATCGCCTCGCCGCACCAGCCGCCGATCAGCAGCACGACATTGTTCGCCTGCGCGAGCATTTGGCGCAGCGTTTCGAGCGCGTCGTCGTCGACCAGCGAAGAGGGCGCGAGCAGGTTGCGCAAGTCGTAGGCCGGCTCCGGATGCATGCTCGGACTGCGGAACACGTCGACCGGCACGGTCAGATGCACCGGACCGCGCGGCGCGCGCGTGGCGCGCTGCAAGGCCGAGATCAGCTTCGGTTCGAGCTGCTTCGGATGCGAGATCAGCGAGTTGTAGCGCGTGCAGTGGCGGAACATGCCGAGCACGTTGACGCCGGTGCATGCCGACTCCTGCAAGGGATGCTTGCCGAAGGCCGGCAACGCCGGCTGGCCGGTGATGACGAGCATTGGAATCCCGTTATCGTAGGCGCAGGCCACGCCGGTGATGAGGTTGGTGGCGCCGGGACCGGAAGTCGCGCAACAGACGCCGATCTTGCCGGTCTCGCGCGCATAGCCGTCGGCCATGAAGGCCGCGCCAGCCTCGTGACGCGCGAGAATGTGGCGGATGCCGCCGCGGCGCGCGCTGCGCGCCAAGGCGTTATAGAGGGGTTCGATGGCGCCGCCCGGGACGCCGAAAACGTATTCGATGCCGATCTGCTCGAGATAAGCGACCAGCAAATCGGCAATATCGACCGCCGGGTCCGACGTTGCATCGGAACGCCCCTCTTCCACGGTCCTATGCACGAGCGACATTTTCAGGCCCATGTGCACGCCTCTCTCGGTTGTTAAATTCGTTCTGCTTATTGGCGCGACAGCGAATGCGCACTTTTTTCTTACCAAAGGGAAATACTAACGCAAATCGACCATGCCAGCCCCAGTTTTCCATGAAACGTTGCTGGAATGCACGACCAATAGTTGCACGATTTTCAATCCCCCCTTGACTTATTGTCGCTCTCTTTTTCCCCGTGCGCGACTGCCTCGCCGACGGCGGCGATGCGTGCCGCTCGAATGGCGTCGGCGATCCGCTGCGGTTGCCCCGGATGCCGGCGCGCGGTTTCGGCGGCGATCCGGCCGGCATCGACGGCTTGCGCTGCACGCAGCGCGGCTGCGAGATGCGCCGCCTGCGGAAACGGACAGTCGGCGAAACCGGTGCGGCCGCGGCGATCGCATTCGGCGGCCCGCAGCAGATCGATGAAACGTTGGGGCTTGCGGAACGCATCGCAGCGCTCGAGCAGCGCGACGATGGTGGTCGGCCGCAACTCCAGCGCCCGCCCGACGTTTCCGTGGTCGCGCGCCGTCATGACCGCAAGATCGCGGCAATCGTTCGGAATCTTCAAGCGTTTGCAGACTTCGTCCAACAGTTCGACGCCGCGGGCTTCATGTCCGTGGTGGCTGGGCCATGCCGCCGGCGGCGTCGAGCCCTTGCCAAGGTCGTGCGTGAGCGCCGCGAAACGGACTTCCAGGCTATAGCCTTGCGCGGCGGCATAGTCGATCACCATCATCACGTGCACGCCGGTATCGACTTCGGGATGATGCTTTTCCGGCTGCGGCACGCCCCACAATGCATCGAGTTCCGGAAGGATGCGCGCCAGGGCGCCGCAATCGCGCAATACCTCGAACATGCGCGACGGCTTCGCCTCCATCAAGCCGCGCGCCAATTCTTGCCAGACCCGCTCCGGCACCAGCGCGTCGACCTCGCCCGCCGCGACCATGTCGCGCATCAAGGCATTCGTCTCGGGAGCGACCGTGAAATCGGCGAAGCGAGCCGCAAAGCGCGCCACGCGAAGAATGCGGACCGGATCCTCGGCGAACGCCGCCGACACATGACGGAATATCCGTGCCGCCAGATCGCGCTGCCCGCCGAACGGATCGACGATCTTGCCGTCCTCGGTTTGCGCCATCGCATTGATGGTGAGGTCGCGCCGGACGAGGTCGTCTTCGAGCGTGACGTCGGGCGACGTATGGAACACGAACCCCTTGTAGCCGGGCGCCGTCTTGCGCTCGGTCCGCGCGAGCGCGTACTCCTCTTTGGTTTGCGGATGCAGGAACACCGGGAAATCCTTGCCGACCGGCAGATAGCCGAGGGCGATCAGCCGCTCCGGCGTGGCGCCGACGACGACATGGTCGCGGTCTTGCACCGGCAAGCCGAGCAAACGATCGCGGACGGCGCCGCCGACGATATAACTCTGCATTTCACTGGCGCGAATCGGAGGAGTCGGGATAACTGTCGAGTTCGGCGACGCGTTCGGTTTCGGCTTCGGCCTCCGCGATCCAGCGGGCGACGGCCGGATGGGCCGCGACGCGGGCGGCGTAGGCGTCGAGCGCCGGCCCGAGCGATACGCCATAGGTCCGGAAGCGCATGACCACGGGGGAGAAATAGGCATCCGCGATCGAAAAATCGCCGAACAGATATCCCCGGGGACCGGAACGCGAGAGGCAGGTTTCCCAGATTTCCGAAATCCGGCCGATATCGGCCTGGGCCGCCATCGTGCGGCCTTTGCCGGGAAACCGGGCCCGGATATTCATCCACATGTCGGAACGCAATCCGGTAAAACCCGAATGCATTTCGGCGCAGATCGAGCGCGCCATGGCACGCGCCGCGACGTCGCGCGGCCACAGGTTCTTCTCCGGGAACTGCTCCGCGAGATATTCGCAAATGGCAAGCGAATCCCAGACCGTGATCTCGCCGTCGATCAGGACCGGCACGCGGCCGGCCGCCGAATAATGCACGATCTTGGTCGAAGTTTCCGGGCGGCGCAAAGCGATGCGCACTTCCTCGAAGGAGATGCCGAAGGCTTTCATGGCCACCCAGGGGCGCATCGACCACGATGAATAATTCTTGTTGCCGATGATGAGCGTCAGAGCGTTCTTTTGGGCGCGTTGCAAGGCTTGCGAGAGTTGCGGGTCGACTTCCGTGGTTTGCATATGTCCTGTCCGGTGGATACCAGTGAATCGTGCCGCCGTCACGCTGGACGAAGCGGCCATGAGCAATGAGGATAGTGCTTTTGGACAGGTTTGCCAAACGCCTGCGCCGCCGGCCCATCAACTATGCGTAACCGAAGCGATGATGCGGGCTGCGTCCGGCCAGATAAAAGGGCGCGACCGCTTCGAGCGGAGTCGGCGTGATGCCGAGATCGGGGGAAATCGGCCCGGAGGCGACATTATCGATCTTCATCGAATCGAGATTGTCGCGCGACAGCAAAGGCTGCCCCGGCAAGCGCTCGAACAGCCAAGCCTGTGCCCGGGCCAGCGCATCGGGCAGGCCGACGACGGACCGCGGATGACCGGAATAGCGTCCGGCCAGTCGCACCAACTCGCGCAGGGTATAAACGTTCGGACCGGCAAGTTCGTAGCTGCGGCCTATCGTATGGTCGTTGTCGAGAGCGTGCGCGAAGGCTTGGGCGACGTCCTGGACATAGATCGGTTGAAACTTCGTTTCCGCGCCGGCCAGCGGAACGAACGGCAGGAATCGTTGCATGCGCGCGAACAGATTGAGGAAACGGTCTTCCTCGCCGAACACGACCGAAGGACGGAACACCGTGACTTCGAGATAGCGATCGCCGGTCGCCGCGCGTTCGCCGTCGGCCTTGGAACGCTGATACATCGACGGCCCTTGGCGGGATGCGCCGAGAGCGCTCATGTGCAGATAACGGCGTACGCCGTTAGCGCGGCAAGTCATGGCGATGCGGCGCGGCAGTTCGACATGCACGCGCGCGAATTGCGGTCCATAGGCCTGCCCCGGCCGGCCGGGCTTCGCATGCAGGATGCCCACCAGGTTGACGACGGCATCCATGCCGATCATCAGTTCGTTCAGCGCGGCATCGTCGTGAATATCGGCTTCGACGATGTCGTCGATGGCGGGAAAGACAGCCAGGTGCTTGGCATGCTCGTAATGCCGCGTCGCAACGATGACGCGCCGGCCGGTGTCGTTGAGCTTGGCGACGAGATGGCTGCCGATGAAGCCGGAGCCGCCGAGGACCAGGACGAAACGGAATTTCATATGCGCCTCCCAGGCTGGGAACCTGCCGATCTCAGTCTAGCGCAAGAGCCTCCCGCATGGCAGGAGGATTTTGATGCATCTCAAATTCAGGGCAAATCGGAGGGCTGGTAGCCTTTCGGCGCCACGGTGCCGAGCCGCTCCTTCAGCGACTGCGGCTTGCCTTCGAACAGGGCCGCGTAGTAAGTCGCATTCGACAAGACATTCTTGACGTAACCGCGCGTCTCGGAAAACGGGATCGTTTCGGCGAAGATCGCGCCCTCGACCGGCTTGGACAGCGTGGAACGCCAGGCCCGCGGCCGGCCGGGGCCGGCATTGTAGGCGGCCGTCGCCAGCGCCTGCGAACCGTCGAGATCCTTGAGCACCATGTTCAGGTAGTTCGCGCCGAGCTGGATATTGACGTTGGTATCGTTGACGTTATGCGGGCGGTAATCGCTCATTCCGATCTTGCGGGCCACGAAATGCGCCGTCGCCGGCATCACCTGCATCAGGCCCGATGCGCCGACCTGGGAGCGCGCATTCATGACGAAACGCGATTCTTGCCGGATCAGGCCGTAGACCCAGGCCATGTCGAGTCCGAGCGCCTTGGTGGTCGACACCATGAAATCGCGGAACGGCGACGGATAGCGCTGCGTGAAGTCGAATTCGGAACGGGTGCGGTCGGAGGTGTTGACCATGCGGTCGAGCAGATTGTTCTGGCGCGCCAGTTCGGCGGCCGCCAGATGCTCGCGCTCGTTCAGCTTGCGCAATTCCCAATTCCATTCGCGCACGCCCTCCAGGCGCATGTTCATCTCGAAGAACTTCAATGCGCGCTTGAAGCCGGGATTGGCGGCGATCGGCGCGATCTCGGCCGGCGTCACCGGCTGGGCCGCCTCCGGCACCATGATCTTCAGGCCGAGCTCTTCCTGCGCCAGTTGCCCATAGAAGTGCACCTGGTCGGCGATCGAGGCAAACAGACTGTTCGCTTCGTCCTGCCGTCCTTCGGCCTTGAGCGCGCGCCCAAGCCAGTACACCCAGGTCGGATTGGCGCGCAGCGCCTGCGGCATCGTTTCGATGTAAGCCTTGACTTTCATCCAATCACCTGCGCGCAGGGCCATGCGCACGCGCCACTGATAAGCCTCATTCGACAGTGCGGCGCCCTCCGTCTTGCTCCAGTATTCGGGGTACGCTTCCGGGGCCAGCTTGTAGGAAGCCTGCAGGGCGATCTGCCCCCAGGCCAACGCCTGTTCCCGCGGCGTCAGCTTGTCGAGCGACGACGTCAGGATGTGCGCCGCCTGCCCGGGATTGCTCTTGGCGGTGCGTCCGAGCGCGATGATGAAAAGCTCGCGTGTATCGCGCTCCCGGCCGATGCCCTTCTTGATCGTGAACGACGGCCGTTCGATCGCGCCTTCGACCGCGTTCTCGGGGGCCTCGGTCAGGGCCGACAGGCGGCGCGCGGCAGGAGTCGCTCCCTGCTCGCCGGCCAGGCGCATTTGCGCCCACACATCGTCGTCCGTGAACTGGCCGCTTTGCGCCAGCGTTGCGATCAAGGCATTGCAGGCTTCGCCATAATCCTTCGGCGAGACCAGCAGCGCGCGCGCGTCGTCGGCCACGAGCTGCCCCTTGAGCGCCTTCGACATCAGCGCATAGCATTTGACCTGCAGATCGTCGTTCAATACGAAACGCGGATACTGCTCGTCGAACGTCGCCCAATCGCGCCGGTACCCGAGTTCGAGCAGCCAGTCATTGCGCAGCCGGTCGGCGATGGCTGTGCCGTCGTAACGCTTGAGGAACTCCCGGATCTCGGTCGGCCCGGCGGTGCGCAGGCGCGGCTTGATGCGGTAATAGTCGACGTAGGAAGGAATGGCATAATTGGGAAGGCGCGCCGCCAGTTCGACCGTCTTCGCGCCGTCGTCGCGGCGCGCGGAATCGCGCAGAGCGGCGAAAACATCGTCGTCGTTGATAAAATTCGCAAGGCGTTTCCCCGCATGCGCGAACGGCGCGGGGGCGGCGAACAATGCGACGGCGACAGAGAGCGCAGCGGCAGACTTTTTCAGAAAATACATCACGACAACCCGATCTCCAGCGAACACCCGGCCAGCGGCGCGGTCAACGACGGTCCGCTTCTAGGATAGCAGATGGCTTCCAATAGTTCGCGCAAAAAGAACCGTAAGAATCATGTCCGACAAAGCCGCGTTGCGCACCGAACTGCTCGCTGCCAGAAATGCAATGCCCAAGGAGGCGCGCCGCAAGTACGACGCATCGATCGGCGAGCAGGTGCTCGCCTGGTGGCATGCGCGACCGGTCGACGTTCTCGGCGTGTATTGGCCGATCCGCGGCGAACCCGATTTGCGCCCGGCCTATGAGGAATTGTTCCGGCTCGGCGTGCAATTGGCCTTGCCGGTCGTCGTCGCCGACGACGCGCCGCTGCGGTTCGCGGCATGGGCTCCGGGCAACGCCGTGGTGAAGGACGCGATGGGGGTGTCGATACCGGCGCCGCCGCAGCGCGTCGTGCAGCCGCAAGCCCTGCTCATTCCCTGCGTCGGCTACTCCAGGGAGCGCGCGCGCCTCGGTTACGGCGGCGGCTTCTACGACCGCACGCTGGCCGGCGCGCCGCGCCCGTTCGCAGTCGGCATCGCCTATTCGTGCGCGCTGGCGGACTTCGAACGCGCCGCCCACGATGCGGTGCTCGACCTGGTCATCACGGAAGCGGCCAGCATCGGCGCCTGATGGTCCCCGCTATCGACGGCTCATCCCGCCGAAAATACCGTCCATCGCATTCCGATGGCCGGCCGGTCCGCGCTTGCCCACACTCCCTATCAAACGAACAACAAGGAGGGGACCATGCTGGAACTGCAGAACGTCACGAAAACCTTCAAGAACGCCACGGCGGTCGACGACGTCTCATTGCGATTGTCGGCCGGCGTGATCGGCCTGATCGGACACAACGGCGCCGGCAAGACGACGCTGATGCAAATGATCGCCACGCTGACCAAGCCGACGCGCGGCCGCATCCTGTTCGACGGCGCGGACATCGCGCGCACGCCGGAGGCGATCCGGCGCCGCCTCGGCTTTCTGCCGCAGGATTTCGGCGTCTACGCCAACCTGACGGCGCTGGAATTCCTGCAATACTTCGCCGCGCTCAAGGGCGTGCGCGACCCGCGCCGCATCCGGCATCTGCTGGAACTCGTCAACCTGCATGATCACGCGCATCGTCCGGCCGCGAATTTCTCGGGCGGCATGCGGCGCCGGCTCGGCATCGCGCAAGCGCTGCTGAACGATCCCGACATCCTGATCGTGGACGAACCGACCGCCGGGCTCGATCCCGAGGAGCGGCTGCGCTTCCGCCACCTGCTGGCGGAGATCGGCTTCCGCAAGCTGGTGATCGTCTCCACCCATATCGTCTCCGATATCGAGAACATGGCGAACCATCTGGCCATCATGCGCCAGGGCCGGCTGATCGCCTACGAAACGCCGGAACGCCTGCTGGCCGACGCGCGCGGCCGCATCTGGTCGGCCACGATCGCCGCCGAACACTACGACGCCCTCAACGGCAGCGTCCATGTCTTGCATGCGCAGCGCCAGCCGCACGGCATCCAGGTCCGCATCGCGCATCCGCATCCGCCGTGCGACAACGCGCAAGCGGTCGAGCCCAGTCTCGAGGAGGCGTTGATGGCGCGCCAGCATGCGGCTCGCTCGACGCGACCGGAGGCCGCATGAACGCGCCGGCATTGCGCGCCATGGCCGCGCATGAAGTCCGGTTGCGGATGCGGCGCGCGAGCACCGTGTTCGCCATGCTGGCCGTCATCGCCGTGACCTGGCTGGCGATTCCCGATCCGCGCGGCGGCATGACGCTCATGCACGCCGGCGGCGCGCGCCTGCTCTACGACAGCATGACGCTGTCGATCGGCAGCGCCGTGCTGTTGAACCTGCTGTTCGGGCTCGGCGGGTTCTACCTCGTGCGCGGCCGCGTCGCGGAGGATCTGCGCTGCGGCATCGGCGGCGTGCTGGGCGCGACGCCGGTCGGCGACGGCACGCTGCTGTTGGGGCGCTGGCTCGGCGGCATGGCGTATCTCTGCGCGCTGGCCGCGGCATTCATGACGACCATGCTGGTGCTGCACGGCTTGCGCGGCGAAGCGCCGATCCAGCTGTCGGCGTATCTGCAAACCTACGTGCTCATGCTGCTGCCGGCGATCTCGCTCGCGGCCGGCATGGCGGTCTTGTGCGAATCCTGCGGACCGCTGGTCGGCAAGGCCGGCGACGTGCTGTACTTCATCGTCTGGGCGACGCAATTCTCATCGATGGCGCCGACCATCAACCATCCGTTCGGCGGCTGGAATCCGCTGCTCCTGATCGACTTCAACGGCGCGGCGACCGTCATCGCCAGGTTGATCGAGCTCTTCGGCACGCCCGACATCAGCATCGGCCTCTCCGACTTCAACGCCGCCGTTCCGCCCGCGATCATCGGATCCGGCTTCTGGACCGCCGACATGATCGCCACCCGCTGCGCCTCCGCGCTGCTCGGCGCCGTGCCGCTGCTGCCGGCGATGCTGTTGTTTCATCGTTTTTCCCCGGATCGCGTCAAGGCCGCGCATGGCAAGAAACGCGGCTCGCCGCTCGACCTCATCAATCGCGTGCTGCGGCCGCTGGCGCGGCTCGCCTTGCCGCTGCTCGCATTGGCGGGGCGTTTGCCCGTGCCGGCGCGCGGGATCGTAGCCGACCTGGCCCTGACCTTGATGAGCAAGCCGTCGCTCATCGCCGCGCTGGCCGTCGCTAGCCTGGCGGGACTCCTCGCCCAGGCATCCGCTCTCGGCGGCGTGGTGATGATGTCGGTCGTGTTCTGGGGCATCGCCGTCAGCGACGTCGCGGTGCGCAACCATGCGGCCGACCTGGAATCCATGAGCGGCGCGCTCGCCGGCGGCGCGACGGCGCATGCGCTGGCGCAAGCGGCATCCACCCTTCTGCTCGGCTGCCTGCTGACCGCGCCCGCCTTGCTGCGCTGGATGGTGGAAGCGCCGCTCCGCGCTCTCGCGCTGGCCGGCGGACTGTTCTTCCTGAGCGCCGTTGCCCACCTGTTGGGTAGAGCAACACGCAGCGCGCGGACGTTTCTCGCGCTGTTCCTGGTCGCGATGTACATCTCCGCGCAAGCGCCGAACGCAGCCATCCTCGACCTCGTCGGCGCACATGGGTCGGCGACGCCGTTCAGCGTGTCGGTGTTGTCGGCGGCCGGCTTGGTCGCGATCCTTCTGGCCTGGCTTTTCGACCGGAGGGCTCGCCGCTGAAGCGGCCCCGGCGCGGGGAATGCCGGCCGGACGATACCGATCCGGCGTCGCAGCGAAGAGCGAAGGCGGCGAAGCGGGGCGGAGGGTTGGCGCGAATCAGGCGCCCGATCCGCCGCCCAATCCGAGCCGCTGCCAGATCGCGGTCGTCGCCGCCGCCTGGTTCAAGGTGTAGAAATGGAAGCCGGGCGCGCCGCCCGCCAGCAAACGCTCGCACAACGCGGTCACGACATCCTGGCCGAAAGCGCGGATCGCCGCCGTGTCGTCGCCGAAGCTGGCGAGTTTCAGGCGGACCCAGCGCGGAATCTCGGCGCCGCACATTTCCGAGAAACGCATGAGTTGCGAATAATTCGTGATCGGCATGATGCCGGCCACGATGGGAATGTCGACGCCCATCCTGTGCGCCTCGTCGACGAAGCGGAAATAAGCGTCGGCATTGTAGAAATACTGCGTGATCGCCGCATTCGCGCCGGCCTTCACCTTGCGGGCGAAATTCTGCAGGTCGTCCTGCGGCGACTTCGCCTGCGGGTGCATTTCCGGATAGGCGGCGACTTCGATGTGAAACCAATCGCCGGTCTCGCCGCGGATGAATTCGATCAATTCGTTGGCATAGCGGAACTCGCTCGATACGCCGGCGCCGAATCCGCTCGGCAGATCGCCGCGCAAGGCCACCAGGCGTTTGACGCCGTGCGCCTTGTAGTCGGCGAGAATGCCGCGCACCGTGTCGCGCGATGTGCCGATGCAGGAGATGTGCGGAGCCGCATCGTGCCCTTCGCTCCGGATTTCCAGCACGGTGTCGCGCGTGCCTTGTTGCGTCGAGCCGCCGGCGCCGAAGGTGACCGAAAAATACTTCGGCTTCAATTCGGCGAGCCTGGCGCGCGCCGCGCGCAGCTTTTCCACGCCTTCCGGCGTCTTGGGCGGGAAGAACTCGATGCTGAAGTTTTTTTGCGAGGAAGACATTTACTTATCCAGAATGAGCGAGGACAGGGCCCACGAGATGATGCTGTAGAGGAGCGCGCCGCCGACCGCCGACCAGAAGCCGGCGACCTGGAAACCCTGCACGAAATTGGCCACCATCCAGAACATCAGGCCGTTGATGACGAAGATGAACAAGCCGAGCGTGAGGAACGTGACCGGCAGCGTCAGCAATACCAGCACCGGCCGTACCAGCGTATTGACCAACCCGAGGATCAGCGCCGCGATCAGCGCGACGACGAAGCTCTCGACCCGCACCGAATCCATCAGGTAAGGCAGCGCGAACAGCGCGACCGCGTTGATCAGCCAGGTTATCAGCAGGCGCATGGTGCGTTCCTCGTGGCGGCTCCCTCTTCCGCATGCGCGGAAGAGGGAGCAAAGCGATCAATAGCGATAGTGGTCGGCCTTGTACGGGCCGTCCTTCTTCACGCCGATATAGGCCGCTTGTTCTTCGGTCAGCTCGGTCAGTTGGGCATTGAGCTTCTTCAGCTGCAGGCGCGCGACCTTTTCGTCGAGGTGCTTCGGCAGCGTGTAGACGCCGACCGGATAGGCTTTCGTGTTCGTGTACAGCTCGATCTGCGCGATCGTCTGATTGGCGAACGACGAGCTCATGACGTAGGACGGATGGCCGGTGCCGCAGCCGAGATTCACGAGGCGGCCCTCGGCCAGCAGGATGATGCGCTTGCCGTCGGGGAAGATGACGTGGTCGACCTGCGGCTTGATGTTTTCCCACTTGTACTGGCGCAGCGCCGCGACCTCGATTTCATTGTCGAAGTGGCCGATGTTGCAGACGATGGCCTGGTCCTTCATCTTCTTCATGTGCTCGTGCGTGATCACATGGTAGTTGCCGGTCGCGGTCACGAAGATGTCGGCGTGTTCGCAGGCGTAATCCATGGTCACGACGCGATAGCCTTCCATCGCCGCCTGCAGCGCGCAGATCGGATCGATCTCGGTGACCCAGACCTGCGCCGACAGCGCGCGCAGCGCCTGCGCCGAGCCCTTGCCCACGTCGCCGTAGCCGCACACGACGGCGACCTTGCCGGCCACCATGACGTCGGTCGCGCGCTTGATGCCGTCGACCAGCGATTCGCGGCAGCCGTAGAGATTGTCGAACTTCGATTTCGTGACCGAGTCGTTGACGTTGATCGCCGGGAAGGCCAGCTTGCCTTCCTTATGCATCTGGTAGAGGCGATGCACGCCGGTCGTGGTTTCTTCGGTGACGCCCTTGATCTGCGCCAGGCGGGTCGAGTACCAGGTCGGATCGACAGCCAGCTTCTTCTTGATCGCGTTGAACAGGCAGACGGCTTCCTCGGAATCGGGATTGTTCAAGACGCTCGCGTCTTTCTCGGCGCGGGCGCCGAGATGCAGCAGCAGCGTCGCGTCGCCGCCGTCGTCGAGGATCATGTTCGAATATTCGCCGTTCGGCCATTCGAAGATGCGGTGCGTGAAATCCCAATACTCGTCGAGGTTTTCGCCCTTGAAGGCGAACACCGGCGTGCCGTTGGCGGCGATCGCGGCGGCGGCATGGTCCTGGGTCGAGTAGATGTTGCACGAGGCCCAGCGCACTTTCGCGCCCAGCGCTTCCAGCGTCTGGATCAGCACGGCGGTCTGGATCGTCATGTGCAGCGAACCGGTGATGCGCGCGCCCTTCAACGGCTGCGCTGCGGCGAATTCCTCGCGGATCGCCATCAGGCCCGGCATTTCGGTTTCGGCGATCTTGATTTCCTTGCGGCCCCAGTCGGCCAGCGACAGGTCGGCAACGAAAAAGTCCTGGGATGCGGATTTCGAGATTACGGCGCTCATCACGCCCTCCTTTCTGAAAATTAAGAAAAAAGTTCGTGAGCGCCGTTGCGATGCGAGGCTGTAGATAATCGCCTCGCGGGGGTCCAAGCCTGACGCGGAAAATCCGGAGATCCTGCGCGCTGCAACGCTCCTTGGAGACGGAAATTATAGCCGAGTTTGCGGCGGCTTCCGCCACTCGGTTTGAAAAACGGCATCAAGCCGCGTCGGCGCGGACTTCTCCGCCGTCCGCGGGAGCGGCGAATTGACAACCATCGGCCCCGGTTTGACGTTGTTCCGGATCCACACCAGCATGTCCTGCCAGATGCGCCGCATCTCGGCTTCCGGCGGCATCTTGGTCGCATTCGGCAATTCGATCGTGATCACCGGCACATTCTTGTGCAGGCCGCTGTAATTGCCGAGAGATCCCGGATAGACGCCGACGCGATTGAAGATCAGGCGGCCGAAACGATGCGGCGGCTTGGCCGGGCCGTCGAAATCGAGCACCCCGAACGGGGCATGCACCGAAATGATGACGTTGGGGCGAAACCGCTCCATTTCGTCATGAATCCATTTGCTTTCCGGCTCCGACAAGGGGGATGCTCCCGGATAGCGGCGCGGATCGCTCCTGGTTGCCTTGGCCCAATAGCGCGGCGCCTCGTGCTGCCAGTTCGGGGTGGGGAAATTGCGGTTCAAGTCGACGCCGTTGGCGTTGACGCGGCGCGGCTTCGGCGCCAGCAAGCCGTCGGGATTGACCACCGGAACGATATGCCATTGGAATTCCTGGGCCAACGGCCCATGCATCCACTGCATCCACTGGAACACGATGGAAGACGCGGTCAACTCGTCGCCGTGAATGCCGCCCAACAGCAGGATGCGGACTGGATCGCCGCCCTTCGCCGCAGGCACCTGGCGCATCAGGATCGGAAAGCCCTGGCGCGACAGCGCGCCGGTCGGTTTCAAGCCACTGTTCTGGCAAGCGGCCATCGACACGCTGGACAAGCGCCCGGTCAGGCGCTTGCACCAGTCGGCGTTCGTGGACGAATCGAGGGCCTTGGCGAAGGAGGGGGCTGTCGCGCAGGCGGCAAGCCCGAGCGCAAGAACGGCGCGTTGGAAGAATTGCACGATCGGGACCAGCGAAATAAGCGGCTAAAGACGGCACTTTAGCCGCTTATCGGAACCGAGTCGAGAAGGTCGTGGATGATCGGGGAGGCGGCGGACGCGGACTTCACGGCAAAGCCGTCGCTCGCCGCCGCGCACGTCCTCCCCTGGCGCATTACAGTCCGGCGGAGGCGCGCAGTACCTGTGCCTTGTCGGTGCGCTCCCAGCTGAATTCCGGCTCTTCCCGGCCGAAGTGGCCGTAAGCGGCGGTTTTCGAGTAGACCGGGCGCAGCAGGTCGAGCATCTGGATGATGCCCTTCGGGCGCAGGTCGAAATGCTCGCGCACGAGATCGGCCAGCGCCTGGTCGCTGATCTTGCCGGTGCCGAAGGTGGTGACCATCACCGAGGTCGGCTTCGCGATGCCGATGGCATACGACACCTGGATCTGGCAACGCTTGGCCAAGCCCGCGGCGACGATGTTCTTCGCCACATAACGGCCGGCGTAGGCGGCGGAACGGTCCACCTTGGACGGATCCTTGCCGGAAAACGCGCCGCCGCCGTGCGGCGCCGCGCCGCCGTAGGTATCGACGATGATCTTGCGGCCGGTCAGGCCGCAGTCGCCCTGCGGACCGCCGATGACGAAGCGGCCGGTCGGGTTGATCAGGTAGCGCGTGTTTTTCAGCCATTCGGCCGGCACGACCGGCTTGATGATCATTTCGATCGCGGCTTCCTCGATCTGCTTGTGCGAGACCTCGGGAGCGTGCTGGGTCGACAGCACGATGGTATCGATCGCCACCGGGCGGCCGTCGACGTATCGGAGCGTGACCTGCGATTTCGCGTCCGGACGCAGCCACGGCAGGCGGCCATCCTTGCGCAGTTGCGACTGGCGCTCGACGATGCGGTGCGAATAATAGATCGCGGCCGGCATCAGTTCCGGCGTCTCGTCGCAGGCGTAGCCGAACATCAGGCCCTGGTCGCCGGCGCCTTGGTCGAGATCGAGGCCCTTGCCCTCATCGACGCCTTGCGCGATGTCGGGCGACTGCTTGTCGTAGGCGACCAGCACGGCGCAGCTCTTGTAGTCGATGCCGTAGTCGGCGTTGTCGTAGCCGATGCGCTTCAGGGTGTCGCGGGCGACATTGATGTAATCGACGTTGGCCGTCGTCGTGATCTCGCCGGCCAGCACCACGAGACCGGTGTTGCACAGCGTTTCGGCGGCGACGCGCGCCTTCGGATCCTGCGTCAGGATCGCGTCGAGAATGGCGTCGGAAACCTGATCCGCGACCTTGTCGGGATGGCCTTCGGAGACCGATTCGGAAGTAAAGAGATATTCGTTGGACATCGCAAGCTCCTCTTACAACGGTTGACCCATGTGTCGCGGCCAGCCAAGTGAGCCTGCGACGCTTTAGCGAAATTTGTAGACCGCCTCGCAAGTTGTCTGATTAACTCGGCGGTTGAGACATGATACCGCAAGGACTGCGCCCTGCACACTTGTGCTATTTTACGCCTCTTGCTGAAAATCGGCAAAACCCCCTGCCCGCGCTTGATGCTGATCATACTCTTCCGCCTCTTATCGAAACTGCCATTGCCTTTGCTGCACGTCTGCGGTACGGGGCTCGGCTGGCTCGTATACTGGGTCTCGCCCTCGTATCGCCGACGCATGAAAGACAATATCGGCCGCGCCGGCTTCGGCGCCGGCCTGCGCCCGGCGGTCGGCGAGGCCGGCAAGAACGTGGCCGAGCTGCCGTTCATCTGGTGCGCGCCCCAGGAGCGGGTGCTGCGCAGCGTGACGATCGAGCATTGGGACGTCGTGCAAGGCTTGCTCGACGCCGGCCGCGGCGTCATCTTCCTGACGCCGCATCTCGGCTGCTTCGAAGTCACGGCGCAGGCGATCGCCACCCGAACCCCCATCACCGCGCTCTACCGCCCGCCGCGCAAGGAAGCGCTCAAGCCCCTGATCGAAGGCGCGCGGGCCCGCCACAACCTGTTTCTCGCTCCCGCCAACCTGTCCGGCGTGCGCACGCTGCTGAAAGCCTTGAAGAACAACGGCGTGATCGGCCTGCTGCCGGACCAGGTGCCGCAGCAAGGCGAAGGCGTGTGGGCCGATTTTTTCGGCCGCCCGGCGTACACCATGACGCTGCCGGCGAAACTGCACCAGATGACCGGCGCGCCGATCGTCCTCACCTATGCCGCGCGCCTGCCGGGCGGCCGCGGTTACGCCGTCCGCTTCCAGCGTTTCGACGAGATGCTCGAAGGCCCGCCGGAGCAGCAGGCGGCGGCGATCAATCGCGCGATGGAACGCTTGATCGCGCAATGCCCGGAACAGTATTTCTGGAGCTATAACCGCTACAAGACGCCGGCCGGCGTCTCGGCGCCGGGAGCGGCGCCGTGAGGCTGCTGCTCGGACTGATGTGGCTGCTGCACTGGCTGCCGCTGCCGATATTGGGCCGTCTCGGCGAAGCCATCGGCTCGCTGCTGTTCGCCACCGTCAAATCGCGGCGCCGCATCGCGCTGACCAACCTGCGGCTGTGCCTGCCGGATCGCTCCGAAGCCGAGCGGCGCGACATCGCCCGCCGCCACTTCCAACTGTATGCGCGCAGCATGCTCGAACGCGGCGTGTTGTGGTGGGCTTCCGAAGCGCGCCTGCGGCGGCTGCTCGAGGTGGAGCCGGGCGTGCCGCTCGAGGCGATCGCCGCCGGCCCGACGGTCTTGCTGTGCCCGCACTTCGTCTGCCTCGATGTCGCAGGCGTCGCCGTGATGCTCGAGAGCTCCCTCTGTTCGATCTATACCCGCCAGCAGAACCGGGTGTTCGACGAGGCGCTGAAAAAAGGCCGTTCGCGCTTCCGGCCGGTGAAGATCGTGCCGCGCGCCGACGGCATCAAGCCGATCATCCGCGCGATGCGCGAGGGTTTACCCTTTTTCATGCTGCCGGACATGGATTTCGGCGCCAAGGATGCCGAATTCGTGCCGTTCTTCGGCATCCCTGCCGCGACCCTGACCGCGCCGGCGCGCATTGCGGCGGCCACCGGCGCCAAGATCGTTCCGGTCGTCGCCACCTTCCTGCCCGGCTACCGGGGATGGAAAGTGAAGTTCTACCCCGCCTGGGAAGACTATCCCGGCGACGACATGGTCGAAGCGACGCGCCGCATGAATGCCTTCATCGAGGAACGCATCCTCGAAGCGCCGGCCGAATACTTCTGGGCGCACAAGCGCTTCAAGACGCGCCCGCCCGGCGTGCCGGGCGTGTACTGAAAGCCTAGGCCGGGCCCGGCTATAATCCGGATCATGAAGCTCAAATTCACGAAAATGCACGGCGCCGGCAACGATTTCGTCGTCATCGATGCCATCAGCCAGCAAATCGACTTCACGCCCGAGCAATGGAAACTGCTCGGCGATCGCCGCTTCGGCGTCGGGGCCGACCAGATGCTGGTGGTCGAAAGATCGCAAACGCCCGGCATCGATTTCCGCTATCGCATCTTCAATGCCGACGGCGGCGAGGTCGAGCAATGCGGCAACGGCTCGCGCGCTTTCGTGAAATTCGTGCGCGACAAGGGCTTGACCGACAAGCGCGCGATCAAGGTCGAAACGATGTCCGGCGTGATCGAACCCAGGATGGAAGACGACGGCCGCATCACGGTCGACATGGGCGCCCCGATCTTCGATCCGGCGCGCGTTCCCTTCGACACGGTCGGCCTCGATGCGCGCCCGGAAGGCGGCGACACGCTGTGGCCGCTCGATGTCGGCGGCAAAACCGTCATGATTTCCGCGCTGTCGATGGGCAATCCGCATGCCGTGCAAATCGTGCAAGACGCCGATGCCGCGCCGGTGCAGGTCGATGGTCCCGTCATCGAACATCATCCGCGCTTTCCGAAGCGCGTCAACGCCGGCTTCATGCAAATCGTGAACCGCCGCCATATCAAGCTGCGCGTGTTCGAGCGCGGCGCCGGCGAGACGCTGGCTTGCGGCACCGGCGCTTGCGCCGCGGCCGTGGCCGGCATCCGGCGCGGCATGCTCGATTCGCCGGTGCGCGTCGATATGCGCGGCGGCGAATTGTCGATCGCCTGGGCCGGCGAAGGCGCGCCGGTATTCCTGACCGGGCCGGCCGTCACCGTGTTCGAAGGCGAAATGGAGATTTGACGGGCGGGTTTCCGCGGCGATCCGCCGTGCCGGACGCGGTGTAGAATACGTCGCCTGCCCGCGCCGAGCGCGCCGCGCCCTCGATTGATTGCCGCTTCCATTGCCATTTTCACAGCCGCCATGACGCCCCAACCGGATTCCGATTCCATCGCCCAGTACCTGCTCGACCATCCGCATTTCTTCGAAGAGCATGCCGAACTGCTTGCGCGCGTCAAGCTGACCAGCCCGGTGGTCGGCCGCACGGTGTCGCTGCAGGAACGCCAGATGGAAGTGCTGCGCGAGAAGATGAAGATCCAGGAGCTGCGCATGGCCGAATTGCTGCGCATCGGCCAGGACAACGACTTCATCACGCGCAAGTTCCACGCCTGGACGCGCGCGTTGCTGCTGGCGCGCAACGACGTCGACCTGCCGCACACGCTGATCAGCGAACTGCGCTCGATCTTTTCGGTGCCGCAGGCGACGCTGCGCCTGTGGAACGTGGCGCCCGAATATTCCCATGCCTGGTTCGCCCAGGGCGCGACCGAGGATTGCCGCATCTTCACGAACAGCCTGCGCGCGCCGTTCTGCGGCAAGAACAACGATTTCGAAGCAGCCTCCTGGCTGGACGAAGCCGCCACGATCCAGTCGATCGCCATGCTGGCGCTGCGCGCCGACGGGAGCGGCGACGCCTTCGGCCTGCTGGTGCTCGGCTCGCCCGATCCGCAACGCTTCACCGCCGACATGGCGACCGACTTCCTCGCGCAGATCGGCGAGACGGCGAGCGCGGCGCTCGGCTGCCTGCTCGATTGACCGCCTGCTCGACCGGGCATATCGGCATGAGCCTCGGCGACAAGCAAGCGCACATCGACGGCTATCTCGATAGCCTGAAGACCCAGCGCAAGCTGTCGCCGCACACCATCACCAACTACGGCCGCGACTTGCGCGAATTGCTGGCCCTGACCGACGCCTTGCCGGGCGCGCCGGCATTTGCCGCGGTCTCGCATTTCCATATCCGCAAGTTCGCCGCCCAATTGCATGCCAAGGGACTCGACGCGCGCTCGATCGCGCGCCGCCTTTCGGCATGGCGCGGCTTCTTCGAATGGCTGTCGGAGCAGGTCGAATTGAAGGCCAACCCGGTCGACGGCGTGAAAGCGCCGAAGCGCGCCAAATCGCTGCCCAAGGCCTTGTCGGCCGACGACGCGGTCCGCCTCGTCGCCGCGGCCAGCCCCGGCAAGGATGCGAAATCGACGCTGCAAGCCTGCAACCGGGCGATGTTCGAGCTCCTGTATTCGAGCGGCCTGCGGGTATCGGAGCTGACCGGACTCGACGTTCGCTTCGCCAAGGAAGACGGCCATGTCTCGCTCGGCTGGGTGAATCTCCAGGAGCGCACGGTGACGGTCACCGGCAAGGGCGGCAAGATGCGCAGCGTGCCGGTCGGCGGGCCGGCGCTCGCCGCCTTGGACGATTGGCTGGCGGTGCGCGCGGCGCTGGTGAAGGCCGATCCGCATCCGCTATTCCTGAGCGAACGCGGCACGCGCATCTCGCCGCGCGTCGCCCAACTGCGGCTGAAGGCGCATGCGCAGGCGGTCGGCATTCCGGCCGATGTGCATCCGCACGTGCTGCGCCATTCGTTCGCCTCGCATGTCCTGCAATCCTCGGGCGACCTGCGCGCGGTGCAGGAAATGCTGGGACATGCCTCGATCGCCGCGACGCAGGTTTACACGTCGCTCGACTTCCAGCGGCTGGCGCAGGTGTATGATGCCGCCCATCCGCGTGCGAAAAAGCGGCAGGAATAAGCACCCGAAATAACCCTGGCCGCCGGCGGCGATCGATCGTTGCGGCGGCCTTTCCCGATCCCATCCAGTCATGCTTACCATCACTCTCAAGGCCGGCAAGGAAAAGAGCCTGCTGCGCCGCCATCCCTGGATCTTCCCGACGGCGATCGAACGCATCGACGGCAAACCGGAAGAAAAGGCCAAGGCCGGCGCCACCGCGCTGGTACGCTCCGCGACCGGGCAATTCCTGGCGCGCGCCGCCTACAGCCCGCATTCGCAGATCCGCGCCCGGGTCTGGACCTTCAACGAGAACGAACCGATCGATCACGCCCTGATCAAGCGGCGCATCAAGAAAGCCCTCGCTTGGCGCGCCGCCAATGTGCGCGACACCGACGCCATCCGCCTGATCTTCGGCGAGGCGGACGGTTTTCCCGGCCTGGTGGTCGACTGGTACGCCGGCGCGACCGGCCACCTGGTCTGCCAATTCCAGTCGGCCGGCGTCGAGCTGTGGAAGGCCGCCATCGTCCAGGCCTTGATCGCCGAGACCGGCTGCCCGAACGTCTACGAGCGTTCCGACGCCTCGGTGCGCGAACGCGAAGGCTTGCCGCTGGTGACCGGCACGCTGGCCGGCGCCGAACCGGGCGACGAGACGCCGGTGACGGAGAACGGCGTGCGCTATGCGGTCGACATCAAGACCGGGCACAAGACCGGTTTCTACATCGACCAGCGCGACAACCGCAGGCTGGTGATGGAACATGCCGCCGGCCGCGACGTGCTGAACTGTTTTTGCTATACCGGCGGCTTTTCGCTGGCCGCGCTCAAGGGCGGCGCCAATAGCGTGATTTCCATTGACTCCTCGGGCGAGGCGCTGGCGGTCGCGCAGCGCAACATGGCGCTGAACGGCTTCGACGGCGGCAAGGCCGAGTGGCGCGACGCCGACGTGTTCAAGGCCTTGCGCTCCTTCCGCGACGAGGGCCGGTCCTTCGATCTGATCATCCTCGATCCGCCGAAATTCGCTTCGTCGCCGCAGCAGGTCGACCGCGCCGCGCGCGCTTACAAGGATATCAACCTGATCGGCCTGCAACTGCTGCGCGAGAACGGCCTGCTGTTCACCTATTCCTGCTCGGGCGCGATCTCGGCCGACCTGTTCCAGAAGATCATCGCCGGCGCGGCGACCGATGCCGGCGTCGACGCGCGCATCCTCAAGCGCCTTTCGGCCGGCATCGATCATCCGATGACAACCAATTTCCCGGAAGGCGAATATCTCAAGGGCCTATTGCTGCAGAAGATCTGAATCGGCGCCGCTCCCTTGCAAAACCACGGATCGCCCCCATATCACCGCACACTCCACTAGCAAGCACGAACGCCATGGCATTGATTCCGACCACCATCCTCACCGGCTTCCTGGGCGCCGGCAAGACCACGCTGCTCAACCGCATCCTGCAGGAACAGCATGGGCACAGGATCGCCGTGATCGAAAACGAATTCGGCCAGGAAAACATCGACAACGAAATCCTGGTGCAGGACAGCAACGAGCAGATCGTCGAGATGAACAACGGCTGCATCTGCTGCACGGTGCGCGGCGACTTGATCGTGGCGCTCGGCGCATTGGCCCGCAAGCGCGATGCCGGCGAATTGCAGTTCGACCGCGTCGTGATCGAGACGACCGGCCTGGCCAATCCGGGACCGGTCGCCCAGACCTTTTTCGTCGACGATGAAGTGGCGGCGCATTACCTGCTCGATGCGATCGTGACCGTGGTCGATGCCCGCCATGCGATGCAGCAACTCGACGAGCACGAAGAGGCGCAGCGCCAGATCGGGTTCGCCGACAAGCTCCTGTTGTCGAAAACCGACCTCGTCGACGCGGAACAATTGGAAGCGCTGAGCGCGCGCATCAAGCGCATCAATCCGCGGGCGCCGATCGCCAAGTCCGATTTCGGCCGCGCGCCGATCGATGAAGTGCTCGACCTGCGCGGCTTCAACCTCAACGAAAAGCTCGAAATCGACCCGGACTTCCTGGCCGCCGAAGAGCATGGCCACGATCAGGACCATGAGTGCGGCGCGCATTGCGCCCACGACCACGGGCACGACCATCGCCACGATCATCACCATGCCCACCATTCCGACGAGATCGCCGCCTTCGTCTTCAAGGCCGAGCGGCCGTTCGACACTGCGCGCCTCGACGAATTTCTCGGGGGGCTAATACAGGTTTACGGCCCGCGCATGCTGCGCTATAAAGGCGTGTTATGGATGCGGGGCGCCGACCGCAAGGTGATTTTCCAGGGCGTGCATCAAATCATGGGCACGGATATCGGCGGCAAATGGACCGACGGAGAAACGCGCAACAGCAAAATGGTATTCATCGGCAAGAATTTGCCAAAAGACATTTTTATTCGCGGACTGGAACAATGTTTGGTATAAACTACACTGGTTTTAACCTCGGGGGGCGGGCGTCGATGCACGGATAGTTGCGGCGCCTGGCTGTGAATCGGTGCAAATCGTACGTTAGGCGGTTCATCTGGGACGAAATGCTATGAACGCGAGCGTGACCAAGTCTGCCAAGAAAACCAGCGTCGCCAAGAAGACTACCGCCGCACCGGCCAGCAAAGCCAAGCCAGCCGAAAAGTCCGGTTTGAAAGCAGTGGCCGCGAAACTCGCTCAAGGCATCAAGAGCGCCTTGAAATCCGCATCGAAGGCCGGCGGCGTCAAGAAAGCCGCGGCTCCCGCAGCGAAGAAAGCCGCAGCGAAGACCGCCGGCGGGACCACAACGAAGCCGGCGGCCAAGACGACTGCGGCAAAGGGGGCGCCCAAGGCGACCGGCAAACCGGCCGCCGCCAAGGCCGTCGCCGGCAAATCGGCAAAGAGGGTCGGCGCAACCGAAAGGAAATCGACGAAGGCATCGACAGCATCATCCGCAGCGATGCCCGTTGCAGCAGCAAAGGTATCCACGGCAATCTCGCCCAGGGCAAGCGAGCCGCCTGCAAAGGCGGATTCCCCAGCGGCAAAAACCGCGGCGCCTATGAGCGCCAGCAAGGCAACCCGGGATTTCGTGGATAAAATTCAAGAACCCGTAGTTTCGAAGGTAACTGAAGTGGCAACCAAGACAATGAAATCGACTCCTGCCGCCCCTCAGGATGGCGCCCTGCTCACCGAAGAGCAGATCCTCCAGATGAGCGAGAAGGATTACATGAACGAGGCCCAACTGGCGTTCTTCAAGGCACGCCTGCAAGCGCTTGAAAAAGAGTTGCTGAAGAATGCCGGCGAAACCACCGAGCACTTGCGCGAGACCGTTCTGGTTCCCGATCCGGCCGATCGCGCCACCATCGAGGAAGAACACGCTCTCGAATTGCGCACGCGCGACCGTGAACGCAAGCTGCTCAAGAAGGTGCAGCAATCGTTGGCGGCGATCGAATCGGGCGATTATGGCTGGTGCGAGGAAACCGGCGAGCCGATCGGCATTCCCCGCCTGCTGGCACGCCCGACCGCCACGTTGTCGCTGGAAGCCCAGCAGCGCCGCGAGCTGAAGCAAAAGCTTTACGGCGACTGAGCCGTTCCGCTGTTCGATACTTTCCGATGCATCCGCGTGCGGCATTCGTGCCGCACGCTTTCGTTATTTGCGATGCCAAAGCGGGTGTGAATCGATAAACTGCCCTGCCGCCGCTCGGCATCTCCACCGCGTACTCCTCCCCTCCAGACCGCTTGCGATTTATCAAGCCGGTTGCGAAGCAGCGGCGATATATTCCCGAACTGCATTGATATGTGGCAACATTGATGACGCCCCTTGCCACGCTTGAAAATTATCAAAAAAATATCACCGCAGTGGCAAGCGGGACTGGTTTTCGGTCATTTTTGTGATACTTTGTAGCACTATAATTTTCGGCGGCTGCGATTTGGCATTCGGCGGTCGAACGCATAATCAGGGACAACGTGGGGATTTTCTCGCTCTTTGGCAAGAAAGACGGCCAGCAAGCATCATCGGCCGATCGGGAAGCTGCTCGCAAAAAGCGTGGCGGCCCCACTGCCCCTGCCTCCAGCACAGGCACCCGGCCTGAATCAAAGCCGGCCTCCTCCTCGGCGGGGGCCTCCTCTCCCCAGATCGTCAAGCGCAAAGTCGCCGGGCAGGCAACCGCGTTGAAGATCGATGCAATCGAATCGGAAATGTCTTCCGAATTCATGAAGTATGCGCCGACCGGCAATACCATCCCGGGCCCGGCGCCGCAAACCATCATCGGAAAACCGCAAAATACCATCCCGGCACCGGCCAAATCGGAGGCGGGCGAGCGGCCCAAAGCCGGCCCGGCGGAGCCGCCCAAGCCGGCCGCAGAAAATTTAGACAGTCCGACGATCAGCAGCACCACGCAATTGCTGCTGAGCGAAACCTATGCCGGAACGGCCGCCTTGTCGGTTTCCGAAGCCGTGCCCGTCATCGAAGAGGCCGCCATTCTCTACGCCAACGGCCAAACTGGAGTCGCCGAGCAGATGCTGCAACAGGCGATCGAGGAAAACCAGTTGGGCGATGCGGCCATGACGGTCTGGAACATGCTCTTCGATCTGTATCTGGTCACCGGAAGGCGCCAGGAATTCGAGCAACTATCCATCGGTTTCGCCAACAAGTTCGAGACTTCGCCGCCGGCCTGGATCAATGTCGCCGAACAGCGTCAAGGCGCCGGGCAAGCCGCCGGCGCCGCTCCGGTCGTGCATTTTTCGGGCAAGCTCGACGGCGGGATCGTGAAACAGCTCGAGCGCGTCCAGAGCCTGGCCGCCAACCATCGTGCGCTGCGCCTCGAGTTCGCGCGCATCACCGAAGTCAACCCGGTCGGTTGCGGCATCCTGCTTAATGTGCTGACGCGGCTACAGAAGTCGGGCAACGATTTGATCCTGGTCGGTTCGCATGAACTGGCGAACAAGATCCGTGCCATCATCCAGGTTGGCCGGCGCGCCGAAACCGAGGCGCCGTGGCTATTGTTGCTGGAAATACTGCGCTTGCTTAACCTCGAAAAGGATTTCGAGGAAACCAGCATCGACTACTGCGTGACCTTCGAGGTTTCGCCGCCGGCCTTCGTCGCGCCGCAGAACAAGGTGACGACGGCAACGGAAGAAACCGTCGAACCGAAAGCACAGGGCGAGCAATTCATGATGCCGACCGTCATCGAAGGCAAGACCGCGCCCCTGATTGCCGCCATCCACTCCTACGCGGAAAGCCACAAGCCGGCCGTGATCGATTGCTCGCGGCTGATCCGCGTCGATTTCGGGGCGGCCGGTTATCTGTTGACCGGCCTGGCACCGTTGGCCGCCAGCGGCGCGCAAATCGAGCTGCATAACGTCAATCATCTCGTCGCCGCCTTGTTCCGTGTCATCGGCCTGAACGATCTCGTCCGCATCGTAGCGCGCAGAGTCTGAATCGCCGTTCGGCGCGCCACTTGCAATCGGGGCAAACA
Source organism: Paucimonas sp. (assembly GCA_035627375.1). Taxonomy (GTDB): domain Bacteria; phylum Pseudomonadota; class Gammaproteobacteria; order Burkholderiales; family Burkholderiaceae_D; genus DASPLX01. The sequence continues at coordinate 89,523 of DASPLX010000061.1, read as the reverse complement.
TCCCCAACTTCGGCTAAGGCAATTGCTGCTCCGCCAAGGGGTACACTTGCGCCATATTCACGACTCAAGATCCCCTAGAGGCAAACATGGAACAATTTCACGGTACGACCATTCTTTCGGTCAGGCGCGGCAATGTCGTGGCCCTGGGCGGCGACGGCCAGGTCACGCTCGGCAATGTCGTCATGAAAGGTACCGCCCGCAAGGTGCGCAAGCTCTACCAAGGCAAGGTGTTGGCGGGTTTCGCCGGCGGAACGGCCGATGCGTTCACGCTGATCGAACGTTTCGAAGGCAAGCTCGAAAAACACCAGGGCCATTTGATGCGCGCCTCGGTCGAACTGGCCAAGGATTGGCGCACCGACCGCATCCTGCGCCGGCTCGAAGCGATGCTGCTGGTGGCCGACCGCGAAACCACGCTGGTCATCACCGGCAACGGCGACGTGCTGGAGCCGGAGCAAGGCATCGGCGCGATCGGCTCGGGCGGCGCCTTCGCACAGTCGGCCGCCAAGGCGCTCTATGAAAACACCGACCTGTCGCCGGTCGAGATCGTGAAGAAATCGCTCGCGATCGCCGGCGAATTGTGCATCTACACGAACCTGTCGCACACCATCGAAACGCTCGAATAAGACACCATGAACATGACACCCCAGGAAATCGTTTCCGAACTCGACAAGCACGTGGTCGGCCAGTCGCGCGCCAAACGCGCGGTCGCGATCGCATTGCGCAACCGCTGGCGCCGCCAGCAGGTCCCCGACCCGCTGCGCCACGAGATCACGCCAAAGAACATCCTGATGATCGGGCCGACCGGCGTCGGCAAGACCGAGATCGCGCGCCGCCTCGCCAAGCTCGCCGATGCGCCCTTCATCAAGGTCGAAGCGACCAAGTTCACCGAGGTCGGCTATGTCGGCCGCGACGTCGACACCATCATCCGCGACCTGATCGACATCGGCATCAAGCAGACGCGCGAGCAGGAAATGCAAAAGGTGCGCGCCCGCGCCGAGGATGCGGCGGAAGACCGCGTGCTCGACATCCTGCTGCCGCCGCCGCGCGATTTCGGCTTCGGCTCGTCCACCGCCAACGGCGACGAGCAGGGCAATACGACGCGCCAGAATTTCCGCAAGCGCCTGCGCGAAGGCGCGCTCGACGACAAGGAGATCGAGATCGAGCTGGCCGAGGCCGGCCCGCACATGGAAATCATGGCGCCGCCCGGCATGGAGGAAATGACGGAGCAGATCAAGTCGATGTTCGCCGGCATCGGCGGCGGCCGCAAGAAGCGGCGCAAGATCAAGATCAAGGAAGCCATGAAACTCCTGGTCGAGGAAGAAGCCGCCAAGATGATCAACGAGGACGAGCTGAAGCAGAAGGCGATCGCCAATGTCGAGCAGAACGGGATCGTGTTCCTCGACGAAATCGACAAGATCGCGACGCGTTCCGAAGTCGGGGGCGCCGACGTCTCGCGCGCCGGCGTGCAGCGCGACCTGCTGCCGCTGGTGGAAGGCACGACGGTCAACACCAAGTACGGCATGATCAAGACCGACCATATCCTGTTCATCGCCTCGGGCGCCTTCCATCTCGCCAAGCCGTCCGACCTGATTCCCGAGCTGCAGGGGCGTTTCCCGATCCGCGTCGAACTCGAGTCGCTGTCGATCGCCGATTTCGAGCGCATCCTGACCGCGACCGACGCCTGCCTCACCAAGCAATATGAGGCGCTGCTCGGCACGGAAGAGGTCAAGCTCGACTTCACGCCGGAAGGCATCAAGCGCCTCGCCGAGATTGCCTTCTCGGTCAACGAGAAGACCGAAAACATCGGCGCGCGCCGCCTGTACACGGTGATGGAAAAGCTGCTCGAGGAAATCTCGTTCTCGGCCAGCGACATGTCCGGCAAGACGCTGACGATCGATGCCGCCTATGTCGACGACAAGCTCGGCGCGCTCGCCGTCAACGACGATTTGTCGCGCTATATCCTCTGACAGCCTGCCGAATACATCCGCCAAAGGAGGCCGCCGTCATGGCAAACAAGGAACTCGCGAAACGGCAGAAGCTCGTGATCCGCGTCGAGCCTTCGCAGCGGCCGGGGAAGCCGCGCAATCCGGTCGCGCTGCCCGCCAAGCAGCGCGTCGCTGGACCGCACGGGAAAAGCGCATCGGGTCAGCGGCAATTGCAGGAACGCTTGCTGAAGAAAATATTGAAAAGCACCGATCAGGATTGAAGCGGCCCGTCCAGTCTTACTGACGCAGCCCCGGATGTCCGCCGCCCGGTATGCCGGACGGCACTTCTGACGGCTGCTGCCCCGGCGGCTGCATCGGCTGGTTCGGCTCGACCTGCGGATTGGGCGGCTGCATCGGTTGCTGGCCGGCGTTGAAGTTCATGACCGGCGCCGGCATGGGCGGCGGCACCTGCATCGGCGGCATGTTCCCCGCTCCCGCCACCGGAGGTGCCATGTTGCCGCCGAATTCTCCCGGCGGCGCGGTTTCCGGCAAATCGACGCGCTTGATCACGCCGCCCTCATTGAGCAGCACGTACTGCTTGTGCACTTCCTTGACCGTCACGCCGGGCGCCGCTTCCTTGTCGACCCCCACCGGCTGCGGCGGCTTGCCGTCGGCAGAAAGAATCGCGATGCCGTCCGGCCCTGCCGCGATCACGCCTTTCAGCTGGAAATTGGTGGCGACGACCGCGCCGACCGGCCGGCCGCCGAACAGGCCGGCCGCCGCTTCGATGGGCGGCGCGGCTGGCCCCGCCTGCGGCGGGGCGGCGACCTGGCGCACTTGCGGCTTGAACAATTGCATGCCCCAGTAGGCGCCCGACACGCACAGCGCGATGAACAGGATGAAGCTGGCAACTAACGGCAAACGTTTCATATCATTCCTTGTCTTCCACGGACCGACTTGCAGGTCGGTCCGGCTCCGCGGGCACGAAGCGGTGCTTCGCGAATTCCCCGCCTCGCCCTTCCGGCTTCTAACGAACCAGTTGATTGATTTCGATGATCGGCATCAGGACGGCAAGCACGATCAGCAACACGACGACGCCCATGGCGAGGATCAGGGCCGGCTCCAGCAGGCCGGCGATGGTCAGCGCGCGCCGCTCCAGGTCCTGCTCCTGCGCATTCGATGCGCGCTCCAGCATGGCCGGCAACTCGCCGGTCACTTCGCCGGCGCGGATCATGTGGACCAGCATCGGCGGAAAATGCTTATGCGCGGATAAGGCGCGCGCCAGGCCCACGCCTTCGCGTACGCTGTTGGTCGCATCCTCGACCTGCTCGCGCATCGCGACGTTCGACAGCGTGTCGCGGCTGGTCTGCAAGGCGCGCAGGATGGGCACGCCGGATCCGGTGGTGATCGCGAGCGTGCTGGCGAAGCGGGCCGTGTTCAGGCTGCGCTCGAACTTGCCGTACAAGGGCGCGTCCAGCAGCCAGGCGTGCCAGCGATACTTGATCCGAGGGTTCTTCAACGCCGTGCGCCACGCGAACAAGGCTCCGACAACCAGGATGAATACGATCCAGCCGTAATTGCGCACGAAATCGGAGACGCCGAGCATGATCACGGTCAGGAGCGGCAGCTTCTGCTTGGTATTGGCGAACACCGACACGATCTGCGGCACGACATAAGCCAGCAGGAAGATGACGATCGCGAACGCCACCACGGTCACGATGGCGGGATAGGTGAAGGCGAGACGCACCTTTTGCACCAGCGCATTGCGGCGCTCGATATAGTCGGCCAGGCGCGACAGCACGCGCGCCAGCTGGCCGATCTGTTCGCCGGAGGCCACCAGCGCCCGGTAGATGTCGTTGAAATCGCGCGGATGACGGGACAGCGCGTCGGACAGCGAGGAGCCGCCCATCACCTCGGAACGGATCGATGCGACCAGGTCGCGTACATAAGTGCGCTCGGCTTGCTCGAGCAAGGCGGTGAACGCCTGTTCCAGCGGCAGGCTGGCCTCCAGCAGGCTCGCCAACTGGCGCGTGAACAAGGCCAGCTCGACGGTGGACAGCTTGTCGCCGAACGCGCGCCGGCGCGTCTTGCCGGCCTCGTCCACCTGCGCGGCGATGGCGTCGACGACGATCGGCACCAGCCCCTGGTTGCGCAGATCGGAGCGCGCGGCGCGCGCGCTGTCGGCATTGAGCACGCCCTTCTTGGTATTGCCGAGCGCGTCGGCTGCTTCGTAACGAAATGCCGGCACGTCTTAATCCTTGGTTACGCGCAATACTTCGGCCGGCGTCGTGACGCCGCCGGCGATCCAGCGGTCGCCATCCTCGCGCATCGTCTTCATGCCGTTGTGCAAGGCGGTGTGGCGGATCTCCGCCTCCGATGCCTGGTTGTGGATCTGCTCGCGGATCTGCTCGGTCGTGAGCAGCAGCTCGTAGACGCCGACGCGGCCCTGGTAGCCGGTGTGGCCGCAGTGCTCGCAGCCGACCGCATGCCATTCGTGGCCGTCATGGCGCTTGCAATGCTCGCATAGTTTGCGCACCAGTCGCTGCGCGACGACGCCAAGCAGCGACGACGACAACAGGAAGGGTTCGATGCCCATGTCCAGCAGGCGCGTGACCGCCGCCGCCGAGTCATTGGTATGCAGGGTCGCCAGCACCAGATGGCCGGTCAGCGACGCCTGCACCGCGATCTGCGCCGTCTCAAGGTCGCGGATCTCGCCGATCATGATGACGTCCGGGTCCTGGCGCAGGATGGCGCGCAAGGCCTTGGCGAAGGTCATGTCGATGCGGGCATTGACCTGGGTCTGGCCGACGCCCGCCAGCTCGTATTCGATCGGATCCTCGACCGTCAAGATGTTGGTGGTCGGCGAATTGAGGCGCGACAACGCGGCATACAGCGTCGTGGTCTTGCCGGAGCCGGTGGGGCCGGTCACCAGCACGATGCCGTGCGGCTGCGCGATCAGCTGATCGAACTGCTTCATGACATCTTCGCTCATGCCCAAATGCTGCAGATCGAGCCGCCCCGCTTCCTTGTCCAGCAAGCGCAGCACGGCGCGTTCGCCATGGCCGGTCGGCAGGGTCGAGACGCGCACGTCGACCGGCTTGCCGCCGACGCGCAGCGTGATGCGGCCGTCCTGCGGCAGGCGCTTTTCGGCGATGTCGAGCGAGGCCATGATCTTGATGCGCGATATCAGCGATGCGTGGATCGCCTTCTTCGGCCGCACGATGTCGCGCAGCGCGCCGTCGACGCGAAAGCGCACGACCGAGGTCTGCTCGTACGGTTCGATATGGATATCCGACGCTTCCTCGCGCAACGCCTGCGTGAGCAAGGCGTTGATCATGCGGATCACGGGCGCGTCGTCGGCCGATTCCAGCAGGTCCTCGACGGCCGGCATGTCCATCATCAACTTGGCCAGGTCGAGGTCGGATTCGACTTCATCGACGACTTGCGCCGCGTCGCCGGCCGAACCGGCATAGGCTTGCGAGATCGCCGCCTCGAGTTCGTCGCGCGGCAGCGTCTTGAGCTTGATGCGGCCGAAGCGGCGGCTCACCTCGGCGATCGCCGTCGGCGGCGTCGCGTCGGAAACCCAGATTTCGACCGCCTGCGGCCCGCTGTTGCCGGGGCCGTCGCTGCGCCGCGCCAGCAGCGCGAAATCGCGCGCGAATGCGTACGGCAGGAGGCGGGCTTCGGTGACGATGGCGTTCATTGCTTCGGATCGGTCGGTTGCGTAGCGGGCTGCTGGACCGGCTGCTGGACCGGCGCCGCCGCGCCGTTGGCCGGCTGCGTGCTGCGCATGTTGTACAGCGGGCCCTCGGAGATGCGGCCATCCTTCAAGGGCGGCAGCACCGGCGTGCCGAGGTTCGGCAATATCAGGTTCGGCGCCGGCTGGGCAGCGATTTCCGCATTGCGGATGTAGTTGTAACGGTCGCTGGCCAGGTTCACGCTTTGCTCGTTGGTACGGATGACTGTAGGCCGCAAAAACACCATCAAGTTCCGTTTGACGCGCGTGTGCTTCTGATACTTGAACAGGGTGCCGAACAAGGGCACGTCGCCCAGGCCGGGCACCTTCTCGTTGTTGTCGTTGACGGTGTCGTCGATCAAGCCGCCGAGCACGATGATCTGGCCGTCGTCGACCAGCACGTTGGTCTCGATCGAGCGCTTGTTGGTGATGATGTCCGCCGCATTGGACGTCGGCTGGACGCTCGAAGTTTCCTGGTAGATCGCCATCTTGACCGAACCGCCCTCCGACACCTGCGGCCGCACGCGCAGCGACAGGCCGACGTCCTTGCGCTCGATGGTCTGGAACGGGTTGGCGCCGGCGGCGCCGGAGGAACTGGTCGTGAACTGCCCTGTCACGAACGGCACGTTCTGGCCGACGATGATCTTCGCCTCTTCATTGTCGAGCGTGATCAGGTTCGGCATCGACAGGATGTTCGCGTTGCCTTCGCTCTCCAAGGCGCGCGCCAGGGCGCCCAGCGTCAGCTGGCCGTTGATCTGGCGGAAGATGCCGAGGTTCAAGCCGTTGCCCGGCACCACCGGTGTCGCGCCGGAGCGGGTGCTGGCGGCGATGTTGATGAGATTGTTGCCACCGGTCCCGAAACCGGTCAGCGTGCCGACACGATAGGAACTGCCGGAATCGCCCGACAGGCCGGCCCACTGGATGCCGAATTCGGCGGCCTTGTCCGAGCTGACTTCCACGATCAGCGATTCGACATACACCTGCGCCCGGCGCGCGTCGAGCTGGTCGATCACGGCCCGCAGATTGCGATACACCGGCTCGCTGGCGGTGATGATCAGCGAATTGGTGGCAGCGTCGGCCTGGATGAAGCCGGCCGGTCCGCCCGCCGGCAGGCTGGTCTGCTGTTGCTGCGCCGGCGAGGACGGCTGCATGCCGAGGGATTGCTGGCCGCCCGGCTGGTTCATGCTGGGCGCCGGCGTGGGCGACGGCGAACTCGTCGGCGTCGCGGCCGGCGCAGATGTGTCGCCGGAAACCACGGCGCGCAGGGTTTGCGCCAGCTTGATCGCCTCGGCATTGCGCAGGTAGACCACGTGCACGTTGCCGGCGCGCTCGGTCGGCTGGTCGAGCTTGGCGATCAGCGACTTGGCGAGATTGGCGCGCGCCGGCGACGGCGCGCGCACGATGACCGAATTGGTGCGCGTATCGGCCAGCAGCGTGACGCGGCCGGCATCGATGCCCGGCACCGCCGCACCCTGGTCGAGCAGCCGGTTCACCATGGTCGCGATATCGGTCGCGATCGCATGCTTGACCGGCACGATGTCCAGGTCACCGGTCGCCGGCGCGTCGAGCGCGGCGATGATCTTGGAGATCCGCTTGAGATTGTCGGCGTAATCGGTGACCACCAGCGAATTGTTGCCGGGATTGGCGTTGATCGTGTTGTTCGGCGAAATCAGCGGGCGCAGGACGGTGACCAGGGTCTGCGCCGATTCATAGTTGAGGCGGAAGATCTGGGTGGCGATCTGGTCGCCGCGCACCTCGCCCGCGCCGCCGGCCTGGATCGGCCCGGCCTGCAGCTTGGCATCCGCTTCCGGCACCACCTTGGTGAAGCCGTCGGTCGTCACCACGGCGTAGCCTTGCAGGCGCAGCGCCGAAGTCAGCAGATTGAATGCCTGCGCCTTGCCGACCGGTTTCTCGGAGACCAGATTGATCGTGCCCTTGACGCGCGGATCGATGATGAAGGTGCGGTTGGTGTAATGGCCGATCGCCTTGATCACCGACTCGATGTCGGCGCCGACGAAATTGAGGGTGGCTTCCCCCGCAGCCGGATCTTGGGCATGCGCCGGCGGCACGCCGGCGGCGCCCATGGTGCACGATAACGCGACGGCTGCGCTCCAGCGTCTCCAGCCAAAGGCTGCCTTCGGCTTCTTTGCTATGCAATGTTTTGTCATTTGAACTCTAACGCGATGATGTTCTTGTTACCTTCTCTGCGGCGCTGCCCCAGCAAATTCAACAGCACCGCCAACCGCTCTTCCTGCCCTGCTTCTGCTTCCGCCCTTCCAGAAAACTGCAAACGTCCATTGTTCAGCGCGCCCGTGCCGGACAACAGCATCGGCCCTTTCAGGGTTTTCAGCGTCAGCCGCGCCTCCTGCCCGCGCCATTCCATCGTCATGTCGTAGGCGCCGAGCGGCTTGACCGGCGACAGGCGCGACGCGATGTCGTCCATCCGCAGGTTCATCACGCCGGTCACATCGACGCGCTGCCCTTGCCGCGTGATCTGCAGCGGCGTCCACGACAGGCGCATCTGCCCCGACAACTGCACCGTGTTGAGCGGCGCCCCGAGCGCCGACAAACGTTCCGCCGGCAACAGGATGGCCGAGCCGCTCACCTGCCAATGCGACCAGTTGCCGGCGATCTTCACCGCCTGCGTCAGCGCCGCCGGATTCTCGAGATCGAGATCGACGCTGCCGAGCAGCACGGCCGGCGACAGGCGCCAGGAGAATCGTCCGGGCAGCAGCGGCGCCACCGGATCGCTTCCGCTCGGCGCGCCGCCGATGAAAGCGGAGCCGCGCCAGAGAGTGCCTTGCGCGTCGCCCAACGTCAAGCGGCCGCCGGTCTGCCGTTCCACGATGGCGGCCATCCAGGCAGCCGGGCAAAACGCCAGTATGGTCAGCGCGATGCTGAGCAATGCAGCCGACAACCATAGCACGGCGCGCCGCATCCGACCTCCGCCTTACTCAGTACTTCGCTGCTGCCGCAGCGTCAACGTGGCATTCACGGTATCGATCCCGGATTGCGCTTCGATCGTGCCTTCCGTCAGCGCCAGACGGGATGTCTTCTGCATTTCGTCGAGCCAGCTCGCGACCGCCGCGAACGACACCGATTGCAGCGATAGCTTGACCAGCTCGCCACTGACCAGCACGCTCTGCGGCTTGAGGCTGCGGCGCGCCAGGCTCGACTCTATGTCGTCCTTCGTGACGGGAGCGGCGGGCGTCGTCGCGGCGGCATTCAACTCGGTCGCTTGCCGGGCCAGCATCTGCATTTCCGCCGCCTGCTGCCGCAATTGCGGCAGCGACTTCTGAAGTTGAGCACGGCCGCTCAACGCCGGATTGATGAAGAGCAAATAGAGGAGCGCCAATATGACGGCGGCCGCGCCGGCGGCCAGCATGTTGCGCTCGCGCGCATTGCGTTCGAGCCAGAATGCCGAGATGTTTGCCTTGATGTCGTTCACGCCGTTCATTTCGCGCTCCGGATCTGCCATGTGCCGGCGGCGGACTGCGCCAGCGAAAGATTGCGTGATGCCAATGCCGGCTTGAGCTGGTCGGCCGATATCCCCGCTTCGGGTTTCAAGCGCACGAACAGGCTGCGGTCGCGGTATTCGATGGCGGCAATGCCGGTCGAACCCTGCCCCGCCACGCTTTCCCATGCCTCGCCGAAACTCGCGGCGAGCGCCGTGAAGTCGTCCGGCGCCGCCTGGCCGGCGCCGTGGCGGGCCGCCGCGATCTTTTGCCGCATCTGGGCAAGCGGGTCGACAATCATGGTGTCGCGCGGATAGGCCGCACGGTAAGTCTGCGTCATCGCCGCGCGCAAGGCATTCGCCTCGCGCTTCATGCGCCACCATTCGATGTTCAAGCCGATGATGTTGACCAGCAAGGCCGTGGCCGCCAGCGCGGCCGGCCAGCGCCAGGCGCGCCAGTTGACGGCCTGCCCGGTGCCGGTGCCGCTCGCCGCCACCAGATCGAGCCCGGCGCCGTTGGCGCCCGTGATCCAGCGCGGCCAATGGTCGGCATGCACCGTGATGCGCTGATCGAGCGCCAGCAATTCGTTGACCGTATCCTGGAACGCGCGCACCGCCGCCTGCGGCGCATACAGCGTGATCGGTGCCTCCGGCACGATCGCGGTGAGAGTCTGCACCACGTCGCGCGCCGCCGTCTCGGGCTGCTCCGGCACGATCGGCAAGCCGATGCCTTGCTGCTCCGCGAGGCGCACGGTCAGATCGATTTCGCCTTCCTGTTCGGCCACGGCGGCGGTCACCGTCCCAGCCTGGTGCGGCAAGCACAACTGCGCCGGCACGGCGGCCAGGCGGCGCGCGCCGAACGTCGTGAACGTCTTGACGAGGATCTCGAACCAGCCGCGATGCATGACAGCGACGGTGCGCAGGCCGTCGACCGTCGCGCCGGGGACCACGATGCATTCATCGGGATCGGACATCAGCTGGTCCTCGACCAGGTTCGGCAGCGCGGCTTTCAGCTTGGCGGCCGACATCGGCGGCACATGCACGCGCAACAGCGTCACGTCGCTGGCGGCGACCAGCAGCACGACGCGCTGCACCTTGGCGGCGGTGTCGGCAAGTTCCGAAAGCGAAGCCGTGCCTTCGCGCTCGATCGCGTCGCCGTGAGAGGCGACCGCGAAGGCGCACGGCAGCGCGATCCAATGCGGCGCGCTGTCGGCGGCGGCCTTCGAAGGTATGCGTATGTACAGTGTGCTCAAGATGTCCCGTCTTCTTTTTCTGTCTTCTGGTTGGTCCTCAATCTTCCCGGATCCACAGCACGCGCGCGCTCTGTCCGTCGCGCTCGATCAGCGCGCGCACGCGCAAGCCGGCGCGGTTCAGGCGCACGTTGCCGTTCACGATGAAGTAATTCGTCATGATCGAGATGTCGTTCGGGTCGAGCGTCATCTGCTTGCCGGGCAGGCGGGTCTGTATTTCATTGATGCTGCGAAAGTGGGCTCGCTTGCGGCCGGCGACCAATGCGTTCGCTTCCGAAAGCGTGAGTGTAGCAATTCTTGCGGACAATACCTCGGCCGATGCCGTGTTGATATTGACGGTGGTCCGCTTCGGCAACACCACCACGTGGTCCTTGAGCTTGTTGAAGATCTCCAGCGTGAAGCCGGGCACGGCCAGCAAATCCTCGACGTTCCGGATGTCGAGCGGCTGCGGCGCGTTGGGCGCCTCGACCAGCCGCTTCTGGGCTTTCGACATCAGATTCGCTGTCGCCTGGGCCAGGGCCGGCGGCAATTGCAGATTGGCCAGCAATTGCGCGAACACCTTCACCTCGGCCGGGTTGACCGCCCCGGCCGAGCAAAGATTGGTCAGGTTGAAACGCGATTGCGCGTCGATCGTGCTGCCCGACAGCGTCGCATCGCTGGCTTCGGTGGCGTCGCGGCCGTTTTCCACGTACTGATCGAGCCGGGTTTCCTCGAGCGGCACGGCCCACGGCTCGGTCAGGTTGTCGTTGTTCGACGTCGCCGCGTCGGCGCGCAGGATGACGCGCGCCCAGTCCAGCGCGCCGCGCAATATCCATTGCTTTTGCAATTGCAGCCGCTGGTTCTCGATCGAGCGGATCTGCACCTGCTGCTGCCAGAACAGGCTGGCGACGATCGTGATCGCCAGCGTGGTCAGCAGCAATGCCGTGACCACCGCGACGCCGCGCTGACGCAATCGTGAAGGAGCCCGTCTCATTCGGCCCCCAGCAGGAAGATTTTCGTCATGCGATTGACGCGCCCGTTCAACTGCAACGCCACTTCGATGCCGCGCAGATCGGTCGGCGGATTCGCCAGCGGAACATTGTTGGGATTGGGAACAGGCTTGCCGCCGGCGACCGGACCGCCCTGCCAGCCGCCATTGCCGCTCCAGGTCCGGATATCCATCGCGCTCACGCCCGGCTGCAGCGGCACCGGCTGGCTGCGGTCGGTATCGGTGGCGAAGGCTTGCCAGAGCGCGTCGAGTTCGCGGAATTCCCGCGTCGGCACGCTCTCGCGCCGCGTCAGCACGCCGTCCACCAGGCGATAAGCGACGACTTGCACGCGCGACGGCTGGTTTTCGAGGAAGACATTGCGCACCAGCGTCAAACGGTTCGCTTCCGCCGCCAGGGTCGGCCGCTGCTCCAGCGACTTGGAATCGGCGATGCGGGCGCAATCGTTCTGCATTTGCGCGAAGGCGAGCTGCATGCCGCGCGTTTGGTCGAGATCCTTGTTCAAGGCCTCGCGCGCACGCACGATGCCGTCCAGGCCGCGCCAGCCGAGCACCGCGACGATCGCCAGCACGCTGATGGCGACCAGCAGCTCGACCAGCGTGAACCCCGACTGGCGACCGGCGTCATGCATTGGGCACCACCTGGGTCAGCTTGATGATCCGCCGGTCCGGCGCCTGGCTGTCGTAGACGCTGACTTCAACGCGGCGGAACAGCGGATTGGGCGTGGCAAATACCTCTTCCTCGCAGATCAGCTGCAAGTCGCCTTGCGGACATTCGAACTGGCGTTTGCCGAACGCCGGCCATTCGTGCGCGAGGCGGATCTGCGCGAGACGGTTCTCCGCCGACCAGGTGGCCATCATCGAGGCCCGCAGGCCGCTGCTGTTCTGGGTCAGGCTGCCGACGGCGCGCAGACTGGCGCCGAGCGCCGTGCCGACGATCACGAGCGCGACCAGCACTTCGAGCAAAGTGAAGCCGCGCCGGCGGCGGATCGGAAACTTGCCCATGTCACTCGACCGTGTAATGGCCGATGCCGTCGGCCTTGAGCGCGACCCGCTCGTCGCCCGAGGAAAGCGTCAGGACGAAAGGCTTGTCGACCGGCTCGCGGCCGAACACGATGCGCAAGACGTTGTCCTGCTGCGGCAGCGGCGGATCGATGCTGAGCATCACCGGCGCGCGCTTGAATTCGCGTTCGCGCAGCATGTCGTCCTGGGGAATCGGCTGCCATCCCTTGTCGTCGCGGATCAGGAAGCGGTAACGCGTATCGTCGGCTTCGAAAGCGATCGGACGGTTGCGGACGATGGCTTCGTCGCGCGCCAGCTGCAGCAGCAAGGCGATGCGCTGCGCATCGTTTTGCAGCACCTGGCGCTCGCTCGGCATCGCATTGAAGGAAACGACGCCGAGCATGATGCCGGCGATCACGAGCACCACCAGCAATTCAAGCAGGGTGAAACCGCGCATCCGTTGCCGGACGCGCGGTTTGGCAGGGAAGAAAATGCTTACAAGTCCCACGAACCGATATCGGCATCGTTGCCGGCGCCGCCCGGCTGGCCATCGGCGCCGAAGGAAAACACGTCGATCTCGCCATGGATGCCGGGCGACATGTATTGATACGGACTGCCCCACGGATCCTTCGGCAGCTTGTCGACATAGCCGCCGCTCTTCCAGCCGTTGGCCGCCGGGCCCGTGGTCGGCTTGGTGATCAGCGACTGCAGGCCTTGTTCCGTGGTCGGATAACGCTGGTTGTCCAGCTTGTACAGTTTCAATGCTTGCATCAGCGTGGCGATGTCCTGGCGGGCCGCCAGGATACGCGCATCGTCGGTGCGGCCCATGAGCTTGGGCACGACCAGCGCCGCCAGGATGCCCATGATGACCACCACCACCATGATTTCGATCAAGGTAAAGCCGCGTTGCCACACGGAACGCCGGCGGGCGGACGAGACGGCGGAAGAAGAAACGTTATGCATAAATTGCCCAAAAGAAAATATGAAAAGCAAACAAATCGCGAGTATATAGCCGAAGTGCCGTTTCATACACTGGAATGACATCTTCGACTTAGGAGTATTGATCTAGACCAACACCCTACGACGACAATTTCCGTAAAAAGTGCCGCAAAAAACTCGCGCTCGACGAGCGTGTCCATATCAATGTCTTCTTTGCCAGTGGTATCAGGAGCCCGTCATGGCCATCGAGCATCTCGCCCCCGGCGCCAGCGCCGATCTGCGCCCGCTGGGTCCGCGCTTGAAAGACACGGTTTCGACCGCCTTGTTCAAATCGCCCGAACTGGAAGTCATGCGACTGGTTCTGCGCGCCGGCCAGACGATTCCACAGCACGCCGCGCCCGGCGAAATGACGATCTTGTGCCTGGAAGGCGAACTCGAGGTGCGCCTGCGCGACGCCGTCCATCCGCTGCAAGCCGGACACCTGATGCGCCTGTTGCGCGGCGCAACCTACGAACTCCATGCCGTGGAAGACTGCTCGCTCCTGGTGACGATCGCCATGCCGCCGGATTGACGGCGGACGATGCTCTTTCGGAACCCCGGGAACAGCCGGCAAGCGCCGCGGTCGCCAGCCGTGCGGCGCGGGAGTATGCTTCTAGTGGACCACTGGCAATCGGGAGGCCACCATGAAAACGTCGACTCTTGCGGGGTTGCATGCCTTGCTGCTGGCGGCTGCCGCCGTGTTCGTCCCGGCCCGTGCGCTGGATGTCACGACCGAAGAGAACGCCCCCTTCAACTACCTCGACTCCCAGCAACGCATCGCCGGCATTTCCACGGAAATCGTGCTCGAGCTGGGCAGGCGCGCCGGCATTCCGATGAAGATCCAGCTCACGCCTTGGGCGCGCGCCTACCAGTTGGCGATCAACATGCCGGACACCTGCGTCTATTCGACGGCGCGGCTGCCGGAACGCGAGACCTTGTTCAAGTGGATCGGTCCGATCTCGACCAACAAATGGGCGCTGTTCGCGCGCGGCGACTTCAACCAGCGCATCGATACGCTCGATGACGCGCGCAAATACCGCATCGGCGGCGTCGTCATGGATGCCAAGGTGACGTATCTGAAATCGCTTGGTTTCGCCACCATCGATCCCGTCAACGACGACACGCTGAACGTCGCCAAACTGCTCGCCGGCCGCATCGACCTGTGGGTGGCCGGCCTGTACAAAGGCAAGGAATTGATCGGCCAGAGCGGCGCGAAGAATATCAAGCCGGTGTTCGTGGTGCGCGAGGTCGAGTATTACCTGGCATGCAGCCAGAAGACGTCCGACGCGATCGTCAACGCGCTCGCGGCCGAACTGCAGGTCCTGCAAAAGGAAGGATTCCTGAAAGCGGTGGCGGAGCGTTACGCGAACCGCCTGCACTGATGCCGCTTGGGGCCGACCGCTCAGGCCGCCTCGCCGCGCGGATCGCGCGCCAGCAGCTTCGCCACCATTTCCTGCGGCGACACGCCGTCGAACAAGACGCTCGCCACGGCGTTGGCGATCGGCATGTCGATGCCGCGCTCGGCCGCCAGCGCCCGCACCGCTTGCGCGCAACGGACGCCCTCCGCGACATGGCCGAGTTCGGCGACGATGGCATCGAGCTTCTTGCCTTGCGCCAGCCCGAGCCCGACCTGGCGGTTGCGCGACAGGTCGCCGGTGCAGGTCAGGATCAGGTCGCCGACACCTGTCAGGCCCATGAAGGTCTCGCTGCGGCCGCCGAGCGCCGTGCCGAGCCGCGTGATTTCGGCCAGGCCGCGCGTGATCAGCGCCGCGCGCGCATTCAAGCCCAACCCCATGCCATCGACCACGCCGGTGGCGATCGCGAGGATATTCTTCACGGCGCCGCCGACTTCCACGCCGACCAGGTCATCGGTCGAGTAGACGCGGATATGGCGGCCGTGCACGGCGCCGACCACGCGCTCGCGCAAGGCGTCGTCGTCGGAAGCGATCGTCAGGGCGCACGGCAGGCCGCGCGCGACCTCCTGGGCAAAGGACGGTCCCGACAGCGCGCCGGCGGCGATGCCGCCGAGCGTCTCGCGCACGATCTGGTGCGGCAGGAGCCGGGTATCCTGTTCGAAGCCCTTGCATAGCCAGACCAGGTTGTCGATCGGGTGAGCGCGCAGCCGTTGCGCGAGCGGCCGCAATCCGGCGACGGCGGTGGCCGCGATCAGCAGGCCGGGAACGGCCGCCTTGGCGACGTGCGCCACGGCCAGCTCGAAATCGGAGGTAACGACGAGCCGCTCCGGCAGCGTGAATCCGGGAAGATAGGCGCTGCTTTCGCGCCTGAGCGCGGCATCGCGCATGGCAGGCTCGTTGCGCCCCCAGAGCACGACGTCGTGGCGGTCGGCCAGGGCGATCGCCATCGCGGTGCCCCAGGCGCCGGCGCCGAGAATCGCTATCGGCACGGCGGCAGGCGCGGATGCAGGCGTCATTTGCGATACAGGATCAGCCATGGTTTTCTTTCGCCGCGCTCAATCGCCCCAGACGTCGGGGGCCTTGACGTAGCCGTTCGCGCCGTCGCGGTGGCGGACCTTGATCCAGCCGGCGGCGACCGGTTCGACCATTTCCAGGAGCACGCTGCGGTCGGCGCTGAAGACGACCGCGGCATTGTCGTCCGCCGCGGCGCGTATCTTGGCGTTCGCCGACTTGACGACCACCATGCGCTGCGGGCTGAGCTGCTTCGACTGCACCCACAGCAAATCGCCGGCGACGTCGCGCACCTTGCTCCAGTCGCCGTAGGTCAGCACGATCTCGACCGGCATGCCGCGCGGCGCGACGAATACCTTGCGGCCGCGCTCCGACGGCGCGTCGTACATGATGACGGGATTGGCGCCCACGCTCTTGAATTCGAGCGCATGCGCGGCGCCGGCGAGGGCGCCGAACAGCACGAGGAATGCAGACAGGCGGACGGATTTCATCGAGGCCTCCATCGACTTGGCGTTGCCGCGCGGACGGCGCGGCCGGCCCTGCCGTCCGCTGTCGCGCGGGATGCTTCTTTTAATGCCTAGCAGCCGAACCGTCGGGCATGACCAGGCCGGCGCCGTTCTGCTGCGCCTGCTCGGCCAGCGCCTGCAGACGCTGCTGGTAGAAGATTTCGAAATTGATTTCAGACAGGTGGACCGGCGGGAAGCCGGCGCGCGTGATGGCGTCGGCGATGTTGGCGCGCAGGTACGGATAAATGATGTTCGGGCAACCGATGCCGAGCAGCGGATCGAGTTGGTCGTCCGGAATATTGCGCGCCTCGAAGATGCCGGCTTGCTTGCCTTCGACCAGGAAGGCGACCTTGTCCTTGACCTTGGCGGTGACGGTGATCGTCACGGTCGATTCGAACAGGCCTTCGGCCAGCGCTTCGGCGCCGACATCGATCGCCACCTCGATCGCGGGGGCTTCCTGCTCGAGGAAGATTTGCGGCGAATTCGGCTGCTCCAGCGACATGTCCTTCAGATAGACGCGCTGGATCTGGAATACGGGTTGCTGATTGTCTTGCTGTGCTTGATCGGACATGAAATGCTTTCGATTAATGTTGTACACGGCGGCATCGGCCGCCGGCCTGGATACTGCAAAAACGGCACAAGCGCGAGAGCTTACTCGCCTTTGAGCAAAGGGTCGAGCTTGCCGCCGCGGTCGAGCGCGCTCAAATCGTCGAAACCGCCGACATGCGTGTCGCCGATGTAGATCTGCGGCACCGTGCGGCGGCCGGTCTTTTCCATCATCTCGATGCGCAATTGCGGTTCGAGATCGACGCGGATCTTTTCGATCGTCTCGACCCCCTTCGACTTCAAGAGACGTTCGGCCATGATGCAAAACGGGCAGGTGGCGGTCGCGTACATGAGAACGCGTGCAGTCATGACGCCCTCCTTCACTTCGTTACCGGCAGTCCTTGCGCCTGCCAAGCCGCAAGCCCGCCGGCGAGACTATACACCTCGTTGAATCCGGCGTTCTTGAGCGCTCCCATCGCCTTCGGCGATTGAACGCCGGATTGGCAAACCAAGATCACCGCCTTGGATTTGAATTTGCCGAGTTCGCCGGCGCGCTGCGCGAGTTCCTTCAAGGGAATGTTCTTGGCCTCGCGCAGATGGCCGGTAGCGAAATCCGCCTGGTCGCGCACGTCGACGATGACGGCCTTGCCTTGATTGATCAATTGGGTGGCTTGCAGCAGGGACACTTTCGCCCCGCGTTGCTGGAGCATCGGCCATAGCAGCGCGCCGCCGGAAACGAGAGCCACGCCGATGAGCCAAATGTTTTCAATAATGAATTTCACGGTGTTTCAATGGTTTAGGAAAATCCCGCCATTATAGTGGGTATCGGGACCGAAGCTTGCAACCGGTGGACGGAAGCGCCCTCAACGCCCTTTCCCGAACGGCGCAGGCAGGCGCAATGCGAAGCGGTAGCGCCCGAACGTCACGGCAAGGCCGGATCTTTTCAAGCCCGGATCCGGCTGGAAAACCACCGCCTCGGCCGCCAACGGCCGGATGAACAGCAGGCGCACTCCCCACGGCGCCGGCAGGGCCCGGAAATCGCGGACATGGTGCAGTTCCCTACCGTCCACCCAGAGCTTGTGCTTGCCGAAATAGACGTCGGCGAACGCGCCTTGCAAGCCCGCGACATCGATCAAGTCCACCTCCACGCTCCGCTCCGGCTTGCCCCCCTCCGCTTTCAGCCTGAAAGACATGGCGCCGCTCGGCTCCGCGTCGGCCGCTACCACGGCGGCGGCGTTCTCGATCCGAAAACCGAGCGCGGCGAGCAGAGCCGCCGCCGTCAGTACAGCGCCCATCTTGACGACCGCCTTGCGCATATCGTCGCGCCATCCTCGCGCCGCATGGGCAAGCAACAGCCAGGCCGCCAGGGCGAGATAAGGGAAAGTCCACTTGAAATAATGCAGATTGTGGAAGCGCCATATCCCGGTCGGCAACAGGTCGCCATACGGCAGGTACAAGATGAATTGCGCGCACACGGCCAGCGCCACGACGCGCAGCGGGCGGTCGCCGCGCGCCAGGACGAAGATCAATCCGACCAGCGCCAACGCCATCCACGGGAAATGTTCCGCGATGCCGGAACCCGGCTCGAGATACAAAGCCTGGCCGTCGAAGAACAGGGAAACGAATTTCTCGGCAATATCGGCGGGGAAAAAACCGTTCGCCGCGGCGACTTCCACGTAGCGGCCGCGCACCGAGCCGAATACGGCGTGATTGAAGCCCGCGAACGCCGCCGGCCCGAGCGCAAGGCCGGCCAGACCGGCGACGGCGCTTGCCAACGGACGACGAAAACGGTCCGGCGCGCCGGCGGGCCGCCGCTCCAGCCGCAGCGCGCGCGCCATGTAGGCCAGCCACAGGATGCCGCCGACCAGCCCGTCCACCGGCCGCAGGCAAGCCAGCAGTCCGAGCGCCAGCGAAACGCCGAAAACAGCCCCGCGATGCGCGCCGCCCTGGCCGGAAGGACGGTCGTCCAGGCGCAGCAAGCCGTAGATCCCCACCGACAGCAAGGCGGCGCCCACCGTGGTCGTCCAGGGGATCAGGAAATCGGGAAAGACGCGGTGATTGAGCAGCACGCTCGCCGCGTACAGGAAGGCCGCGCAGCGCCGCGAGACATAGCGGCGCGCGAACAGCAGGAATACCGCGGAAAACCACAGCAAGCCGGCCAGGTCGATCAGCCAGAACGGATGCTGTTCCCACCACCTGACGAACAGCGAACCGAGCAGCGGGTACAAGGGCGGATAGAAATGCCGGTCCGGCGAAAAATCGAGAGCCGCGAACGCTTTCGCGGCCAGCAAGTATTGCCCTTGATCGAACCACCCCCACCAGCCGAGCGGACTCCTGTTGCCGGGAACGCTCGGATGCAGCAGGTAGGCGATCAAGTAAGCGCTTGCAATGAGGGCCAGCGCAAGCCGCATGTCGCCGGCCCAGGCGAAACGGGAAGAGCGGCCGGCCGATACCGGGCCGGCGTCGATGTTTGCGTTCTGCATATGGAAACGAAGTAGCGCCCCGAAGCGGGGCCGGAGCCCGGAAAAAACCATCGCGAAAAGCGCCGGGCCAGCGCGATCATACCTATCCCGTCCGGCCGTTGCCAATCGGACACCGGCCCGCCGCGGCCGCGACGCCGCTTCATTTCGCATGATTTATGAGCGGATACGGCCTAAAATAGGCGGCTTTGAGCGCCAGAATTCCTTTCACTTCATCCATCACCACCATGTACAAGATCGTTTTCATGCGCCACGGCGAATCGACGTGGAATCTCGACAACCGTTTCACCGGCTGGACCGATGTCGACCTGACCGAAAAAGGCATTGCCGAAGCCAGGATGGCAGGCAAGCTCCTCAAGGAAGCGGGATTTACCTTCGATATCGCCTACACCTCGGTCTTGAAGCGCGCGATCCGCACGCTGTGGTGCACGCAGGACGAGATGGACTTGATGTGGATCCCGGTGGTGCATAGCTGGCGCCTGAACGAGCGCCACTATGGCGCGCTGCAAGGCCTGAACAAGGCCGAGACCGCCG
The DNA here is from genome assembly GCA_035627375.1 of Paucimonas sp. Taxonomy (GTDB): domain Bacteria; phylum Pseudomonadota; class Gammaproteobacteria; order Burkholderiales; family Burkholderiaceae_D; genus DASPLX01. The sequence continues at coordinate 69,701 of DASPLX010000061.1, read as the reverse complement.
CCAAGTACGGCGACGAGCAAGTGCTGGTCTGGCGCCGCAGCTACGACGTGCCGCCGATGCCGCTCGAACCGAGCGATCCGCGCTGCTCCTACGACGATCCGCGCTACGCCAACCTCAAGCGCGAACAGATCCCGCTGACCGAATGCCTGAAAGACACCGTGGCGCGCGTCATGCCGCTCTGGCACGAATCGATCGCCCCGGCCATCCGCGCCGGCCGCCGCATCCTGATCTCGGCCCACGGCAACAGCCTGCGCGCCCTGATCAAGTCGCTCGACAACATCAGCGACCAGGACATCGTCGGCTTGAACATCCCGAACGGCCAGCCGCTCGTCTATGAACTCGACGCCGAGCTCAAGCCGATCAAGAGCTACTATCTCGGCGATCCCGCCGCCATCGAAGCCACGATGAAAGCCGTCGCCGGTCAAGGGAAGGCCAAGTAAGCTTCCTGATGCAGCACCGTTCCGAGCTCGAATCCATGCCGTACCAGAAGTTCAAGCGCCGGAGGCGGCCCGGCCGGGCCGCGCTCGGAATGGCCGCATTCCTCTGCGCGCTGGCGCTGCCCGCGGAGGCCGCGAAAGTCACCGAACGCAGCAAGCAGAAACGCGCCGCCGAAAGCGAGCGCGCCGAATTGCAGCAAAAGCTGCACAACCTCAAGCGCGAAATCGACCGCACCGAATCGGCCAAGGGCCGCGCCGCCGACGCGCTCGCGCATTCGGAAGCGGCGATCTCGGACGCCAACCGCGCACTGCGCGAACTGGCGGCGGAACAGGCCGCCACCGAAGCCAGGCTCGAACAATTGTCGAAGCAGCAGGACGAACTGGCGCAAACGATCGACCGGCAACAGCGGCAACTCGCCAGGCTCTTGCGCGAGCAATACGTCTCCGGCAACGAAGACCGCCTCAAGCTCCTGCTGTCGGGCGACAATCCGAACCGCGTCAACCGCGAATTGCAATACATGGGCTATGTGTCGCAAGCCCAGGCGAAATTGCTGGAATCCCTGCGCGCCAACCTGGCCAGCGTCGAAGCCAACAAGGCGGAGATCCAGAATGCCAAGGACGAGCTCGACGAAATCGCGGAAGAAGCGCAACAGCAGAAGGCCGTGCTGGAAAAGGAAAAAGCCCAGCGCGCATCCCTGCTGGCTCAACTGTCGAACAAGCTCGCGAGCCAGCGCAAGGAAGCCGGCACGCTGCAGCGCGACGAGCAACGCCTGGCCGGCCTGGTCGAAAAACTCGGGAAATTAATCGAAGAACAACAAAAAGCCGAGGCGGCGGCGCGCGCGAAGGAACAGGAGCGGCGGCGCCAGGAACAGTTGGCAAAAGCGCAAAAAGAACAGGACAAGCGCCGCCTCGAGTCGCCGAAGGCTTCGGCCAAGGGCAAATCCGTCAACCCGAATGCGATCGACGACGACGAGCCGCCCGCAAAATCGCTCGCCAGGAATGAACTCACGCCAGAAGCCGGCATCCAAGACGCAAGTTTCCCCGCTGCATTCGAGAGCCTGCGCGGCAAGCTGCGGCTCCCGGTCAAGGGCGACGTGATCGCCAAGTTCGGCGGCAAGCGCGGTGACGGGCCGTCCTGGAAAGGGCTGTTCATACGCGCGGCGGAAGGCGCCGACATCAAGGCGATCGCCGGCGGACGCGTCGTGTTCGCCGACTGGCTGCGCGGCTTCGGCAACCTGGTGATCGTCGACCATGGCAATCAGTACCTTAGCATTTATGGCAACAACCAGGCGGTACTGAAACGCGCCGGCGACGCCGTCAAGGCGGGCGACACCATCGCCAGCGCCGGGAATAGCGGCGGCAACGAACAATCGGGTTTATACTTTGAAATGCGGCATCAAGGCCGCGCGATCGATCCTTTCGGATGGATTACTCTGAGGTAAGTGGAACATGAGCAGCAAACTGAAGAATATCGGCTTGATCGGCCTCGGCATGATCGCGGGTATCGGCGCATCGATGCAATTCGATGCGCTCGCGCAAAAGAACATCGCCGGTTCTCCGCTGCCGGTCGACGAACTGCGCCAACTGGCCGACGTGTTCGGCCTCATCAAATCCGACTACGTGGAAGCCGTCGAAGACAAGAAGCTGCTGACCGAGGCCATCTCGGGCATGGTGGCGTCGCTCGATCCGCATTCCTCCTATCTCGACAAGAAAGCCTTCAAGGAATTACGTGAAGGCACGCAGGGCAAATTCGTCGGCCTCGGCATCGAGGTCGGCATGGAAGACGGCTACGTCAAGGTCATCTCGCCGATCGAGGATTCTCCCGCTTACAAGGCCGGCATCAAGGCCGGCGACCTGATCACCCGCCTCGACCACACGCCGGTCAAGGGCATGACGCTCGACGAAGCCGTCAAGAAAATGCGCGGCGAACCGAACACCAAGATCACGCTGACGATCGCGCGCAAGGATGAAGACAAGCCGATCATCGTCACGATCACGCGCCAGGAAATCCGCGTGCAGAGCGTGAAGGCCAAGCTGGTCGAACCCGGCTACGCCTGGGTGCGCATCTCGCAATTCCAGGAGCCGACCGTCGAGGACATGGTCAAGAAGCTCAGCGGCATCTATGCCCAGGAACCGAACCTGAAAGGCTTGGTGCTCGACCTGCGCAACGATCCGGGCGGCGTGCTGCCGGGCGCGATCGGCATCTCGGCCGCCTTCCTGCCCAAGGATGCGGTCGTGGTGTCGACCAACGGCCAGCTGCCCGATTCGAAGCAAACCTTCTATGCGCGCCGCGAATTCTATGCGACGCGCTCTTCCGGCGATCCGCTGGCCAAGCTGCCGGAAGCCGTCAAGAAAGTGCCGATGGTCGTGCTGGTCAACGGCGGTTCGGCCTCGGCTTCCGAAATCGTCGCCGGCGCCCTGCAGGATTACAAGCGCGCCACCATCATGGGTTCGCAAACCTTCGGCAAGGGTTCGGTGCAGACGATCCGCCAATTGTCGGCCGATACCGCCGTCAAGCTGACGACGGCGCGCTATTACACGCCGAACGGCCGCGCGATCCAGGCCAAGGGCATCGTGCCCGACCTGATGGTCGACGAAACCCCGGACGGCGACGGCTTGAACAGCTTCCGCCTGCGCGAGGCCGATTTGCAGAAGCACCTGTCCAACGACAAGGACAAGGACGATGCCGCCAATGCGCCGACCTTCGACGAATTGGAAGAAGAACAGCGCATCGCCGCGCTCGAGAAAAAGCGCAAGCCGATCGAACTCGGCGGCGCGGACGATTTCCAGCTGGCGCAAGCGCTGAACCACCTGAAGGGCTTGCCGGTCCAGGTCGCGAAAACCAAGGTCGTCGAAAGCAAGAAGGAACCGACGATCAACGATCCGAAACCGAACGAGAAGCCGGGCGAGAAGAACAGGAAATAAACGCGGCCGATACCTTATCGGCGCGCATGCGAAGGCCGCAGCGATGCGGCCTTTTTTTCGCACGCGGCCTACAATAGGCGGCACTCCACGACGAGACAGACGGCTCCATGAACGACAACCAGCTCCTGCGCTATTCGCGCCATATCCTGCTCGACGAGATCGGCATCGAGGGACAGGAAAGAATCCTGGCCGCCCATGCGCTGGTGATCGGCGCCGGCGGGCTCGGTTCGCCGGCCGCCTTCTACCTCGCCTCGGCCGGCGTCGGCAAGATCACGCTGGTCGACAACGACACGGTCGACCTGACCAATCTGCAGCGCCAGATTCTGCACACCACGGAACGCGTCGGCCTGCCGAAGGCGCAATCGGGCAAGGAGACGCTGGCGCGGATCAACCCCGAGATCGAGGTCGTCGCCCTGACCGAACGCGCCGAGGGCGAACGCCTGGACGAACTGGTGCGCGCCGCCACCGTGGTCCTCGATTGCAGCGACAACTTCGCCACTCGCCACGCGGTCAACCGCGCCTGCGTCGCGCACCGGGTGCCGCTGGTCTCGGGCGCCGCCATCCGTTTCGACGGCCAGATCAGCGTCTTCGACCCGCGCGCGCCGGACGCGCCCTGCTATGCCTGCCTGTTCCCGCCCGATCAGCAATTCGAGGAGACGCTGTGCTCGACGATGGGCGTGTTCGCGCCGCTGGTCGGCATCATCGGCACGATGCAGGCGGCGGAAGCGCTGAAGCTGGCGGCGCAGACCGGCGAGTCGCTGGCGGGACGCCTGCTGCTGCTCGATGCGCGGTCGATGGAGTGGACCGGCATCAAGGTGGGGCGCAGCGCGGATTGCGTGGTTTGCGGGTCGGCCACCGTCAAGCCGTGAGTCGACAAGAGCCTCCGAACCATCCCTCTTCATGCTTCCCAAAATAAGATTCCGCCTCGGACAATCCCAACGGTTCCGGGCTTGGCTCCTCGGCACCCTGGTTGCGCCCGTCACGGCATTTCCTTTCATCAAGGATGCGCGGCCAGATTTCGAATTCGATTTCCCCACCGTGACGATCCTGCTTTTGGCATGGGGCGTGATCAGTTTTCTCCTGTGGCTATTCATCAAGGAAAAGTTTCCACCGGAATGATGCGGAGTCCGATGCGACCAGCGTCATAAGCGCAGGAAATGCCGCGCCCGCTGCCGAACCGTTCAGGCGGGAATTGCTTCCAGACACGAAACGAATTCGCCGAGGGCAATGTCAATCGCGCGCTGCGCAATCGCCTTCTTTCTTCATATAATCCCCCCACGGCGCCGGCCGCGCCCGACCTATCCACACTCGAAAGGACGACACACCATGCTGAAAGGCTGGAGACGCATTCTTGCCGCGCTGCTGGCGAGCGCCACGCTGACTTTGTTCGCCGACGGCGCGTTCGCGCAAAAACTGCCGCCGGGCGTGACCCAGGCGACCTCGGTGGAAGGCATCACCGAGTACCGGCTCGCCAACGGCTTGAAAGTGCTGCTGTTTCCCGACGTGTCGAAGCCGACGGTGGTCGTCAACATCACTTACCTGGTCGGCTCGCGCCACGAGAACTACGGCGAGACCGGCATGGCGCATCTGCTGGAGCACCTGCTGTTCAAGGGCACGCCCAAGCACCCGAACATCACGCAGGAATTCACCCGGCGCGGCATGCGCTTCAACGGCACCACCTGGCTCGACCGCACCAACTACTACGAGCTGTTCCAGGCCAGCGACGACAACCTGAAGTGGGCGCTGAACATGGAAGCCGACCGCATGGTCAATTCCTTCATCGCGAAGAAGGATCTCGATTCCGAGATGACGGTCGTGCGCAACGAATTCGAAGCCGGAGAAAACTCTCCGTTCGGCGTGATGCTCAAACGCATGCAAAGCATCGCCTACGATTGGCATAGCTACGGCCGCTCGACGATCGGCAACCGCAGCGACATCGAGAACGTCGAGATCGCGAACCTGCAAGCCTTCTACCGCACCTACTATCGCCCCGACAACGCGGTGCTGCTGGTGGCGGGCAAGTTCGACACGGCCAAGACGCTGCAATGGATCACCGAAGCGTTCGGCAAGATCGCCAAGCCGAAGCAGGCGCTGCCGAAATTCTGGACCGTCGAGCCGACCCAGGACGGCGAACGCAGCTTCACCGTCCGTCGCAAAGGCGACGTGCAGATCGTCTTCACCGCCTACAAGATTCCGAGCGGACTGCACGCCGACAACGACGCGATGAGCTTCGTCTCGCAGATTCTCGGCGACACGCCGAACGGCCGCCTGCACAAGCAATTGGTCGAGACCGGCAAGGCGGCCCAGGTGTTCGCCTTCCCGTTGAGCGGTTACGCGCCCGGCCTGCAGATCCTCGGCGCCGTGGTCAAGAAAGGCGAGCCGGTCGAGCCGGTGCGCGACGCGCTGATCGCCACGGTCGAGGACTTCCACAAGAAGCCGCCGACCAAGGAAGAAATGGACCGCGTGCGCATCCAGTATGCCAACGCGATCGAGAAGACCCTCAACGATCACGAGCGCATCGGCGTCGCCTTGTCCGAAGCGATCGCGATGGGCGACTGGCGCCTGTTCTTCCAAGACCGCGAAACGATCGGCAGCATGTCCGCCGAGCGCGTGACCGAGGCCGCCAAGCGCTATTTCAAGCGCGACAATCGCGTGGTCGGCCTGTTCCATCCGGAAGACCAGCCGCAGCGCGTCGATATCCCGGCCGCCCCGAGCGTGGCCGAGGTGATGAAGGATTTCAAGGCCAAGGAGCAAGGTTCCGTCGCCGAAGCCTTCGATCCGTCGCAGGACAATCTCGATAAGCGCACCCAGCGCAGCAAGGTCGGCGGCATCGACCTCGCGCTGCTGCCGAAGAAGAACCGCGGCGAGACGGTGGCGGTCGCCCTCGATTTGCATTGGGGCGACGAAAAGACCCTGTTCGGCAAGCAAACCGTCGCCTCGTTGACGCGCGCGATGCTGGTGCGCGGCAACGCGAAATACACGCGCCAGCAGCTGGCCGACGAATTCTCCAGGCTGAAGATCTCCGGCGATATCTATCGCTTCGAAACGACGCGCGAGCACTTGCCGGCGGCGCTGCGCCTGATCGCGCAAGTGCTGAAGGAGCCGACCTTCCCGGCCGAGGAATTCGAACAGCTGCGCAAGCAGCGCATCGTCGCCGTCGAGGCGCAGCGCAGCGAGCCGGCCGCGCTCGCCGGCCAGGCGCTGGCCCAGCATTTCAACCGTTATCCGAAAGGCGACTGGCGCGCGCCGCTGACGATCGACGAGCAACTGGCGGCGCTGCAAGCCGTCACGCTCGACGAAGTCAAGGCGTATCACAAGGCTTTCTACGGCGCCAGCAAGGGCGAGATGGCGATCGTGGGCGATTTCGATGCGGCGGCCATCGCGAAAGTGGTCGAGGAAGCCTTCGCCGGCTGGAACAGTGCGATGCCCTACACCCGCGTCGCCACCCGGCATTTCGAGATTCCGCCGGCCCGGCTCGACATCGATACCCCGGACAAGGAAAACGGCACTTATCTCGCGCGCATCAATATCCCGATGCGCGACGACGATCCCGACTTCCCCGCCATGATGATCGCCAATTATCTGTTCGGCAGCGGCGGACTGAATTCGCGCCTGATCGATCGCATCCGCCAGAAGGACGGCCTGTCGTACGGCGGCCACTCGTCGCTGCATGTCGGGGCGCTGGACAAGGCCGGCCAATTCGTCATTTCCGCGATCGCGGCGCCGCAGAACCTGGCGCGCCTCGAGACCGCCATCAAGGAGGAACTGGCGCGGGCGGCGAAGGACGGTTTCACGGCCGAGGAAATCGCGCGCGCCAAATCCGGCATCCTGCAGCAGCGCCTGCAGACCCGCGCGCAGGACGGCAACGTGGCCTCGGGCTGGACCGGCTTCCTGTATCTCAACCGCACCTGGGCCTGGAGCAAGCAGATCGAAGACAAGATCAGCGCCGCGACGGTGGAGCAGGTCAATACCGCGTTCCGCAAGGCGATCGATCCGGCGCGGCTGACCGTCGTCGTGGCCGGCGACCATAGCAAGATGAAAGCGGCAGTCAAGCCGTAACGACCTGGGAGATATCGTGAAAATCCAATGCATCCATGCGGCCGTCCTGGCCTTGACCATGGCCTGCGCCGCCGCGGGCGCGCAGACGAAGACGCCGGAGCCGTCCTCGGCGCCGGCCGCCGCCGCGCCGCATCCGAAAACGCAGTATCGCGACGCGCTGCGCCTGATCGACCTCTGGCTCGATGCGCAGCAGGCTTATGACCGCATACCCGGCCTGTCGGCCGGCGTGGTGGCCGGCGACGATCTGATCTGGAGCAAGGGCTACGGCACGATCGATATCAAGGGAAAGGTGCCGGCGGCGAGCGACACCATTTACAGCGTCTGCTCGATTTCGAAGCTGTTCACGTCCGTGGCCGTGATGCAGCTCTGGGAACAGGGCAAGTTGCGGCTCGACGACGATATCGGCGCCGTACTGCCCGATTTCGCGATCCGGCGCACGGCGCCGGACGGCGCGCCGCTGACGATCCGTTCCTTGCTGACCCATTCGTCGGGCTTGCCGCGCGAATCCGATTTTCCGTACTGGACCGGGCCGGATTTCACCTTCCCCACCCGCACTCAGCTCCAGGAAAAGCTGAAGGAGCAACCGATGCTGATGCCGGCATCCGATCGCTTCCAGTACAGCAACCTGGGCATGGCACTGCTCGGCGAAATCGTGGCCAAGGTATCGGGCATGCCATATGACGATTATGTCCGCCGCCATATCCTCGATCCGCTCAAGCTGGCCGATACGCGCACCCGCATGCCGACCGAGCTGTACGGCAAGCGCCTCGCGCACGGCTTCAGCGCGCTGCGGCGCGACGGCACGCGCAATCCGGTCAAGCCGTTCGAGATCAATGCGATCACGCCGGCCGCCGGCTTCAGCTCGACGGTCGAGGACCTGGCCCGCTTCGCTTCCTGGCAGTTCCGCTTGCTCGACGGCGGCGCCGCCGAAATCCTGCGGCCGTCGACGCTGCGCGAAATGCAGCGCGTGCAATGGATCGATCCGGACGGCAAGACCACCTGGGGACTCGGCTTCGCGGTCACCCGCGACGGCAACAAGACCTACGTCGGCCACGGCGGCTCCTGCCCCGGCTACCGCACCGCCTTGACCATGATGCCGGCGGACAAGCTCGGCGTCATCTTCATGAGCAATGCCATGGTCGAGACGTCCGCCTATGTCAGGCCGTTGCGCAAGCTGCTCGACAAAGGCAAGAAGCTGGAACCGGCGAAGATCGATCTCGAAACCTATGCCGGCCGCTACGTCGCCCAGCCGTGGAACGGCGAAACGGTGATCGTGCCGTGGGGCGCGCACCTGGCGGTGCTCGATCTGCCGAACAACGATCCCGCCGGCGACATGACCGTGCTCAAGCATGTCGGCAACGATACCTTTCGGCGCCTGCGCGACGACGAATCGCTGGCCGAGGAAGTCGTGTTCGAGCGCGGCGCGGACGGCAAGATCGCGCGCATGCGCTGGCACAGCAATGTGAGCGGACGCCTGGGCGGCCTGACCGAATAAGGCGGCTTTACAAAACTTTACCCGGCCGCCACAGTCGCTCAATCTTGCCTGCCTACAGTGATGCCATGCATGACACTCCTACGTCATGCCTCACTTGAACAGGAAGGATTCCCCATGAACGAGCAAGCGCAAACCTCCCGCGGCGGCCGCCGCTGGATCATCGGCGGCATGATCGCCGCCGTCGCCGCCGCCTCCTCCATCGCCGGCATCAGCTACGCCAACGAAGGGCATGGCTGGGGCATGCATCGCCACGGCATGCATGCAACGATGGACCCGGCCGAGGCGGCCGAGCGCATCGAGCACATGATCTCCCGCATCGTGCCCGACGCCAGCGCCGACCAGAAGGCGCGCCTCGGCGAGATCTTCAAGGCCGCCATCGCCGACCTGCGCCCGCTGCGCGAACAGCACCGCGCGGCGCGCCGGCAGATCGCGAACGCGCTGGGCCAGCGCAGCATCGACCGTTCCGCGCTGGAACAATTGCGCGTCGCGCAGATGCAGCTGGCCGACCAGGTGTCGAAACGCATGACCCAAGCCATCGCCGACGCCGCCGAGGTCTTGACGCCGGAACAACGCGCCAAGGCGCTCGAACGCTTCCAGAAGCGCATGGAGCGGGCACGCTGATCGATCGCGTAAAATCGCGGGAGAGCCGTTTGCGGCACCGACGCCCCGACGAGAGAACATGACGCAACGCCTGCTGATGATAGAAGACGACCATCGCCTGGCCGGGATGGTCGCCACCTACCTGGGCCAGAACGGTTTCGACGTGCGGCATGTCGAAACCGCTCAGGAAGGGCTGACCTTGTTGCGCCAGCCGCAGAACGGCGCCGAGTATTCGCTGGTGCTGCTCGACCTGATGCTGCCCGACGCCGACGGCCTTGACGTGTGCCGCCAGATCCGCGCGCAGTCCTCAGCGGGGGCGGCGATCCCGATCGTGATGCTGACCGCCAAGGGCGATCCGATGGACCGCGTGGTCGGACTCGAAATCGGCGCCGACGATTACCTGCCGAAACCGTTCGAGCCGCGCGAACTGCTGGCCCGCCTGCGCGCCGTGCTGCGCCGGCATCAAGGCACGGTGGCGAGCGGGCCGGGCATGCCGCATGTCTTGCGCTTCGGCCGCCTCGAAATCGATCCCGATGCGCGCGTCGTCCGGGTCGACAATCGCCAGCGCGTCGTCACGTCGTACCAGTTCGATCTGCTGCTGGCGATGGCGGAGCGGGCCGGGCGCGTGCTGTCGCGCGAACAGCTGATGGACCTGGTCAAGGGCGAGCCGCTCGAAGCCTTCGACCGTTCCATCGATGTCCACATCGGCCGCCTGCGGGCCGCGATCGAAGACGATACGCGGCATCCGAAGCGCATCATCACGGTGCGCGGCGCCGGCTATGTCTTCGCGAAGGTGCAGGATGTCTAGGAATGGCCCGCGCCTGTCGCAACGCCTCTATATCCGCATCTATGCGGCCCTGCTGGCCAGCATCGCGCTGGCCGCCATCCTGTTCGGTATCGCCTGGCGCGTCACCCTGCAATCGACCCATCCGGGCCCGCACCTGGAAACCTTCGCCGAGATCGTCGGCGAGACGCTGCCTCCCGCGACCGCCTCGCACGAGGAACAACAAGAGGCGCTGCGGCGCTGGCGGCCGCACCTGCGCGCCCACCTCGCGCTCTACGCGGCGGACGGCACCAAGATCGCCGCCCTCGGCCGCGAGCTGCCGCCGCCCGATCTCTCGCAAAAGAGCAGTGGCTGGCTGGGCGGACATCCGCCGGTATTCGCCTTGAAGCTGCCCGACGGCCGCTGGCTGATCGGCAAGCGCTCCCGCCCGGGACGCGACGCGCCGTTCGGCCTGTTCGCCATCGTCGGCTTGATCGCGGTCGCGATCGGCATCGGCGCCTATCCCGTGGTCCGCCGCATCACGGGCCGGCTGGAACGCTTGCAGACCAGCGTGGAAGCGCTCGGCGCGGGACAATTGTCGACCCGGGTCGCGGTCGAAGGTAAGGATGAGGTCGCGCGCGTGGCGGAAAGCTTCAACCGCTCCGCCGAGCGCATCGAAGCGCTGGTGGCGGCGCAGAAGTCGCTGCTGGCGAATGCCTCGCACGAATTGCGCTCGCCGCTGGCGCGCATCCGCATGGCGGTGCAGCTGATGGAAACCCAGGCGGCGGCGCCGATGCAGGAAGAATTGAAGCGCAACATCGCCGAGCTCGATCAATTGATCGACGAGATCCTGCTCGCGAGCCGCCTCGACGCGGCCGGTGCCGAAGCCTTGCACTGCGAGGAGATCGACTTCCCGGCACTGGTGGCGGAAGAATGCGCGCGTGCCGATGCGCGCTTCACGGCCGAGACAGCGACGCTGCAAGGCGATGCCCGCCTGTTGCGCCGCATGGTGCGCAATCTGCTCGAGAACGCGGGTCGCTACGGAGACGGCACCGCGATCGAGGTTTTCCTGCGCGCGCTGCCGGGCGCCGTCGAACTCGACGTCTGCGATCGCGGCAACGGCGTGCCGGAAGCCGAGCGCGAAAGAATCTTCGGCCCCTTCTATCGCCTGCCCGGCGCGCGCGAGCGCGACGGCGGCGTCGGACTCGGCCTGAGCCTGGTGCGCCAGATCGCGCGCCGGCACGGCGGCGACGTATCGTGCATCGCGCGCGACGGCGGCGGCAGCTGCTTCCGGGTGCGGCTGCCGGCCTGACCTCCTCGCTCCTCGTCCTTCTTTTTTCCTCGCCCGGAAATTTTTCATCCGGGTTGTAAGTATTTTCCGGCGCGGGCGACTGATGCCCAAGTCGATGCCGTGAACGCCGCCGCCCGCAAGCGGCGGCCGCGCGCGCGACCGTACTTGAAACCCTATTCCGATCCACATAATTCGTTTGGAGATCTGCATGAAAAACACGACCATGAAATCCGGAGCCCTGATCGCCGCTGCGGCAGCCACCCTGGCGCTGTCCGGCACGGCGATCGCCGCCACCAAGACGTTGAAGGCGGACGACATGGTCCACTGCGGCGGCATCAACACCTGCAAGGGCACCAGCGCCTGCGCCACGGCGGAAAACGCATGCAAGGGCCAGAACGCATGCAAGGGCCACGGCTTCCTGGTCACCAAGGCATCCGAGTGCTTCGCCAAGGGCGGCAAGATCATCGATCTGAACAAGTAATCGGCCCCATGCGCCGGCTGCGCCGCGGCGCCGGCCGGCGCTCTGCACATCAGGTATCCGCCATGTCGAACTCCCGCCCCGCACCTTCGCCCGGCTTCGGCCTCGGCTTGCGCACCGGCCACTATGCCGAGATCCTGGCCGGCCCGCGCCGCGTCGATTGGTTCGAAATCCTGTCCGAGAATTACATGGTCCCCGGCGGCAAGCCGCTCGCGATGCTCGATCGCATACGCGCGGATTACCCGATGGCGATGCACGGCGTATCGATGTCGATCGGCGCCGCCGACGGACCATCCGCCGAATATCTGCGCGATTTGAAGGCCTTGATCCGGCGCGTCGATCCGCTCTGGGTATCCGATCATCTATGCTGGACCGGCGTGCATGGCCGCAACCTGCACGACCTGTTTCCCTTGCCGTATACCGAAGAGACCGTCCGGCACGTGGCGCGCAACGTGCGGCGCGTGCAGGAGTGCCTGGAGCGTCCGCTGGTGCTCGAGAACGTGTCGAGCTATGTCGCCTTCCAGGCGGATACGCTGAAGGAATGGGAATTCGTCGCCGCGGTGGCGGAAGAATCCGACAGCCTGATCCTGCTCGACGTCAACAACATCCATGTCAGCAGCGTCAACCACGGCTTCGATCCGTGCGATTACCTGCGCGGCATACCGCCGGAACGCGTGCAGCAGATCCATCTCGCCGGCCATAGCGACCACGGCGACCATATCATCGATACCCACGACCGCCCTGTCGCCGATCCGGTCTGGGCGCTGTATGCCGATGCGGTCGCGCGCTTCGGACCGGTCGCGACCATGATCGAGCGCGACGACCATCTCCCGCCGCTGGCGGAATTGGTGCTGGAACTGCGGATGGCGCGCGATATCTGCCGCCGCCACGGGGTCGGGATGCCTGCCGAGAACAGATTGGCGGAGGCGCTATGAACTCGTTGCTACGGCACCTGCAGGACGATTTCCAAGGCTATGTGCTGGATATGGCTTCCGAAGCGGCGGCGGACGCGCCGGCGATCCTGTCCGCGATCGCGGAACGGAAAGGATTGCCGGCGGACCGGCGGCTCGCCATCTATCATCACGCCTATCGCGCCCGCCTGCGGCAAGCCTTGGCGGAGGCCTACGGCCGCACGCATGCCTATGTGGGCGACGCCTTGTTCCACGAATTGAGCGCCTCCTACGTGGAGACGCATGTTTCGCGCTTTCGCAACCTGCGCTGGTACGGCGAACGCTTCCCGGAATTCGTGGCGCAAGCGCTCCCCGAGCATCCCGTCGTCGCGGAACTGGCCGCCTTCGAATGGACGCTCGGCCTGAGCTTCGACGCCGCCGATGCGCCCGTGCTCGGGGTGGAAGCGCTGCGCGCCGTCGGCGCGGACGAATGGGAAAGCGTCGGCTTCGATCCGCAGCCCTCGCTGCATTTCCTGACGCTGCGCTGGAACGCGGTCGATATCTGGCTGGCGCTAGACAAAGAACACGAAGAACAGGTCCCGCCCGCCGCCGCGCAGAGCGGTCAGCCGACGCAATGGATCATCTGGCGCAAGGACCTGCAGCCGCATTTCCGCTCGCTGAGCGCGCATGAGGCGCGGGCATTGCAAGGCTTGCGGCAAGGGCAAAGCTTTTCGGGAGTCTGCGGCATCGCGGCCGCGGCGGCCGGCGACGGCGACGACATCGCATCGCAGATCGGCGGCTGGCTGCAATCCTGGTTGGAAGAGGCGCTCCTGGCGCGAGTGAATCGCGCGGCCGGTAGCGCCTCGTCGAGCGCTGTCAGCCCTTCAACGCCTTGAGCTGTTCCTCGGCTTCCGCCTTCAACTGCTTCGGCAATGCCGGCTTGAAGCTCAAGGCCTTTTCGAACGCCGCCATCGCCTTGGCCTTGTCGCTGGCGATTTGCCAGCATTGCCCCAGGCGATAATAGATGGCGGCGCGCGGTTCGATGGCGAGCGCCTTTTCGTACAGCGGAATCGCGTCGGCCGGCTTGCCCTTTTCCTGCAGCGTGCGCGCCAGACCGAACGCGCCGATGCCGCTCTCCGGGTGACGCTTGGCGACCTCCTGGAACACGCGCTCGGCATCGGCATACTTCTTCTCATGCAGATAGGTATTGCCGACGCTGCTCAAGACATCGAGATGAAGCTGCTGCAGCGCGTCGGAGCCGGCGGGATTGGCGGACAGCGTCAAGTTTTCCGCCTGGGCGAGCTTTTCGTCGTCGAGCTCGATGCGCGCTTGCAGCAGCTTGCCGGCCTGCACGTTGACTTTGGCGGTGTCGGCGGCCAGCGCCTGCGCCTTGCTCTTGCTGCCGCCGACGATGCCGGGCGCCATCAGGTAGTACAACTGCAGCGACGAGCGCGCCGCGATATTGTTCGGATCGAGCTCGACCGCCTTCAGATAGGCTTCGCGAATCTTTCCCGCATAGCCGATGGCCGACATGATGCCGCCCATCATCGCCTTGTTGCCGAGCGCGTCGCCGAGCGCGCCATGGCATTCGGATTTTTGCGGATGGGCGGCGATGCATTGCTCCGCCAGCTTGGCGGCTTCGTCCATGCGGCTTTCCTGCCGCTGCGCGACGATCGCCTTGGTCTTGGCGACCAGGGCCTCGGCATTGTTCGGCTCGGCGCCCAGCCTGGCGCTCGCCGCGCGTTCCACCTCGGCGTATTTTTTCGCCTTCAGCAAAGCGGCATATTCATCGGCGAACGCGGCGGAACTCGCCAGCGCGAACGACAGCGCGGTCAGCGCGATTGCGGGATGCTTCATGTCTTCTCCTATGAGGTTGGGTATGGCCGCGATCGGAAGCTGGACATGATATACGGCGGATTTCCGTTTGCCCATCCCATGAAAATGGGGCGCGGACACACCCGCACGGCCGCGCCGAGCGCCGGGTCGCCGGAATCGCCTGTCCGATTCCGGCGAACGGAATTCCATGGATTTCGCTATGCTGACGTCTTGATCACCGCAGAAATCCCGCCATGCGCAGCGCCGACCTCCTCCGCCTCTTCGTCCTCGCCGCCATCTGGGGCGCTTCGTTCCTCTTCATGCGCATCATCGCGCCGGTGCTCGGCCCGTTATGGACGGCCGAATCGCGCGTCTTCATCGCCGGCCTGGCGATGCTGGCGTTCATGATCTGGCGCGGCCGCAAGATGGATTTCCACGCCAATTGGAAACCGTATCTCATCGTCGGCCTGCTCAATTCGGCGCTGCCGTTCGCCTTGTTCTCCTACGCGGCGCTGATCCTGCCGGCCGGCTATTCCGCCATCGTCAACGCCACCACGCCGCTATGGGGCGCGGTGGTGGGCGCGCTCATGCTGGACGAGCGTTTTACCTGGCGCAAGTCGGCCGGACTGGCGATCGGCGTCGTCGGCGTCGGATTCCTGGTGCGGCTCGGTCCGGCGCAATTCACGCCGCAACTCGTGCTCGCCGCGCTCGCCTGCGTCGTGGCGACGTTCTGCTACGGCATCGCCGGCGCCTATTCGAAACGGGAATCGGCGAACGTGGCCGCGCCGCAACTGGCGACCGGCTCGCAATTGGCGGGCGCGCTGATCCTGATGCCCTTCCTGCCGCTGGCTCCGGCGCAGGGCGACATCACGCCGCTCATCGCGGCGAGCGTCGCCGGCCTGGCGCTCCTGTGCAGCGCGGTCGCCTATTTCATCTTCTACGACCTGATCGCCAAGATCGGCACACGCACGCTGTCCGTGACCTTCCTGATTCCGCTGTTCGCGCTGCTGTGGGGTGCGCTGTTCCTGGACGAGACCATCAACGCCAACATGCTGATCGGCTGCGCACTCGTGGTGCTGGCAACCTGGCTGGTGGTATTCGAAGGCAAACCCAAGACGGCGGCCAACGAGGCCGAGGCCGCGGTCAAACCGGCGGCGGAGTAGCGTCGCCGCCATCTCCACCATCCGCGTCGCCCCACTCCACCACGGCGCGCAACGCGCCGCGCAATGCATTGCAGACGACGACTTCCTGCGCCGCGCGCAAATCGTCGCGCGTGAGCCGGCGCTCGGCGGCATTCCAAGCCGGATCCTCGAGCAGGACCGAGCGCATCACGCCCGGCAGCAGGCCCGAGCGCAGAGGCGGCGTATACCAGCGGCCGTCGAGCTTCACGAACACATTGCTGCGCGCGCCTTCGGTCAATTCTCCCGCCCGGTTGAAGAACAGCATGTCGAATGCGCCTTGCGCTTCGGCCGCCTGCCAGGCGGCGTCGTAACGGCCGCGCACCGTGCTCTTGTGGCGCAGGAAAACATCGCCGGCGTCGGTCGCGTATGGTGCCGCCATGACACGCACCGGTTCGGACAACGGTGCGAGCGGCGCGCCGCGGATCGAGCACTTGCCGGAAGCGTCGAGCGCCAGCCGCAGGCGGTGGGCGCCGGCGGCATCGAGACGAGCGAGCGCCGCCGCCACTTCGCGCCGGATCTCCGCTTCGTCATAGACGAACCCGAAATACGCCGCCGATGCCCGCAGGCGTCGCAGATGGCGTTCGAGATGACGGCAGCCGGCGTCGCGCGCGGCATGCATCGTTTCGAACAGTTCGAACTCATGCCCCAGGCCGGTCAGGAAGCGCGCCTTCAAGCGGCATTCGGCGAATTCGTCCACCGCCACGCTATCGTGCACGATGCCGGCGCCGACGCCCATCTCGCCCTTGCGGATGCCGTCGCGCGGCGGCTGCAGCACCAGCGTGCGGATCGGCACCGACAGGCAGAAAGCGCCGGGTTCGGCATCGCGAGGTGCATCGAACCAGCCGATGGCGCCGGTGTACAAACCGCGCGCGGCCGGTTCCAGCTCGCGGATGATTTGCATGGTGCGCCGCTTCGGCGCTCCCGTGATCGAACCGCAGGGATAGAGCGCGCGAAAGATATCCGGCAGCGTGATCCCGTCGCGCAAGCGCGCCCGCACGGTCGAGGTCATTTGCAGCACGCTCGCATAGCGCGTGACTTCGAACAGTTTCGGCACCGCGACCGAACCGGTGCGCGCGATGCGGCCGAGATCGTTGCGCAGCAGATCGACGATCATCAGGTTCTCGGCACGGTTCTTGACGTCGGCCGCGAGCGCCGCCGCGCGGCGCGCATCCTCCGCGGCGTCGCCGGCGGCTGGCGCGGTGCCCTTCATCGGCCGCGCGACGATCTCTCCCTGCGCATGCCGCATGAACAATTCCGGCGACAGCGACAGCACGGCGCCGCCGTCGGGCAAGGCCACGAGCGCGCCGTAGGGCACGGGCTGGCGCGCGCGCAGGCGCTGATAGAGCGCGAACGGCGAGCCGTAGGCCTCGAAGCGCAGGCGGTAGGTGTAGTTGATCTGGTAGGTGTCGCCGGCTTCGATGTAGGCGTGGATCTTCGCGATCGCCCGGTCGAATTCGGCCTTCTCCACGTTGGCGCGCACCTGCGCGATGCCGGCCGGCCGCGGCCCCGCTTCGCCGTCGGCGTCCCGGGCGCGCTCGGCGAGCCAGGCCGCGACCTCTTCGGCGCTCAGCCGCGCGCAATGCCGGAACAGCAGGATGCGGCTCGGGAAACCATCGTCCGCGCGCGGGGCGATGCCGTGCATTTGCGCGCCCAGTTCATATGAAAACAATCCGACCGCGTGCAAGCCGGCGCGCAATCCTTGCTGCATCCGGTCGAGCGCGTCGAACAATTCGCCCGGGCCTGCGCAGCTCAAGCTTGCGGCCAGGCCGGTATAGAGGCGCGATGCGGGCGCCGTGAGGCTCGCATCGCGGTCGTCGAGCAGGGCGAAGCACTCGTCCGGATATCGGTCCGGGCCTTCGTCCGGGGATGCGCCCGAAGAGAAATCAGGTGTCAGCATGGCGCCACATCATAGCCGACTACCGCGCTTGGCCAGGTAGATGCCGAGCAGCAGCAGCAAGCCGCCGGCCATCTGCAACGGCCCGATCCGTTCCGCGAACAGGAGCCAGGCGGCGATGGCCGCCGTCAGGGGTTGAATCAGCAGGCTAACGGAAGACAGCGATGCCGGCAGGTGCGCGAAGGCGTAGGCGATCACGGTTTGCCCTCCGATTTGCGCGACCAGCGCCAGCGCGATCAAGGGCAGCCAGCCGGAAGCCTGGGCCGGCCAGAACGGCCCGGGCGCCAGCAGGGCGACCGGCAACAGGGCGGCCGCCGTCACTGTCGTGCTCCAGGCCATCAGGCGCGCCGCCGAATATTGGTCGCGCGCATCCTTGACGGTGAGCTGGTAAGCCGCGTAGAACACGGCCGTCGCCAGGCCGAGGGCATCGCCGAGCAGTTTGTCGCCGCCCGCGCGGCCGCCGGTCTGCGGACCGATCAGCAACACCGCGCCGAGCAGCGCGAACGCCATGCCGACGATGAACACGCGCGCGAAGCGCGCGCGATGCACCAGCCACAGCCACAAGGCGATCAGAATCGGCGCGAAGTTGCCGAGCAGGGTGGCATTCGCCACGGTCGTATAGTGCAGCGACAGGTGCCAGACGCCCATGTCGGCCGCGAAATAGATGCCGGCCAGCGCCAGCACCGGCGCGAAGCCGATGCGCTTGCCGGCGCGCTCGTCCTTCCCTGCGGACGCGAACGCCCACAGCCACAGCAGCGGCAAGGCCAGCGCCATGCGCCAGAAGGCCGAGGCCAGCGGACTGACGTCGGACAGGCGCATGAAAATGCCGGCGAAGCCGATGGCGACGCCGCCCGCCAGCAGCGCGAGAAAAGGAAATGCGGGAAATCCTCCGGACTGGAGTGCCCCCGGGGAAAGCTTGGTGGACATCATGGACTGCGGTACGGCGCACCGCACCGATATGCGAGAGACCGAAGTTTACCGGGGTTTGCGAAAGCGCGCCAAAGCCGGGAGCGCAATCGGGTCCGCGCGGCCCGGATCCGGACCGAGCATTCTAGGAGCCGGCCAGCATCACGGCCATCTGCGCCGGCGCGCTGTCGGACGGGCTGTGCTTGAAGCCGCTCTTGGCATAGCGATGCCATCTGCCCACGACCAGGCTGGTGATCATGCCGGCGCGCAAGCCGATCTGGTCTTCCGGGATCTGGGATTGGGAAGCCGCCGTGCGCAACGCCTGGCGGATCGCCATTTCGACGCGTTCGACGAACTGGTTCATGCGGACCTGCAGACGTTCGTCTTCGTTGACCAGCGCATCGCCGATGATCACGCGCGTCATGCCGGGATTCTTTTCGGCGAAATTGAGCAGCATGGCGACGATGGCCTGCACTTGCGCGAGGCCGCTTTGCTGCTCTTCGGTGATCTGGTTGATCAAGCCGAACACCGTCGTTTCGATGAACTCGATCAAGCCTTCGAACATCTGCGCCTTGCTCGCGAAATGCCGATACAAGGCCGCTTCCGACACTTCGAGCCTGGCCGCCAGCGCGGCGGTGGTGATCTTCTCCCCCTTCGGTTGCTCCAGCATCGCGGCCAGAGCCTGGAGGATTTGCAGTTTGCGCTCGCCTGGTTTTGTGGTTGCCATGATGTCCTCGACGGGATCGAATTTGGCCTTCCCGCATCGGCGCGCTTTGGCCTGGCACTTCCTCCCTGCCAAGTTAACGCAGTCGGTGCAGACAAACTGGTAGTTTCTTGATGGATTTTACTTTGACATCCACGTAAACGGGGCGCTTTGTAAGCTTTGTAAGCCGATCTGTTGCCAAATTGGCGGTGCGCTTCTGGGCCGCCCTATGCTTTTCCGCGTAGCCGGTGATCCAGGCTGTTCGCATTCCGACAACTTTGGCCGACTTCAGGTTGACGACCGTGTCTTCCACCAGGACGCAGCGGCCGGCGGCGAGCCCTTCTTGCGCCAGCAGCTTGCGCAGCATCGAGCGCGACGGCTTGGGGCGCAGTTGGCCGTGCACGCGCATCGCTTCGACGGCCACATGACGGAAGAAATGCCGATGCAGGCCGAGATGGCGCAGCACGTCGAGCGCATAGCGCTTCGGCGCGTTGGTCAGGAGGATCTTGCGCCCAGGGAGACGCTTGAGCAGCTGCGCCAGGCCGCGCTCGGCGCGGATCATCGAGGCCAGGTCGTCGAAGCTGTGCGCCGCATGAAGAAACTCGTCCGCGCGCACGCCATGGTGCCGCATCATGCCGATCAGGGTCGCGCCGTAGCGCTGCCAGTAGGCCTGGCGCACGGCATTGACGGTGTCGTCGTCGGCCGGCATGTCGCCGTTGCCCAGCACGCGCGCCAGGAACGCATTCATGTTGGCATTCAGCGCCGGGAAAATCGCGTGCGATGCATCGTGCAATGTGTTGTCGAGATCGAACAGCCAGGTCGGCTCGACGGATCGGGTACCGGATCGTTTGCGCATGGAGGAAGGAGAAAGGCGCCCGGAACTTCCGCTCCAGGCGCCTCGGGATTGGAAACGGCGTCAGTGCGAGCGGATCATCGTGCCGAAGGCCTGTTCGGTCAGCACCTCCAGCAACAGCGAGTGTTCGATGCGGCCGTCGATGATGTGCACCGTGTTGACGCCCGACTTGGCGGCGTCCAGCGCCGACGATATCTTCGGCAGCATGCCGCCGGAAATCGTGCCGTCGGCGAACATCTCGTCGATCTCGCGCGCCGACAGGTCGGTCACGAGATTGCCGTTCTTGTCCATGACGCCGGGGATATTGGTCATCATGATCAGTTTCTCGGCCTTGAGGATCTCGGCGATCTTGCCGGCCACGAGATCGGCATTGATGTTGTAGGCCTGGCCATCCTCGCCGAAGCCGATCGGCGAAATGATCGGAATGAAGGCATCGTCCTGCAACGCCTTCACGACCGCCGGATTGATCGCGTCGATCTCGCCGACGAAGCCGATGTCGAGGAACCGGCCCGGATTGTCCTTGTCCGGCATCTGCATCTTGCGCGCGCGGATCAGGCCGCCGTCCTTGCCGGTCAGGCCGACCGCCTGGCCGCCGTAGTGGTTGATCAGCATGACGATGTCCTGCTGCACTTCGCCGCCGAGCACCCATTCGACGACTTCCATCGTCTCTTCGTCGGTGATGCGCATGCCTTGCACGAACGAGCCTTGCTTGCCGACTTTCTTCAAGGCGTTGTCGATCTGCGGGCCGCCGCCATGCACCACGACCGGGTTCATGCCGACCAGCTTGAGGAGGATGACGTCGCGTGCGAAGCTGTGCTTCAGGTGCTCTTCCGTCATCGCGTTGCCGCCGTATTTGATGACGATGGTCTTGCCGTGGAACTTGCGGATATACGGCAATGCTTCCGCCAGAATCTGCGCCTTGACTTGCGGTGAGACGGTGGAAAGGTCGAAGCCGTTGGGAGTGGTATCGGTCATGGTTGCGAAAGGAGAAGTCGAATGCACAACGTTGCGCCGCGTGGCGGCGCCCGTTGCAGTTTCGCGATTTTACAGCGAAATCCCGGCGGCCCTGCCCGAAACCGGGCCGGCGGCGGCTCGCCATGGGTTATCATGTCGCCAATCCGCGAAGATTTTGCGCAATTGACAAGCAATCGACCGATCCAATCGACGTTCCATCCGCTCACCTCCACGTATCCCGATCTTTCGCCGCGATGAACAGCCTGCCCCAGGATGCAGCAACGACCGCCGAACTGCATCGCCAGCTCGAGGCGATGCGCCCCGCCCTGTTGCGTTTCGCCTTGCTGCAGCTGCGCAACGAGAGCCAGGCCGAGGATGTCGTGCAGGATGCGCTGATCGCTGTGCTCGAAAAGCCCGGGCGCTTCGCCGGCCAGTCGTCGCTGCGCACCTATGTCACCGGCATCATGAAGCACAAGATCATCGACGTCTTGCGCAGCTCCTCCCGCGAGCGCCAGTTCGAGCCCGCCGAAGACCAATCGGATGACGACCTCATCGATTCCCTGTTCACCAACGACGGCCATACCCATGAATTGCCGCGCAACTGGGGCGATCCCGACGCCACGCTCGAGCAGAAGGATTTTTTCCGGGTCATGGAAATCTGCCTCGAAAAGCTGCCGGCCAAGACGGCGCGCATGTTCCTGATGCGCGAATGGCTCGAGCTGGACACCGAGGAAATCTGTAAGGAATTGGGTTGCTCCGCGTCTAATGCCTGGGTAATGCTGTATCGCGCCCGCCTGCGCCTGCGCGAGTGCCTGGATCTGAACTGGTTCGGCCGGCAGCCGGCCGCCGACGCCCGTTGAAACGAAAGAGGGTTCCATGAGCCTAAAACCCACCTGCAAGGAAGTGCATCGCCTCGTGTCCGAAGGGCTCGACCGCGACTTGTCGCTGATCGAACGGGCCCGCATGCAGATGCATTTCCTGGTCTGCCAGGCATGCCAGAATTTCAACGGCCAGATGAAGCTGCTGCGGCAGGCGATGCGGAACTTCCGGATCGCGGATGCGCCGTCCGCGCCGGACCAGGACAGGCCATGAGCGTCTGCCCGCGCTGCGGCGCCGGATTTTCCTGCGGCATGGTCGATGGGAAAAGCGACGCGCCGTGCTGGTGTACGCAGTTTCCGCCGCTGCCGTTGCCCGAACCCGGGGCGCCGCATGCCACTTGCTATTGCCCGGCCTGCCTCGAAAGCCTGACCGCTTCCGTCCCCATCACGCCGGCAGCATCGCGCCAGCCCGACTGACCGATTCGACAGCTAGCCCGAACACGGCCGCTATTGATACTATTGTTGTCCTGCAAATTTCGGCGCCGTCGCACGACGTTCGCCAACCGGATCGACAATAAAAGGGGACAACAATGACCGCACAAATGCAATTCATCCGTCTCGGGCGCACGCTGCTGACGCTCGGCGCGCTGGCCTCGCTCGCCGCCTGCAGCCGCCAGGTGGACGTCAAGATCGGCGTCGTCGCGCCGATGTCGGGCTCGCTGGCGCAATACGGCAAGGACATCGCCCAGGGCGCCCAGATCGCCGTCGACGAGCTCAACCAGGAGCGCTTCGTCATCGACGGCAAGCGCGCCAATTTCCAGCTGGTGGTCGAGGACGACAAGGCCGACAAGGAAGAAGGCAAGAAAGCCGCGCAAAGGCTGGTCGATGCCGGCGTTTCCGCCGTATTCGGCCATTTCAACTCAGGCGTCTCGATTCCAGCCGCCCCGATCTATGCCAAGGCCGGCATTCCGCAACTGTCGGTCTCGACCAATCCCGAATACACGCGCATGGGCCTGAACACAGCCTTCCGGCTGACGGCCGACGATATCCAGCAGGGCGCGGCGCTCGGCAAGCTGGCAAGCGAAAAGCTGCGCGCCAAATCGATCTTCCTGGTCGACGACAAGACGAAATTCGGCATCGGCTTGATCGAGGAAGTGAAAAAAGTGCTCGACGGGAAAGGAATCAAGCCGCCGCACGAAAGCGTCGATCCGACGCAAGCCAAGGAAACCGATTATGCGGCGCTGGTGCAGAAGATCGTCGACAGCGGCGCCGACCTCGTGTTGTATGCCGGCGACGAGACCGCCGGACTGCCCTTGCTGAAAAACCTGCGACGTGCCGTGTCGAGCGCGAAATTCGTGGTGGCCGACGCCATGTGCGACCAGTCGACCATCAAGAACGCGGAAGGCTTCGCCGACAACAACTACTATTGCACGATCGCCGGCGTGCCGCCGTCATGGCTGTCGACCGGCATCGCCTTCACCGAGCTCTACAAGGCCAAGTACAACGGCATGCCGGGCGCCTATTCCACCCTGGCTTACGACGGCATCCACGTCTTCGCGCAGGCGATGCAGGAAGCGGCCTCGCCCAAGCCGGCCGCCTTCCTGCCGCTGATGAAGAAGACCGCGTTCGACGGCAAGGTCCAGGGCACGGTCGAATTCGACAGCAAGGGCGACATCAAGGACGGCACCGTCGTGATCTTCCAGTCGATCGGCGGCAAGCTGACCGAACAGCGCGGGATGCTGTAACTCCCTATTGGCTCCGGACCGCGCCGTAGCTTGGCAAACAGAGCCTAGGCCGCCTCGCAGCCGCGGATCTCCTGCTGCGGAAAGTCGGCCTTGATCTTATCGAGCTCGGCGCGCGCCGCGGCATCGAGATCGCGCAGCCGGTAGGCGACCTTGCTCGGCGCGGCCGCATACGGCGCGAGCCGGGCGCTGCGCACGCCTTTCTGGTTCAGCGCCGTCAGATGCGCGCGCGCCGCCTCTTCGGTGCGGAAGATGCCGAGCGAGATGCCCCATTTCAATTCGCCGGCATCCTGGATCACGTAGAAATCCTTGACGCCGAGCTTCTTCAATTCGCCGGCTTTCTTGTCGGCGCCTTCCTTGTTGCCTTGCGGCGGAATGAACACGATATGGCGCGACGGCTCGTCGATGGCGCGCTGCGTGACGCGCTCGCCGAGCGCCAGCGCAGCGATGCGCGCGTCGAAGCGCTTTGCCTCCTCGGCATCGAAGCTGCCGATCTCGGTGCAGGCGGCGACTTCCGCTACGGATGCCGGCGGCGCATCGGCGGCCGCGGCGGGCAGCAGCTGGATCCGGTCGGCATTCAACTGCCTGGTCATGCGCCCCGGCTCGCGGACCTCGGCCGGCCCGGCCGACAGATAGCCCTGGTGGTAAGCGAACAATGCCGCGTTGGCCAGCAGCAGCAGGGCGAAAACGATCTTCAGCACGTTGAGGAACTCCTTGCGACGGCATGCAGGCCGACCAGCACCAGATTATCCACGGTCTCGGCGGCGATCGAAAGATGCGGACCGATCATCGATGCCGCACCGCCCGACAGCAGGCAATGGACCGCGCTGTCGCTGCCGCCGTCGCGCTCGCGCGCCAGGGCGGCGACGGCGCGCTCGATGGCGCCGGTCTGGGCGGCGATGCAGCCGCTGATGATGGCGTCGTCGGTGTTGTCGGCGAAGATGCGCGGCAAGGCGATGGTGTCGCCGACCTGGGGCAGCTGCGCCGTGTTCCTGGCGAGCGAGGTCGCCATCAGGCCGAGCCCGGGCAAGATCATGCCGCCCATGAACACGCCATCCGGCGCGACGGCATCGACCGTGGTCGCGGTGCCGCAGGTGGCAACCACCAGCGCGCGGCCCGGGAACAAGGCATGCGCGCCGATCGCCGACGCGAAGCGGTCGCAGCCGAGCTGGGCGGGATGGCGATAGGCATTGCGCACGCCGGCGCGTTCGGCGCTCGAAGCGAACCATTCGACCGGCAGCGGACTGCCGTCCGGCGCCGGCGGCAAGGCGCGCGCGATCCGTTCGCGCGGCGCCGCGCCGGCCACGTTCGACACCAGCGCGCGCTCGACGCGCAGCTCGCGCCAGGCGTCGGCGAGGCCGTCGAGCTCCTTGTGAAACAGCGCGCCGAATCCGGCCCAGTCGCCCAGGCCGGCGCGCGCGTCGGCCAGCGCCCATTTGAGGCGCGTATTGCCGGCATCGACCAACAGCAGCATCAACGCTCTCCTTTCGCACGCAACGAGACGTCGCCGGCCATGACGGCGACTCTGCCTTGCTCGGTATCGACCAGCAGCCGGCCGATCCAGTCTATGCCGGCGGCAACGCCTTCATGGACGACGGCGCCGCGATCGACGATCGCCACCGGCCGGCCGGCATGCGCATGCAAGGCGTTCCAGCGGTCGACGAAAGCATGCAAGCCGCGCTGCTCGAACTGGAGCATCGCTTCGGCCAGCCGGTTCAGGAACGCCGCCAGCAAACGGTTGGGATCGGCCGCCGCCAGTTGCGGCAGATTGGCCGCCGGCTGTCCGATGCGCGCCATCGTCTCGGCATCGAGCGCGAGATTGACGCCGATGCCGATCACGGCCCAGCTCGCCTCGCGTCCGGCGGCGGCGGTTTCGATCAGGATGCCCGCCAGCTTGTCGCCTTCGTACAGCACATCGTTCGGCCATTTCAAGCCGACCCGCACATCAAGGCCCGCGAGCGCCTCGGCCAGCGCGATGCCGGCCGCCAGCGGCAAGCCGACCAGGGCATGGACCGGCATGGCGAATTTCCAAGCCAGCGAAAACGTCAGCGAGCGGCCGGGGGCGGAGAGCCAACTGCGGCCGGCGCGGCCGCGGCCGGCGGTTTGCCGATGCGCAACCAACAGCGTCGGCGCGCGCAAATTCGCGAGTTGCCCGGCCAGATCGGCATTGGTCGAACCGGTGGATTCGACGACGCGGATATCGACTTGTTCGGCGACCGGCGCGCGCAACGCGGCGATGCTCGCGGCCGACAGGGAAAAGGAAGCGGAGGATGTCATGCCGGCATTGTAACGAAGCGCATCGTTTTCCAGGCAAACGTCCTTGCCGGCCCGCAATCGCATCGTCCTGCGTTTCGGTGCGGCATGCCGTAATGACGCTCGCGGCAATCTCCCTTACACTGGCGGCATGCCAGATCAACCATTGCCGCAACTGACCATTCGCCGCACCGACCGCTGCCAGGTCGCCGCAAGCGGTCCGTGGCAAGTGCAGGCGCTGGCGCGGCAAGGCGTCATCGGCGCGCTGCGCACGACGCTCGCCGCCGTGCCGGCCGACACGGCGGTCGAGTGGGATCTGTCGGGCATCGATGCCCTCGACCACATCGGCGCGCAAATGTTCTGGAATGCCTGGGGCAAGACCCGGCCACAGGCGCTGACGCTGGCGCCGCAGCACCGCGCCGTCTTCGAACGGCTCGAACAGGCATCGGCGCTGGCGCTGCCGGCGCCGCCGCGCCCGGCGCGTTTCAGCATGGACCGGCTGGGCCGTCCGCTGCTGGCCTTGACCGATCACCTGCTCGGCTTCGTCGGCCTGATCGGCCAGCTGGTGCTCGATCTCGGGCGTTTCGCGGCGCGCCCGGCGCGCGGCCCCTGGAAGGAAATCTCCGCCAACGTCTATCGCACCGGCTACCAGGCGCTCGGCATCACCGCGCTGGTGGGATTCCTGATCGGCATCGTGCTGTCTTATCTGTCGGCCCAGCAATTGCATACCTTCGGCGGCGACATCTATATCGTCAATATCCTCGGCATGGCCATCATCCGCGAACTCGGTCCCTTGCTGGCCGCGATCCTGGTCGCCGGACGTTCCGGTTCGGCGGTCACCGCCCAGCTCGGCGTCATGCGTGTGACCGAGGAACTCGACGCCATGCTGGTGATCGGATTGCCGCACGGCTTCCGGCTCATCCTGCCGAAAGTGATCGCGCTGGCCGTCGCGATGCCGCTGCTCGTGATCTGGACCGATGCCATGGCGCTGGCCGGCGGCATGGCGGCGGCCGAATTCGAACTCGGTCTGGCGCCCTCCTATTTCCTGCGCAAGCTGCCGGAAGCGGTGCCGATCGCCAATTACTGGATCGGGCTCGGCAAGGGTGTCGTGTTCGGCGCGCTGATCGCGCTCGTCGCCTGCCATTTCGGCTTGCGCATCAAGCCTGACACCGAAAGCCTCGGACAAGGCACGACATTGTCCGTGGTCACCGCGATCACGATCGTGATCCTGGCCGACGCGGTATTCGCCATCGTCTTCAGCGGCGTGGGGTATTACTGATGACGCCCGTGATCGAGATTCGCGATCTGTGGACGCAATTCGGCGAGGTGGTCGTGCATCGCGGCTTGAACCTGGAGGTCGTGCCCGGAGAAATCCTGTCGCTGGTGGGCGGCTCTGGGTCCGGCAAGACCGTGCTGCTGCGACAGGCGCTCGGCCTGCAGCGACCGGCGCGCGGCAGCGTGCGCGTGTTCGGCGAAGATATCAACGGCAGCCGCGACGCGCGGCGGCTGCAGGAGTTGCGCCGGCGCCAAGGCATGCTGTTCCAGCACGGCGCGCTGTTTTCCGCGCTGACGGTATTCGACAACGTCGCCCTGCCGATGCGCGAACTGCGCACCTTGCCGGAAGAGCTGATCCGCGATGCAACCCTGCTCAAACTGGACATGGTCGGCCTCCAGCCGGAGGATGCGCTGAAGATGCCGGCCGATCTCTCGGGCGGCATGATCAAGCGCGCCGCCCTGGCGCGCGCGCTGGCGCTCGAACCCGAACTGCTGTTTCTCGACGAACCGACGGCCGGACTCGACCCGAGCCGGTCGGACAGTTTCGTCGAGCTGATCCGCTCGCTGCACCGGTCCTTGCAGCTGACGGTCGTCATGGTGACGCACGACCTGGACACCCTGTTCGCGCTGTCGACGCGCATCGCCGTGCTGGCGGACAAGCAGGTGATCGCCTGCGGCGCGCCGGAAGAGGTGGTCGCCGTGCGCCATCCCTTCATCGAGCAATTCTTCGGCGGCGAACGCGGGCGGCTGGCGCTCGGCGGTTGGCGTTCGCGCCGGGAAAGGCAATAAGGAATTCCGCCATGGAAAACAAAGCTCATGCATTGATAGCCGGCGTCTTCACGCTCGTCCTGCTCGCGGCGGCCGTCTTCATCGCGCTCTGGCTCAACCGCGACCGCGACGACTACGTTCCCTACGAAATCGCCACCAAGCTGTCGATCCCGGGACTGAATCCGCAAGCGGCGGTGCGCTATCGCGGACTCGACGTCGGCAAGGTCGACGATATCGTCTTCGATCCGAAGGTGCCGGGCCAGATCCTGGTGCGCATGAGCGTCAAGCCCGACACGCCGGTCACGAGATCGACCTACGGCACGCTCGGCTACCAGGGCGTCACCGGCATCGCCTATGTCGAACTCGACGACGAGGGCACCAACCCGGAACGCCTGCCCAGCGCGAAGGGACGGGTCGCGCGCATCGAGATGCGGCCGAGCCTGTTCGATACGCTGCAGAACCGCGGCCTGGCGATCCTGGTGCAGACCGAGGAAATCACCAAGCGCCTCAACGGCTTGCTGTCGGACGAGCATCAGCGGCAAATGCTCGGCGCCTTCGACAAGGTCGGCAAGGCGGCCGACGAAATCGAGGCGATTCCGCGCCAGCTGCAGCCGACGCTGGCGAAATTGCCGGCATTGACGTCGGAAATGCAGCTGACGCTGTCCTCGGTCGGCAGGCTGGCCAAGGAAGCGACCGCGCTGACCGGCAACCTGAACGCCACCGCGGCCCAGCTTAACGCTCCCGACGGCCCGATCGCCAAGCTGACGACGACGCTGGACCAGGCGCAATCGGAAATGACGCCGCTGGCGCGCGACGCCCGCTCCTCCTTGCGCGCACTGAATCGGACCCTGGATAATCTGAACAATCAGCCGCAAAGCATCCTGTTCGGCAATCGCGGCATCGCCCCGGGCCCCGGCGAAGACGGCTTCGACGCGTCCGGCAAATAAGGCTATCCGATGACACTCTTCCTCCGACTGCTAGTCCTTGCCGCCGTTGCCGGCCTCCTGAACGCGTGCGCGATCCGCGCGGAGCAGCCGACGCTCTACGATCTCGGCCCGGTGCGCGCGACGGCCCCGGCGACGGCGCCGCCGGCGGTCGGCATTGCCGAGGTGCAGGCCCCGCTCTGGCTCGACAGCCAATTCATGTACTACCGGCTCGCCTACGTCAACCGCTTGCAGCCGCGCGCCTACGCCGACAGCCGCTGGACCATGCCGCCGCCGGCGCTGGTGGGCCAGCACCTGAAGTCGCGCCTGGCGCAGGCGGGCGGCGTCGTGGTCGCCCCCGGCGACGACGCCGGCCTGCCGGTGCTGCGCATCGAGCTCGACGATTTCACGCAAGTGTTCGCCGAGCCTGGCCGCAGCGATGCGCAGGTCGCCTTGCGCGCTTCCCTGTTCAAGGGCCGCGCATTGCTGGCCCAAAAGACCTTCCTGCGCTCGGCGCCGGCGCCGAGTCCCGACGCGACCGGCGGCGCCGCGGCCCTGGCGGCGGCCAGCGACGCCGTCATCAACGATGTCATTGCATGGCTGGCCCGGCAGCCGGTCGGAAAGTGATGCCGCCCCCCAGGAACCGCAACGGCTCCGCCGGCTCGCCGACCGCGCGCGTCGGCTGGCTGCTCTATACGCTATTGATCGTGTATGCGAGCTGGTACCCGTTCTCGGGCTGGTACGATCTCGGCCTGTCCCCGTTCGCCTTCCTGTCGGCGCCGATGCCGCACTACTGGACCCGGTTCGACGTCCTGACCAACGTCGCCGGCTACGTGCCGTTCGGCCTCCTGACCGTGTTCGCGCTCTATCCGAAACTGCGCGGCGCCGCCGCCTGGATCGTCGCCGCGCTGGCCGGCGCGCTGCTGTCGGGCATGATGGAAATGGTGCAGACCTATCTGCCGAGCCGCGTCTCGTCGAATCTCGATCTGTTCGCCAACGCCGGCGGCGCGGCGCTCGGCGCGCTGCTGGGCGTGGCGCTGACCCGCATCTTCCTCGAGGAAAGCCGCCTGCTGCTGTTGCGGCGCGCCTGGTTCACGCGCGAAGCGGGCCGCGGGCTGGTGGTGGTCGCGCTATGGCCGCTGGCGCAGCTCTATCCGCAGGGATATCTGTTCGGCCTCGGCCAATTCATGCCGACCTTGTCGGCATGGCTGTCCGAATTGCTGGATGCCGATATCGATATCGGCGCGATGCTGCGCCATGCGAAGCAGCTGACTGTCGAACAATACTGGCTGTCGGAAGCGATGATCACGGCCTCGGGACTGACCGGCGCGGTGCTGACGCTGCTGTGCCTGACCCGCGAGCGGGCGCCGCGCGCCATCTTGGCGGTGCTGTTGTTCGGGGCCGCGCTGCTCGCCAAATCGCTGGCGAGCGCCCTCCACTTCTCCCCCGACAATGCCTTCTTCTGGCTGACTCCGGGCGCCGAGGGCGGATTGCTGTGCGGCTTCGTCATGATCGTCGGCTTGGTCTTCGCGCCGCCGGTCGCGCAGCGCCGTGTCGCCGTGCTGACGCTGCTGATCAGCCTTGCCGTCGTCAACATCGCGCCGCCGAATCCGTATTTCGCGTCGACCCTGCAAACCTGGCTGCAGGGAAAATTCCTGAACTTCAACGGCGCAGCCCAATTCCTCGCGCTGCTGTGGCCGTTCGCGACGCTCTGGTTCCTGCTGCATCCGGTGCATCGCGACGCCCACCGCCGGCCGGAGAACGAGTGAGCCGGCACGGCAAGGGCCGGCGAAGCGCGGTGTATCATAGGCGCTTTCCAGCATCACCGGTTTCATCTCCATGAGCGATCCCTCCTATTACAAGCACCACGTCTTCTTCTGCCTCAACCAGCGCGATCCCGGCGATCGCCCCTGCTGCCACGACCGCGGCGCCCAAGCCGCCCAGGAGCACGCCAAGAAGCGCATCAAGGAACTCGGCCTGTCCGGCCAGGGCAAGGTCCGCATCAACAAAGCCGGCTGCCTCGACCGCTGCGAGGAAGGGCCGGTCGTCGTCGTCTACCCGGAAGGCACCTGGTACACCTATGTCGACACCCACGACATCGACGAGATCATCGACGAGCACCTGGTCGGCGGCAAGGTCGTCGAACGCCTGAAGATTTGATGTCCTTGCAATGAACGCCCAGACCCGCTATTTCTTCCTGGCCGGCGCGGCCGGCAAGATCGAATGCGCGCTCGATCTGCCGAACGAAGCCCACTTCGCCGCGCCGCGCGGCATCGCCCTCGTCGCGCACCCGCATCCGCTGTACGGCGGCACCATGGATAACAAGGTGGTGCACACGCTGGTGCGCGCGTTCCTGGCGCTCGGCTATGTTTGCGCACGCATGAATTTCCGCGGCGTCGGCAAGTCGGAAGGCGAGCATGATCACGGCCGCGGCGAAACCGACGACATGGCGCTGCTGTTGGCGCACATGCGCCAACAGCATCCGGACCTGCCGGTCGCCCTGTCGGGATTCTCATTCGGCACCTTCGTCCAATCGCATCTTGCGCTGCGCATGCGCGAGCAAGGCGCTCCGGCCGAACGCCTGGCCCTGGTCGGCACTGCCGCCGGCAAATGGGAAATCGCCGACGTGCCGCCCGATACCATCATCATCCACGGCGAGCTCGACGAGACGATTCCGCTGGCCGATGTGTTCACATGGGCACGGCCGCAGGATCTGCCCGTCATCGTCATACCGGGCGCCGATCATTTCTTTCACCGCAAGCTGCAACATATCAAGAATTTCGTGGTCGAAATGTGGCGCCGCTGAAACGAGCGATTCTCTGGGGTAGCATTGACTCGGCGAATCGCGCGCGACGCTATAATTCCGGGCTGAATTTCTTCCCATCGCACGCCGTATTTCTTGTACGGCAATGTCTCGACACTTCTCGCTTATGAAAAAACACTTCGCAGCATGCGCAGCCTTGCTCGCCGCTTCACTCGCCTTCGTCTCCTCCGCCTTCGCGCAAGCCGTTCCGGCGCCGACCATCGATGCCAAGTCCTGGCTGCTGCTCGACGCCACGAGCGGCCAGGTGCTGGCCGCCCACGAACCGGCCCTGCGCGTCGAGCCGGCGTCGCTGGCCAAGCTGATGACGGCCTATCTCGCCTCGTCGGCGATCCGCGAAAAGCGGCTCGATCCGAACCAGACGGTCAACGTCTCGGTGCGTGCCTGGAAAGTCGACAGCAGCAGTTCGAAGATGTTTATCGACCCGGCGACGCCGGTGAAGGTCAACGACCTGCTGTACGGCCTGATCATCCAGTCCGGCAACGATTCCGCGGTGGCGCTGGCCGAGGCGGTGGCCGGCTCGGAAGACACCTTCGTCACGCTGATGAACCGCGAAGCCGAACGCATGGGCTTGAAATCCACGCGCTTCGCCAACTCGCACGGCTTGCCCGATCCGAACAACTACACGACGGCGGAAGATCTGGTCAAGCTGGCCACGCGCGTGATCTACGATCATCCCGAGGATTACAAGATCTACGCGATCAAGGAATACACCTATAACAAGATCAAGCAAGCCAACCGCAACCGGCTGCTGTGGCTCGACCCGACCGTCGACGGCTTGAAGACCGGCCATACCTCGACCGCCGGCTACTGCCTGATCTCGACGGCGCGGCGCCCGATTCCGAACGGCGAACGGCGCCTGATCGCGGTCGTGCTCGGCACCTCGAGCGACCAGGTGCGGACCCAGGAAAGCCTGAAACTGCTCAATTGGGGCTTCCAGAATTTCGACACGGTCAAGCTCTACGCCAAGGGACAGGCCGTGGCGACGCCCGAAGTCTGGAAAGGCACGAAGAACCAGGTCAAGATCGGCTTCACGCAGGATATCTACGTGACGGTGCCCAAGGGCATGGCCGAGAAGATGAAGCCGGTTCTCGAACGCAAGGACCCGCTGGTGGCGCCGGTGCAGCAGAACGGCAAAGTCGGCACGCTGAAGATGGTGGCCGACGGCAAGACGATCGCCGAAATGCCGGTGGTCGCATTGGAGCAGGTGAGCCAGGCAGGCATCGTCGGCCGCGCCTGGGACGCGATGCGCCTCTGGCTGAAATGAGCTGAACCGGCCGCCTTCCCGTCCGGGCCCGCCGCCGTCGCGCAGGTCCGGGCGGCCCCGCCCATTCCATTTTTGCATAACGCAGGCGACACGCTTGTGCAAGAATGCCAGCATCCGCCTTGCTTCTCCTTCCGTCCTGGACACATCATCATGAACGACCCACTCGTCTATCTCAACGGCGCGCTCGCGCCCCTGTCCGAAGCCAAGATTTCCGTGCTCGACCGCGGCTTCATCTTCGGCGACGGCGTCTATGAAGTGGTGCCGATCTACGACCGCAAATTGTTCCGTTTCGAGCAGCACATGGCGCGCCTGTTTCGCAGCCTGAAGGCGATCGGCATTCCGAATCCGCATGACAAGGAGGAGTGGCGCACCTTGATCGACCAGGTCGTCGCGGAGCATCCGGCGGACGACCAGATGGCGTATCTGCAAGTCACGCGCGGCGTCGCCAAGCGCGGCCACTCCTTTCCCAAGGACGTGAAGCCGACTGTTTTCATCATGACCAATCCGCTCGTGCCGCCGAGCACCGAGGCGCGCCGCGACGGCGTGCCCTGCGTGACGATGGAAGACCAGCGCTGGCTGCATTGCGACATCAAGTCGGTTTCCCTGCTGGGCAACGTGCTGGCGGCGCAGTACGCGACGGAACGCGACGCGATCGAAACGATCCAGTTCCGCGACGGCTTCCTGACCGAAGGATCGTCGTCGAATGTCTGGATCGCAAAGAACGGGAAGCTGATGGCGCCGCCCAAGGACAACCTGATCCTCGAAGGCATCCGTTACGGCTTGATCGAGGAGCTTTGCACGGCCGGTCAAGGCGCGGCCGGAGCGATTCCGTTCGAAGCGCGCCGCATCGAACGCGCCGAAGTGCTCGCCGCCGACGAGGTGATCCTGTCGTCGGCCACGAAGGAAGTGCTGGCGGTGTCGAGCATCGACGGCCGGCCGGTCGGCGACGGCCGCCCGGGCCCGGTCTATCACAAGCTGTACGCGGCTTATCAGGCCGCCAAGGCGGCGTAAAATACGGGATATCTCGCTTTACGGAATACCATCATGTCTCAACCCGCCGACAGCCTCATCGAATATCCCAGCGACTTCCCGATCAAGATCATGGGCGTGATGCAAGAAGGTTTCGCGCAGACCATGGTGGAAGTCGTCACCCGGCACGACCCGACTTTCCATGCCGGCAAGATGGAAATGCGCCCTTCGTCGAAAGGCAATTACCTGTCGCTGACCGTGACGGTGCGCGCCGTCAGCCGCGAGCAATTGGACAATCTCTACCGCGCCCTGTCTTCCCACCCCATGGTCAAAGTTGTTTTGTAATTAGCAGGCACTCTTCTCCATACCCCCTTTCCGTGGCGCAAAAACATCTCCGCTACAAAAAATCTCGGCAGAAATTTTCAGTTGTGCAAAACTGATCTAGATCGATAAGTTTGCGTTATTGCGCTTTTTTGATCGGATACCTCAAAAAGCCGGTTGCGCAACGTACGCAACCGGCCATCTGCAAAGGAGATAGCCATGCGTAGCCTGTTTTCGCGCAGCCTGTTCTGGAAGCTATTCATCCCGGTCGGCGTATTGTTGCTCGTTTGCGGCGTGGCCGCCGCGATCTTCCTGCCTTCCTTGATACAAAGCAATGCGGAACAGGATGCTGTCGCCGTCGCGCAAGACACGGTCAAGCAATTCAAGACCGTGCGCAAGTACTACACAGAAAACGTGGTCGGCAAGGTCATCAAGAAAGGCGACATCAAGCCCAGCTTCGAGCACCGCGACAATCCCGACGCGATTCCGCTGCCGGCGACGATGATCCATGATTTATCCGAGCTGTTCAAGAATGACGGCATCGAGATGAAGCTGTACAGCCCGCTGCCGTTCCCGAACCGCAAGGAGAGGAAGCTCGACGCCTTCGGCGAGGAAGCCTGGAAATACCTGAACGCGAATCCGACCAAGACCTTCTACCGCACCGAATCGATCGGCGGCAAGCTGGTCGTGCGCGTCGCCATGGCCGATACCATGGTGGCGGATGCCTGCGTCAATTGCCACAACACGAATGCCGCCAGTCCGAAGCAGGATTGGAAGCTCGGCGACGTGCGCGGCGTCCTGGAAATCAACTCCGGCAAGCAAGTGGCCAGCGGCCGGCGCGTCGCGACTTTCGTGGTCGGCGCGATCGTGGCGATCATGGTGCTGCTCGCCGGCTTCCTGTGGTACGTCTATCAGCGCAGCATCGCCAAGCCGCTGGAAGAAGCGGTCCACGCCGCCGACGTCATCGCGTCGGGCGACCTGACGATCACGCTCGAGAAGAAGAGCGACGACGAAATCGGCCGCCTGTTCGGCGCCTTCGATTCGATGCAGACCAAGCTGGTCGATACGGTGCGGCAGATCAACGAAGGCGCCGGCACGATCGCTTCCGCGTCGCAGGAAATCGCGAGCGGCAATGCCGATCTGTCGAGCCAGACCGAATCGCAGGCCAGTTCGCTCGAGGAAACGGCATCGTCGATGGAAGAGCTGACTTCCACCGTCAAGCAGAACGCCGACAATGCGCGCCAAGCCAACCAGTTGGCCATGTCGGCCTCGGAAGTCGCGAAGAAAGGCGGCGAAGTAGTCAACCAGGTGGTCTCGACGATGGGGTCGATCAACGAATCGGCGCGCAAGATCGTCGATATCATTTCCGTCATCGACGGCATCGCGTTCCAGACCAATATCCTGGCCTTGAACGCCGCTGTCGAAGCGGCGCGCGCCGGCGAGCAAGGCCGCGGCTTCGCGGTGGTGGCCGCCGAAGTGCGCAACCTCGCGCAACGCAGCGCGGCGGCCGCGAAGGAGATCAAGGCCTTGATCGGCGACTCGGTCGAGAAAGTCGACGCCGGCAGCAGGCTGGTCGAGCAGGCCGGCGCCACCATGGACGAGATCGTCACCAGCGTCCGCCATGTCACCGACATCATCGGCGAAATCACGGCGGCCAGCCAGGAGCAAAGCGCCGGCATCGAGCAAGTCAATCAAGCCATCGTGCAGATCGACGACACCACGCAAAAGAATGCCGCGCTGGTCGAGGAAGCGGCGGCCGCCGCCGAAGCCTTGCAAGAGCAGGCCGCCAAGCTGGCCCAACTGGTGCACGTATTCAAGCTAAGCAACATGGCGGGCGCCGCGAGTCCCATGCCTGGCGCCATGCGGCAAGCCGCGCCCTCCATGCAGGCCGGCAAGCCTGCACTGGGCAATGCCAACCGTCCCCTGCCGAAGCCGGTGCGGCGCGCGCTGAAATAACTTCGGCGATTGCCTTCCTGAGGGGCGCGACGGGAAGCCGTCGCGCCCCTGTTGTTTTTCCCTTTTTCTTGATCCAGAATTAATGAGAATGATTTTCATTTGTGCTATAGTTCGCCCAAATCTTACTCAGGAGAACGTTCCATGAATCGCTTCACCTCGCTGGTATTGGCCTCGGCCGCCCTGATCGGCTTCGCAAGCTCCGCCATGGCGGAAGAAGTCGTCGTGTATTCGGCGCGCAACGAGCAATTGATCAAACCGCTGTTCGACGCCTACACCAAGCAAACCGGCGTCAACGTCAAATTCGTGACCGACAAGGAAGGCCCGCTGCTGGAACGCCTGAAGGCCGAAGGCGCGAACACACCGGCCGATGTGCTGATCACGGTCGATGCCGGCAACCTGTGGCAGGCGGCCAACCAGGGTTTGCTGCAAACGGTCAATTCGGCCGTCCTGAACGCCAACATCCCGGCCCACCTGCGCGATCCGAAGAACCAATGGTTCGGCCTGTCGGTGCGCGCCCGCACGATTTTCTTCAACACGCAAAAGGTCAAGCCGGGCGAACTGTCGACCTATGAAGACCTGGCCGCGCCGAAGTGGAAAGGCCGCCTGTGCCTGCGCACCTCGAAGAAGGTCTACAACCAATCGCTGGTCGCGATGATGATCGAAGAACACGGCGCCGCGAAGGCCGAGCAGATCGTCAAGGGCTGGGTCGGCAATCTCGCGACCGACGTGTTCCCGGACGACACCAAGATGCTGGAAGCCATCGGCGCCGGCCAGTGCGACGTCGGCATCGCCAACACCTATTACTACGGCCGCCTGATGACCAAGAGCCCGAACCTGCCGATCGGCATTTTCTGGGCCAACCAGAACGGCAAGGGCGTGCATGTCAACGTGTCCGGCGCGGGCGTGACCAAGCATGCGAAAAACGCGGCCGGCGCGCAGAAACTGATCGAATGGCTGTCGACCGACAAGGCGCAGAACCTGTTCACCGACCTCGACATGGAATATCCGGCCAATCCGGCGATCAAACCCGATCCGAAGCTCGTGTCCTGGGGCACGTTCAAGCAGAACCTGATCAACGTCACCAAGGCCGGCGAACTGCAAGCCGAAGCGGTGAAATTGATGGATCGCGCCGGTTACAAATAATCGACGCTCATTGAACGGGAAAAGCGGACGGCGAACATGTTGTCCGCTTTTTTCGTTTTTGCGATCGCGAAGCCGGAGCAGGCCGGCTCCTCTTCCTCTTTCTTGAAACCGTCCAGCGCCAGCCGCCGCCAGTCGCCATGGATACCCGTACCGAAGCCAGTCTTTCCCTTCCGGCCGCGCCGCCACTCGGCAGCTTGCGCGCCTTCGCCGGTCATTGGCTGAGCGGCTGGCGCCTCGCCGCCGCCGCCGTCTCGCTCATCACGCTGGTGCCGCTGGCGGTGGTGCTGTCCTCCTTCCTGTCGCCGCAACCCGACATCTGGGGCCACCTGATGCAGAACGTATTGCCGGAACTGCTGAGCAATACCTTCTGGCTCGTGCTCGGCGTCGCGCTCGGCACCGGCTTTCTCGGCGTGACGCTTGCCTGGCTCACCGCCGTGTGCGAATTCCCGGGCAGCCGCTTCTTCTCCTGGGCCCTCATGCTGCCGCTGGCGCTGCCGGCCTATGTCATGGCCTTCGCCAGCATCGGCTTGCTCGATTTCACCGGCCCGCTGCAGACCTGGTTGCGCGAGTGCTTCGGCAGCAGCGCCTGGTTCCCGCGGATCCGCTCGCGCGGCGGCGTCATTCTCGTGATGACGCTGACGCTCTATCCTTACGTCTACCTGCTGGCGCGCAATGCCTTCCTGACGCAAGGCAAGCGCGCGCTCGAAGCGGGCCAATCTCTGGGGCTGAGCCGCAGCGCCGGCTTCTTCAAGATCGCGCTGCCGATGGCGCGGCCATGGATCGTGGGCGGCATCATGCTGGCGCTGATGGAAACGCTCGCCGATTTCGGCACCGTCGCGGTGTTCAATTACGACACCTTCACCACCGCGATCTACAAGGCTTGGTTCGGCTTGTTCTCGCTGTCGGCCGCATCGCAACTGGCCTCGATCCTGGTGCTGCTGGTCTTGCTGCTGGTGCTGGCAGAGCAAACCCTGCGCGGCGCGAAGCGCTATCACGCCGCCGGCAAATCGCCGCATTCGCGCTACCGGCTCGGCCCGCGCCTGCGCTGGTTCGCCTTCGCGTATGCGAGCGCGGTGCTGGCGGTCGCCTTCGTCATACCGGTGCTGCAATTGCTGGTCTGGGCGGCGCAAGTGTTTGCCGCGGATTTCGATGCGCGCTATCCGGGCTTCGTCTGGCGCTCGATGCTGCTGTCGGCGATGGCGGCGGCGCTGGTAGCGTGCGCGGCCGTGATCCTGGCCTATGCGCAACGCCTGTACCGCGACTGGCCGACGCTGGTGTTTTCGCGCCTCTCCACGCTCGGCTATGCGATTCCGGGCACCGTGCTCGCGGTCGGCATCTTCATTCCGGTCGCCTGGCTCGACAATCAACTGATCTTGCTGTTGAAGGACTGGTTCGGCATTCACGCCATCGCCGTTTTCCGCGGCACGCTGGCGGTGATGCTGCTCGCCTATACCGCGCGCTTCCTGGCGGCAGGTTTCAATCCGATCGACAGCGCCATGCAACGCATCACGCGCAGCCAGGAAGAGGCGGCGCGCGGCATGGGCTACACCGGCCTGCGGCTGTTCGCGCGCGTGCACCTGCCGCTGCTGCGCGGCGGCATCCTGAGCGCGGCGCTGCTGGTGTTCGTCGATGTGATGAAGGAAATGCCGATCACGCTGATGACGCGTCCGTTCGGCTGGGACACGCTGGCCGTGCGCGTGTTCGAGATGACTTCCGAAGGCCAATGGGACCGCGCGGCGCTGCCCGCCGTGGCGCTGGTCATCGTCGGCCTGTTGCCCGTGCTGCTGCTGACGCGGCAGTCGGAACATTGATCCGCCGGAATATAATCCGCGACATGGATTCCCTACCCATCGATAGCGCGCCAGCACCTGAAGCCTTGCTGGCGTTGAACGCGGTCTCGCATACCTATGGCCGCCGCACGACGTTCGCCGACTTGAGTTTCACGCTCGACAAGGGCCGGATCGGCTGCCTGCTCGGACCGTCCGGCTGCGGCAAGACGACGGCCCTGCGCTGCATCGCCGGCTTCGAACCGGTTTCCAGCGGCGAGATCCGCCTGCAGGGGCAAACCGTCAGCCGCCCCGGCTTCACGCTGCCGGCGCAAAAGCGCCGCATCGGCATGGTGTTCCAGGATTACGCGCTGTTTCCGCACCTGAACGTGAAGGGCAATATCGGCTTCGGCCTGCACGGCGCCGACGCGCGGACGCGCATGCGGCGCGTCGCCGAATTGCTGGAGGTGGTCGGGCTCGGCGGCTCCGGCGATGCCTATCCGCACGAATTGTCCGGCGGCCAGCAGCAGCGCGTCGCGCTGGCGCGCGCGCTGGCGCCGCGCCCCGACCTGTTGCTGCTCGACGAACCGTTCTCCAACCTCGACGTCGAATTGCGCGAGCGCCTCGGGCTCGAGGTGCGCGCCATCCTGAAGCAACAGAACACCACCGCCATCCTCGTCACGCACGACCAGTACGAAGCGTTCGCGATCGCCGACGAGATCGGCATCCTGCACCGCGGCGAGATCCAGCAATGGGACAACGCCTATCGCCTCTATCACATGCCGGCCAACCGCTTCGTCGCCGACTTCATCGGCGAAGGCGTGCTGGTTCCAGGGACGGTGCTCGCCCCCGACCGCATCGAAATCGAGCTCGGCGTCGTACCGGGCAGGATGCCGCCGGATTGCTGTTCCGGCTGCCGGGTCGACGTGCTGATCCGTCCCGACGACATCATCCACGACGATGCGAGCCCGACCCAGGCGACGGTCGTCGCCAAGGCGTTCCGCGGCGCCGAATTCCTGTATACGCTGGCCTTGCCGAGCGGCACGCGCGTGCTGTCGCTGGTGCCGAGCCATCACAATCACGCGCTCGGCGAACGGATCGGCATCAGGCTCGAGATCGATCACGTGGTCGCCTTCAAGGCGGACGCCCGCTCCGCGGCCTGAGGAGATTCGATGGACTTATCTTTCCGCACTCGATACTGGGACGACCTGCCCGCGAAACAGGCATTCAAGGATTTCATCCTGCACATCCACGGCCTCGATTTCACGTCATGGGACGCGGCCGGATACTGGGACGACGATTACATTCCGTTCACCTATTTCGCGGGCGGCCAGGTCGTCGCCAGCATGTGCATCTACACGATGCCGGCCATCGTGAACGGCGAGCCATGCAAGGTCGCCCAGGTGTCCGGCGTCGGCACCCTGCCCGAATATCGCCGCATGGGGCTCAATCGGAAACTGCACGAGATCGCGCTGGACTGGGCGCTCGGAGAACACAAGTTCGCTTTCCTGTTCGCGGACGAAGAGGCGATCCCTTTCTATGCCAAGTGCGGCTTCCGGCCGATCAAGGACTATGCGCCGCTGGCCGTCCTGCCCGCCGCCGCGCCCAAGGAAGGATTACGGAAGATCGACCTGCGCGACGCCGCCGAAACGCGCGCGCTGTACGGCCTTGCCAGCCATCGCGCACCGGTCTCGCATGTTTTCTCGAACATGAACCCGAAGCTGGTGATGTTCCATGCGCTCTACTCGCTGCGCGAGCATGCCTATCGGATCGACGATCTCGACGCGGTGATCTTCATGAAGCGCGACGGGAACCGGACGATCGTGTACGACCTCCTCGCGCGCGAGCTGCCCGCCTTCGAGCAACTGCATCCTTATCTCGCCACCGGCACGGCGCAGGAATTCGAATTCCGCTTTCATGCCGACCGGCTCGGCATCGTCCCCGCCGGCTTCAAGGAACTGCAAGGCAACGATACGCATGTGATGGGCGAGCCCGATCTCGGCGCCCATTTCGTGTTCCCGTTCACGGCGCACGCATAGCATCGAATTTCAACGCTTCCATCTCCGCGATCAACCAGGTCCGGAACACCTGGACCGAAGGCTTTTGCAGCGCGCTCGGGAGGCAGACGAAGTAATACGCATACTCGCAATCGAGCACCGTATCGAACAGGCGCACCAGCCTGCCGTCGCGCACGTCGCGCGCCACCAGCGAATGCCGGACCAGCGCGATGCCTTCGCCGTCGAGCGCCGCGCGCACCGGCAGCGACGAATCGTAGAACGTGAGCCGGCTGTGCGGCTCCGGGAAATCGTCGACGCCGGCCGCGGCGAACCACGGCTTCCACGGCTCGCCGGCGGTGCGCAGCAATTCGGTCCCGGCCAGCTCGCGAACGCAGCGCGGCAAGCGCCCGCCGTTGAAGCCGGGGCTGGCGACCGGATAGTAATAGTCGTGCATCAGCAGTTCGGTATGCAGGTTCGGATACTGGCCGCTGCCGAAGCGCACGCCGACATCGACCTCCTCGCGCGTGAAGTCGGTCAAGTGATTGTTCGACTGCAGCGCCACCTCGATATCGGGATGCTGCTCGATGAAGTTGCCCAGGCGCGGGGCCAGGCAGCGCGCGGCGAACGACGCCAATGCCGTGATCGTCA
This sequence comes from Paucimonas sp., assembly GCA_035627375.1. Taxonomy (GTDB): domain Bacteria; phylum Pseudomonadota; class Gammaproteobacteria; order Burkholderiales; family Burkholderiaceae_D; genus DASPLX01. The sequence goes on along the minus strand of DASPLX010000061.1, from coordinate 27,790 downwards.
GGCGCTTCTGGCGGGCGCCGGACTTGACGGCGTCGGCCGCCAGCGCGATATCGGACAGCGCCTTGCGCACCGCCGCCGCGAAACGCTCGCCGTCGGCCGTCACGCTCAAGCGCTTGCCGTGGCGCGCGAACAGCGCCACGCCGAGCTCCTCTTCCAGCGCCCGCACCTGGTGGCTGATCGCGCCATGCGTGACATGGATTTCCTCGGCCGCGCGGGAAAAGTTCTCATGCCGTGCGGCCGCCTCGAAGGCACGCAGGGCAGCCAGGTTGGGAAGACGGCGCAGATCGGCCATGGACGCTCTCCTATGTGAGTCGAATTCGCAAGCAAGTCAAATATATATCGTTTTGCCGCCCGCCGTGCAAATCCTAACATCGCGCCATGCCTGGGCCTTCCAGGCAGAGCCGCGAATCCCGCGACGCAGGCCGGCGCCCGCACGGCATGGCCGGTTGCGAATTTCGCTCACCAAAACCGATACGGGTCCCGCTTCTGTCCCGTCCGAAAGGAATATCATGCGCGCACTCTATTACCGTGAAAAAGGCGCCGCCGGCGTGCTCCGCACCGGCAGCCTGCCCGACCCGCAACCGGCCGCCGGCGAAGTGCTGGTCCGGATCGCCTATTCGGGCATCAATCCCTCCGACGTCAAAAGCCGCGCCGGCGTGTCCAGCGCCGCCATGGATTATCCGCTGATCGTGCCGCACAGCGATGGCGCGGGCACCGTCGAAGCGATCGGCGCCGGCGTCGATCCGGCCTGGCTCGGCGCCCGCGTCTGGCTGCACAACGGGCAATGGAAGCGCCAGTTCGGCACGGCCGCCGAATATGTCGCGCTCGGCCTCGACCACGTCGCCCTGCTGCCGGACAACGTGCCGTTCGATATCGGCGCGGCGATCGGCATTCCGCTGATGACGGCCATGCATGCGGTGACAGCCTACGGCAACCTCGCGGGCAAGACCGTGCTGGTCAGCGGCGGCGCCGGCAGCGTCGGTTTCTATGCGATCCAGCTCGCCAAGCTGCAAGGCGCGCGCGTCGTCTCGACCGTCGGTTCGCCGGCCAAGGGGCGCGCGGCGGCGGCGGCCGGCGCCGATCTGGTGCTCTCGTATCGCGAGGATGACGTCGCTGCCGGCGTGCAGGCTTTCACCGACGGGCGCGGCGCCGACGCCATCATCGAAGTCGACGCCGCCGCCAACGCCGGCGGGCACGGCGCCCTGCTCGCCTTCGACGGCCACATCATCGTGTACGGCTCCTCCGATGCCGTCATCCCGACGCCCTTCCGGCCGATGATGGCGGTGTTCGCCAATCTCCATTTCTTCATCGTCTATCTGCTCCCGCTCGCGCTGCGCCGACACTACGCCGACCGCATCAACGCCCTGCTGGCCGACGGCCGCCTGATCCACCGTATAGACCGGGTCTACACGCTCGAGGAGGCCGCGGAGGCGCATCGCCGGGTCGAGGAAGGGGCCAACGGCAAGGTCTTGCTGAGCTTGTGAACAAAAACCCTCATTGATAATTTAATTCACAAGAACGACGAATATATATCGTTTTGATGCGCCTTCGACGCCGCCTAGAATAGCCACATAGCAGCTCGAAACCCGTTACCCCAAGGAGATCGCCATGCGAGATTTATTCACCAATTCCGCGCGTATCGTCGAAGCCGGCGCCGCCCGTTCCGGCATCGCCTCCCGCCCGCAAACCTTGCAAATCGTCAGCGGTTCGGCCTGGGTGACGATCGAGGGCGAAACGCATGATTACTGGCTGTCGACCGGCGACGCGCTCGATGTCTGCCCCGGACGCCTGGTCGTGGTGGAAGCGGACCGCGAAGACGTGGCGCTGAAGCTGGGAATGCGGAGGCGCTTCGGCCTGCCTGGCGCGCTCGGCCACCTGTTCCAGTACGCCCGCAACGCGCTGCGGCGCGCGCTGCGGCGCCCGATCGCCGGCTGCGCATCGGCCGTCAACACGATCGGCGTATGCGCCTCCGGCTCCGCCCTGTCCGGTTCGGGCTGGCGCCGCCTCGGCCACCTGTGATCGGGAGCCGTCGCATGAAAGTGATCCGCAGCCGCGAATTCACCGCCGGGCGCGCCTGGGGCGCGCTCGACATCGCCCGCATGAACGGCATCGGCATACGCCTGCACTGGACCGACCAGCCTTACGAATGGCATGTGAACGACGGCGAGGAAGTGTTCGCCGTGCTGGACGGCATCGTCGAGGTGCATTACCGCGACCGGGGCGTCGAAAAGGCCGCCGTCTTGCATGCCGGCGACATCTTCTTTGCCGGCGCCGGCTGCGAGCATGTCGCTCATCCGCGCGGCGAGGCCCGCATCCTGGTAGTGGAAACGGAGGGCAGCCGATGAACGCCTATTTCACGACGATCGCGGCCGATGGAGGCGCGCGCCGCCTGCTCGACGACTGCGGCCTGCCGTATGCCGATCTCGACGCGCCAGCGGTGCGCCTGTTCGGCTTCTATCTGGATGAGGAGCTGGCCGGCATGGTCGGCCTCGAGTGTCATGGCGACATCGGGTTGCTGCGTTCTCTAGCCGTCGCGGCGAGGCACCGGGGGACCGGGCTGGGGGCCGTGATGACCGCGCATGCGGAACGCCGCGCGGACGAATTCGGCCTCGACGAACTCTACCTGCTGACCATGACCGCCCGCGATTTCTTCGAGCGGCTCGGCTACCGAACCGCGCGGCGCGACGAAGCGCCGGACGCCATCCGCGCGACGCAACAGTTCTCCGGCCTCTGTCCGGCATCGTCGGTGCTGATGACCAAGCGCGTCGGCGCCTGACGGTCGCCGCGCAAAACCACAGTCAGGAATCACACGGAGGGCGCCGGCGGCGGCGATTCGGTAAACTGTCGCCCATGCCAGCCCCCATCATCCAGCGGCGCGGACGCGAAGATTACGATGCCAGCTTCGCGGCCATGCGCGCCTTCACCGATGCCCGCGGCCCGGACACGCCCGACGAACTCTGGATCGTCGAACACCCGCCGGTCTATACGCTCGGCCTCGGCGCCGATCCGTCGCATGTGCTCGACGCGCACGGCATTCCGGTCGTGCAGACCGACCGCGGCGGCGAAGTCACCTACCACGGCCCGGGCCAGGCCGTCGTCTACCTGCTCATGGATCTGCGCCGCAAGCGGCGCGACGGCCGCGCCGGCCTGCTGTATGCGCGCGAATTCGTGAACAAGATCGAGCAAGCCGTCATCGCCACCCTCGCGGCGTATAATCTGGCGGGTGAACGCAAGCCCGGCGCGCCGGGAATCTACATGGCGAACGGGCCGTGGCAAGGCGCCAAGATCGCCGCGCTCGGCTTGAAAGTGCGCGGCAACGGCTGCACCTATCATGGCGTGTCGCTGAACGTGGCGATGGATCTCGCCCCGTTCTCGTGGATCAATCCCTGCGGCTACGAAGGCTTGGCGACGGTCGACATGAAAACGGTCGGCGTCGAGGCGCCTTTGCAAGACGTGCAGTCGGCGCTTGCTCACCATCTGACGAATCTCCTGACTTCCTAGGTTTCCCCGCCATGACGACCGACCAGCAGCAACCCGCCCCCGCCGCTCCCTACGATCCCACCGAGAAACAGAAAGCCGGCGCCAAGACCAGCCGCATCCCGATCAAGATCGTGCCGGCGGAAAAGCTGAAGAAACCCGACTGGATCCGCGTCAAGGCGGCCTCGCCGTCGACGCGTTTCTACGAGATCAAGGACATCCTGCGCGCCAACCACCTGGTGACGGTGTGCGAGGAAGCCAGCTGCCCCAATATCGGCGAGTGCTTCGGCAAGGGCACGGCGACCTTCATGATCATGGGCGACAAGTGCACGCGGCGCTGCCCGTTCTGCGACGTCGGCCACGGCCGTCCCGACCCGCTCGATCCGAACGAGCCGGAGAATCTTGCCAAGACGATCGCCGCCCTGAAACTATCCTATGTCGTGATCACCTCGGTTGACCGCGACGACTTGCGCGACGGCGGCGCCGGCCATTTCACCGAATGCATCCGCCGCGTACGCGAACTGTCGCCGAAGACGCGCATCGAGATCCTGACGCCCGATTTCCGCGGCCGTATGGACCGCGCGCTCGAGATCCTGAAGGCGGCGCCGCCCGATGTGATGAACCACAATCTCGAAACCGTGCCGCGCCTTTACAAGGAAGCGCGCCCCGGCTCCGATTACGAATATTCGCTAAGCTTGCTCAAGCGCTTCAAGGAAGCCCATCCCGAGGTTCCGACCAAGTCCGGCCTGATGGTCGGCCTCGGCGAAACCGATGACGAAATCCTGCAAGTCATGCGCGACCTGCGCGCGCACAATGTGGACATGCTGACCATCGGTCAATACCTGATGCCGTCCGGCGAGCACTTGCCGGTGCGCCGCTATGTTCATCCCGACACCTTCAAGATGTTCGAGGAGGAAGCTTACAAGATGGGTTTCGCGCATGCGGCGGTCGGCGCGATGGTTCGCTCCAGTTATCACGCCGATCAGCAGGCGCATGGGGCCGGGATTGATGTGAACAATCAGAAGTAAATGAGAAAAATCAGTAATTAATGAGACAAATCAATTCAGATTCGTCCGCTGATTTTTCCAAGAACTCCTTTGAACACAACAACTTACCGTCGATTTTCGCCTTCCCGAAGGATGGAAATTCTTGGCGGATCGATTGGTTCGGCGACGTAGCGTTCCCGAATCGCATGCTGCGACGGAAGCAGCCATCGGTTCCGGTTCACATGTCTCGCGTGCTGGACGCGTCCTTCCGCGAGGATCCGTCCATCCTGCATTCTGCCGACGCCACATCTTGGCATTCCGCGATATCGCGTTGCTCATCCTAATGCACCACGAAATCGGAACCGCGGCGACATTGCGCTCACCGCCCCGCCGCATCGCTCTTCCGCGATCCTGCCGTGCCTGTGCTTTAGTACAACAGCGCCGCAACCAATGATTGGACCTCGGACGCCGATTCCTCCAGGATGCTGTTCAGCGTTTCCTGGCCGATGGTCAAATCGGTGCTCATGATCGTGCCGTTCGATGCGGCGTCGACTCGTTGATGCAAGGGCGACGCGACCGGGGCCAAGGCGTTCGCCAGCAACAGGATGTCGCCCAGCGATTCCGGCGGCAACGCGCCCACGCCGTGCCACAGAGCATCGATGGCCGCCACGACCGATTCGGGCACGGCGAGCGCCTTCAACACGCTGCGGCCGATGATCGTTTCTCCGTATTCTTCCCAGTCTTCCGGATCGCCGTCCAGCAATCCCGGGAAGTCGTCGGCGCGCGACAGCAGATAAAAGCCGCCCACTTCATGAATGATGCCGGCAAACATGGCCGTTTCGGGATCGATGTTCGTCATCTTCCTCGCGATCACCTGCGCCAGCGCCGCCACATGCGCCGTGTGTTCCCATAGTTGCTCCGCCTTGGTGCGCAATGACGGGGTCTTGAGCTTGCTGCCGAACTGGCGAATGACCAGGGAAGCGGCAGCGGACCGCAACACCCGGAAACCCAGGCGCATGACGGCATGGCGAACCGTGGTGATGTCGGCGCCGGAGCGATTGTAGGCCGCCGAGTTGGCGAGCGCGACAGTGCGTGCCGAGAGCAGCGGCTCGCCGGCGATCAGCCTGGCGGCAGCTTCCAGGTGACACTCGGGATCGTCCAGCATATGCTGGATCTTCAAGGAAGCGTTGACATTGGTCGGGAACGCTAATTCTCCCCGATGCGCCTGGGCGGCAATATTGCGAAAAGCTTCCAGTCTATCCATGATATGGCTCCCGTCCGGCATCGACATCCGATCCCGCCTTATCGGTCGCCTGCTCGGCCGGCCGGAACCAGCGATGCGCGGTGGCAACCCCCATCAGGGTGCGGATTTCGTCGATGGTCAACTGAGTGGCGTCGTGAATCTGGATCATCAAACCGGCTGCCACCGGCATCCGGCGATGGCGAATCTTGCTCAAAACGGGCGGAGCGACCCCCAAGGCGCGCGACAAGGCTGCATCGTTCTTCAAGCATAGTTTCGACTGGAGGGTGTCGAGCAGGCGATTCGGGTTGTAGTTCGGATCATCGAGCAGCGTCGGTTGGGTGGTCATGACGAGCCTCCTTTCATGCACATTGTTCGCTCCATCCTTCCGATGGCACCGGCGTCCATCCATCGCGGCAGCGGCCGCAAAAGAGGCCGTCGCGCAGATCGCGTTCAAAGGCGTCGAGCCAGTTGGACACATCGTCCCTCCGGTAACGATGATTGCCGGCGTAATCCATATGGGTCACGTGGATTTCTCGGATCATGTGGGCAGGTTCATCGAGCGGCGGAAAATCAACATCGGCCGATAACCGGAATTGTTCGGGGCAATACCCCTGGCGCCGGCACCGTGCCGCGAAATCGGCGCGTTCGTACGCCGATAAGCAGGAATGTGAACTGATTGGCATGACAACCTCATCAGCCGGTATTGTCATCGATTGCCCCGACTTGCATATTGTCAATCTAGGATATCGTGACTATCCTGTCAAACAGAACTTAATCGACACAATAAGATAGAGGCTGCGATGTCCGACATCCTGACCACCGGAGAAGCCGCGCGTCTGTGCGGCGTCAATTTCCGCACGGTGCTGCGCTGGATCGAGCGCGGACTGCTGCACGCCTACAAGCTGCCAGGCCGCGGCGATCATCGCGTGCCGATCGAGGAATTGCGCCGCTTCATGCGCGCGCATGGCATTCCGGACCGGTCGCAGCCGGCCGCGCCGTTGCGCCGTGTCTTGATCGCCGATGATGAGCCGGCCATGGCAGGCGCGATCGAGCGCGTTTTGCGCCGCGCAGGTTTCGACACCGCCATCGCGCCCAACGGCTTCGAGGCCGGGGCGATGCTGTACTCGTTCAAGCCGAGCGTCATGACGCTCGATCTGCGCATGCCCGGCATCGACGGCATCGAAGTACTCCGATTTCTGCAGCGCGTCGAGCTGCCGGTGCCGCTGAAGACGTTGGTCGTGTCGGCCGACGCCGAAACGCGCTTGCAGGAAGCGCTGGCCTTGGGCGCGCATGGGATTTTGCGCAAGCCGTTCATCAACAAGGAACTGCTGAGCGAAGTGGAACGGATGGTAGCGGCGGACATTCACCTGTAAGAAATGCCAGGGAGTTTTTGCACGCTGGGGTAACTATATTCAGACTTTCCGCCTTTTGTCGGGCGAATCGACGAAGAATCGGCGATGTCGATACCGGCGCCGCGCGACCGGCTTGGCATGCCACTTGAGAAAGAAGATCAAAAATGATCCCCCACCGTTTGCCTGCGTTTCTCTCTGCACCGGCGTTGTTGACGCTGGCGGCCGGCCTGCTCGTCACGATGCTGTTGTTCTCTTGGGCGGATCGCCTGGAGCACGGCATCGCCGGCGGGAATGCGGCGTGGCTCGTGTTGATGACGGGCGCGTTTATCAGTTGTATGGCTGCCGCTTGGGTTCAGATGCTCACCATGCGAACAAAGAAGCGCCTGCAACAGCTGATCGATGCCCACGCCGCGGACATCCAGCAAGTCAACGAGCGCCGGAAGGAAGACATCGCCGCACGCCAGCACGCAGAAGCGCAACTGGCGTTCGAAAGACACCATGACGGCATCACCGGACTCGCCAACCAGGAACTGCTGCGCGACTGTTTGCGCCAGTCGATCGCGTATGCGGACCGCTACCGGCATCCGCTGTGGATCGTGTTCATCGACCTCGACCGCTTCAAGTTCGTCAACGATATCCTCAACCGGCAGGCCGGCGATGCCGCCTTGAAAACGGTCGCCGAGCGCCTGCGCGCGAGCGTGCGCGCCTCGGACACGGTCGCGCGCCTCGGCGGCGATGAATTCGTGCTGTTGCTGCCCGAGCGCGATAACGAGAGCCTGGCCGAGGCACTGCCGCAGCGCATCATGGCCGCCGTCGCGCAGCCGGTTTCGCTCGAGGGCCGCGAATTTGCGTTTTCCTGCAGCGTGGGAATCGCCATTTATCCGGGCGATGGCGCCGACCCCGACACGCTGATCAAGCATGCCGGCATCGCGATGTACCGCGCCCAGGAACTCGGCCAACATCGCTTCCAATTCTATTCGCCGGCCATGAATCAGCGGGCGCAAGAGCGCGCCCGCATCGCCGCCGGCCTGCGCCGCGCTATCGAGCAAGAGGAATTTCTTCTCCATTACCAACCGCAAGTCGATCTGCACACCGGCCGCATCGTCGGCATGGAAGCCCTGGTGCGCTGGCAGCATCCGGAATTCGGCCTGCTCGGTCCCGAGCGCTTCATCGGCATGGCCGAGGAAATGGACTTGATCGGCCCGATCGGGGAATGGGTGCTGCGCACGGCATGCCGGCAGAACCAGGCGTGGCAGGCGGCGGGCCTGGGGCAGTTGCGCCTTGCCGTGAACTTGTCGGCCCGCCAGTTCTACCAGCGCGACCTGGCCGCCTCGATCGCCGCGATCCTCGGCGAATCTGGCTTGGCGCCGCACGACCTGGAATTGGAGCTGACCGAGAGCACGATGATGGAGGATGTCGACCGCGCCATCGCTATCCTGCACGACCTGAAGACGATCGGCATCCATCTGTCGATCGACGACTTCGGCACCGGGTATTCGAGCCTGTCGTACCTGAAGCGTTTTCCGATTGATATCCTCAAGATCGATCAATCGTTCGTGCGCGACATCACTACCGATCCGGACGACGCGATGATCGTCACCTCGATCGCGTCGCTGGCGCGCAGCCTGCGGCTCGAAGTGGTCGCGGAAGGCGTCGAAACCGCCGCCCAACTGGCGTTCCTGCGGAAGCACGGCTGCGACCGGATGCAAGGCTTCCATTTCAGCCGGCCGCTGCCGGGGGACGCCTTCGCGCAACTGGTGCACGAGAATCGGTGCCTGCCGCCCGCCAACGAAAACGATGCGCCGGCCCGGCAAACGCTGCTGATCGTCGACGATGACATCCATATTGCGGCATCGCTGCACCGGCTGCTGCATCGGGAAGATTACGCCATCGTGACCGCGCAGCGGGCATCGGAGGCATTCGAGGCGATGGCCCTGCACCAAGCGCAAGTCATCTTGTGCGACCAGCGCATGCCGGGCATGAGCGGTATCGAATTCCTCGACAAGGTCAAGGATCTGTATCCGGACACGGTGCGCATCATGCTGACCGGCCATGCCGATTTGCCGTCGGTGATCGAGGCCGTCAACCGCGGACGGATTTACCGCTTCTTCACGAAGCCGTGGGATGAACGCGTCTTGCGCGATGCGATCCGCGACGCTTTCCATCATTACTGGCTGCAGTATGCCGCCGGCAAGATACCGCAACCGATGGCGGAAGCCGGCGCGGACGTGTCGGCATGGCGCGCGCCGCAGCGTTCCTGCCGGGAGGATGCATGACGACAAGCATGGAACCAGAGGAAATGGATCTAGGCAGTCCGTTCGACACCGCCGGCCCTGACGAGGGGGATGCGGCGCTGTCAGCGGAGGCGCTGGAAGGCGCATTGTCGACGGCATTGGCCAATGAACAATTGCGTCTGCATTACCAGCCGGTGATCGATGTCGCGACCGACCGCATTACCGGCGTGGAAGCGCTGCTGCGCTGGGAGCATCCGTGCTGGGGCACCCTGTCGCCGCGGCGTTTTCTTGCCGTCGCCGAAAAATCCGGACTCATGGTCGATATCGGGAACTGGGTATTTCGCCGGGCATGCCAGGATCTGCGTTCATGGGAACAGGCTGGTTGCGCCGATGTGCGCGTCGACCTCAACATCTCGCCGGCCCAATTCCGCGATGCCGGACTGGTCGACAAACTCCAAGAGGCCTTGTCCGAGTCGGACCTCGCGCCGCGCCGGTTGTGCCTGGAGGTGGCGGAAGCGACGCTGATGCAAGACCCCGAATGGGCCGTGGCGTTGCTGCGGCAGCTCAAGGAGCTGGGCACTGGTTTGACCGTCGACGACTACGGCAGCGGCTTTCTGCCGTTGGCCGCATTGCGGCGCTTTCCGCTCGATCGGATCAAGATCGGCCGCCTGCTGATGCGCGACATGGAAACGGAAGATGACGACGCAGCCATCGTCAAAGCGATCGTCGCGCACGCGCGCCGCGCCGGCATGCGGAGCTGCGCCGAAGGCGTGGAGAACGACCTCCAGTGCCAGCGGCTGCGCGAGATCCTGTGCGACGAAATGCAGGGACATTTGTTCTGCCGCGCGCTGCCGGCCAGCCGGATCGCCCTCCAGGTACGGGAAGGCAAGGCGCTGGCCGGCCATCTGGCGAGGCTGCGGACGCCGCGGCGCACACTGCTGCTGGTCGACGACGAAGCCAATATCGTCGCCGCCTTGAAGCGCCTGTTCCGGCGCGACGGCTACGAGATCCTTACGGCCCACGGCGGCCAGGAAGCGCTCGACGTGCTCAAGCAGCACGAGGTCGACGTGATCGTGCCCGACCAGCGCATGCCAGGCATGACCGGCACCGAACTCCTGCATATCGCCAAGGATCTGTATCCGGATACGATGCGCATCGTCTTGTCCGGCTACACCGAATTGCAATCGGTGACCGACGCCGTCAACGAAGGCGCGATCTACAAATTCCTCACCAAGCCATGGGACGATGAACAACTGCGCGCGCACGTCGCGGAAGCGTTCCAGCGCAAGGTGCTCGCCGATGAAAACCGCCGCCTTGCGCTCGAAGTGCGCACCGCGAACCAGGAACTGGCCAAGGCCAACCGGCAACTTGAGGAATTGCTGAAGCAAAAGCAATTGCAGATCAAGCGCGACGCGGTCAGCCTCGATATCGTGCGCGAGGCGCTCCAGCATGTGCCGCTGCCGGTGATCGGTCTGGATGAGGAGGAAGTCATCGCCTTCGTCAATAGCGCCGCGCAAGCGCTGTTCGCCGCAGGAGGCCCCATTCTCGGTTGCGATGCGCGCCAGGTGACGCCGGAATTGATCGGCGCCGTCGACGGCGCCGGCGACGGCGAGATGCGTGCGGTTGCATACCGGGGAACGCCGTTCCAGATCGCCCTGCACAGCATGGGAAAAGGTTCGGCGTCGCGGGGAAAATTACTGATATTGACTCGATGACGGAGGTTCCATGATCCATCGATGCTGCGCAGTAGGGATCGACGACGCGGTGCCGGGCACGGTGCTCGCGGAACCGATACTTGATGCGCATGGCGGCGCGCTGCTGCCGGCCGGCTCGACGCTCACGAATAGCACGCTGCAGTCGCTCCGGCGGCGCGGCATCGACCGGATCATGGTCGTGAATCGCCATGTCTCCGAGGCCGACCTGGCAGCGGAGCGCGAGCAAGTCCAACAGCGGCTGGCTAAACTGTTCCGCAAGCATGCGGACAATGACAAGAACCGCTTGCTGCTGCAATACGTGACCGCATACCGGTCGGGCGAACCGTCATGAGCGCCCTGTCGATCGCCGAGGTCGTCAAGAGCATTCGCGACCTGCCGCCGTTGCCGGCGGTCGTCGTCGACCTGATGAACAACCTCAACCGGGAGGAAACCGGCGCCAGGCTCCTAGCCGAGAAGATCGCGCAAGATCAGGCTCTGACCGCCAAGACCCTGCGCCTGGCGAATTCCTCGTTCTACGGCATGCAGCGCAAGGTGTCCACAATCCAGCAAGCGATCGCCATCGCCGGCTTCAACAATATCCACGCGCTCGTCACCGCCGCCTCGGTGATGGGCCGGCTTTCGGACGCCGGCGAGAACGCGTTCGACTATCCCGCCTTCTGGCGCCATTCGCTGGGCACGGCCGTGTGCGCCAGAGCGATCGCCCGACACGCCCGTGCCAACCCGGACCAAGCGTTCATCGCCGGCTTGTTGCACGATATCGGCCGGTTGGTCCTGGTCAGCCATGCGCCGTCATCGTATAAACAGGTTCTTGCTTACCGGGCGGCCGAGGATTGCACGATCATCGAGGCCGAGCACGCCGTACTCGATCTCGATCATGCGCGCGTAGGCAAAGCGCTGGCGGAACACTGGAGATTTCCGCCGGCAATCCAGCACGCCATCCAAAACCATCATGCGCCGGCGGGCGCGGCAGCCGGATCGCTGGTCGCGATCGTGCATATTGCGGGCGCGACGGCGCACGCGCTCGATTTCGGTGGCGAGGAAGACGACTTGGTGCCGCCGATCAGCGCGACGGCATGGGATAGCCTGAAGCTCGACAAAGCTTTTTTTCTGCAAATGTTCCGGGATGCCGAAGCGCAGACCGAGGAAGCATACCGGATTCTAATGGCGGTATAGGGAGATCGATCATGAGCGACGTCAGTGCATTACTTAATCGCCAGGTGCTGGATTGTCCTCCGCCTGATGTGCCGCCTTCCGTACGGCAGGCCTGCATACTCTGTGTCGACGATGAACAGAACGTACTCGCGTCGCTGCGCCGTCTGTTCCATGCGAAGGGGTACCGGGTATTGACAGCCGATTCCGGCGCCGTCGGCCTCGATGTGCTTGCGCGCGAACCGGTCGATCTCATCATTTCCGACATGCGCATGCCGGAAATGGATGGCGCGCAGTTCCTGGCGCGGGTGCGCGAACGCTGGCCCGATACGATACGCCTCTTGTTGACCGGCTATTCCGACACGCACTCGATTCTGGCCGCGATCAATGAAGGCGAGATTTACCGCTACATCACCAAGCCGTGGGACGATCACGATATCGTGCTGGTGGTGCGGCAGTCCCTTGAACGCCAGGCGCTGGTCGCCGAAAAGCAGCGCCTGGAAGCCTTGACGCGCCAGCAGAACGACGATCTGACGACACTCAATGCGAGCCTCGAACGCAAGGTCGAGGAACGCACCGCCGAGTTGCTGGCGGCAAACGAAGCCTTGGCCGACACGAACGCCAAGCTCGCGGAAGCGAACGATGCGCTGGTGGGCGCCAACGACAAACTGGAAAAGAATTTCCTCACCTCGATCAAGGTCTTTACGAACTTGATCGATATGCGCGGCGGACGCTTCGCCGGCCGCTCGCGCCGCGTCGCCGACCTGGCCCGGAAGATCGCGCGCCGCATGGGCTTGGCCGAGCGCGAGGTGCAAGAGATTTACGTGGCAGGACTGTTGCATGACATCGGCAAGCTCGGGTTGCCGGACGCCTTGCTGTCCAAGCCGATGCAGCAGATGAGCGAGGAAGAGCTCGGTCTGTACCGCAAGCATCCTTCCTTCGGTCAGCACGCCCTGATGCCGCTGCAGGATCTGCGCGGCGCCGCGATCATGATCCGCGCCCAGCACGAGCGCTTCAATGGCGGCGGCTTCCCGGATAGCTTGTCGGGGACGCAGATTCCGCTCGGGGGCCGCATCCTGGCGGTGGCCTGCGACTACGACCATCTGCAGGCCGGGACGCTGGCGCCGTACAAATTGAGTCCCGACACGGCCAAGGCCAACATCCTCAATGGTGCCGGCACGCTGTACGATCCGCGCGTGGTCGAAGCGTTCGAGGAGGTGTTGAGCGGCGCAGACAGCGCGGACATGCGCGACATGCCGGTGTCAGCTTCGGAACTGCAGGCAGGTATGACGCTGTCGCGCGACTTGATCACGCACGATGGCCTGCTGCTGCTGTCGGCCGGCTATGTGCTGACGCCACGTCTGGTCGAGCAAATCACCGACATCGATCAAGCAGAAGGCGGCCGCATGGCGATCCATATTTGCCGGTGATCGCCGCGTTGAGGCCGTGGAAAAAATGGCTTGTCCGGACGAAGACGGTCTGTCGGACATTCCCAATGAATTACCGGATCGGTGGTCGAGGCATGCGTGTCGTTGCTGCGCTTCTTGCCTTTCCAGTCGGCTTGCGTGTCGCGTCCGCCATCCTGCGGCGGCTCGTCGCAGCTATCACGGCGCACGAAACTCTTGTGGCTGGCCCACGCCCGGATCAACGTCCCATCGGCCGAGAAATGCTCTTTTGACAGCAAGCCATTCTTGTCAGCAATCGTCATCACTTCGGTGAAGAACTGTTCGACAACTTCGTGTTCGAGCAATCGGTCGCGGTTCTTCGAGAACGTCGAGTGATCCCACACCGGACCGTCGATTGCCAGCCCGATAAACCAGCGAGTGAGGGCGAATCAATAAAGATCAGCAAGCGGTGAGACGAATCGACACTAGAGGCTGTTATGAACTCAAACAGCCTCTAGAAGGTGAAATTTTTCAGCGGGCCGGGCACGGCGTTGAGCTTGGAGATTCTCTCGCAGTAGCGCTTCAACCCCATCAGGCGCCGGAGCACAGCGCGCCGGAAATACCAGATGGCGAAAAATTCCGCGAATTTGCGCAGTCCACCGCGTCGGATGGCCAGCAGATAGCGGAATCGGACCAGGACGGCGCGTTCGCCGACATCCTCGAAACTCCAGGAACCGGCGAATTTCCGCAGATACGACGGACCGGCAACCATCTTCATCGTTATGCACGCCGGCGCTTCGACCTTGACCAATTCCATCTCCATGTCGATGCCGGGCTTCGAGCGCACGCGTATCCTGCGGCCCGGCCAGGGCAGGTAAGGCGTTCCGTCAGCCATTTCCAGATCGACAGCGAACGCGTCCCATTCCGAGCGTACCGAGAAGTCCTGGGAAATCGAATACACGACATCCCGGGGGGCCTGGATCATCATGGCGAGTTCAATAATGGGCATGGAGCGACCTCTTCAATTCATGAGACAGGCGAATAAAAGTCCAGCGCGGTAGTGTACACACCGCCTCGCAATCAAGGAAACCCCGGCACGACCTTCCCCCTCGGCAGGGAAAGTCGCGCGGAGGCATCAGCCTTTGGTCAGCGCAACGTCACGCGAATTCGGCATGATCGTCGCCAGCAGGACTACCTTCTTCGCCTGGCGCGGCGTCATCGGGCCCTCGCGGTATTTCAGCCGGAAGGCGAAGACGATGGGAATGCCGAATCGCTCGAACTTCAAGCGCGCGCGCAACATGTTCTGCACCGCCAACTCCGCTTTGTTGGGAAAGTCCACCTGGAAGAGATTCGAGCTTCGCGTCGGCAGCCACTGGATATCGTCGACGCTGACGCCGCACGATTGCGGCGCGCTGCCGGGGAAGAACCGGTGATTCGCATTGATCGTGAAATTCACCTCCAGCGTCTGGCCGTCGATCACCAGCAAGGGCGGCACCATGCTGATGATGTCGGGCACGGCCGCCAGCGCGGATTTCGTGCGGCAGGTGATGCGCAATTCGGGGTCGTCGGCATCGTAGTAATCGTACAGCGAGACCGAGAGCCAGTCGGCTTGCTCGGCTTCCTGCGTTGCTTCCGCATACGCTTCGGAAGACGGTGTGACGTCCAATACTTTGTTCATGATATTGCTCCGGGTAATTGATGGGGAAGGACGGATGACCAGGCATCCGTCGCTATATACGGAGCGATCGTCGTTTTGGATGCGCCGCCGGATCGGCGCCTCGGCAGTCGATGCGGACGCCGGCTAATCGCCTTCGTCCATGCCCGGCGCGTCATCAGCCTCCGCCGGCGCCAGTCCATGCAATTGCCGATAGTGGCGGAACGCGGCGCGGATGTTGTCGCGCGATTCCAGGTTTCCCCAGGGCTCGGCGAAGAGGCGATAGAGCGCGCCGCGATCGACCGCCTCCATGATGGTGCGGCTTCCGTATGTCCGGACAACACGATCCGCAACGTGTCGGGATACATGTCCTTGACCTTGTCCAGCAATTCGGTGCCGTTCATTTCCGGCATGCGCTGATCGCCCAGGATGACGTGCACCCGGTTATGGAGGCCTCCGGAGCGTCGCGATGGCGCGCTCCACGTCCTCCATCACAGGGACGCGGCGCCCCGCCTGCAATTGTCGATTCATCCACAACCCCTTTCGAAACGACAGCAAGATGCCGGCCCGCTCCGTGGTCCCGGATCGGGTGGAATAGCGCGACGCTGTCGCCGATCAATAGTAAGCGTGGCGTCCCCAAGAAAAGCGGTTACCTGCAGCGAGCGGCGATGTCTCGGCGTGCAAATTTCCAACACTCCGCCGGGCGCCTCGCGGCGCCGCGCCCTTTTCGTCCTTTTTCATCGTGCTACCATGCTTTTCCGGAGGAGCCGCATGAAAACAGGTCGGTCGAACATGATGCAAATGACAAGCCTCGTCATCGGCCTGTTCGGACTTGCCGGCCTCGTGCTATGGATCGCGGACGGCGCGTTGCCGTCGTCGTTCCAGGAGATATCCCGCCACTACCTGATCGCCCCGGCGGCGCTGGGCATGGCCGTGTTGGGACTGGGGTTATGGTCCGTCCTGCGCCGGGCGGCCGCCGAGCATCCCGCCCCCGATTTCCAGGAGCGCCGCATCACGCGCACCGCGATCGTCGTGCTGACCGGAGTCACGCTGGCGACCGGTCTCGCCGGCTTCACCATCCTGCGCCAGGGTTTCGACGAAGAGATCGCCGAGAACGTCCTGCTGATCGCGCGCACCACCGCCGGTTCGATCCGGAACTCGCTCGAGCAGCGCTTCGCGCTGGCCGGGACGATCGCGCTGCGGCCGGGACTGCAACGCTACCTCCTGAGCCTGGAAAACAAGCCGGGCGACGCGGCGACGCTGGCGCTGATCAAGGAGATCGGAGACAGCTTCTCGACCGTCGGCGTCACCGGCATCCGGTTCTTCGACGCTTCCGGCAGACCGCTTACCGCGAGCGGCGAAATGCGCCGCCGGGCAGCGACGCTGGACATCAGGCTCGGGACGCCGGCGCAATACACGGCTTCCCTGTTCCATGCCGGCGGCTTCTACCTGCATACCGGGCTCGACGTCGTCAAGGATGGCAAGATCATCGGCAAGCTGGAAATCGAGCAGTCGCTGGAGTTGATGCCCGCGCTGTTCGACGAGGTCCGCCAGCGCGGCGAATCGTTCGACATGCTGTTGTGCGGGCGCGAACGGGACATCGCCCGCTGCTTCGGCACGCGCTTCCACGAAAGGGATACGCGGATGCCGTTGTACGACGCCGACGGCGCGCCGAACCAGGCAATCGGGCGCGCGCTGCACGGCCTGTCGGGCGTCGCCTCGTTCCGCGATGCGCGCGGCGTCGATGTACTGGCCGGCTACAGCCCGGCCGGCACCCTCGATCTCGGCATCGCCATCAACGTCGACTCGCGCGAGCTCTATGCGTCGTTCCGCCAGCGTCTTTACGTGCTGGCCGCCATTCTGGCGGCCCTGGTCGGCATCGGCACCGCCATCCTGCGCCTGCAGGTATATCCGCTGGCCGCGTCGCTGAGAAAAGCCCAGCGCCGCTTGCAAGTCATCCTCGACAGCGCCAACGAAGCCTTCGTCGGCATGGACCGCGACGGCATCATCACCGACTGGAACGAGAATGCGGTGCGCATCTTCGGCTGGACCAAGGAAGAAGCCATCGGCCGGCCGATGGCGGAGCTGATCATTCCGCCCTCGCTGCGCGAGACGCACGAACGCGGCAAGGCGCGCTATCTGTCCACGGGCTTGTCCACGGTCCTGAACCAGCGGCTCGAATTGACTGCCTTGCGCCGCGACGGCGAAGAGTTTCCCGTCGAAATCACGATCGGCATGACCGGCCTCGACGACAACGTGGCGTTCTCGGCCTTCATGCACGACATCTCGGCGCGTCAGCGAAGGGAAGCCGACCTGCGGCAAAGCCGGCAGCAGCTCCGGATGGTCGCCGACAACATGCCGGCGCTGATCTCTTACGTCGACGTCAACCAGCGCTTCCTGTTCTCCAACCGGACCTTTTACGATTGGTTCGATCGCTCCCCGGAACAGATCCCCGATTGCACGATCAAGGACTTCCTCGGCGACGACGGCTACCGCGAAGCCCTGCCTTATATCGAACGCGCGCTCGGCGGAGAGAAAGTCACCTTCGAGCGGACCCACGTCGACCGCGCCGGCAGGGTGCGGCACAACGAGGCGACCTACCTGCCGGACTTCGACGACAGCGGCCGCGTGCGCGGCATGTACGTGATGGTGCTCGATATCACGCAGCGCACGCTGATGGAACAGAAGCTGTACGAGCAGGCGACCCACGACGCGCTGACCGGCTTGCCGAACCGCTCCGAGCTGACCAGCCGGCTGGAGCAGGCGGTGCAGCGCATCAACCGTTCGGGGCAGGAGCTGGCCATCATGTTCCTCGATCTCGACGGCTTCAAATCGGTCAACGACACGCTCGGCCACCACGCCGGCGACGAGCTGTTGCGCGAGTTCGCCGAGCGCCTCAAGAGCGCGGTACGCAAGTCGGACACGGTGGCGCGCTGGGCCGGCGACGAATTCATCGTCATCCTCGAAAAATCGACGCTGTCGATCGATGCCGTGCACGCCGTCGCGCGCAAGATCATGAAAGCGATGGAACAGCCGTTCGCCTGCGGCGGCGGCCGGATCGTGAGCACCAGCATCGGCATCGCCTTCTTCAAGCGCGGGCAGGAATCGGCCAGCGAGTTCATTTCCCGCGCCGATGCCGCGATGTACGTGGCCAAGCGCAACGGCAAGAATCAGTACGCGTTCGCCTGATCGGGCAAACTCTCAGGGTGCATCGACCACCCGGTTGCGCCCCAGTTCCTTCGCATCGTACAGCGCGCGGTCGGCCAGTCCGATCAAGTTCGCCGCAGTGATCTCCGCCGACGGCACCCGGCTGGCGAAGCCGATCGATAGCGTGACGACGCCCCCGCCCGGCGCATCGACGCCCGCTGCATCCGGATTCGGCAATGCCAGCGCCTCGACCTGGCGCCGGCAAGCCTCGGCCACGGCCAGCGCACCGGTGCGCCCGGTGCCGGGCAGGATCAGCGCGAATTCCTCGCCGCCGTAACGCGCGGCGATGTCGGCCGGACGCCGCAGGTTGGCGCGCAGGATCGCGGCGACCTGCTTGAGGCAATCGTCCCCGGCCAGATGGCCATGGCGGTCGTTGTAGGCCTTGAAACAATCGATGTCGCACATGAGCACCGACAGCACGACGCGCTCGCGGCGGCCGCGTTGCCATTCGGCGGCGATCGCTTCGTCGAAGCGGCGGCGATTGGCGATGCCGGTCAACCCGTCCACCGCCGCCAACTGCTCGAGGGCGGCGTTCGCTTCGCTCAAGCGGCGCTGGCTCTCGCGCAAGGCGCGGAACGCTTCATCGCGCTGCAGACGGCTGAGATAGGCGGCGGCATGGTAGCGCACCCGCGCGATCAATTCGCGGCGGTCGGGAATCTTGGCCACGTAATCGTTGGCGCCGGCGGCAAATCCCTCGACCTTGCGGTCCGGGTCCTCCATGGCGGAAAGCACGATCACCGGAATGTCGCGCGTGGCCGGATGTTCACGGATTTGCCGCACGATGGCGAAGCCGTCGTTGTCCGGCATCAGCAAGTCTTGCAGGATGACGGCGGGCCGCAGTTTCAGCGCGGTCGGCAACGCCAGCGCGCCTTCCTTCACCGCCTGCAATTCGAGATCGGGCTGGTCGTGGAACATGCGGGCGATCGCGTCGGCGGCGGCGCTCTGATCGTCGACCAGCAAGATACGGATGACGCCGGGCGCGAAGCCGTCGTTTGCCAGGAAATTGTCCATCCCGATTGTCATCGCGTCTCCCCATGTGGGCCGAGATGCCGTCGCCGTGCCTGGCGGGCGCCCCCCATTGTCCGGCAAGCCTTCGCGCGGCCGCCCTGCCGGTCGGCATCAGTCTAACCCATCCGAGTCGCCCGGGCGCATGCCGCGACGGAAGAATCCGAAGCTCGCGCAAAAGCATGGCTTTCTTCACTCCCCGCGGCGAGGACGCGCGGCAGCTTTGCATCCGCGCCACAACAGCGCCGCCCCCGGCCGCGATTTCTTGTTCCCGATCTGCAAGACTCCTACAATGAAATCGTCCGCCTGCGTAGCGCACGCGGGCCGCGGCACCTAGCCAGGGAGAGTCGAATGGCAGATCGATCCATGCCGGAATGGTTGCGGGACGCTTCCATCGCGCTTGCCTTGGCGGTATGCGCCTGTCCGCTGCTGCCGGTCGCCCCGCTCCCCTGCTTCCAATTCTTCGCGCGCGACCGCGCGCCGCCTGGCACCCGCAAGCGGATCGGCCTCCTGTTGCACGGACCGCGCCGCGCGTCCGCGGCCAGCTGACCGAAATGCCCGGAAAAAGGACCGCCATGAGGTTTGCGGCGATCGCGCTTCGCTGCGCGCCGGCCATGGTGGCCTGCCTGTTGCTCGCCGCCCCGCCGGCGCGCGCGGAAAGCGCCGATACCGCGCCGGCCGCCGCCGGTAGCGGCCAGGGCGATCCCATCTCCGACCTGAAGCGACTCGGCAACAGATTCGGCGACTGGCTCAAGGAATTAACCGGTTCGGCGGAGCAAGCGCCGGCGATCGGCAGCGCATCCTCCCCAGAGCGGCGCTGGCAAGCCGCCGTCGAGCGCGCCGACCAACGCATCTCGCGGTTCGAGAAGACGCTGCAATACGGCAGCAAGATCGAGATCCGCGACGCTGGCCTGGCGCTGCAGAGCGATCCGATCGCCGTGGCCCGTCTCAACCAGGGCAACGCCGACGGCGTGAAGGCGCGCCTGAACGAGGTGCTCGGCGGCGTGCAGGAAAGCACCAAGGCCAAGGTGAGGCAGGAGGTCGCCAGGAAATTCAACGTGCATCCCGAGGACGTCACGTTCTTCGAAGCCACCAATCCTTCCAGCGCGATCAAGGTCGGCCAGGACTGGGATGTGACAGTCCGGGTGCACGGCAAGGATGTCGCGGTCGCGGACGTGCGCGAGATCGTGCATGATGCCTATTACGAAGCGGCGACCGGTCGCCGCGCCGGCAGGCGCCTCCCGGGCGAACCGAACAACGCAGACCGCTTCGCCCACCGGCAGGCGGTGGAAGTCATCAATTCGCGCGGCGTCGAGGCCTATGGCGGCGCCAACACCGAAGGCGCGGAAATCATCACCGGCGACAAGGGCCAGCGCCTGCGCGACTCGTCCCAGATCTCCAACGCCATCGAAGTCAAGAGCAATCTGCCGCGCGACCGGGCGCTGCAGGCGGAGGAAGACGCCGCCGCGCTCGAAAGCGAGGCGCGCCGGCTGACCGAGAAGGCCGCCAAGGCTGAACGCGCCGGCGATGCCGACGGCGCCCGGCTCGCGCGGCGCGAGGCGGCCGGCAAATTGCAGCTGGCCGAACAGCACCTGCTGGATGCGCAAGGCCATTGGCTCGAACAGATGCGCCAGTTCGGCAAGCAATACGGCCGCCAGATCCAGCCAAGGGTGGAAGCGGCCGGCGGCAAGGTCCCCGATTTCATCCAGCATGCGGCGCGCATCCTGGAGCAAGTCGAGCGCGGCGAGCTGAACCCCTGGGAAGCGCGGACCCGTCTCAAGGACATGGGCGAAACGCCGGAATCCCTGATCCGCAAGAGCGCGGCCCTGGTGGAGGAAGCGCAGCAATTGCGCGCGCCGGCGGCCAAGGGGCCGATGACCGGCGACGTCGTCGGGCACAACGTTCAGGAGCGGATGGAGCTCGAGCGGATGAAGCGCGGCGAATACGGGCCCTGGCAGTCGGACCAGCAAGCCAAGCCGAATGCACCGGAGCAAACACCAGGAAAAGCCGGGAACGCGCCGCGGGAGGCCGGCGCCGTCAAGGAGGTTCCCGCCGCCAGGAACGGCACGCCGGCCGCCGCGAGCACGCCCGGCAAGGCGTTCAAGGCCGGGGCCGAAGCCGCCGGCCACGCCGGCATGGCGCTGGCGGTGCTCGACATCTACATCAATTACCAGGCCTGCGCCGACGAAGGCAAGCGCAAGGCCGAATGCGACAAGGAACTGGCCTTGGCCGCGAGCGGCATCGCGACGCTGACCGGCGCCGGCGCCGTCGCGTTTCAAACCATGGGAGCGCTGACCGCCGAAGGCGCGGTGGCGGCGGAAACGCTGGCGGCGCTCGGCATCACTTCGGGCACCGTCAGCGCCGTCGGCGTCGGCCTGGCCGCCGCCGGCCTGCCGCTGGCGGTGTATGGCGTCTATCACGGCGGCAAGCGCTGGGCCGACGCGCCGGCGACCGCCGCCGAGGAACGGCTGCGCCAGCAGCAGAAGGAATTGCTGATCGGCTTCCAGCGCATGGTCCACAAGGTGCGGCAAGACTTCGGCAAGCTGGAGGCGCTGCGCACGGCGACGCTGGCGTCGTGCGGTCAGATCGAGGCCCAGGCGCAAACCATCATGAGCCTCGATCAGGATTCGCGGACCCGCATGGCGCGGCTGCAGGCGTGGGCGCCCGCGGTCAAGCGCGCGACCGCGCAATGCGACGAAGCGCACGAAATCGCGACCGCGATCGCCGACCTGGCGCTGAAGGGCCAGCAGGCCGAGGCCGAAGCGATCGGCAAGCTCGACGCCGCCAACGCGGCGGCGCGATCCTGCAAGAGCCGGGCCGACGCCGACCGCATCCGCGAGCTGTATCGCGAAAGCCGCGACCTGGCGACGCGCCTGCAAACCGATGCCGGCATCGCGCGCGGCAGGAACAACCGCCTGCAGGCGATCCGGACCGAGATCGGCAGCCTGCGCGGCAATCTCCCCGCGCTCGAGGAACACCGCGACGCTCTGCGCGCCAATCATGCGCGCATGCGCGAACTGGCGGCGGCCGCCCTCGCCGGCCGCGACAAGATGCAGGCGGCGAACGCGCAATACACGGCCGACCGCGCTGCGCTCGCCAAGTACATCGAGCGGCTCGCCTTCCTGCTGCCGAACCAGGCGCCGTCGCCGGCCTACCGGCAGGAATTCGACGAGGCGCGCTTCAACCTCAACGCCTTCCGCAGCCGCCTGGCCGAAACCCCGGAAACCAGTCTCTGCCGGTTCGGCGATCCCGATCCGGGCGCCGCGTTGCGCATGGCGCTGGGCGCGGAAAACCTATACGGCGGCGGCGCCGACCTCCATGCCGCCGCGCACGACGCCGTCGCCCATTGCGGGCGCATCGCGGCCTCCGCGGCCGACCTCGATGCGCTGGAGAGCGCCGCGAACTGGGTCTTGTCCGCGCTCGACCTGAACGAGCCCTTGCTGCGCAAGGCCGACAGCTGCCAGGGCGCCTCGGCCTCGGCGGCGCCGGCCAATTGCCCGGCCAACGCCGTGCCGGTATGGAACGCGGAAAAGCAGAAGAACGTCTGCCAATGCGAGAAAGGCTACAAGGTCAACGACGCCCGCAACGGCTGCATGCCGGACAAGGCAGCCGAACCGCTCGTCGTCGCCTGCGACACCACGACGCGCTCGGGCGGCAATCCGCCGCAAACCGTCGTCGTGAACGTCGGCTGGGCGGCCGGCACCGCCGAGTTCAGCTACGACATGGAATCGGTGCCGGACCGCATGGTGATCCAGTACGGCGGCCAGACGATCGCCTATACCGGCTGCGTCAGCCGCACCGGCCGGATTCCGCTGCCGCTCTCCGGCGCCAGCGACCGCGTCACGATCTCGGTGCATCCTTCCTGCCGCCAGGCCTCGGAGTCGACGAAGTGGCACCTCACCTTCGGCTGCCCGGGCAAGGCGGCGCAGAAGGAACCGCTGGCCGCCGGCCTGCTGCTGTTGGAAATGCTCAGCGGCGACGTGAGCTTCTACCTGAACGATCCGGCGCAGGCGCGGCCCTTGCGGCGCGGCGACGATTTGCGCAGCGGCGCATCGGTCGTGACGGGACGCGGCTCGCATCTCGCGCTCAAGACGCCGCAAAACACGGCCGTGACCGTCGCCGAGAATTCGCATGTCACGATCGGTCCGGCCCAGGGCGGCAAGCAAGCGTTCGAATTGCGGCGCGGCTCGGTCGACGTCAGCCGCCGGTCAGACTTGCCGGGCTACGACGACGTCATCGTCACGACCGGCGAAGGCACGGTGCAGTCGCCGCACACCCGCTATCGCGTCGAGCGCGACGAGCGCGGCACGCAGGTGCAGGTGTACGAGGGCCGGGTGCGCCTGACCGGCAGCCATCTGCTGCGCCTCTATGACTACAACGTCGATCGCCCCAAATCCGCGCCGGCGCGGGAACTCGAATTGACGGCCGGCGAGAAGGCCTTGATGCTGCGTACCGGAACGCAGGCTTCCGCGGCGGCGCCGACGCCGGCGCCCCGGCCGCAGCGGCCGGCGACCGAGGCCGGGACCGGCGCGCGCCACGGCAACGCCGACGATCTCTATGCCCCGCCGGCATGGATGAACGATCTCGCCGCGGCTTACCAGGGCCGCCGCCGGGCCGACGATCTCGCCGCCCCGGCGCCGGCGCGCGCGAGCCCGCCGCCGTCCGGCCGCATCAACGTGCACAGCGCCGTCTACGGCCCGAACTGCAGGACGCCCTCCAATGTCACCGCGCATCTGGCCGGCGCCTGCGGCCAGGGCGGCGGCCAGCGCTGCGACTACCGCATCGACCATCGCGCGATCGGCGATCCGGCCGTCGGTTGCTACAAGGATTATGTCTATCGCTGGAGCTGCGCCGGCAGCGGCGACGGCCGCGTCCATGAAGGCATCGTGCGCGGCGAAGCCAGCGGCAAGATCGCGGTGCTGAGCTGCCCGCCGCCGGCCGGCACCGCCGGCGCGGCATCCGACCGCGGCGTCTCCGGAGGGCGGAAATGAGGCCGCATCATCCCGCCGTCATGATTCATGTTCGTGCCGCCGGCGACGAATGGAAAGAATCGGTTCGCGCGCACCACGTCGCGAACCGCCGATCGCAACACGACGACTCACTCACAGGAGGCATTGCCATGCAATCGAAAACCGTTTTCCTCAAGCTGGTGTTGACCGCCGCCGCCGCGGCGCTGCTGTTGCCGGGCGCCGCATCGGCGCAGAATACCGTCAAGCCGGCCTACGAAGATCCGTACGCCAAACCCGCGATCGATCCCAAGACCGGCAAGCCGCCGGCGGACAGCAGGAACACGTCGAATACCGCGCGCAAGCCGGTCAAGGAAAACTGCTCGAACGATCCGAAGGCGAAGAATTTCGATCCGTACTGCGATCTCAACCGCACCATGAAATAAGCGCCGGAGCGGCGCAGGGTAGCGCACGGTTACCCTGCGCCGCGGTTCAAACCGGTGTCCAGCGCAGCGGCAGCGCCTGCCGCCTGCGCCATCCGCGCTCGACATGAAACCGCCACAGCCGCAAGGCGCCGGGCAGGTGCGCCGCCTCATCGGCGTTCCAGCGAATCTCGGTCCGGCCTTGCAAGTGCAGCAAATCGCCGTTCGAGAAATCGATGAACAGCAGCGCGGCGCGCGGCTCGAGCAACAGGTTGCCGAGCGTATTGAAATAGCGGTTGCCGCTGTAATCGGGAATCGTCAGCGTATCGCCGTCGAGCTCGACGAAACCCGGCGCGCCGCCGCGATGCGAGACATCGACGCCGCCCGCCGCGCCGGCCTCGGCGCCGGAGGAGCTGGCGACGAAAAACGTCTCCGCCGCCGCGATCGCCGCGCGCGCCGCGGCATCGAGTCCGTGCAACGCGACGGCGCTCGCGGAAGCCGGCGCGGCGGCCGCCTCCGCAGGCGCGTCGTCCAATTCCCGCAGGCGGATGTATTTCGGGCAGTTGCCGAACGACTGGCGCACCGCGATCGACATGGCGTCGGCATCGAGCGCCGCGACGACGCCGTTGGCGCGATTGCGCCGCCGCGTGCCGAAATCGATGCCCAGCAATCCCACCGCGCTTCCCGCGTGCAGCAGCCGCCGCACCGGATCGCCGTCGTCCGCCGCCGCCCGGATGCGCAAGCTGCGCGGATCGGGGCTCGCCACGAAGCCGGCCGGACCGCTCACCACCGTGGCGGCGGGAAAGCCCTCGGAATCGATCGTCCCCAGCAGCATGAAGCGCAGCAGCGCGAAGAAGTCGCGATGCTGGTCGGGCATGAAGTCGCGGATCGCCGCGCCGGGCGCGCCGCCGCCGGCCAGCAGATGCGCGCGCAACTCACCGGCATGAAACGCGCCTTGATGAAGCGGACCCGGAGCCGGACGGCCCGCGTCGGACCCCGCGCTCATGCCGCCGCCTTCGGCGCCGAACGCGGCATCGCCGTGAAATTCGGCAAGGCCTCGACCCGCTCCAGCCAGGCGCGCACGGCCGGATAGGGTTCGAGCGCGATTCCGCCTTCCGGGGCATGGGCGATGTAGGAGTAGCAGGCGAGATCGGCCAGCGTCGGCGTGTCGCCGTCGACCAGGTAGCGGCGGCCGGCCAGGTGCTCGTCCATGAAGCGCAGCAATTTGCCGGCGATCGCCCGCGCCTCGGCCAGGTCGCCCGGCGCGTTCCACAAGCTCACCAGGCGCGCGGTGGCGGGACCGTACTTGACCTCCCCGGCCGCGACCGCGAGCCAGCGCTGGGTTGCGGCCGCGCGCAGCGCATCGGCCGGCAACCAATCGCTGGCGGGCGCATAGCGCTTGACCAGGTACACCATGATGGCGGCGCTGTCGCACAACACCAGCTCGCCGTCGGTCAGCACGGGAATCTGGCCGAGCGGATTGAGCGCGCGGAATTCGGGAGTGGCGCGTACCGCCGCCGGCGCTTCGACGAAATCGAAGGGAAGTTCCAGCATGCGCAGCAGCATCTCGACCCGATGGCAGTGGCCGGACAGTTTCATTCCATAAAGCGTCAAAGAAGGTTTGTTCATGATGTAGATCCAGGCTAGTCCAGGCGAAATCGGCATGCAGGCATCTTAGGCATTCCACCAATTGGTGTAAATTAGCGGAAACTGAAATTCATTATTCCGAATTTTGAAACGATCCACATGGACCGGCTCGACGAAATCGAAATCTTCCTGGCGGTGCTCGATACCGGCAGCCTGGCCGGCGCGGCGCGCAAGCTCGTCCGCTCGCCGCCGGCCGTCACGCGCGCCTTAAGCGCGCTCGAAAGCCGCATCGGCACGCGCCTGATCGAGCGCACCACGCGCCGGCTGGCGCCGACCGAAGCCGGCAAGCGGCTGGCCGAGGCGGGGCGGCTGCTGCTGCTCCAATACGAGGATGCGGTCCGGGAAGACCCGACGGCGCCCTTGCGCGGCAAGCTGCGGGTCACGGCGCCGATCGTGTTCGGCCGGCGGCATGTCGCGCCGGTGGTCAATGCTTTTCTCGACCGCCATCCGGCGATGCAGGTCGAACTGGTGCTCAACAACTGCAACCTGGACCTGATCGACGAGGGACTCGACGTCGCGCTCAGGATCGGGCCGCTGGCCGACGCCAGCATGGTGGCGCGCCGCGTCGGCGAGGTTAGACGCATCCTGGTGGCCAGCCCGGCTTACCTGGCGCGTCGCGGCACGCCCGATTCGCTCGACAGCCTGGCGCAGCACGACATGATTTTCACGTCGACCCTGTCCGGCCCGCCCGAGTGGCGTTTCCGGCATGGCGGACGCGAGCGCGTGGTGCCATTGAATCCGCGCCTGACGGTCAATGAAGTCGATGCCGTGCTGCTGGCCGCGAAGGAAGGACGCGGCATCGCCTATGTCTTGTCCTACCAGGTCGCCGACGAGTTGGCGGAGGGAACGCTGGTGCGCCTGTTGCCGGAGTTCGAACTGGCCGCGCTGCCGGTCAGCCTGATCGTGCCGAGCGCGCGCTTCATGGCGCCGAAGGTGCGGGCGTTTCTCGATCATGCGGTCGAGGCGCTCGGCGCGCTGCCGGCGATTCGCCCGCAGCGGTAGAGCTTCCGCGCTTTCCGGTCAAGACGTTTTTTAGTTGCTCCACGATCCCCGTCCCGGCCTTCTTGGCCTGGCGGGGATTCTCTTTTTTGGGAAGACTTCAGTACCGGCCGCTATGAAGCACCGGTTTCCGACAGGCGATCAAAGCTGGGGAAGCTTCCTCGTGCTGAGGGTGATGATGCGGTCCTTGACGTGGATATCGGCCAACTGCCCGGCGTGGAAACCGGGCCCTGTGAGCCAATGACCGTGCAAGAGGATGAACGGCGTCCGGACCAGTTCAGGCTGGGGAGCGCCGGGCAGGTATTCGTAGAACGTCTCGAAGACTTTGATGAGGCGTGGTGGGCGAAGCGCCGGACTGGCGGCGTTGAC
>DASPLX010000060.1:0-10631 GCA_035627375.1 Paucimonas sp. | reverse complement strand
AAGCCCGGCAATTCATAGTCCGCCGCCTCTGCCTGGTCCAGGGGATCGCCTTCGGCCAGGACTGCCTCGTCCTGTTCGCGACGCCACGGTTTGCTTTCCAGGTCGTCGATTGCCTGGTCGATCGGATCGTGCTCGATGGCGGTTTGGGTTTCGGGATCCGCTTGCCGCGCCTTGTCCTCGACGACGGGTTCGCGGCGTTCGTGCGCGAAATCCATCAGGGTCATGCGCAGCAGCGGATCGTCTTTCGGTTCCGGCGTGGCGGGGCCGGCGGCTTCGAGTTCTTCACGCTCGGCTTCGGCCAGCGTGGTGTCGGAAGAGTCGGGAAAAGGCCGCTCGACGGGACGCGGGCTGGGCCGGGGTTCAGGTTCCGGATCGAGATCGCTGAGGTCGCCGAGGTCGAAATCCACGCTCGGCAAGGGCTTGGCGTTTTCCTCCGGTACGGGGGCAGGCGGTTTCGGTAACGGCGTCGGCAACGGCGCCGGAGCCTGCTGCTCCAGCTCTTCGGGGCGCAGCAGGTTTTCGATGCCGTTGAAGATCTGCTTGCAGGCGCCGCAGCGCACGAGACCCGCGCGCAGCTTCAGTTGGTCATGCGCGACCCGGAATGTCGTATGGCAATGAGGGCACTGGGTAGCGAGCGCCATTACAGTCAGGTGGCGGCGGATTGACCTGCGAGAGCCACCCAGCCTTCACGCTCGGCCCAGACCGTCAGCTTGATGAAGGGGGCATAGGCAGCCGCGACTTCGTCGGCCTGCCGTTCCAGGACGCCTGACAGGACCAGCCAGCCGCCGGGCGCGACGCGCGACGACAGCATCGGCGCCATCAGTTTGAGCGGGCTGGAAAGGATGTTCGCAACCACGATATCGAAGGTCTTCCGCTGCGAGTGGGTGGAGAATTCTTCCGGCAGATAATAGTCGATTTCGCAGCGGTTGCGCTCACTGTTGTAGCGCGCCGATTCGATCGCCTGCGGATCGATGTCCACGCCGCACACGGGCTTGCCGCCTAGTTTCTCCGCGACCATCGCAAGGATGCCGGAGCCGCAGCCGTAGTCCAGCACCGACCCTTGCGGCGGATGGGCTTCCAGCCACTCCATGCACAGGCGCGTAGTGGGATGGCTGCCGGTGCCGAACGCGAGGCCGGGGTCGAGCTCGAGGACCAGTGCGCCGGGGTCGGGCGCGTCGTGCCAGCTCGGCACCACCCAGATATTCTTGCCGATATGGATGGGTTCGAACTGCGATTGAGTCAGCCTGACCCAATCCTGTTCGGCCACGGCACGCAGGGTATAGGGCGGCAACGCGATGCCGCATTCGGCGGAAGCGGCGGCGACGATGGCGGCGAAGTCGGCTTGCTCGTCGGCCAGCGCCACCACACGACTATGGTCCCACGCCGCTTCGGCCGGCTCCATGCCCGGCTCGCCGAACAAGGGCTTTTCGGCCTCGGTGCCTTCGTCGGCGTCTTCGACCGAAACCGACAATGCGCCCGCTTCCATCAGTGCATCGGACAGCGCCTCCGCGTGATCACGCGCAACTTCAATGACGATTTCGGTCCAGCTCATGATATTGCCTTTTTACTTGGCCGCCTTCGCGCCCTTGGGCAGGTCCGGCTTGTCCGCCAGCTTCTGCTCCAGGTAGTGGATGTTCGTGCCGCCTTCGATGAAGCGCGCGTCCACCATTAGTTCGCGGTGCAGCGGGATGTTGGTCAGGATGCCTTCGACCACCATTTCGGACAAGGCGATCTGCATGCGGCGGATCGCCTGCTCGCGCGTGGCGCCGTAGGCAATCACCTTGCCGACCATCGAGTCGTAGGTGGGCGGGACGAAGTAACCGGCGTAGGCATGCGAATCGACGCGGATGCCGGGGCCGCCCGGCGGATGCCACGCCACGATCCTGCCCGGCGACGGGGTGAACTTGAACGGGTCTTCGGCGTTGATGCGGCATTCGATCGCATGGCCCGACAGTTCGATGTCGCGCTGGCGGAAACGCAGCTTCTCGCCGGCCGCGACACGGATCTGTTCCTGCACCAGGTCGACGCCGGTGATCATTTCCGTCACCGGATGCTCCACCTGGATACGGGTGTTCATCTCGATGAAGTAGAACTCGCCGTTTTCATACAAGAACTCGAAGGTGCCCGCACCGCGGTAACCGATCTTGCGGCAGGCTTCGGCGCAGCGGTCGCCGATGCGTTCGATCAGCTTGCGCGGAATGCCGGGCGCCGGCGCTTCCTCGATCACTTTCTGGTGGCGGCGCTGCATCGAACAGTCGCGCTCGCCCAGCCAGACGGCGTTCTTGAATTCGTCGGCCAGTACCTGGATTTCCACGTGGCGCGGATTCTCCAGGTATTTCTCCATATAGACTTCCGGATTGCCGAATGCTGCGCCGGCCTCCGTCTTGGTCATGGTGACGGCATTGAGCAGCGCGGCTTCGGTGTGCACCACGCGCATGCCGCGGCCGCCGCCGCCGCCCGCCGCCTTGATGATGACCGGGTAGCCGACCTTGCGGGCAATGCGGATGATTTCCTTCGGGTCTTCCGGCAGCGCGCCGTCCGAGCCGGGTACGCAAGGCACGCCGGCCTTGATCATGGCGTGCTTGGCCGAGACCTTGTCGCCCATCATGCGGATCGATTCGGGGCGCGGGCCGATGAAGACGAAGCCGGACTTTTCGACGCGCTCGGCGAAGTCGGCGTTTTCCGAGAGGAAGCCGTAGCCGGGGTGGATCGCTTCGGCATCGGTCACTTCTGCCGCGCTGATGATGGCGGGCATATTCAGGTAGCTCATCGACGACGGCGCGGGGCCGATGCAGACGGACTCGTCGGCGAGCTTCACGTATTTCGCTTCGCGGTCGGCCTCGGAGTGGACGACCACGGTTTTGATGCCCATTTCGCGGCAGGCGCGCTGGATACGCAGGGCGATTTCACCGCGGTTGGCGATCAGGATTTTTTCAAACATGGCAGATGGGATGGCTTGCTTGTGACGTTCTGGGAGTTGTTCGGAGTGCGCGGAATAGTCAGCTATCCCGCACGCGCACTGATTAACCGATCACAAACAGCGGTTGGCCGAATTCGACGGGCTGGCCATTCTCCACCAGGACTTGCTTGACCACGCCGGAAACGTCGGCGTCGATCTCATTGAGAAGCTTCATTGCTTCGATGATGCAGAGCGTGTCGCCTTCCTTGACCGTTGCGCCGACTTCGACAAAGGGCGGGTTGCCGGGGGCGGAAGCGCGATAGAAGGTGCCGACCATCGGCGACTTCACGACGTGGCCTTCCGGTTCGGCCGGGGCAGCAGGCGCCGCAGGTGCCGCTGCGGGTGCGCCGACCGGAGCGGCAGCCGGTGCCGACACGGTCTGCGGCATGGATTGCGGCATCATGACGACCTGGTTCTGCGGCGTGCCGGAGGATTTGACGATACGGACTTTGCTTTCGCCTTCGGTGACTTCCAGCTCGGCGATGTCTGATTCGGCGACGAGGTCGATCAGCGTCTTGAGTTTTCGTAGATCCATATTGAAATCCCTCAGTTTTATATGCTTGTTGCAATTGAAATCGCCACAATTATAAGTGGGTTGCAGCGAGATAATGAAAATTACAGTTTTTTGAGCGCAAACTCGATCGCGGCACGGTATCCATCGACACCCAGGCCGCAGATCACGCCCACGGCGATTCCGGACAGGTAGGAGTGATGCCGGAAGCTTTCGCGCTTGTGGATATTGGAGATATGTACTTCGACAAACGGAATGGCGACACCCGCCAACGCATCACGCAAGGCGACGCTGGTATGCGTCAGTCCGCCGGGGTTGATGACGATGGCGTCCACCCCCTCGTTCCTGGCGGCCTGAATGCGGTCGATCAGGGCGCCTTCATGATTGCTCTGGAAGCAGGCAATGGCAGCGCCCGCCGCGCTCGCTTGCGCGCTCGCAGCTTGTTCAACATCGGCCAGCGTCGTCGAGCCGTACACCTCTGGTTCACGTGTGCCGAGCAGGTTCAGGTTCGGGCCATTGACCAGAAGAAGTTTTTTTGCCATGGAGTTACGACTCCGTTTGCCGAGGATGCCGCATTTTGCCGTCAAATGATTCTGACTGGCAAGGGAAAAGATGCTTTCGCGGCTACAGTCCGCTAAGGGATTTCCGCAAGTCATCCATTTTCAGGCGGCCGAGGAAGGTCTTTTTTACCTGTCCGTCACGTCCGATTACAACCGTAAAGGGCAGGCCGCCGCCCTGGTTGCCGAGCTGGCGCGACAGTTCGGTGCCATTGACTCCGCCGACGTACAGCGGATAGCTGATGCTGTATTTCTTGGCGAATTCGGCGATGTTGGAAGCAGAATCGATGCCAATGCCGAGTATCTGGACTTTCTGCGCCGCGATCTCACGTTGCAAGTCGGATAATTCCGGCATTTCATCAACGCAGGGCGCGCACCATGTCGCCCAGAAGTTCACCACCAGCGCATGCTCCTTCCACTGGCCGAGCGCCTGCTCCTGCCCGTTGGCATCCTTCATGGACTGCGACAGAAGTGTGCTGACAGCAGAAGCTTGCGCCGGGCCGGGCGCCAGGCGCTGGTCGGCGAAAAAAATGCCGAAAGCGGCGAACAGGATTGCAACGCCGCCGAAAAGAATCGTATTTTTCTTCATTTTTGCTCTGATTCCGCAATCAATGCCCGTACTGCCTCACCATTTGCACGTCCGGGCCGTCCGTCCGCTCCGGGTTTGGCGGCGCCGCGCACGTCGTCCGCTTCATACAGGGCGAGGTGCACGCCTTCCCCGTGCCACATGAAGCTGACCGTCTCGACCGCGTCGCCGCGGCCGCTGAAGTGGGCGGTTTCCGAGACCTCGAATTCCACATTCTTGTTAAGAAGGAAAATTTCGACGTCCTTTGCGCTCTCGGCGAAGAGTTGCAGATGGATATCCGAGTGCTCTCCCGCTGTCCCATTCAAGACCGCGCCGGTCAGGTACGGGGAAAAGCGGGCCAGTTCGTCCATCAGGCGCACCGCCAGCTTGCGCAGGTGCAGCAGGCGCGCCGGCTGGGTGTCGGCGAAAAAGAGTTCATTGTATACACGTACTTCTTCTTCGATCTGTGCGTTGTCCGGCATGATCTCGCCGCGAACCTTCGCGTTGCCCAGCACTTGTCTGGCCGCTTTCTTCTTGGCGGTGGCGTAGTCCGCCCCGTCTTCGGCAATCAGGCGCGCTGCTGCGGCGGCGATCTCGGCACGCAGCATCTCGGTATTGGTGGTGAAATTGCTCATGGGACTCGATGATACTCTGTACGGCGCGAGACCGCGGGTCGGGTAAAATGCCGGGTTCTGCGAATTCGGCAGCCTGCACGGTATTTGACCTGTTGCGGCGGAATTCAGTCAGTGTTTTTTATTTATTTTGAAACAACACAATGCACATCCATATTCTCGGCATCTGCGGCACCTTCATGGGCGGACTCGCGGTGCTGGCCAAGGAAGCCGGACATAAGGTCACCGGTTGCGATGCCAATGTCTATCCGCCGATGAGCACCCAGCTGCAGGCGCAGGGCATCGAACTGACCGAAGGCTTCGGCCCGGAGCAGATCGACCTGAAACCGGATCTCTTCGTCATCGGCAACGTCGTCTCGCGGGGCAATCCGCTGATGGAGGAAATCCTCAATCGCGGCCTCCCGTACACCTCCGGCCCGCAGTGGATCGGCGAACACATCCTCTCTAATAAATGGGTGCTGGCGGTGGCCGGAACGCACGGCAAGACGACCACCTCGTCGATGCTGGCCTGGATCCTGGAGCACGCCGGTTACGATCCCGGCTTCCTGATCGGCGGCGTGCCCATGAACTTCGGCATCTCCGCGCGCCTGTCGGGCAAGGGCGGCGATTCCAGCTTCTTCGTGATCGAGGCCGACGAATACGACACCGCCTTCTTCGACAAGCGCAGCAAGTTTGTCCATTACCGGCCGAAGACCGCGATCCTGAACAACCTGGAATACGATCACGCCGATATCTTCCCGGACCTGGGCGCGATCGAAACCCAGTTCCATCATCTGGTGCGGACCGTGCCCAACGTCGGCCGGCTGGTGGTCAACGGGCGCGAGGAATCTCTCCGACGCGTGATTGCGCGCGGCTGCTGGAGCGAGACAGAATGGTTCGGCGCCGAAGAAGGCTGGGCGCTGAAGGAATACGAGGACGGCAGCTTCGACGTCCTTTTCAAGGGTGAGATGCAGGGCAAGGTGGATTGGGCGCTGACCGGCGAACACAACCGCCTCAACGCAGTCGCTTCGATCGCGGCCGCCCGCCATGTCGGCGTGCCGCCTTCCGTGGCGATCGAGGCGCTGTCGCGCTTCGAGAGCGTGAAGCGCCGCATGGAAGTGCGCGGCACGGTGAACAACATCACCGTGTATGACGATTTCGCGCACCATCCGACGGCAATTGCGACAACCGTGGGCGGATTGCGCAAGAAGATCGGCACACGGCGCATTCTCGCCGTGCTGGAACCGCGCTCGAACACCATGAAACTCGGCACCATGAAGGAAGCTTTGCCGGGCAGCCTGTCCGACGCCGACCTGGTGTTCGGCTACGGCGCGAAATCCGGCAAGGATGCGCTCGGCTGGAACCTGGGCGAAGCGCTGGCGCCGCTGGGCGCGAAGGCAGGCGCCTACGACGACCTCGACACGTTGGTGCAGGCGATCGTGAAGGCGGCGCAACCGGGCGACCATGTGCTGGTCATGAGCAACGGCGGTTTCGGCGGCGTCCACCAGAAGATCCTGGACGCGCTTGCATAATGATTCTCTACCTGCACGGTTTCCGTTCTTCGCCGTTGTCCTTCAAGGCACGCTTGATTGGAGAGCGCATGGCGTCCCTCGGCAGGGCGGCGGAATATCAGTGCCCGCAGCTGCCTGCTTCACCGCGTGCAGCCATTGAACTCGCCGAGCAACTGATCGCGCCGCATGGGGAGCGCGCCACTCTGGTCGGCTCCTCACTGGGCGGCTACTACGCGACCTGGCTTGCCGAAAAGATCGGCTGCCGCGCGGTGTTGCTGAACCCGGCGGTAAAGCCGCCGCGCGACCTCGAAAAGTACGTCGGGGTGACGACGGGTTACCACACGGATGCGCCCTTCGAGTTCAAGCGCGAGTACATCGAGGAACTGAAGGCGCTGGACGTCGACCGCATTACCCGCCCGGAACGGTACTTCCTGATTGCGGCAACCGGCGATGAAGTGCTCGACTGGCGCGAGATGACGGCGCACTATCCCGGCGCGCGGCAGCACATCATCGAAGGCAGCGACCACGGCATCTCGGAGTTTGCGCAGTACGTCGACGAGGTGCTCGCATTCTGCGGTGTCCGGCCGGGAGACTCTGCGTGAAACCGTTTGCGGTAGGACACGCGCGCTGGGTGGCGCATGTCAACGGCGTCAACCCGACGCGCGAAATGCGCGGCTGGCTGACCGACACGATGTCGCTCACGCGCAAACTGATGGCGCGCAGCGAGCATTTCCGCGTGCGGCGCCTGCGCCAGGAGCGCGGTTTGTGCCTGACCGATGAAGCGGAGATGGTGGAGCTGCGGCGCCGCAGCCACGTGCAGGAGCGCGAAGTGCTGCTGCAATGCGACGGCCGTCCGGTCGTGTTTGCGCACACGATCGTGCCGCTCAGCGCGACCACTTCCGACTGGCCGTTTTTCGGCACACTCGGCGAGCGCTCGCTCGGCACCACGCTGTTCGGCGATCCGATGGTGCTGCGCGGCCGGCTGCAGTATGCACGCTTGCGGGCCCAGCATCCGCTCGTCGAGCGCGCCCGCGCCGCTCTCGGAAACGAAGAATTCGCGGCGCCGCTTTTCGCACGGCGCTGCTTGTACCGCCGCAGGAATGGCGTGTTGCTCGTGACGGAACTCTTCCTGCCTGCGATCGCGGAACTCAAGGCGCCGCGCACGCAACCCAATTCAGCTGACAGGCTTGGTAATCGATGAATTTATTTTTTGAGGAATCCGGCGACTTCAAGGCCGGTACCGTACTGTCCCAGCAAGGCGAGGCTTACCAGGTCGAAATGCAGACCGGCAAGCGGACCAAGGTCAAGGCGCGCGACATCCTGTTCCAGTTCGCGTCGCCCGATCCCGCGCAATTGCTGAGCGATGCGAAAGTGGTCGCGGACGAGGTCGACCTCGACTTCCTGTGGGAAGTCGCCGGCCAGGACGAGTTCGGCTACGCCGAGCTGGGCACCGAATACTTCGGCCACGAACCGAAGCCGCACGAAGCGGCCGGACTGTTGCTGAAGCTGCACAGCTCGCCGATCTATTTCTACAAGAAGGGCAAGGGCCGCTACAAGGCCGCACCCGAGGCGTCGCTCAAGGCGGCGCTCGCCGGCATCGAAAAGAAGAAGCAGCAGGCGATCGTGCAGGCGCAGTACGTCGAACAGCTCAAGGCCAACCAGCTTCCCGACGCGTTCAAGCCGATCGTGATGCAGCTGCTGTTCAAGCCGGACAAGAACAGTATCGAGTACAAGGCGCTGGAAGAAGCGGCCGCGGCGATGCAGACGACGCCGCAGCGGCTCATGCTTGCCACGGGCGGCATCACTTCCCCGAAGGAACTGCACCTGTCGAAGTTCCTGTTCGAGTACTTCCCGAAAGGCACGCGCTTCCCGGCCGTGCCGATCCCGGCAGTCGATTCACTTCCTGTCGCGGATGTCCAGGCGTTCTCGATCGACGACGTGACCACCACCGAGATCGACGATGCGCTTTCGGTCGTCCACCTCCCCGACGGCAAGCTGCGGGTCGGCATCCACATCGCCGCGCCCGGCCTTGGCATCAAGCGCAACGATGCGCTCGACGCCATCGCGCGCCAGCGCCTCTCCACGGTCTACATGCCGGGCGATAAGATCACCATGCTGCCGGATGAGCTGGTTGAGGCCTTCACCTTGGCCGAGGGACGGACTTGCCCGGCACTCTCGCTTTACGCCACGCTGGATCCCGCAACCTGGACCGTGGTGTCCACCGAGACCCGCGCCGAGGCGGTGCCGATCGCGGCCAACCTGCGTCATAACGATCTCGACGACGTGGTGACCGAGGAAAACCTCAACGCCGGCACCGGCGATTATCCGCACAAGGCGGACATCGAACTGCTGTGGCAGTGGGCGCAGGTGCTCGAACGCGGGCGCATGGCCAAGCGCGAGAGCTTCGGCCTGAAACCGGAACAGGCCAACCGCGTCGATTTCAACTTCTACGTCGAAAACGACGTGGTGAGCATCGTCCGCCGCAAACGCGGCGCGCCGCTTGACAAGATCGTCGCCGAGCTGATGATCTTTGCCAATAGCACCTGGGGCAAGCTGATGCACGACCACGGCGTTCCCGGCATCTACCGCAGCCAAGGAGGCGGAGGCGGGGGCTGGGCCGCCAAGATGCAGGTGCGCATGGTCACCCACGCCGCGCCCCACCAGGGCCTCGGTGTCGACCAGTATGCCTGGAGCACCTCACCGCTGCGCCGCTACACCGACCTCGTCAACCAGTGGCAGATCCTGGCCTGCGCCGAACACGGCGTGACCGCGCCGCTGGTCGCACCCTTCAAGCCGAAAGACGCCGACCTGTTCGCTATCGTCTCGGCCTTCGACGCCGCCTACGCCGCCTATGCCGACTTCCAGTCCGGCATGGAGCGCTACTGGTGCCTGCGCTGGCTGGCCCAGGAAAATGCAAGGCAGGTGAACGCGGTCGTGCTCAAGGATGAAGTGCTGCGTCTGGTCGACATCCCGCTCATCATCCGCCTGCCCGGTATGCCGCAAGTCGCGCGCGGTACCCAGGTGCGGCTCGATCTGATCCGCTGGGACGAGGTCGACCTGACGGTGGAAGCGCGCCTGATCGAAGTGACAACGGCGACCGCCGAAACCGAGGCCGCGGTGATCGAAGATGACGAAATTGCCATCGCCGAAACCGAAGCGAATGCGGAATCGGCACAAGAATGAAAACTTGGCCGATTTGCGGCGAGGTTTATCGTAAAATTCAAGGCGTTCGCAACCGCTAGCCCGTTTCCGCGTGATGCTCCTTTTTGAAAACCGCACGTTGTCCATCGCTGTCGCGGCGTCGATCCTCTTGCACGGCGCGATGCTGGCAGTGCGGTTCGCGCCGCCGGATACCTTCAAATTCAAACCGATGGATCCGGGGCTCGAAGTCATCCTCGTCAACGCCAAGCATGACCGCAAGCCGATCAAGGCCGAGGCGCTGGCGCAGGCCAACCTCGATGGCGGCGGCAATGCCGACAACGGCCGTTCCAAGTCGCCGCTGCCCGACATGCGGCGGGCCGAAGACGGCGAGGGCATGAAAGCCATCCAGCGCCGCATCGATGAGCTCGAGCGCCAGCAGCGCATGCTGGCGCAACTGAACAAGAAAAATGCCCAGGCCGCGCCTCCGGTCAAGGACCACGTCAAGCCGAAGGAAACGCCGACGCAGGCAGACATGGGCGACGCGCTCGAGAACGCGCGGGAAATCCTTCGGCGCGAGGCCGAGATCTCCAAGCGTATCGAAGACGAGAACAAGCGCCCGCGCAAAACCTTCATTTCGCCGAGCACGCGCGAGGTCGGCTACGCGATGTACTTCGACAGCGTGCGCAAGAAGATCGAAGACGTCGGCACCCTCAACTTCCCGCAGAAGGACGGCAAGAAGCTCTACGGCGAGCTGACGATGTCCATCTCGATTTTCC
>DASPLX010000059.1:0-117177 GCA_035627375.1 Paucimonas sp. | reverse complement strand
AAGGCGCTGCAGGACAATATGCGCGACATGCAGGCGAAGCTGAGCGTGCTCGAGAACAAGCAGGCCGAGGCGCAGAATCAGCAGCTGGCGCTCGAACAGCTGTACCAGGAGATGTCGCGCAGCCGCGACGACTGGGCGCTGGCGGAAATCGAGCAGGTGCTGTCGACCGCGAGCCAGCAATTGCAGCTGGCCGGGAATGTGCAAGGCGCCTTGATCGCCCTGCAGAATGCCGACGCCCGCCTGTCGCGTTCCGACAAGCCGCAGTTCATCACGATCCGCCGCGCGATCGCGAAAGACCAGGAACGCCTGAAGTCCCTGCCCAGCCTCGACGTCACCGGCATCGCGCTGCGCCTGGACAGCACCATTGCCCAGATCGACGGCATGCCGCTCCTGTCCGACGAGAAACCGGCCGTGCCGGCCACGCCGCCGAAGGCATCGCGCCGGGCGGACAAGATGGCGGCGCGCGGGGCGAAGGGCGACAAGGAAAAGGAAGGCACGGCATCCGAATGGCTCGCCAGCCTCGACGAAAAATGGCAAAGCTGGAGCAACGAGATGTGGACCGACGTGCGCCAGCTGATCCGCATCCGCAGCGTCGATACGCCGGAAGCGCTGCTGCTGTCGCCGACCCAGGCCTACTACGTGCGCGAAAACCTCAAGCTACGCCTGATGAACGCCCGCCTGGCGCTGTTGTCGCGCAACGAGTCGGCGTTCCGCAGCGACCTGCTCGCGGCCCAGGACGCGATCACGCGCTATTTCGATACGCGCGCCAAGCAGACCCAGGTCGCACAGGCGATCCTCAAGCAGGTGCAAGGCAGCAATCTGTCGATCGAGATGCCGACACTGGCGGAAAGCATCAACGCCGTGCGCAACTACAAGGCCAAGCCGTAGCGATCTAGGATAGCGACCGACCATGCGTATTTTCCTCTGGCTATTGACCCTGTTCGCCGCCGCGATCGGTTTCGCGGTGGCCGCGCGTTTCAACCCGGGCAACGTCGTCCTGTTCTACCCGCCTTACCGGATCGATCTGTCGCTCAATCTTTTCCTGTTGCTGGCGCTGGCGCTGTTCCTGGTGCTGCACGTCATCCTGCGCACGATCGACATCACGCGCGAAATGCCGGCCAAGGTCGCGGCTTACCGCAACGACAAGCGCGAGCGCGAAGGCAACCGCGCCCTGCGCGATGCCTTGAAATCCCTGTTCGAAGGCCGTTACGGCCAGGCGGAAAAGGCGGCGCGGCGCGCGGCGGAATGGCCGGACAACGCCGGCCTGGCCGCCCTGATCGGCGCACGCGCGGCGCATCGCATGCGCCAGACCGAGCGCCGCGACGCGTGGCTGTCGCAAGTCCAGTCCGACTCTTCCCTGAAGATCGCGCGCCTGATGACGACCATCGAATTGCAGGTCGACGAACACCAGCCTGAGCAGGCGCTCGAAGCGGTGAAGGAATTGAACGCGACCGGCGCCCGCCATATCCATGCCCTGCGGCTGGCCTTGAAGGCGAACCAGCGCGCCGGCAACTGGCCGGAGGTATTGCGCCTGGTCCGCCTGCTCGACAAGCACAACGCCTTGCATCCGGCGCTCTCGCGCCGCCTGCGCGAGCTGGCCTATGAAGACATGCTGGCCGCGCGTTCGCACGATGCCGAATCGATCCGCCGCGTCTGGTCCACGATACCGTCTTCCGACCGCATCCAGCCTTTCGTCGCGGCGCGCGCGGCACGCGTCTTCAATGCGCGCGGCTTGCACGAAGAAGCGCGCGAAGTCGTGGAGAAGGCGTTGGCCGCCGAGTGGGACGATCGCCTGGTGCGCGCCTATCGCGAATCGGCGGCGCCCGAAGGCTCCCCGGAATTGCTGGCGCAGATCGAACGCTGCGAGGAATGGCTGAACCGGCAGCCGACCGATCCCGAACTGGCGCTCACGCTCGGCGCGCTCTGCCTGCGCCAGAAACTCTGGGGCAAGGCCCAGCGCCATCTCGAACAGGCGCTGTCCGATGCGTCGGCGTCGAGCATGGCGCGCGAAGCGCACCTGAAACTGGCCCAATTGCACGAGGCCCTCGGGCAGGACGGGGAAGCCGCGACGCATTACCGCCAATGCGCGCTGACCACCATGCTCTGACCGGCTGCGCGCTTCCTGCTGTCCACCGTCCGCCGTCAGTCGTTCGCCGGCCGATGTGTTGCGACGCAAAATCGGGTTGTAAAAGCCGCTATAATTCCAGGTTTGCAAGCATTTTCTATTTGAACGAGAAAGCAACATGAGTCTGAACAACGTCCCCGCCGGCCGCGATCTGCCGAACGATTTCAACGTCATCATCGAAATCCCGATGAATGCCAACCCGATCAAGTACGAAGTCGACAAGGAAACCGGCGCGATTTTCGTCGACCGCTTCATGGGTACGGCGATGCACTATCCGTGCAACTACGGCTATATTCCGCACACGATTTCCGCCGACGGCGACCCGGTCGACGTGCTGGTGATCACGCCGTTCCCGCTGATTCCGGGCGTCGTGGTGCGCTGCCGCCCGATCGGCGTGCTGAGGATGACCGACGAGGCCGGCGGCGATGCGAAAGTCCTGGCGGTCCCGGTCGACAAGATCCTGCCGATC
The DNA here is from genome assembly GCA_035627375.1 of Paucimonas sp. Taxonomy (GTDB): domain Bacteria; phylum Pseudomonadota; class Gammaproteobacteria; order Burkholderiales; family Burkholderiaceae_D; genus DASPLX01. The sequence goes on along the minus strand of DASPLX010000059.1, from coordinate 114,583 downwards.
TATACGCACTGGCAAAAGCCGGAAGACATGAATGAGCTGCGCCTGAAGCAGATCCAGCATTTCTTCGAGCACTACAAGGACCTGGAAAAGGGCAAGTGGGTCAAGATCGAGGGCTGGTTTGGCCCCGAGGAAGCCAAGGCCGAAATCCTGTCCGGTGTCGAGAACTACAACAAGGCGGCCGAGAAGCCGAATTTCTGAGTCGCGCGACCGGATATGAAAAATGGCGTACCGAGGTACGCCCAGACCGCTGACAAACCCCGTCTTTTTCGGAAGGCGGGGTTTTTCTTTGTTGTTAAGCAGCCAGGAAGGTTGGGAGAGGCTTTTGTCGGAAATTCGGGATGGTTGCCAAAGTGAGAATGCGCGAAGCCCAAGGCGTGGCTGATGACCGTCTGGAGGGCATCATGACCGTAAAAAGAAGGCGCAAAGCCTGCTCCAGCAGGCGCGCGATCTTCTTCATGTTCTGACAGGCGGCTGCCAGCAGCGCCTGCGCGCGCACCTTGGCCAGCCCCCGGAAACGCGCATAGCGATGGCCGTGCAGCTGCTTGGCATCGGCAAAGCTGCGCTCGACCGTTTCCTTGCGCCGCGCATACAGTTCCTTGCCCTTGTCGGTGAGCCGGTTCGCATCGACCGCTTCCTTGTAGTGCTGCCAGACGTGCCGGGTGACAACCTTGACCCCGTTGCGGCTGCTGGTGCACTGCCCCTTGACCGGACAGCTCTCGCATTGGCTGGCCTGTGACGCGTATTCCCGGTAGCCCAGCCGGTTGGTGGTGCGGTACGCCAGGAACTCACCGTTCGGACACACATAGCCATCCCGCTCATGGTCGTAGACATACTCGCGCTTGTAGAAGTAGCCGTCGCGATGGTTGGGCCGGCGATAGCCGATCACGCCAAAGATGCCGCGCTCGACCAGCCCCTTGCAGATGTGCGGCGTGAAATACCCGGCATCCAGCCCCGCCACCGCCACGTCGAAGCCGAAGCGCTCGCGCATGCGGTCCAGCCGCCTCAGGTAGGGTTGGCTGTCGTGCACGTTGGCCGCGGTCACATGCGTGTCGGTGATGATCGCATGCACGCCATCGACGGTACGGTGGTCCAGGTAAAAGAAGCCGGTCGGCTTGCCGTCGCGCACGATGTAGCCGGCTTCCGGATCGGCCGGGCTGACCTTGACCTCCTTCGTGGGCGGCTCGTCGTCATCCGGCGGCAGCGGCTTCTTGCCATGTTCGGCGCGGTCGGCATCGATGGCCGCGTTCAGTTCGGCCAGGTACTCGGCCGGCTTCTGCTCGACCTGATGGACCTCGTGGCGGTTCTTGTTGGCCGACGCCTTCAGATGGGTACTGTCGCTGTAGAACACCCGCCCGCCGACCAGGCCGTGCCCGATGGCCTGCTCGACGATGGCGTCGAAGATGGCCTGCTCGATCTCGGTGCCGGCAAAGCGCCGGCGGCGGTTCTGCGACAGCGTCGAGGCGTCCGGCACCTTGTCGGTCAGGCGCAGGCCGAGGAACCAGCGGTAGGCGACATTGACGGCGATCTCGCGCACCAGTTGCCGTTCGGAGCGGATGCCGAACAGGTAGCCGATGAACAGCATCTTGAACAGCATGACCGGATCGAGGGCCGGGCGGCCATTGTCGGCGCAGTACAGGTGGGCGGTTTGTTCGCGGATGAAATCGAAACGGATGTGGCGCTCGATCAGGCGCAGAAGATGGTCCTTGGGGACCAGTTCTTCCAGCGTGACCATTTCCAGTTCGTGCTGGGCGGGGGTGGGCGTCTTGAGCATGCGCCATTAAAACAAAAACCCTCGCACATGGCGAGGGTTTGTCAGCAGTCTGGGCGTACCGAGGTACGCCATTTTTTTGTCCGCGCGACATCGGCGCGCTCAACGCAGCCGCGTCGCGGAAAGCGGCAGGCGCGCGCCGAATTGATTGAGCGCCAGGCCCGCCAGCACTAGCAGGCCGGCCGCGATCTTCCACCATTGCAGGGGCTCGCCCAGCACGAGCGCGGCGCTGAGCATGCCGGTCACCGGCACCAGCAGCGTGAAGGGCGCGATCGTCGCGGTCGGGTATTTGCGCATCAGCAGCGACCAGATGCCGAAGCCGAGGATCGTGTTCGGATACGACTGGAAAAATACCGCGCCGGCGGTCATCCAGCCGAATTGCGCGGCTGCCTGCGCCCAGGCCGACGGCCCTTCGATGACGAGCGAGGCGAGCGCCAGCGGCGGCGTCGCCAGCAGCGAACCCCAGATCACCAGCGCCATCGGATTGATCTTGCCGGTATCGGCCGTGGCCGTTCCTATCTTCTTCGTGAAGATATTGGCGGCGGCCCAGCAGGCGCCGGCCGCGACCACCATGACGAAGCCGATCGCGGTCGCCTGCGCCTCGAGATGCAGCGCGACCAATCCCATGCCGGAGAACGCGATCAGCGCGCCGATCATCTGCGTCGCTAGCGGGCGCTCGTGCAGGAGGAGCACGGCCAAGCCGATCGTGAAGAAGGCCTGCAGTTGGACCACCAGCGAAGCGAGGCCGGGCGGCAAGCCGAGCTTCATGCCGGAGAACAGCAGCGTGAATTGCAGCGCGAACTGGAACATCGCATAGCCTGCAAGCAGTTTGAACGGCACTGCCGGGCGCTTGACGAAGAAGACCAGGGGCAGCGCCGCGAACAGGAAGCGCAGGGTCGTGAACAGGATGGGCGGCAGGTCTTGCAAGCCGATCTTGATGACGACGAAATTGAAGCCCCAGATCGCGACGGTAGCGAGGGCGAGCAGGATATCGGTCGGTTTCATGAGGGCGAGAGGACGAGGGCGTTGCGCACTATTCTATTGTTTCCGATTGATGATTAAATATCGTTTCGGAAAATGATTATTTCCAAGGGGAAGAAATGATCGACCTTCAACGCCTCGCCATCTTCGCCGCCGTGGCCGATACGCTCAGCTTTTCGCTCGCCGCCGCGCGGCTAGGCGTCTCGAATTCCCATGTCAGCAAACAGGTCGGCGCGCTCGAGAAGGAGTTGCGCACGCGTCTCCTGCATCGGACCACGCGCAGCATCAGCATGACGGAGGCCGGCGAGATCTTTCATCGGCGCTGCAAGGCCGTCCTGTCCGATATCGCTTCCGCCGAGCAGGAAGTGCTGCTGCGCCAGGAATCGCCGCAAGGCGTGTTGCGCGTGACCGCGCCGCCGAATCTCGCCAATGCACGCTTGTCGGGCGTGGTGCAAGCCTTCATGGAACGCTATCCGGATATACGGCTGGATCTGGTCTTATCCGATCGTTATTACGATCTCGCCGAAGAGTCGATCGATATCGCCTTGCGCGTCGTCGACGAGCCTCCGGAGAACGTCTATGCGCGCCGCCTGTATCGCATCGAGTGGGGCTTGGTCGCCGCTCCCGCCTATTTCGCCGGGCGCCGCAAGCCGAAGTCGGTGCAGGAACTGGCGCGATTCGATTGCCTGTCGCACTCCACGGTCTTTCCGCACGATGTCTGGCGGTTCGCGTCCGAGGGCCGCAAGCAGGAGGTGAAGCTCGAGCCGCGCGTACGCTGCGGCAACACCGAGTGGCTGCGGCAATGCTGCCTGCGCGGCATGGGCATCGCCTTGCTGCCGAATTTCATGGCGGCGGAGGACCTGGCGCAAAAGCGGCTGGTGCGGCTGCTGCCGGCTTGCGAAGCGATCGCGGCGAAGTGGCTGTACGGGATCTATCTGCCCAACCGTTATCTTTCCTCCAAGGTGCGCCTGTTTCTCGACGCGGTGCAGGAAGGGTTCGCGAAAGCGTAATCGAGAGGCGTAACGAGATTTAACAGATTGCGCCTATTGCATTGTGGCGTTTTCGCCATAGCATGATGGGAGAGCGGGGTTTCTGCGGTACCCTCCTAGAGGGAGGAAGACGTGCAAAACGACCATGACGTCGGCGTGCAGGCGCCGTATGATTCGATTCCGACGAGTAATTCGGCGCGCCAGGCGCGCGACCTGCTGTTCCAGAAAATCAGCGAAGAGCACGATCTGCCGGCCCTGGGCGGTTCGGTGTCGCGCGTAGTTCAATTGGCATCATCCAACGATGAAGCCATCCGCAAGCTGGCCTACCTGGTCCTGTCGGACGTCGGACTGACGCAAAAGGTCTTGCGCATCTCCAATTCGGTGGTCTACCGGACCCGCTCCGGCACACCGATCACCACCGTCTCCAAGGCGATCTTCCTGCTCGGATTCGATACCGTCAAGACCAGCGCGCTGGCGATGATGCTGGTCGACGGCATGTCGGGCAAGCGCGGCGCGGCCGTGCGCCAGGAATTGGCGCAAGCCCTGGGCGCCAGCATTTTCGCGCGCGAGCTCGCGCGCCGCACGCATTTCAAGGATGCCGAGGAGGCGGCCGTCGCGGCGCTGTTCAAGAACATCGGCCGCATCTTCGTCGCGGCCCACGACCACGTGCTATACAGGCAGATCATGGACATGATCGGCGCCGGCGCTTCATCGGCCCAGGCATCGCTCAACGTGCTCGGCTGCACCTTCGAAATGCTGACCGGAAGCGTGCTGCAGGAATGGCAGATGCCGGATACGATCGTGCAGGCGCTGGCACCGCTGCCCGACGGGCAGTTGAAGCCGGCGCGCAACCGGCAGGAATGGATGCAGCAGGTGACCGCTTTCAGCAGCGCTGCGGCGCGCGTGCTCGCCGAAAACGCGAACGGCGGACAGAGCTCGGCCGGCAAGGACTTGCTGACGCGTTATGGCGCCGCGCTCGGCCTCGACGAGGAAAAGATCGGCCATCTGTTTTCCGCCGTGGCCGAAGAGGCGCGCGTGCTGACCGCCAGCATCAACTTGCCGCCGCTGGAGCCGGGCCGGACGGCGGACAATGCCGCGGCCGCCCGTGCCGCCGAGCTGTCGGCCAGCCTCGATTTCGATACCGGGGAATCCGCATTGCCGGCCGACCTGCTCATGCTGGCGCCGGAGACCGGTTCCCTCAATATCGAGCAGCGCCATGCCAGCGGTAAGCCGGTCAACGCGCGCGAGCTGTTGCTGGCAGGCGTGCAGGACGTGACCGAGATGATGGCCTCCGGCAAATGCGCGGTGAACGACCTGGTGCTGCTGGTCCTGGAAACCCTGTACCGCAGCCTCGGCTTTCGCTTCGCCACGGTATGCCTGAAGGACATGAAGACGAACCAGTACCGCGCCCGCATCACGCTCGGCGAAAAGAATGCCGAGCGCCAGGCCGGCTTCGTGTTTCCGGCGGCGCACGCGCGCGATCTGTTCCACCTGGCGATGGAAAACGATGCCGATCTGCTGATCTCCGAAGCGACCGATCCCAAGATCCGCGACCTGGTGCCGGCCTGGCATCGCGCGCTGCTGCCGGATGCCCGCAGCTTCATCGTGCTGCCGCTGGTGGTGCACAGGAAACCGCTGGGTCTGTTCTACGCCGACCGCGCCCAGCCGGCAACCGAAGGCGTGCCGGCCGACGAGACGGCGCTGATCAAGACTCTGAAGCGCCAGGTCTTGACGGTCCTGCATTCACGCTGAGTTACTCGGGGCCCAGCACCCGGAACACTTCCTCGAGCGTGGTCTGGCCGTTCGCGACCTTGTCGTAGGCATCGTCGCGCAAGGTCTTGAAGCCGTTGTCGCGCGCATGCTGGGTGATCTCGGTGATCGCCGCCTTGGTCGCGATCTGGTGCCGCATATGAGTGTCCGGCCGCAGCACTTCATAGAGGCCGAGCCGGCCCTTGTAGCCCGATTGATAGCAGGCCGGGCAGCCGGCGCCCCTGTAGGCCGAACCTAGCCCGCCGGTGAAACGTCCCCCGAGGCGGCGCAGCAGGTCGGGATCGGGCGCGACCGGCGCGCGGCATTGTTCGCAGATCTTTCGCACCAGCCGCTGCGCGACGATCGCTTCGAGCGCGGTGGCGACGACGAAGGGCTTGAGGCCGAGATCGAACAGGCGCGACACGGTGTCGATGGCCGAGTTCGTGTGAAGCGTCGAGAACACCTGGTGGCCGGTCAGCGCCGCATGGAAGGCCACTTCGGCGGTCTCGAAATCGCGGATCTCGCCGATCAGCAGCACGTCCGGGTCCTGGCGCAGGATGGCGCGCAGGATCAGCGGGAAGGTCAGGCCGATCTTCTCCCGAACCAGCACCTGGCCGGCGGTGTCGAGATAGTATTCGACCGGGTCCTCGATCGTGATGTAGTTCTTTTCGGCGGTCGCATTGCTCTGCAAGAGGCTGTAGAGCGTGGTCGTCTTGCCGCTGCCGGTCGGCCCGGTCGCCAGCACGATGCCTTGCGGCTTGTCGCTCGCGTGGCGGATCTTGTCGAGGTCGGCGGCGCCGAAGCCGAGCGCGTCCAGGCTCAGCACGGCGGAGTTGCGGTCGAGTATCCGCATGACGATCTTCTCGCCGTTGATGGTCGGCAGCGTCGATACCCGCAGGTCGACCACGCGCTGCGGCGTCTTCACGGCCAGCCGCCCGTCCTGCGGCCTGCGCCGCTCGGAGATGTCGAGTTCGGCCATCACCTTGATGCGCGAGACGATCGCCTGATGCATGTTGTGCGGGATCTGGATCTTGTCGATCAGCACGCCGTCGATGCGCAGGCGCACCACCACGTTCTTGGCGCGTGGCTGGATGTGGATGTCGGACGCGCCGAGACGGATCGCCTCCAGCAGGATCGAATTGACGAGCCGGATCGCCGGCGGCTCGTCCGTGCCTTGCAACAGGTCTTCGAGCGAGCGGACTTCGTCGTCGTCCTCGATGACGATCTCGATGCCTTCGTACGGGTCGACGGTGCCGAGGTTGACGGCCAGGTCGGTGATGTCGGCCGTCCCAACCTTGTAGACTTCAGCGACCTTGGCTTCGATCGCCGCCATCGGCGCCAGCACCGGGATGATGTCGAGGCCGGTCACGAAGCGCAGGTCGTCGAGCAGGCCGGCGTCGAGCGGATCGGCCATCGCCAGCGTCAGGCGCTTTCCTTCGACCCTGAGCGGCAAGATGGCTTGCCGCTGGCACAGCGCGGCCGGCACCAGCGCCGCGACCGCCGGATCGACCGTGAATTCGTTCAAGGCGACCTGCTGCAGCATCAGCTCTTTCGCCAGCAGGTCGTGGATCGCTTTCTCCGTCGCCCATTCGCGCGCCAGGATCAGCTTGAGCAGCGAATCCTTGCGCTGCTGCTGCATGCGCATCAGTTCCTGCACCTGCTGCGCATTGAGCAGGCCGCGCTTGTTGAGCATGATCGCGAGCTGGCTGCGGCTGGCGACGCTGAATTTGGCGAGCTGCTCGATCTCCTTCGCCTTGTCCTGGTTCTCGCGCTTGAGGGCCTTGTTCTTCTGCATCAGGTCGTACTGCTGCAGGGCCAGCGCGACCGTGACGCGCAGGTCGTCGTCGTTCCACGGCTTGAGGATGAACTTATAGACGGCGCCGCTCTTGACCGCGCTGACCACGGCGTTGACGTCGGCATGGCCGGTCAGCATGATGCGCAGCATGTCGGGCTGCACCGAGCGCGCCTGGCGCAGCAGTTCGCCGCCGTTCATGCCGGGCATCATGTAATCGCTGATGATGAGCTGGAAGGTTTCGCGCCCGATGCGCGCCAGGGCTTCCTTCGGGTCCGGGCACAGCACCACGTCGTAATCCTCGTGGTGGAATACGCGCCGCAGCGCCGACAACACGTGCGGCTCGTCGTCCACCAGCAGGATGCGGTAACGGGACGGCAGCAGGGCCTCCTGGCCAGGCGCCGCCGGTTCTCCGGTGAAAAGATGGGCGTAACTCATGGCTGGATTTCCGGTTGATGGTCGGACGGGGCGTCGGAGCGCCGGACGGATTGCAAGGGCAGGCAGACCGTAAACGTGCTGCCGGCGCCTACCGTGGAATCGACTTCGATATAGCCTTGATGCGCATTGACGATATCGCGGCTGACGGTGAGTCCGAGGCCCATGCCCTTGCCGACGTCGCGCGTCGTGAAGAAGGGATCGAAGATGCGGTTGAGGATGGCGGGCTCGATGCCGCAGCCGTCGTCGCGCACCGCGATCCGTATCTCGTCCTGGGCGATGCGGGTCGAGATATGGATCACGCCGCTCGTCATCGCCTGGCGCGCGTTCTGCACCAGCGAGAACAATACCTGGTTGATGCGGCTCTGGTCGCACACGATGCTCGGCAGCGGCTGCAGGTCGGTCTCGAAGGAGATGCCGGCCGGCAGCTGGTCGGATGCCACCGCCATGACCGCGCGCACCGCATCGTTCAGGTCGATCGGCACGGCGTCGACGCAATCGATGCTGGCATAGGCCTTCAGGTTGGCGACGATGCGGGCGATGCGTTCGGCGCCGGCGGCCGATTCGGCCAGCAGGACGGGAAAGTCTTCCAGCGCGAATTCGATGTCGAGCTCCCGCCAGAGCTTCGCGGCGCCGGCATCGCCGCGATGGAAGGCGAGCAGCGCCTGGCGCAACTTGCCGACATAGGATTGGGCCGTCGTCAGATTGCTGCGGATGAAGCCGATGGGGTTGTTGATTTCATGCGCCATGCCGGCGGCCAGGCTGCCCACCGACGCCATCTTCTCAGCTTGATAGAGCTGGCGCTGAGCGCGCTCGATGACTTCGACCTGTTCCCGGACGCGCTGCTCGAGGTGTTCCGACAGTTCCCGATAGCGCGCTTCGGACGCCAGCAGCGCCGCGTGCTTTTCTTGCAGCGCCGTATAATCGGCGGCGACCGCTTCGACGTGCAGGTCTGAGGCCATCTGATAGCGGCTGGCGCCGGCGAAAGCCATGTCGATCCACGCGCCCAGGATGTCGATCCGCTCGCGCGCCGCGCCGGCGACCAGCAAGCGGCCGACGACTTCGACATCGACGCGGATGTCGATCGCCGCGACATTCTCTTCGCTCGCCACTCCCGGCCCGAGCAGCGCCACGCCCTCGGCATCGACCAGTTGCCAGCCGTTGCCGGCCAGGCTGTCGATGGCGCGCTCCAGTTTGGCGCGCGGCGTGGCGCGCAGCAGTTCGGCCAGCGTGAGATCGCGGTCGAAGCGCGCCAGTTCGTTCATGAACGTCCTCCGATGGCGGCGACGAGATCCGCGCGCGACAGTCCGTGCCGGGTACTCAGTCCATAGATCTTGTCGAGCCTGTCATGGACCGATTCGAGCAGGGCGCGAAAGGTCGCGGTCACGCCTTCGCCCGCGAGCGCCGAGGCGAAGAACAGCGGCCAGGGCGCGTCGGCCCAACGCTTGCGGATCTCTTCCTCGCTCTGAATGTCGGGCAGATCGCGCTTGTTGAATTGCACCACCAGCGGCAGGCTTTCGATATGCATGCCGAGCGCCTTGGCGTTGTCGGCCAGATTGTCGAAGGAGGCGCCGTTGTTGATCGCCTGGTTGCGCTGCGAATCGGCGACGAAGACGACCCCGTCGGCGCGCGATAGCACCGCCTTGCGCGTGCCGTCGTGCGCGACCTGGCCGGGAACGGTGAAGACCTTGAACTTGACGAGCAGGCCGGACGGCGCCTTGAAGCCGAGCGGCAGCAGATCGAAGAACAGGGTACGGTCGCCCTCGGTTTCGAGGGTCATGATATCGCCGCTCAATTCGGGCGACAGCAAATCGTGCAGGCGCGTCAGATTGGTTGTCTTGCCGGACAGGGCTGGGCCGTAGTAGACAAGCTTGATCGTCAGGCGGTGACGCTGTTCGTCCAGTTCAGCCATGCGTATGGATACTCGTGTGCAGCCACTCGCCGCATGCCCGAGAGCGCAAGCCTGGCCTGGATGCGGAGTGCCCAAGAGGCAATCGGCATCGGCCGGCGCGGAGTGACGTGATGATCGGGATGACGTTTCGGGACGGCAATATAGCTTACTGCTCGCCCGATTCGCTTGTCGAGCAACGTCGGGTATGCACTGTTGGTTTTTAGCGCAACCAGAGATAAGAAAGACAAGCCGCGCCGACGAGCGCGGCAGCGATCACGATTCCCCGCAAGCGCGCCGGACGAGGCGAAGCCGGCTTCGGAGCGGTCTGTCGCGCGCCGTCCTCCGCCCGGGGCGGCTCCTTGTGCCTGACGCTGCGGCGCCGTTCGCGCGCCAGGAAGCGCTTCAGGTCGAGCACCAGTTCCTCGGCATCCTGATAGCGTTTTTCCGGTTTCTTGCTCATTGCCTTCATGGCAATTTGCGAGAGTTCGTGCGGTACCGCCGGATCGAGGTCGTGCGGCGCGGGCGGCGCCTTGTAGGCGATCTGATCGAGCAATTCCTCGGTCTTCGCGTTGCGGAACGGGCGCTTGCCGGTCAGCATTTCGTACATGACGGCGCCGAGCGAATAGAGGTCGGTGCGGTGATCGACGTCGCGCCCCAGTGCCTGCTCGGGCGACATGTAGTTCGGCGTCCCGAGCAGATTCTGATGGAACATCGTGTACGGTTCGGCCTGGGACGCCTGGTCCGAGACGCGATTCGGCGCCCGCGCGATGCCGAAGTCGACGACCTTCGGCTGGCGCTCGCCGACGATGAAGATGTTGGCGGGTTTGATATCGCGATGGACGACGCCGTTCCTGTGCGCGTAGCCGAGCGCGTCGGCGACTTTCCAGATGATCGACGCGACATCGTCGGCGGAGAACCGGTGGCCGCCATCCAGCATCCGGTTCAGTTCGCGGCCCTCCAGGAATTCCATCGCGATATAGGTGGTGCCGCCTTCGCTGGAGGCGTCGTAGATCGTGACGATGCGCGGATGCGACAGCCGGCCGGCGGCGCGCGCCTCGTTGATGAATTGCTGCTCGTGCTGGCGCTTTTCGGCGGCCGTCAGCCGGGCCGGGTTGAAGGTCTTGATCGCCACGGCGCGATCGATGACCGGGTCGTGGCCGAGATAGACCGTGCCGACCGATCCCCGGCCGAGTTCGCGCGTGATGTAGAAGCGGCCGATGCGACTGATCGCAGGAGACGCTTGGTGCGCGGGTTTCGGGGCGGCAGGCGGTGCTTGCAATGCGGTCATGGTGCCGTGAGAATGCCTCGCCCCGCCAGGACTTTCAAGAGGGTGAATAAGTATATTTGCAATATTTAACGTTTTTTAACGTCCTTGTTGCGAAGACGCGGCCGCGCGGAAAGGATTGCGTTCGTCGAGCTCGTCGATATACGCGTCGATGCCGCCCGCTTCCTGTGCGAGATAGCGTTCGATCGCATCCGAGAACGCGGGATGGGCCAGCCAATGCGCGGACCAGGTCTTGTGCGGCAGGAAGCCGCGCGCCATCTTGTGCTCGCCCTGCGCGCCGCCCTCGAAACAGGAGATGCCGCGCGCGATGCAAAATTCCAGCGGCTGGTAGTAGGCGGTTTCGAAGTGCAGGCAGGGAAGGTCTTCCAGCGCGCCCCAGTAACGCCCGTAGAGCCGGTCGCGGGTATGCACCAGCAGGGAAGAGGCGATGGGCCGGCCCGCGCGCTCGGCGACGATCAAGAGCAGATGCTGCGGCATCGTCCGGCCGATGCGCAGGAAGAACGGCAGGTTCAGGTACGGCGTCGAGTAATGCTCGGCATAGGTGTTGTCGTAGCAGCGCTTGAAGAAACGCCAGTCTGCTTCGCTCGCTTCGGCGCCGGAAACTTGACGAAAGACCACGCCGGCGTCGCGCACCTTGCGCCGTTCGGCGCGGATGTTCTTGCGCTTTTTTTGGTCCAGCGTGGCGAGGAATTCATCGAAATCGCGGTAACCGCGATTCCGCCAATGGAATTGCACGCCGGTCCGCAGCAGGAAGCCGGCGCGCCGCAGTTGTTCGGCCTGCTCTTGCGGCGGATAGAGGATATGGGTCGACGATACGCCGGCCGTTTCTTGCAAGCCGCGCAGCGCCGCGACCAGCGCTTCGGCGGCGTCGGCGTCGCGCGCCAGGAGGCGTGCGCCCGCAACCGGCGTGAACGGGATCGCCGACAGCAGCTTCGGATAATAGGCATGGCCGTGGCGGCGATAGGCGTCGGCCCAGGCCCAGTCGAACACGTATTCGCCGTAGGAGTGCGATTTCAGATAGAGCGGCAGGGCGGCATCCAGCCGCTCGCCGCGCCACAGCGTCAGGTAGTGCGGCTGCCAGCCGGTCGCGGCCGATGCGCAGCCGGTTTCGTGGAGCGCATCGAGGAAGGCGTAGGAGAGAAAAGGGTTGGCCGCCTCCTGCGCCGCGGCCAAGGCATCCCAGGCGGCGGCGCCGATCTCGGCCAGAGAGGAAACGATGCGCGTGCGATAATTCACAAACAATACGAAACTCCCATTGCATCCGGAACAGCATTGCCATGACAGTCAAGGTCGCCATCGCCCAGATCAACAGTACCGTCGGAGATTTCGCCGGCAACCGCGCGAAAATCGTCGATTTCTGCCGCCGCGCCGCCGAACGGGGCGCCGATATCGTCGTGACGCCGGAACTGGTGCTGACCGGCTATCCGCCGGAAGACCTGCTGCTGCGCCAGTCATTCTACGCAAAAACCCAGGAAACCTTCGACGCATTGGCGGCCGAGCTCGCGCAGTTCGCCGGTTTGCATGTCGTCGTCGGCCATCCCGTCCTGCACGAGGGCAAGCGCTTCAATGCCGCTTCCGTGGTGGCGGACGGCAAGCTGGTCGGCAGCTATCGCAAGCACGATCTGCCGAACGATACGGTATTCGACGAAAAGCGCTATTTCTCTTCCGACGACCAGCCCTTCGTGTTCGAGCTCAAGGGCGTGCGCTTCGGCATCAACATCTGCGAGGATACCTGGTTCGCCCGCGCGCCGGCGCGGGCCAAGGAAGCCGGCGCGCAAGTGCTGCTGGTGCCGAACGGCTCGCCCTATCATTTGCGCAAGCAGCATCTGCGCTACGACGTGATGCGCGCCAACGTGGTGCCGAACGGCACCGCGCTGGTGTATGTGAACCAGGTCGGCGGCCAGGATGAACTGGTGTTCGACGGCTGCTCCTTCGTGATGGACCGCGCCGGCAAGATCACGACCCAATTGAAGCATTTCGAAGAGGATTTCGAGATCGTCGAATTCGACGGCGCGCATCCATTGCCGGGCCGCATCGAGGCCGAACTTCCGTTCGAGGCCCAGGTTTACCAGGCGCTCGTGCTCGGCGTGCGCGATTATCTCGGGAAGAACGGCTTTCCGGGCGCGATCATCGGCTTGTCGGGCGGCGTCGATTCCGCCCTGACGCTGGCGATCGCGGTCGATGCGCTCGGCGCCGACAAGGTGCGTTGCGTGATGATGCCGTCGCCTTACACCGCTGAAATCTCCTGGCTCGATTCGCGCGACATGGTCAAGCGCCTGGGCGTGCGCTACGACGAGATATCGATCAACGAATGCTTCGCCGCCTTCCGCAGCACCTTGGCCGAAGAGTTCAAGGGATTGAAGGAAGACACGACCGAGGAGAACATCCAGGCGCGCATCCGCGGCACGATCCTGATGGCGCTGTCGAACAAGTACGGCTCCATCGTCCTGACCACCGGCAACAAGAGCGAGATGGCGACCGGCTACTGCACGCTGTACGGCGACATGGCCGGCGGTTTCGCGGTCATCAAGGATATCGCCAAGACGCTCGTCTATCGCCTGTGCGACTACCGTAATACAATTTCCGACGTGATCCCGCGGCGCATCCTGACGCGCGCGCCGTCGGCGGAATTGCGGCCCGACCAGAAGGACCAGGATTCGCTGCCGCCCTACGATGTTCTCGACGCCATCATGCAGATGTACATGGAAGAAAACCGCGGCATCGCCGAGATTCGCGCCGCCGGCTTCCGCGACGAGGACATCGAGCGCGTCACGCGGCTGATCAAGATCAACGAGTACAAGCGGCGCCAGGCGCCGGTCGGCATCCGCGTCACGCATCGCGCGTTCGGGCGCGACTGGCGTTATCCGATCACGTCGAAGTTCCGCGAATAGTTTTCCCGGCGCGGCGCCGGGGGCAAGTTTCAAACCAAGGAGCCAATATGAAGCAAATCACCGCCATCATCAAACCGTTCAAGCTCGATGAAGTGCGCGAGGCGCTGGCGGAAGTCGGGATCACCGGCCTGACCGTCACCGAAGTCAAGGGCTTCGGCCGCCAGAAGGGGCATACCGAGCTGTATCGCGGCGCGGAATACGTCGTCGATTTCCTGCCGAAGGTGAAGATCGAGGCCGTGGTCGACGCGCCCGTGGTCGAGCGCGCGGTCGATGCCATCATCAAGGCGGCGCGCACCGGCAAGATCGGCGACGGCAAGATCTTCGTGCGCGAAGTCGAGCAAGTCATCCGCATCCGTACCGGCGAGACCGGCGCGGATGCCGTCTAAGCATCACTTCAACTTCACGCCCTTGATCCAGGTCAGCAGCCGCAGGCCGGTGATCAGCAGGGCGCTGAACCATAGCGCGATATCGGGCGGCGCGCCGGCCTTGTTCATCAGCAGGTAGACCCAACAGCCGAGGAAGGCGCAGATCGCGTACGGCTTGCCGTCGCGCAGCACCATCGGTATCTCGTTGCAGACGATGTCGCGCAGGATGCCGCCGAAGATGCCCGTGATCACGCCCATCATCGACGCGACGAACAGCGGCATGCCGGATTCCAGCGCCTGGGCGACGCCGGCGATCGAGAACAGGCCGAGGCCGAGCGCGTCCGCCACCACGATCAGGCGCACCGAGACGATCTCGCGCAAGGTGCGGATCAGCGGCACCGCCATCAGCGACAGCAGGAAGATCAGGATCGCGTATTCCTGGTGCGCGACCCAGAACAGCGGCCGCTGGTCGAGCAGGATGTCACGCAGCGTGCCGCCGCCGAAGGCGGTGATGAAGGCGACGGTGAACACGCCGACCACGTCCATGCGCTTGCTGCGCGCCTCGATGAAGCCGGAAAAGGCGCCGACCAGGATGGCGAGAATCTCGATCAGCTTGATCAGCGTCATGGTGCGGAATCAGGCAAGGAAGGCGGCCAGGAACACCAGCAGGATCGTGGCGATCGTAAACATGGTATAGGCGCTGACCAGGACCATCGAGCGCAGCACTTGCGGAAACCAGCGGCCGCCGTACATTTGTTTCAGCGCGGTCACGAGGTAGACGAAGATTGCCAGCGCGATCCAGCCGCCGATATCGAACGGCAAGAGGCTGATCAGGAACGTCAGGAAGACGAAGGCGTGCAGGTGGAAGGCGAAGACCAGATGCGCGCCGTAGCGCAGCTTGCGCCGGCGGTACATGATCCGCAGCAGCAAGGCGACGATCGGCACCAGGCAGAACACGCCGTAGGGCGCGTAGCGGAACATCTTGTCCTCGAGCGGCTGGGTATTGCTTGCGTATTGCTGCTCTTTTGCTTTCCAGCGGGCCGCCAACGCCGCCCACTCAGGCCGGCTTTCCAACCAGCGACCGAGCCCGGATGCCTTGCGATCGGCATCGTTCGTCCGGGTTGCCCGGCCGTCGGACGGTTCGTCGTCGAAGATCACCAGCCCTTGCGACTGCGCCGCCTTCCCGCCGGCGCGCGCATCGGCGTCGGCAGGCATCTTTGCCGGCCCGCCGAAAAGATGCAAGGCGATGAAGAAAACGAAAGTGATCGACAGGTAGAGTTGCAGCGGCTTGATGTAGCGCGCCCGCCTGCCGGCCAGGTATTCCGTCGTCAGCTTGCCGGGGCGCGCGACGAGCAGCTTCAGCGTGCGCGCCAAGGCGCCGTCGATGGCGACGTAATGATGCAGGTATTCATGGATGAATTCCCACAGCGTCGGCGTCTCGATCATGACCTTCTGTCCGCATTGCGCGCAATAGGGGCCGGAAACCGGATGGGAACAATTGGGACAGGACTCGGGAAGCGCGTGCGCGGAAGTGGTCATCTGGGGCGTGTCGATGATGATTTGCTTTGTCGCAAGATCATACACCGACTCGCGGAAGCTGCCGTCAGCCTTGCGCCTTCAGCAGCACCACCAGCGCGCCGGCGCCGCCGTCGGCCGCGCGCGCCTGGCAGAACGCGATCACTTCATCCTTTTGCACCAGCCAGTTGCGCACCTTGTTCTTGAGCACAGGCTCCTTGTTGATCGAGCCCAGCCCCTTGCCGTGGATGATGCGCACGCAGCGCAGGCCGCGCTTGGCGGCGTTGCGCAGGAATTCGGCCAGCGCCTCGCGCGCTTCGTCGGTGCGCAGCCCATGCAAGTCGAGCTGGGCCTGGATCACCCAATGGCCGCGCCGCAGGCGGCGCAAGGTGTCGCCGCCGATGCCGGGGCGGGCGAAGCTCAGGGCCTCGTCGGTATCGAGCAGCGACTCGACGCTGAATTCGTCGGACAGGGATTCGGCCAATGCGGCCTGTTCGTCCGCCATGCGCTGGCGGGCGACCGGGAGCGGACGGGGCGGATGGACTTCCGCCTTGCCGCGATCCGGCAGCGGGGTGATGTCGCCGATGCTGCGGCGGAACAGCTCGCCGTCGCGCCTGGCTTCCTGTTCGCGCAAGCGGCGTTCGGCCTCGGCCTTCTGGCGCGCTTCTTCCTGCGCCTTCAATTCCTTGCTCAGGGACTTGAGCGCGGCGAAATCCTTGATGGGGGCGGACATGGTGCTTCCCGGTGTTGCGCCCTCTCCGCGAGCGGGAGAGGGATGTTGCAATATCACTTGCGGCTTCGATCAGCCTTCCAGGCTTTCGAGATAACGCTGGGCATCGAGCGCGGCCATGCAGCCGGTGCCGGCGCTCGTGATCGCCTGGCGATACACGTGATCCTGCACGTCGCCGGCGGCGAACACGCCCGGGAGATTGGTGGCGGTCGCCATGCCTTCGGTGCCGGAGCGGGTCTTGATGTACCCGTTGTGCATCTCGAGCTGGCCCTCGAAGATGCCGGTGTTCGGCTTGTGGCCGATCGCGATGAATACGCCGTGCACCGAGACCGGCGTGACTTCGCCGTTGGCGGTGGATTTGATGCGGATGCCGGTGACGCCGCTGTCGTCGCCCACGACCTCGTCGAGCGTGTGGTTGAGCTTGAGCTCGATCTTGCCTTCGGCGACCTTGGCCATCAGGCGGTCGACCAGGATCGGCTCGGCGCGGAACTTGTCGCGGCGGTGGATCAGGGTGACCTTGCTGGCGATATTGGCAAGATACAGCGCTTCCTCGACCGCGGTATTGCCGCCGCCGACCACGGCGACTTCCTGGCCGCGATAGAAGAAGCCGTCGCAGGTGGCGCAGGCCGACACGCCCTTGCCCATGAAGGCTTGCTCGGAAGGCAAGCCGAGATACTGGGCCGACGCGCCGGTGGCGATGATGAGCGCGTCGCAGGTGTACTCGCCGGCGTCGCCGATCAGGCGCATCGGCTTTTCATCGAGCTTGGCGGTGTGGACGTAGTCGAACACGATCTCGGTATTGAAGCGCTCGGCATGCTGCAGCATGCGCTGCATCAGTTCCGGGCCTTGGACGCCGAGCGGGTCGCCGGGCCAGTTTTCGACGTCGGTCGTGGTCATCAACTGGCCGCCCTGCTCGACGCCGGTGATCAGGACCGGTTTCAGGTTGGCGCGGGCGGCATAGACGGCGGCGCTGTAGCCGGCGGGGCCGGAGCCGAGAATCAAGACGTGGGCGTGTTTGGGAGTGGACATGATGGCAAGGTGCGATCGAGCGAAGAGAAACCGAAATTATAGACGATCGCGCCTTGCGGCATTCTTACCACCCGAACCAGGAGCTCAGGCGGCCACCGACTTGTCTGCGTTGATATCGTCTGCAACATTAATTCGAGAAAATGATTTCGGACCAATAAGCATTTTTCAAGTCTTTCTTTGTAAGTTGAAGAACGGCTGCTGTTGTCGGGGCGTCTTTCCAAAGGCCGGAAGATCAAAGTTTCGCTATATCTTGCGGTAGCATCTTTGCAAAATATGAGTGACAAAGGCGGAACGCTCGTTTTGATACGAATTGCAGATGAGTAATGAAAAGCGGGGCAAGTGTTCATTTTGTTGCTCATTGGGCTATCCATTGGCCATTGCCACGGGTGGCTATATACGTGGCAGTTGCCCTCGATCCAAGAACAATAGCGCCGGCAACCTCGGTAAAATGCGGAATACTTCCGATTCCCGGCTTGCCCCATGACCAGAACCACCCAGGCCTACACCCGCAACACCAGTCTCGCCGATTCCCAGCCGCTGCCGGGCCGCCTCGTGCGCCTGCTGTACGAAGCGCGCTGGCTGGCCTTCGCCGTCGCGACCGTCTACCTGTGCCTGATCTTCCTGACATATTCCAAGGCCGATCCCGGCTGGTCACATGCCGCGGAAGTCGTCAGTCTCAACAACATGGGCGGCCGCGTCGGCGCCTGGCTGGCCGACCTGATGCTGTACATCTTCGGTTTCTCGGCCTGGTGGTTCTGCATCCTGCTGCTGCGTTCGGTCTGGACCGGCTATCGCCGCCTGTCGCAGAAATTCATCCTGCAGACCGAGCCGGAACCCGAGCACCGCCATGAAACGCTGATCCGCGGCGCCGGTTTCGCGTTCCTGATGACGGGCAGCGTCGCCATCGAGTACCTGCGCATGTACACCCTCAAGGCGGAATTGCCGCGCGCGCCGGGCGGCGTGCTCGGCGAGCTGGTCGGCGCCGCCGCGCAAAACCTGCTCGGCTTCACCGGCGCCACGCTATTCCTGCTGCTCTTGTTCGGCCTCGGCTTCTCGCTGTTCTTCCACGTCTCGTGGCTGCACGTCGCCGAACGCACCGGCGAGGCGATCGAGATCCTGGTGGACGGCCTCCGCAGCCTGTACGCGGCGCGCGAGGATCGCAAGGTCGGACAGATCGCCGCCGTCAAGCGCGAGGAGGCGATCGTGCAGGAGCGCGCCAAGGTGGTCGAGGCGCCGCCGATCCGCATCGAACCGCAGGTCGTCACGGTGCCGAAGTCGGAACGCGTCGAGAAGGAACGCCAGGTGTCGCTGTTCACCGACCTGCCCGACACCAACCTGCCGCCGCTGTCGCTGCTCGACGATCCCCCGGTGCAGCAGGAGACCGTCAGCGTCGAGACGCTCGAATTCACCAGCCGCCTGATCGAGAAGAAGCTGTCGGACTTCGGCGTCGAGGCCAAGGTGGTCGCCGCCTATCCGGGGCCGGTGATCACGCGCTACGAGATCGAGCCGGCCACCGGCGTGAAGGGCAGCCAGATCGTGAATCTCGCGCGCGACCTGGCGCGCTCGCTGTCGCTGACCTCGATCCGCGTGGTCGAGACCATCCCGGGCAAGAATTACATGGGCCTGGAGCTGCCGAATCCGAAGCGCCAGATCGTGCGCTTGACCGAGATCCTCGGCTCCAAGGTCTACAACGACAGCCATTCGAACCTGACGGTCGCGCTCGGCAAGGACATCGCAGGCCATCCGGTCGTCGCCGATCTGGCCAAGATGCCGCACCTGCTGGTGGCCGGCACCACCGGCTCCGGCAAGTCGGTCGGCATCAACGCGACCATCCTCTCGCTCTTGTACAAGGCCGATCCGAACCAGGTGCGCATGATCCTGATCGATCCGAAGATGCTCGAGATGTCGGTCTACGAAGGCATTCCGCATCTGCTGGCGCCGGTCGTGACCGACATGCGCCAGGCCGGCCATGCGCTGAACTGGGCGGTGGCCGAGATGGAGCGCCGCTACAAGCTGATGTCCAAGCTCGGCGTGCGCAACCTGGCCGGCTACAACAACAAGATCGCCGAGGCGGAAAAGAAGGAAGAGAAGATTCCGAATCCGTTCAGCCTGACGCCCGACGCTCCCGAACCGCTGGAAAAGCTGCCGACCATCGTCATCATCATCGACGAGCTGGCCGACCTCATGATGGTGGTCGGCAAGAAGGTCGAGGAATTGATCGCCCGCATCGCGCAAAAGGCGCGCGCCGCCGGCATCCACCTGATCCTGGCGACGCAGCGGCCGTCGGTCGATGTCATCACCGGCCTGATCAAGGCCAACATCCCGACCCGCATCGCGTTCCAGGTCTCGAGCAAGATCGATTCGCGCACGATTCTCGACCAGATGGGCGCGGAAACGCTGCTGGGCATGGGCGACATGCTCTACATGCCGCCCGGCACCGGGCTGCCGATGCGCGTGCACGGCGCGTTCGTGTCGGACGATGAAGTGCATCGCGTGGTCGAGCATCTGAAGGCGCAGGGCGAGCCGAATTACATCGAAGGCATCCTGGAGGGCGGCGTGGCCGAAGGCGAAGGCGGCGACCTGCTGGGCGGCGAAGGCGGCGCCAGCGGCGAGGCCGATCCGCTCTACGACCAGGCGGTCGCGGTGGTGCTCAAGAACCGCCGCGCCTCGATCTCGCTGGTGCAGCGCCATTTGCGCATCGGCTACAACCGCGCGGCCCGCCTGCTGGAACAAATGGAGCAGAGCGGACTCGTATCCAATATGCAATCGAACGGCAACCGGGAAATCCTGGTGCCGGCCGGCAATACCGAATGATCCGATGATGAAAGCAAAATTTTTGGCGGCTTGCGCGTTCGCGCTGCCGGCGCTGGCAGCCGCGTCCGCGCTCGATCAATTCAAATCGTTCGTCGCGACGACCAAGTCGGCCAAGGGCGAATTCACGCAACGCCTGTCGAGGAGCGATGCCGCGGGCAAGGGCAAGACCTCCGCGCCGTCTTCCGGCACCTTCGTCTTCGCCCGTCCCGGCAGATTCGTCTGGACCTATCAGAAGCCGTACGAGCAATTGCTGCAAGCCGACGGCGAGAAACTCTACATCTACGACAAGGATTTGAACCAGGTGACGATCAAGCAGCTCGGCGATGCGCTCGGTTCGTCGCCGGCCGCCATCCTGTTCGGCAGCAACGATCTCGAGAAGAATTTCGCGCTCAAGGATGCCGGCGTCCGTGACGGCCTCGAATGGCTGCAGGCGACGCCGAAGGCGAAGGATACGAGTTTCGAGCAGATCGCGATCGGCTTGAAGAACGGCGTGCCGGAAGCGATGGAGTTGCGCGATTCCTTCGGACAGACCTCGGTGTTGACCTTCACCAAGTTCGAAAAGAACCCGGCCATCGGCGCCGCGCAATTCAAGTTCGTCGTGCCCAAGGGCGCGGACGTGCTGGAGAATTGAGACCGGGAGCGAAGTCCGCGCCTCACTCGAACGCGGCTTCGGTCTTCTTGAATTCCGCCGAATCGCGCGCCGCCGCCAGGGCGTCCCAGATCTTCCGGGCCAGCGGTTCGCTGCCGGCAAAGAATTGTTTCGAAAACAGCAGGTAGTAGGGCTTTTCCGCCAGCGGGAACGGGAAGCGTTCGATGCGCGCCTTGAATTCCGGATCGCGCAACAGATAATCGCCTTCCTGCGTGAGCAGGGCGGCCCCGGAGACGCGGCCGAGCAGCATCTTCCTGAAAATATCGGCGCCCCTTGCCGTCCCTTCCTCCACGGCGCTGCCCGACGCCTTCAACTGATCGGCGATCGAATAGCCGAGCTGTACGCCGACCGGTCCGCTCGCTCCGTGGATCGTCTTGCCGTCCCAGTGGACATTGCTGCCCTTGACGCGGAACAGGCTGTAGCTTTCGGTGCGCATGCGCCGTTTCGGATCGGGATTGTCGCCAACCATCGGATAGACACCGATTTCCATGCGCTCGTTCTTGAAACTGGCCGCGACGGCGCCATCCTGTTTGCCTTGCTGGACTTCCGACAGGCAGCGCTTCCAAGGCAGCGCCGTCAGCACGAAATGCACGCCCGCGCGTTTCTGCGCGAGATCGAGCAGGGCGAAATCGAGACCTCGTCCGTCGGCCGTGCGCCAGGGATAGAGCGGGGCGTCGTCATAACACAGCTTGACGGCCGGTTGCTCCGCGCCAGCCGGGCCGGCGGCCAAGGCCAGGGAGAGAGACAGGGCGGACAGCAAGCCACGGGGTTTCGACATGATGGAGCCCCCTGAGCGATGGTGGAATCCGGGTGTTGCTGTTTCCGATTATATGCCCGCGCCGGCGTCGCCGAATGCTATCGTTACCGCGAACGCGGCCGCGCGGCCGAATCCGCGCCGGATGTGTCGTATTTCCGCAGATGCGCCGGCACCAGGTCGTCCATCGGCTCGCCCGCGAGGCGCATCGCCACGCGGCAGTAGGCGACGCCGGGCGTCGCCTGCGATTCCAGCACGACGAACCGGCCGCCGGCCCGCCGCAGCACTTCGCGGTCGAATTCCATCATCCGGTGGCAGGCATGCAGGTCGCCGCTACCGCGCAACGGGCAGGGCGTGTGAATCTGCGCGATGACCGTGTTGCCGGAGACGGTTTCGATCGGTACTTGTTTGGCGGAAGGGAAGGAGCGCTGCCATAGCGTGCCGAGATCGCCCGCGCCGCGCGCCCTGCCGATTCCCTTGGTGCGCACCGTCGCCCGCGCCAGCGTACGGGTGAGCAGGCCGGATATCCAGGCCAGGCGCGGGCGGCGCGCGAAGAACGCCAGCGTGCCGAGCACGGTTTGCATCGACCAACGGATGAGCCGCTTGCGCATGGCGCGCCTACTCCTTCACGCGCACCGCCGCCGCATCGCAGCCGACCCGCTTCATGGGGAAATCGATGCCCTTGAGCTGCCCCTTGCTCATGCCTTCGATCCGCGCCCGCAAGGCGTCGCCTTCGAGGCGGTAGAGAATCCGTTGCGGGAAGTCGTGCTCCGGGTTCTCGAACACCGCCTCGTTCGCCCCCACCTTGAGCAGCGGGAAGACGGCCGGTTTCTGGTTCGAGGGATGGGCCACGTAGCCGAGCTTGCCGGGCGCGATTTCGCGGATCACGATGAATTCGTATTCCACGGCCTTGCCGCCGCGGATGGTGCGGCTGGCGCCGATCATCATGCCGCCGGCCGGCGGCATCCAGTGCTCTTCGGAGCCGGGTTCGGCGCGCTCGCTGGCCCAGCAGCCGGTCAGCCAGTGCAAGTCGCGTATCGATTCGGCATATGCCGTCGGCAGCGCAAACAGCGCCAAGCCCAGGCCGGCGAGCGCCGCCGTCGTTGCGGTGGAAATGCGCATGGTTGCTCTCCTCGGCAAGTCAGTCGAGATGTTCGATGCCGTCCGGCAGCGCCACCCACGCGTGCATTCTTTCTTCGTAGATGGAGATCTTCGGCGCCGGGAAGCCGGGGTCGGCGAACGCACCCACTGGAATGCCGAGCGTGTCCGGCATTTCTGCCAGGTGGTAGTACACCGTCGCGCCGCACTCGGGGCAGAAATGGAAAGTGACGCGGCCGCCGCTGTCCCCGACGCGGACGTATTGCGTGGACCGGCCTTCGACGACGACCCGGTCGCGCGCGAAGCGCGCCTGGGCGCCGAACACGCTGCCGGTGCGCCGCTGGCAGGCGAGGCAATGGCAGATCGATACGCGCAACGGATCGCCTTCGGCGGCGAGTTTCAGTTGGCCGCAGCTGCAGGCGGCATGGCGAGTCGGCATGGGTGGCTCCCGGCTGGTGGTCAGGCCGTCATGGTAGCGCAACGGCGGGAACCGCGTCGCCCATGCGGCCGGAGCCTATTTCCGGCCGAGAGCGGGATAAGCGTGCCGCGGCAGCGCCGCCGGCCGGCCATGCGGCGGCGAATATTGCGCGGCGGTGTCCGCTTCCGCGATGCCGGCGAGCTTGAAGACGTTGAGCGCCTGCGTCAGGTGATCGGCCTGCTCTTCCATGGCCTCGGCTGCCGCCGCGGCTTGCTCCACCAGCGCGGCGTTCTGCTGGGTCATCTCGTCCATCTGGTTGATCGCGTGGCTGACTTCCTGTATGCCGGAGCTCTGTTCCTGGCTGGCGGCGGTGATCTCCGTCATGATGTCCGTCACGCGCTTCACCGATTCGACGATCTCGCTCATCGTCCGCCCGGCCTGGTCGACCAGCTTCGAACCGGCGTCGACCTTCTCCACCGAGTCGGTGATCAGCGTCTTGATCTCCTTGGCCGCTGCCGCGCTGCGTTGCGCCAGGTTGCGCACCTCGGCCGCCACCACCGCGAAGCCGCGGCCCTGTTCGCCGGCGCGCGCCGCTTCCACGGCGGCGTTGAGCGCCAGGATGTTGGTCTGGAAGGCAATGCCGTCGATCACGCTGATGATGTCGGCGATCTTCTTCGCCGCGTGCGTGATCTCGCCCATCGTGTCCACCACCTCGTCCACGACCTGGCCGCCCTTGGTGGCGACTTCCGATGCCGAGGCCGCCAATTGGTTGGCCTGGCGTGCGTTGTCGGCATTCTGCTTGACGGTCTCGGTGAGGCCTTCCATCGCGCTGGACGTCTCTTCGAGGCTGCTGGCCTGCGATTCGGTGCGCGAGGAAAGATCGGCGTTGCCGGAGGCGATCTCGCCGCTGGCCGACTTGATGGTGTCGGCGGAAGTCTTGATATCGGCGACCATGCCGGCCAGCTTGGCTTGCATGTCCTTGAGCGCGCCGAGCAGGCTGCTGTGATCGTCCGCTTCGGTCGTGATGACCATCGACAAGTCGCCGTCGGCCACGGTGCGCGCGATCTCGCGCGCGTATTCCGGTTCGCCGCCGAGCTGTTGCCAGATGGCGCGGACCACGAACCAGGAAACCGCGACCAGCCCGACGATGACGATCAGCGCCACCAGCACGCTGGTGATCAGCGCGTTGCGCACGCCGTCGCCGCTGCGGTCGATCCCGGCCTTGAACCTTTCCTGCGCGGCCTCGTTGGTCTTGGCGAGATCGGCCTGCAGCACTTTGAGATGATTCTGCATCTCCGTGACCGCCGCCTGCATGTCGCCCTGGTCCATCTCCAGCATCACGCGCGCCGCCTTGCGGGCCGGCTGGTAATAGAGATCGAATTCCTTGGCGAGCCGGTCTCCGGTCTCCTGCTGGCCGGGGATCGCGCCGAGTTTCTTGATCTGGTCGCGCACCTTGCCCGCCTGTTCCTCGATCTGGTCGATGCGCTTCTTGTCGCCTTCGGCGACTGCGTCCTTGAAGCCGTCCACCACAGCCTGGACTTCGAGGGCCAGCGTCTTGGCGCGGTCGAGCACAGGGTAGTCGACTTGTTCGGTCGTCTTGATCGAAGTCAGCGCCGAATTGGAGAAATACACGCTGACGGCAAGGCCGAGCGCGAAGATGACGGTGGAAATGGCCGGCAAGGCCCAGATCTGGCGTTTGACGCTCATACGCTTCTCCTCACGGCGGCATTGCCGGAAGACGGAAATCGGGAGAGCGCTGCCGCCCTCCCGGGGTGGATCACTGCAGGGTCAGGATGACCTTGACCGTGTTGTCGACGGCGGACTTCTCGATGTAGCCGATGCCGTTCGGATCGGCCGCGACCGCCTTCTTGACCTCGGCGGCGGTCTTGTATTCCTTCGGCAGCGTCGCCTTGCCCGTGAAGACCAGTTTCGACCAGATCGCCTTGACCTGGGCGGCATCCTTGTCGGCCACCTTTTTGTAGAACTCGTTGCGTACCGCCGAGCCTTCCGCCAGATCCACCGGCGTGAACATCGACGACTTGCCGAGGAAGAACTGGGCAGCCTGTTCGGTATGCATCTTCGTGGCCGCATTCTGCGGATTGACGATCACCGCGATCTCCTCGGCGGCGGCCGGCACGGCGGAAAGGGCGGCAAGCGCGGAAACCGCTGCCGCTGCGAGTGCAGCTTTCAAGCTAGTTTTCATGTTGCGCTCCTTAGAAGACGAAGTCGACGCCCGCGGCGAATACCGTGACGGGTCCGGTGAACGCCGGGGTCGGATTGAGGAACAGACCCTGGCCGTTGTGCGGCTTGACGCGGTCGACTTGCACCTTGAGAGCGGCAGACTTGTGGAAATCCCAACGCACGCCGAGGCTGGTCGTGGACTGCTCGCCTTGCGTGGCGGTCGTGGTGAGCGCGGTCACGCCGGCGCGCAGCGCTTGCATGGTCGGCGTGCAGGCGGCCGGATAGCCGGCCGGGCAGGAGGTCGGCACCGTGTTCGCGACGACGCTGTCGCGCCGCAGGGAACCGTGGACGGCATAGGGCAGGAACTTGCCGATGCGGTAGCCGCCCAGCACGTACCACGAGGTCGTGCTCGCGATATACGTGCGCGTCTTGCGCTTGGCGAATTCGGATTGGACCACGAAGTTGTTCCAGTCGAGTCCGAGGCCGAGCGAAGTGAACGAGCCTTTCGGCTTGTTGCCGTCGGCGGCGAGATCATCGGCCAGACGGTTCAACTGCGAGAAGCCATAGCCGGTGCCGGCCGCGCGCAAACCGGTGAGCAGCGCGTTGACGCGGGAGCTGTCGTCGATCTTCACGCTTGCTTCGGCGCGGCCGACGCGCAGCGTCAGAGGGCCGTTCTCGACGACGACGTTGAGCGCCCACATGGACTTGCCTTCGATCGAGGCGTTGCCGCCGAGCGCGGCGCCGGTGGGGCTGCCTTTGGCCGCGGCGACCTTTTCCTCGGTGTTGCCGGCCGCCAGCTGCGCCGTGACGCTGGTGTCGCCGAAGGCCGTCTGGTAGATCACGTCCGCGCCGTCGACATTGTCGAACACCACCTGGGAATACACCTCGGCCGGCGGCCGGATGAAGGTGTTGGCGTAGCCGAGGTTGCGGAAATCCGAGATCATGTACACCGGCAGGCCGATGCGGCCGATGCGCACGCTCCATTCCTTGTTGATCTTCGCCTTGGCGAAGCCCCAGTACAGCCGGGCGCTCCAGTCGTCGGTCGCGATCTTGCGGGCCAGGCCTTGCGCGGTGAAGGACAGCCAGTCGTTGACGAGGATCGTGCCCTGGATGCCGAAGTTGGAATCGACGCCGTTGCGGAAGGTTTTCTTGACGCCCGACCATTGATTCGGCCGGCCGTATTCCGCCGCGTCCGTGTCGGTGCCGGTGTAGGCCAGCGTGCCGTAACCGGTGACGATGACGCTCGGCCCCCCGTCATCGGTTGCGTAGGCATTGGAAATTGCCAGCGGCATTGCCAAGAGAGCTGCAAAAAATGGCTTTCTCATGATGTATTTTCCCTGTTGTCGTTGGCTGAATGCGACTTTGTAAGTCGTTCTTCGGATAGCGCTGCAAGACCGCTGAACAGGCGTCCTCTGGTGGTGACGTCTGCCGGGCTTGCCGTATGGTGATGTGCCTAACCATGATACTGCCGCTCATATTGCAAAGCGGAAATTAAACATAGACGAATTGCACTAATGTTGCTTTTCGGGGACGAAATTGCCGAACTTGAAAGCAGATTCCTAACCTGGATCAATTCCATATTGCGCATGCTGGCGCTTGCGTATCCGTCGACACGGATACTCATGGCGTACAATGCCGCATTCGCAAGCGGCACCGCCGCGCCCCTGATTCCGGTTTTTCCTCGATGGCTTCCAAACCCTTGGCCGAACGCCTTCGGCCGCGATCGCTCGACGACGTCATCGGCCAGCAGCACTTGCTCGGGCCGGGCAAGCCCTTGCGCGTCGCCTTCGAATCGGGCGAACCGCATTCGATGATCCTGTGGGGGCCGCCCGGCGTCGGCAAGACCACGCTCGCGCGCCTGATGGCGGAGAGCTTCCACGCCGAATTCATCGCCTTGTCGGCGGTGCTGTCGGGCGTGAAGGACATTCGCGATGCCGTCGACCGGGCGCAACTGGTGCGGGCGTCCTCGGGCCGGCGCACCATCCTGTTCGTCGACGAGGTCCATCGCTTCAACAAGAGCCAGCAGGACGCTTTCCTGCCGCATGTCGAGAGCGGATTGTTTACCTTCATCGGCGCGACGACGGAGAATCCCTCCTTTGAAGTCAACAGCGCCTTGCTGTCGCGCGCCGCGGTCTATGTGCTCAAGTCGCTCACCGACGACGATCTCGGCGCGCTGATCGAGCGCGCCTGCGAGCGCGAATTGGACGGACTGCGATTCGCGCCCGAGGCCAAGGGCATGCTGGTCGCCAGCGCCGACGGCGACGGCCGCAAGCTGCTGAACAATCTCGAAATCGTCGCCCGCGCCGCCGAAGCCAAGAAGCAGGCCGAGGTCGATCCGCCGCTGCTAGCGGAATGCCTCGGCGATGCGCTGCGCCGCTTCGACAAGGGCGGGGATACGTTCTACGACCAGATTTCCGCGCTCCACAAATCGGTGCGCGGCTCGAATCCGGACGCCGCCCTGTACTGGTTCGTGCGCATGATCGACGGCGGCGCCGACCCGCGTTACCTTGCCCGCCGCATCATCCGCATGGCCAGCGAAGACATCGGGCTGGCCGATCCGCGCGCCCTGCGGCTGGCGCTCGACGCCGCGGAAACCTACGAGCGCCTGGGTTCGCCCGAAGGCGAACTGACGCTGGCCCAGGCCGTGGTCTATCTTGCCTGCGCCGCCAAATCGAATGCCGTCTACAACGCCTACAACGCGGCGCGCGCCTTCGTCGCGAAGGACAAGACGCGGCCGGTGCCGGAACACTTGCGCAACGCACCGACCAAGCTGATGAAAGAGCTCGGCTACGGCAAGCTCTACCGCTATGCGCATGACGAGCCGGATGCCTACGCGGCCGGGGAAACCTATTTGCCCGAAGGCATGCGCGAGCCGGGCTGGTACCAGCCGACGCCGCGCGGGCTGGAAGCAAAGATCGGCGAGAAACTGGCCTGGCTGAGGTCGCTCGACGAAGCGGCTGGCAAGAACGGCAAGAAATAACGGCGTGAAACGACGGCGGGCAATGCCGCCCGGTCGGTCCCAGCGGGAAGCCAAACTTCGCGTGGTCCATGGCCGCCTTGGTACAATCACGTTTTGCCGCATTTTGCGACCGCATCTTGCCGTACTTCGCGGGCGCATTTCTTCGGTTTCACCATCGCATTTCACTATTTCGCCATGATCGACATTCAACTTCTCCGCAAGGACATCGACACCGTCGCCGCCCGCTACGCCACGCGCGGCTTCAAGCTCGATGTCGCCGCCTTCAACGCGCTCGAAGCCGAGCGCAAGCAGATCCAGACGCGTACCGAAGAGCTGCAAAGCAAGCGCAATGCGTTGTCCAAGCAGATCGGCATCTTGAAAGGCAAGGGCGAAGATACGTCCGCGGTGATGGCGGAAGTGGCCGGCATCGGCGACGAGCTGAAGGCCTCGGCCGCGCGCCTGGATGAGGTGCAGGCCAAGATGAACGACTTCATGATGTCGATCCCGAACCTGCCGCACGAATCGACGCCGGTCGGCGCCGACGAAAGCGAGAACGTCGAAGTGCGCAAGGTCGGCACGCCGCGCAGCTTCGATTTCGAGGTGAAGGATCATGTCGACGTTGGCGCCAGGCTCGGCCTCGATTTCGATACCGCCGCCAAATTGACCGGCTCGCGCTTTGCGGTCATGAAAGGCGGCATCGCGCGCCTGCATCGCGCGCTCGCGCAATTCATGCTCGATACGCAAACCGGCGAGCACGGCTATACCGAGTGCTATACGCCTTATATCGTCAACGCCGATTCCCTGCGCGGCACGGGCCAATTGCCAAAATTCGAAGCCGATCTGTTTGCGGCGAAGAAGGGCGGCCAGGAAGGCGAGGGCGAGGCTCTCTACCTCATCCCGACCTCGGAAGTGTCGCTGACCAATATGGTGCGCGACGAGATCGTCGCCGCCGAGGCATTGCCGATCAAGCTGACCGCGCATACGCCGTGCTTCCGCTCGGAAGCCGGCAGCTACGGCCGCGACACGCGCGGCATGATCCGCCAGCACCAGTTCGACAAGGTCGAGATGGTCCAGGTCGTCCATCCCGAGAAATCCTACGAGGCGCTCGAAGAGATGTGCGGCCACGCCGAGAAGGTCCTGCAGAAGCTCGGCCTGCCGTACCGCGTGGTGGCGCTGTGCACCGGCGACATCGGTTTCGGTTCGGCCAAGACCTACGACCTCGAAGTCTGGCTGCCGGCGCAGAACACCTATCGCGAAATCTCGTCGGTCTCGAATTGCGAAGCCTTCCAGGCGCGCCGCATGCAAGCCCGTTTCCGCAATGCCCAAGGCAAGCCTGAGCTGGTGCACACGCTCAACGGCTCCGGCCTCGCGGTCGGCCGCACGCTGGTCGCGATCCTCGAGAACTACCAGCAAGCCGACGGCAGCGTCGAGATTCCGGCGGCGCTGCAGCCCTACATGGGCGGCCTGACGCACCTGACGCCGCAGGGCTGAACAGGTGCCCGATCGGGCGCCGGTAGGCACGGAATGACAAAATGGTTCCTAAACCGGAAATCCTCTGTTATAATCTCGTGCTTCGCGGCTACCCAAGCCGCAGATCGACCGATCAGGAGAGGTGGCAGAGTGGTCGAATGTACCTGACTCGAAATCAGGCGTACCGGTTCCGGTACCGTGGGTTCGAATCCCACCCTCTCCGCCAGTAAGTGATTTTAAGCAGTCCAAAGAAGTCCAAAAGCCCGCGCTAATTCAATGAGTTACGCGGGTCTTTTGTTTCTGGAGCGTTTTTGCCGTTTATTTACATCCGGCACATTTGGGGGCATGATTGGGGGCACAAAAAATGCCCCCTGTCGGAGATGAGCTTGGTCGCGTTTTCCGGATACCAACGACTCTCTCAAGTCGCCAGCTTTTGCTCGGCAATCCAGGCAGCGTGATGCCGCGCCGGACTGCGATAGCCTAACGCGGAGTGGCGGCGTCTCCGGTTGTAAAACATTTCGATATACTCGAATACATCCTGCTTCGCCTCCGTTCGCGTCTCGTAATCTTCATGGAAGACGCGTTCGTTCTTCAAACTGTTGAAGAAGCTTTCCATCGGCGCATTGTCCCAGCAATTCCCTTTGCGGCCATCGAACACGTCATGCCGTACTCGGCCAGCAGCGCCTGATAATCATGACTGCAATACTGGCTGCCACGATCGGAATGATGCAGCACACCCGGCGCTGGCTTGCGCCGGAAGCGCGCCATGAGTAGCGCACTGCTCACCAGCTCGCGCGTCATGCGACTGTCCATTAACCAGCCGACTATCATGCGCGTGTACAAGTCCATCACCACGGCCAGATACAACCAGCCTTCACGCGTCGGCAGATACGTAATATCCGCGGTCCACGCTTGATCCGGCGCGCTGGTCTCGAATTGGCGGTCCAGCAGGTTCGGCGCCACCGGCAGCACAGGCTTGCTGTCGGTCGTCGCCTTGTAGCGCCGCTTGTGTTTCGCCCGAATGCCGTTGGCCGTCATCAAGCGCTTGACCCTGCCCAGACTGGTCGGAATGCCGCGCGATTTCAATTCTTCCATGATCCGCGGCGAACCGTAGGCCTGCCGATACTCCGCATGCACCGCGCGAATCAGCGTCAGCAATTGTTCATCCGACAGCCAGTGCGCCGGCCCGCCGCTTTTCTTCCAAAGGACATAGCCGCTGATCGACACGTCCGGCAGATCGCACAGTGCTTGCAGGGGATAGGAATCGCGTTGGGAGTCGATCCAGGCATACCTCACGGCGATTCCTTCGCGAAGTACGCCGTCGCTTTTTTAGAATTTCAACTTCCATCTTCAGGCGCGTATTCTCCGTTTTCAGCCGCGACAATTCCATTTGCTCCGGCGTCACCGGTTTGCCAGCCGCCAGCTTGCCGCCTTGGCCGCCTTGCGCCAGCTCGGCAGTGTTTGCTCGGCAATGCTCAGGTCGCATACTACCTGCGACAGGCTCTTGCCTTCCGCCTCGACTTGCCGAACCGCTTCCTGCTTGAATTCGACCGTGTAATGCTGCTTTGGAATCTTGCACATCCAACACCTTCAGTTCTCAGTTTAAACTGTCACCGTTGGTATCCGAAATTCGCGCCCAACCTCAATATCGCCCGCTGCCGCAAATCCACCGACTCTTTGATCAGTCTATCTGTTGCCGTGGCTCATCTTGCTCGCGGTATAGATCGAATATAGCGCCGACAGTCCAACGAGGGCATAAATAATGCGGGACAATGCCGACATCTCGCCGAAGAGCGTAGCGACTAGGTCAAAATTGAACAGGCCGACCAGTCCCCAGTTCAAACCGCCGATGATCAGCAGGGTCATCGCCACCCAATCAATCGCGCTCATGCGCTTCTCGTCGTAGCGCGTGACATCGGACGTCGCAGAGGACAGGGACGATTTACGGCGATCCGGTATATGGCGTCGTTCGTTGATATGAGGGGTCATTGTTGCCATGACGAACTCCTTTATGAGGCAGTACTTAAGACGTAGACCAAACCAACTGCCGCCGGTTGCAGTAAACAGTCATATCGCATTTCGCCCTTGTGTTTGCACCATCGGTGTAGGCGGAGTACGAATCAAACGCAAATGTCCTGGGAGGAACTTGCAAAATGCGTGCAGGATGCGGTTGGCTGGCAGGATGGCATGGAACTTCCTGCGGCGCATTGCGCCGATTGGCTGCTCGACTGGTGGCAGACGTGGGGCTCGACGAAGCGGGATCGCTTCGACCGGCAGAGGCTGCTGCTCTCCGTGACGCTGCCGTATGTTTTCATGCTGCACAAACCGGCGTTCGGGCAGATGATTACTAGAAAGGAAAAACCGCGCCTGATGGCGCCCGCGCCGGCCGGTGGCCACACGAAAGAGAATCATGCCTGGAAAGATGGAACGCAGCTATTTTGACGAAAAGAAGAAGTTGGCTATCGACGGTTTGGATCATGCCAATCAATACATCCGCGACGTTGTAGGGCTGCTCCGCGCTTGGAGTTATGAAGTTCCGAGCATCATAGATCCAGCCGAGGTCCATGAACAGATCCGCACCTCTACCCACGTTTGATTTTCACTGCATCGAAGTATCGCCCTGGTGCACATACCGGGGTTTGCTTGGCGTAATGTGCCGTTTAAATCAATCAAGGTGGCCGTAGCTATGGAATCAATCGCTATTCACACGGTACGACTAGCAACGGGCGAGCTTATCGAATATGCGCGGATTATCGGCAAGGTAGGACGTGCGCATGTTGGGCGCAGC
Organism: Paucimonas sp.; assembly: GCA_035627375.1. Lineage (GTDB taxonomy): Bacteria > Pseudomonadota > Gammaproteobacteria > Burkholderiales > Burkholderiaceae_D > DASPLX01. Next base: position 82,032 of record DASPLX010000059.1, on the reverse strand, counting down.
GTCCTACTATGCCGGCTAACTACTTGGCAATTGGCGCGTGCCGTCCGTGTTCGTTGTCGACGGCCAAGCAGAGGGTTGGAGGCTCATTCTTCGCTGCGTCGGCAAATCCGATGACAGTTCGGAGACCCGTGTCTCGTTCTTTCCAATTGCGTACGATCTTCATTTACGGCCGATAGTCGCTTGCTTGACGACGGAGAGCCCGCGGGCATCCTTCGCCGACACCTCGACGGTCCACGGCGCCTTGCCGGATGGGACGATGGTTTTCGCGAAGACGAGGGCATCGCCTTGCAGGGCGAAGGCCGACTTGTCGAACGAATAGATCGCCTTGCCGGTAGCGGTTGCCACGCGAACGCGAGCATCCGCCACGGAGGCGATGCCGTTGCCGTCGCGTACCTTCGCCGTGATCGTGACCGGCTCGCCGCTGGCAACCTTGGTCGTGCTCAAGGTCATGTCTGCCGTCGGCGGGACGTTCTCGGGGACGGTGACTTGCCACTTGCCGGTGTACTCCGTGGCGACCAGGTTGACGCGGCCGTCGACGCGGACATGCCATTCGCCGGGGGCAGGAAACTTGACTTCGACGAAGCGGTAGTTCGTGACCGTGGTCAATCCGGCCGACTGGGCGGCCGGCGTGCCGGTCTTCGGATTGACGCCCGGCGCGTAGAGCGAGATGTACAGGTTGTTGCCTTGCAGGGCCCATTGCGCATCGGCGAACAGCTTGACGGCGCCCGGTTCGACCATGACCTTGTGCAAGCCGTACCCTTCGTTGGTCTGGAACGAATTGAGCGTGGCGACGCCACTGTAAGTGCCGGATTTGACGGTGACCGGACCCGGATTGAACTTGACCAGATGGGCGGCCGTAACCGCGGTCGGGATGTTGCCGGCATTGACCGCATCGACGGCGGCGCGCACATCGGCAAAGCCTGCGCCGGCCTCGTAGGCGTCGTAACCGTACATGACGGACCTGTTCGCCGTCACCTCGAACAGGCGGATCATGTCCAGCGGCGACAAGCGCGTTGCACCCTTCTGATCGCGCGCTTGATGCACCAGCGCGGCCAGGCCGCTGACATGCGGCGTCGCCATCGAGGTGCCGGATGCAGCGCCATAGTTGGTGCCGGTATGGGTCATCGGATGGACCGGATTCTGGGCCGAGACGATGTTCTCGCCGGGGGCCACGATGCTCGGTCGATAGACTCCCATCGGCTTGGCGACATGATCCCAGGCGCTTTGCTCGGCGGGCGAGGCGGCAAGAAACGCCTTCAGGTTGGCCAGGGCCAGTTCGCGGTCATGATTGGCATCCGGGCGGCCGCGCGACGAGAAGCCGGTCATGCCGTAGGACTTGTTGGTCGCGCCGATGCCGAGCACGTACGGTGCGGCGGCATACGGGTTGAGCGTGTCCTGGCCCGGACCTTCGTTGCCGGCGGCGAAGACCGACAGGATGCCGGCTTCATAGGCCAGGCGCGATGCGACGTTGGTGGATCGGCTCGGATTGAAGGTTTCCGATTCCGAGCTGCCCCACGAATTGCTGATCACTCGGATATCGGAGCGGCCGGCCTTCACATTGGCGATGATGTGGTCGTACGCCTCCAGCGTGAATGGCAGGTTGATGCCGGTGCTGGTGGCATAGCTGACGATGGTGGCCTTGGGCGCCATGCCGCGGAGGTGGCCTTCCGAATCGGCGCCGGTGCCGCCGATCGTGCCGATCACATGGGTGCCATGGCCGTATTCGTCGGTATTCCACTTGGTGCCGAGGGAGCCGTTGGATTGCTCGATGACCGAGGTTTGCACATCGATGCCGTCCGGCGTCAACGACACATAGACCTGCGTCAGGTCGGTGCCCAGCACGCCGGCGACGGCATAGTTCTTGACTACGTTGCCGAGATCGGGATGCAAGCCATCGGCGCCGGTATCGATGACGGCGACGGTCACGCCGGCGCCTTGCAGGCCGAGGACTTGCTGGACTTCTTCGGCGCGGGTCAGGACGCGGCCTTCGGCGTTGAAGAGTTTCTGCTTGCGGTTGGGCTCGATGAAGAGGACTTCAGGCCAGGCCGAGACCTGGTTGACTTCGGTTTCGCTCAACAGGATGCGGGCCATGGGTAGCACTTGATACGTCTTGAGCTGGCGGCGGAACACCGACAGCTTGGCGGTATCGGCCTTGTTGCGGAATACCACGATGACGTCGTAGTAGTAGTTGGTCAGATCGGACACCATCTTCTGGGCGAAGAGGCGATCGATCTTCGAGGGGTCTCCCGACATGGCGTTGGCGCCTCCAGAGACAATCAGGGACGCCAGCATCGCTATGAGAGCAAAAAACGAGGTAACGCTTCGACGGACTAAATACATGCTTCTCCTCCTTGTATGTTTTTTGGGAAGCTAACAGTAAAGCCAAGCACGCCCGATCCCGGATAAGGACGGGTGATGATTGGCGGCACAACTCGGCTAGGTAGCCGGGCCGGGCAAGTATTACCGCCGAAGGGATTGAGATTATTGATGTTGATCAACGGCAATATCATTTGTACGACTTTTATGCGAACGGTGGCGCAGGCCGGCGCGGCGCGACCAGTTCCTGGAGACGACGGGCCGCATCGTGCCGTGGGAAGCGCCGTGCGACAGCGCTAGCCTGCACCGTTTCGCCGGCATCGATCCGGGCGGAGAGACGGCGCCGGAGGCGACAGGCCTGCTGCGGTTCCGTCATTCGCTGCAGCTGCGCAAGCTAGGGCGGAGTTGTTTGCCGCACCGGGCCGGATGCTACAGGAGCGCGGCTTGAGTGCGCTGGCGCCTCTGCGGCATGGAAACGAAAAGCGCGCGCATTGCGGCAATGCCTGGGCGAGTCGGAAGACCCTCATTACGAGTCGTGCGCTGCCGCAAGGGCGAGCAGGCCAACGAAGCCGGCGTGCGAAGGACCGCAACCACGGGTGCGTCCGTAATGGGCGGCGGCGGGTGGATACGCCCGATGAGCGGACCGCAAGGGCAGGAAAGCGAGCTGAACGCCGCCGATCGAGACGGAGAGGCCGATCATCTCCGCCAAGGAGGCAAACTTACGGCCCTCCTTCTTACTTTTTGTGTTTTACTTTGGACAATTCAAGGAGTGGCAAACGTCGGATAAGAGGACGAAGGGAAAAGATCGACAGCTTTCCTGTCCGCCAAGGTGGGGCCGACGAAAAATTTTGTGGAAATGTTGATGGGTTTCGTTATCCTGGCTGGCATCTTCTTCGGCCTGTTTGTCGTGATCGCCGCGCCCATCGAAATGTCGAAAAAAGCCGATGCAAAAAAAGCCGGCCTTCACGCTATGGCCTCATCACTTTATCCTATGCGCGCCATGTTCAAGGCGGCGCAGCGAGACACGGGAGCGGTCCATATTGGAGAGTGGAGATTTGCGGAAAATACAAAGACTCCGGTCGGACGTGAAGTCGATGTTTTTATTTCCGGACGATTCCAACGAGACGCTTCTCGAAGCGCGTTCGTCTTGGAACGAGATGGATATCCTGTTGGAAAACGGAGAGGAGGGCTTCGATAAGCGCATTCGATTTGGGGACTTGGGAAGCACGACGGATCGTTTGAGTTCGATTGTGCCGATTTGGAAATTCAAGAAGAGGAGAGACACGTGTCTGATACCAATCGCACCACCTGGGATTTTCTGGCCGATACCTACTGGTATGTAACTACTCCGGATTTGCCGGCGCTTCAATTCTCGGCCGATGACGATTTGCTTGCCTGGAAATGCGACCAAACGGTGTGGCATATTTCCGGCTATAAGAACGGCTATTTCTGGGGCGTATCCTCGGCCCTTGTGCTTACTCCGGACGAAAGCGGCACCAAGCGTGCCGAAACGCCCCAGCAACGCAGCATGGTGGGCACGGTGACCGCCGATGGCAGGGTGCAAATCACGTTCGTCAGCAGCGGTCGCCGGAATGAATCCATCATCACCGGGTTCGGCAGCATGACCAAGATCGGTGAACGATGGGTTTTTCAGATGCAAATGACGACCGGCTTCGGCGACAGTCAAACCTTGCATTGGGCAAATATGATGCAAACCCAAGAAGGCGACGCTAGTTGGGAAAATCTGCCCGGTGTGAATTGCTCCGTCCCCGCGATGCTTGAAGGAGCAAGCTATCCAAAATTTGACGCCGAATGAACGTCGTCCTTAGAGAATTGGGACTCATTTCATAAATTGACGTGGACGCGTTCGCGCCGGAAGCAGGGCAGGCAAGGCGCGCGACGCGTCAGACAGCGATCCATATTTGCAAGAAGTACAACGCTTCCGATGCCGATCCAGGTGCGAACCTGGGGGGAAGGCAGTTGGGCGACGCATCGCGTTGCTGCACAGCTCGCACGGGGAAGCGTCCTATGGATCGCGTCGCGCCTAGCGCCGCGTCCGTCCAGATCGCCATCGCCGAATCCCATGCTCAACAACAACGCATTGATCGCCGCGGCCACTCCGGTGTTTTTCCTGCTGATCGGCATCGAGGCCTGGCTTGCGCATCGCCGGCGCCTGGACGCTTACCAATTGGCGGATAGCCTCGCTAGTCTCGGTTGCGGCGCCTGGACCGTTACCCTCGAGGTGTTCGTCAAGGGCGGGCTGTTATTGGGCTATGCCTGGATCGCGAACCGTTACGCGCTGTTCCGCTTCGATGCCGGCTCGGTGACGACATGGATCCTGTTCTTCTTCGTGCTGGATTTCCTGTATTACTGGGCGCACCGCTGGTCGCACGAGATCAACTTCCTGTGGGGCGGACATGTGCCGCATCACCAGAGCGAGGAATTCAACCTGACGACGGCGTTGCGCCAGGGAGCGTTCCAGGATCTCATGCATATGCCGATCTTCCTGCCGATGGCCGTCGCCGGGTGTCCGCCGGAAGTCTTCATCGTCCTCTTGACCTTCAACAAGCTCTACCAGTTCTGGATCCATACCCGGCTGATCGACAGGCTGCCGCTGATCGAAGGCATACTCAACACGCCCAGCGCGCATCGCGTCCACCACGCGGTCAACGACGTGTACGTCGACCGCAATTACGGCGGCACGCTGATGGTGTGGGACAAGCTGTTCGGCACCTGGGAAGACGAGCGCGAGGCCTGCGTCTTCGGCGTGCGCAAGCCGTTCCGCAGCTGGAACCCGGTGTGGGCGCAATTCGACTGGTTCGCGCACCTGTGGCGCGATGCCGCCAGGGCGGACAGATGGACCGACCGGCTCGCCATCTGGATTCGCCGCACCGGCTGGCGCCCGGCCGACGTCGCGGCGCGCGATCCGCACCCGCCGTTCGTGCTCGCGGACGTCGAGCGTTTCACCGCGACGCGCGGCAAGGCCGGGGCTGCTTTGGCGGTCGCGTTGTTCGTGCCGATCGCGATCCTGAACAACATTCTTCTATCGGGGGCGGCGACGCTGCCGTTGACGGCGAAGCTGTCGCTGGCGGCGGCCATCACGCTGCTGTTGCTGGCGATGGCGTGGGCCTTGCAGGGCGGCTCCGACGGCACGGCATCGCGCTGAAGTCCATCGACGGTTATCATACGGGGCGCCACGCCGTTCCGTTCTCCTCTTCACCATGACTACAGCCCTGATCATCATCGACGTCCAACGCGGCCTGTTCGACGACGAGCCGCGCCCTTACGAAGCCGACGCCGTCGTCGGCCGCATCAATGCCCTGGCCGAGCGCGCCCGCGCGTCCGGTGCGCCGGTGGTGTTCGTCCAGCACGAACGCGCCGAAGGCATGCTGCAATACGGCAGCGAAAGCTGGCAGCTTGAACGCAACCTGATCGTGAAAGAGGGGGACGTATTCGTGCGCAAGAGCACGCCGGATTCCTTCCTCGGCACGCCGCTGGCGGAACTGCTCGCTGCCAGGGGCGCGAAGCGGCTCGTCATCTGCGGCTATGCTTCCGAGTTTTGCGTCGACACGACCACGCGGCGCGCGGCGGCGCTCGGCTTTCCGGTCTTGCTGGCGGCGGACGCGCACACCACGCACGACAAGGAGCACGCCGGCGGCCGCCAGATCCGCGAGCACCATAACATCACGCTCGCCAATGTCACGAGCTTCGGTCCGCGCATCGTCGCCACGGAGTCGGCGCACATCGTTTTCCAGAACTGAGGGAGCAAGAATGCAGAGCATGACACCGCAAGCCGCGGCGCAAGAGCAACTCGACGCCTATAACGCCCGCGACCTGGAGCGATTCATCAAGGTCTACAGCGACGACATCAAGGTCTACGCCCCGCCGGCGGCGGAGCCGACGCTCCAGGGCAAGGCGGCATTCGCCGCGCACTATGCCAACAACCGCTTCAATCTTCCCGCGCTGCATGCCGAGGTGCTCAATCGCATCGTAGTCGGCAACAAGGTCATCGATCACGAGCGCGTTACGGGCGTGCGCGACGAACCGTTCGAAGTTGCGGTCGTGTACGAAGTCGTCGACGGCGTGATCCGGACCGTGTGGTTCTACGCTGCCGGGTGAGGGGCGGTTCGCGGCCCGTGGCATTCAGATTATCGATCCCGAGGTATTTGGCGTCGCTTGGACTGAGGCTGCTTGACTCGAAATATTTCCCCAATACAATGTTTTTCTTTCATACGACCCGGAGAGGCCGCGAATGAGGAAGAGACTCGTAGGAGCGGTGTTGCTCGCCGCAAGCCTGGCAATCACGGGATGCGGCAGCGGCGTCGATACGCAGCAACCCGGCACGCAAAAACTGCTGGCGGCATCCTCGGCAGTGCAGGCGGATTATCGGGCCGCCGTCCAGCAACTCTATGTCGCGTATTTCGGCCGGCCGGCCGACCCGGGCGGCGAAGCCAATTTTTCGGCCGCGCTGGTTGCGATGAATGCGCCGACCGGCATCCAGGAATTGAATGCGGCCTATGCCAGCAACGCGTCGTTGCGCGCACTGGTCGATGCTTTCGGCACCAGCCAGGAATCCCAGAACCTGTACGGCGCCGGCGATACCTCGTCGTTCGTCACGGCGATCTTCAACAATGTCCTGGGCCGCGCGCCGGCCGAAAGCGGACGCCAGTTCTGGGTCGATGCCATCGACAACAACGGCCTGACCAGGGGCAATGCGGCCTTGTCCATCCTGGCCGGCGCGTTGATGAACCAGAGCCCGCAAGGCTTGCTCGACGCCGCGCTGGTCGCGAACCGGGTGGCGGCCGCCACCAGTTTCACCGATACCCTGCGCACTTCCGACGCGGTATCCGACTATAGCGGCGCCCAGGCGGCCGCATCGGCGCGCGCGATGCTGTCTGGCGTGACGTCGTCCACGACGTCGGCGCAATATCAATCGCGAATCGCATCGACCGTCACCTTGCTTGCGCAAAGCGGCGCCTCGACCGACCGGTCTTCCGCCTGGCTGAACTTCGGCCGCGACGCGCAGCACAGCGCGCAGACCGGCGGCACGTCGGCCCAGACTCTTGGCCGCGTGGTGTGGCGCGCCGACGTGGACTTGCAACCGGTCTACCGTGCGATCAACGGGTCGCCGGTCCCCAACCTGCTGTCGACCGGGCATTACGGCTCGCCCGTCATCTCGAGCGGCAATACCGTCATCCTGCCGGTCAAGGTCACCTCGGCCGGCACTTTCCGGATCGAGGCGCGCAGTGGCGTCGACGGCACGCTCAAGTGGCAGGTCGATACCGATTACGTTCCGCCTACCAGCAAGACCAGTTTCAACGCCGCTCTGACCGCGAACGGGCGCGTGTATTTTCCGGGCGCCGGCGGCAAGCTCTATTACCGCGACAACGTCGACGGCACGCCGGGCGAGCTGCGGACCGTCGTCTTCTACGGCGCCGCGGCGTACGCGGCGAACCAAGCGGCATACGACAGCAGCGTGATCATCAACACGCCGCTCACCATCGATGCCCAGGGCACGGTCTATTTCGGCTTCAAGGTTGCGGGCACCAATCCGCTCGGCATCGCCGGCGGCATCGCGCGCGTCGACGCCGACGGCAACGGCAGCTGGGTCGCCGCCGCCGCGGCCACCGGCGACAGCCGGATCGTCAAGGCGCAGGCCAGCGCGGCGCCGGCCTTGTCCTACGACGGCACTACCGTGTATGCCGTCATGAGCTCCGTGCTGAACGGCTCCCTGCGTCCGTTCGGCTATCTGGTGGCGCTCGACAGCGCGACGCTGGCGACCAAGAACAAGGTCCTCCTGCTCGATCACAAGACCGGCTACACGGCCGACCTGACCGAGGGCGGCACCTCGTCGCCTACCGTCGGGCCGGACGGCGACGTGTATTTCGGCGTGCTCGGCGACAGCAATTCGTCCTTTTATTACACCGGCTGGATGCTGCATTACGACAGCACGCTGGCGACGCAGAAAGCGACCGGCCCGTTCGGCTGGGACTTCACGCCTTCCATCGTGCCGGCATCGATGGTCGCGGGCTATACGGGCTCGTCGAGCTATCTGCTGGTGAGCAAGTACAACGACTACTACACGGACGAGTATCGGATGGCGATCCTCGACCCGAACGCGACCCAGGCGCATCGCACCGACCCGAGCGTGACCGTGATGAAGGAAGTGATCTCGGTGCTCAGCCCCTTTCAGGCCAGCACCGGCAGCTACCCGGAGTGGTGCATCAACACCACCGCGGTCGATCCGAGCACCGGCTCGGTATTCATGAACAGCTCCGACGGCTACCTGTATCGCTGGAACCTGGGCACCAATACGCTCAGCGAGACCTTCAACATGAACAACGGCTACTACCAGTCGTATACGCCGGTCGCGCTCGGGCCGGACGGCAAGGTGTATTCGATCAATAACGCCGTCCTGATGGTCATCGGGAAGTAGGGATGACGCAAGCGCGCGGGAAGCCGGCAGCCGCGCTGGTGTTCGCGTTGTCGCTGGCGGCATGCGGCGGCGGTGACGACGGCGTCGGTTCCGTCGGCGGCGCGCCGCTCCCGAGCATGGGGCCGCCGCTGACCGCCAGCGCCGCCCTGGGCGAGAAGATATTCCACGACCGGTCGCTCTCCGCATCGGGGCGGCTCTCGTGCGCCGTCTGCCACGATCCGAACAACGCTCATGCCCAGACCGACCGCCGCGCCGTCCAACTCGGCGGGCGGAACGGCGACGTGCCGGGGTTCCGGGCCGCACCATCGTTGCGCTACCTGGTCTTCAATCCCGAGTTCGCTTTTACCCGGGAAGGCGAGCCGCGCGGCGGCTACAATCGCGACGGGCGCTCCCGGACTCTCGCGGAGCAGGCGGAACATCCGCTGCTGGCCGCGCATGAAATGGCCAATGGCAGCAAGCACGCGCTCGTCGAACGTCTCAGGCACACCGATTACGCAGGGCAATTCCGGGCGGTGTTCGGTGCCGCCATCTTCGACCGTCCGGACGATGCGTTCGAGCGCGCCGCCTTCGCGCTCCAGCAATACCAGCGGCAGGACGAAAGATTCCGATCCTTCGACTCCAGGTACGACCGTTACCTGGCCGGCAAGGCGACGCTGACAAGCACCCAGTTGCGCGGGCTGGCGTTATTCAACGACCCGGCCAAGGGCAATTGCGCCGCCTGCCATCCGAGCAAGCCGGCCGCCGGCGCGCCGCCCTTGTTCACCGATTTCGGGTACGCCAATCTCGGCGTGCCGCGCAATCCGGCGATCCGCGCGAATGCCGATCCCCGCTATTACGATCTTGGGCTGTGCGGGCCGGCACGCACCGATCTGGCCGGCAATGCGGCGCTGTGCGGAGCATTCAAGGTGCCGACGCTGCGCAATGTCGCCACCCGCAAGGTCTTCTTCCACAATGGCGTCATCGCCAGCCTGCGGGAGGCCGTCGCCTTCCATGTGCGGCGCGATACGCATCCGTGGGAATGGTATCCGCTGGACGCCGATGGTTTCGCGGGCAAGTTCAACGATCTGCCGCCGGCATACCGGATGCACGTCGAGACATCGCGCGCGCCGTTCGACCGCCTGCCCGGCATGGCGCCGGCCTTGCTTGACGATGAAATCGACGATGTCGTACAGTTTCTCGCCGCGCTGACCGACGGCTATGCGGCTCCCTGACATATCGCCGGAGCATGGCCGGTCCGCCCGGTTCGTCGCTCCTTGCCGCCATTCATCCCATCGAATCCACAATTGGTCGGAAGCCTGTTCATGCGGCCCGGGCGACCGGCTATCGTTCCGCTATCGGCAGCGCTGAAATGCGGGCCGGATCTTCCGGGCAATCAACAGGAGTTCGCATGAAACACTTTTCCCTCGGTTCGATGATGGCCATGGCGCGCGACGTCGGCCATGCCTTCATCGCTCTCGCGGCCGCGATCGTCGGCGCGCTCATGCGCATGCCGCTGCCGCGCCTGCTGCTGGTGTGCGTGGTCGCGGCGCTGGTCTTCACCATACTTCCCCTCGCCATCACATTGTTCCTGGTCGCGCTGATCGTGAAGCTGGTCGCGGCCGCCGTGGCGCACGCCATGCGGCCCCGCCGGCCGCGCCTGGAGCGTTTGGACGATACACGGGGAGAACGGCCATGAATACGCCGACCGACAATCGCATCGTGGAACGGCTGCACGAGATCCAGGAAGCCGCCGGCGTCTACTGGTGGCGCTTCGTCGACTGGGTCGCGGTGGTTTCCTGGCCGAAGCTAGCGTTCATCTGGGCGCTCGCGCTATTGATCGCGGCACCATTCGGCGCCGCGGAATTGCCGGTCCTCTTCATTTTCGTGTCGCTCGGCGTCAAAGTGATGGCGGGCGGCAAACGGCGCGCCGATATCGCCGCCAGGGAGGCATCCGAACGCGTCAAGGTCGAGTCGCTCGAGCGGCGTTTGCTGGAAGCGCAGATCGCCATGCTGCAAGCGCAGATCGAACCGCATTTCCTGTTCAACACCCTTGCCTTGATCGGCCGGCTGATCGAGACCGATCCGTCGGAAGCCGCGCGCATCCATGCCCATTTGATCGAGTACCTGCGCTCGGCCTTGCCGCAAATGCGCGAGACCGGCGGCAGCACGCTGGGCCGCCAAGTCGAGTTGTCGCGCGCCTATCTCGCCATCATGCAGGCGCGCATGAAGGAGCGTCTCGCGGTATCGATCGATGTCCCGCTCGAACTCGCCGACGCCCCGTTTCCGCCGATGATGCTGCAGGTGCTGGTCGAGAATGCGATCAAGCACGGCCTGGAGCCCAAGACGCAGGGCGGCCGCGTGGAGATCCGGGCGCGGGCCATCGGCGACCTGCTGTGCGTCGATGTGACCGATGACGGCGTCGGCTTCGATCTGCATGCCGGCGACGGCATCGGCCTGGCCAACCTGCGCGAGCGGCTGAAGGTATTATTCGGACGCAAGGCCCAGCTCGTCATCGAAGCGCCCGCCAGCGGCGGCGCCTATGTGTCGATCCGCGTGCCTTACCTGTCGAATGTTGCCGAGGAATACCGTTAAGCCCATGACCAGCGCGACCCGCCTGCCGACGGCATTGATCGTCGACGATGAAGAACCGATGCGCGATCAGCTGCGCGCCCGCTTGCGCGAAGCCTGGCCGGAACTGCGCATCGTCGGCGAAGCGGCCAACGGCCTCGATGCCGTCGCGCGGGCCGGCGCGTTGCAGCCCGACATCGTTTTTCTCGACATCCGCATGCCCGGCTTGAACGGCATCGAGGCAGCGCGGCTGTTGTTCAACCGCTGCCATGTCGTATTGGTGACTGCCTACGATCAATACGCGATCCAGGCCTTCGAACAGGGGGCGATCGATTATCTGCTCAAGCCGGTCGACGCCGCCCGGCTCGCCAGGGCCTGCGACCGATTGCGCGCGCGGCTGGATGAAGCGCCGCGCAACATCGAGCGCTTTCTATCGCTGTTGACGCAGCAGGGCGGCGACAGGAAATCGGAATATCTGCGCTGGATCCAGGCCAGCGTCGGCAACAGCGTGCGCATGATCAGCACGCGCGAAGTGCTGTTCTTCCGCGCCGAGGAAAAATACACGCGGGTGCAGACCGAGCAGATGCAAGTGCTGATCCGCAAGACGCTCAAGGAGCTCGAGGACGAACTCGATCCCGCCGAGTTCTGGCGCATCCATCGTTCCACGCTGGTGCGGGTCGATGCGATCGCCGAAGTGGCGCGCGACATGCGCGGGCGGCAGCTGGTTTCGCTGCGCAATCATGAAGAAAGACTCGAAGTCAGTCGCGCATACGGCCACTTGTTCCAGCAAATGTAGCTCGCCCATCGGGCCCCCCGTATGGTGCCATTCCGGTGCATCGCCGCACAAGCGTGATGCAAGCACTATTGAGCGCACTCAAGCGCACTAAAAGTGCGCTTGAAAACTGTTCCCCTCTCAATAAGACTAATCGGGCAATCGCATACCGCCATCCCGCAACATGGATTGCGGACATGCCTTTGCGTAACGGGTCGTGAGCATCGTCGAACGTCGATGACCGCGACACATATGAAAAACACAGCGCAGTGCCCGGTTCGGATCGACGCAAGACCTTGCATGCATCGCTTATCTGATTGTCGTCTCGCATTGATGCTGTTTCAGGTTTTGCCGCAGGCTGTTGAAAGACTTGCCTACGCAAGCGCAGTTTTTCATCAGCCTGCGGCCGGTTCCGTTCCGGCAGTCGCCATTGCATAAGGATCCTGACATGAACGAATCTCTACAAGGTATCTCCGGTGGCTTCCCAGGCGGTAATTCTCAACAGTTCGCGCCGCAGGGCTTCTTCGGCGGCCTGATCGGCGCGCCGTTAGGAGGGCTCGCCGGTCGTGCTATCGGCGGCCTTTTCGGTAACCCCTCGCTGGGATCGCAGATCGGCCAGGTCGCCGGCGGTATCGGCGGATCGATCCTGCCGTTTTCCGCCGATCCCGTCGCCGCTGCCTATGCGCAACAACAAGCATTGCAGGCAGCACAGGCGCAAATGGCGCAGCAAGGACAGCTGGCGCCGCAAGGCTGGTTCGGCAACCTGATCGGGCAGATCGGCCAGCCGCTGGGCGGCGCGATCGGCGGCGCGCTCGGCAATGCCCAGCTGGGTTCGCAGATCGGCGGCATCGCGGGCCAGCTCGGCCGCCAGTTCCTGCCCTTCAGCGTCGACCCGATGGCTGCGGCTTATGGGCAGCAAGGGCAGATGGCGCCGCAAGGCTTCTTCGGCAACCTGTTGGGACAAGTGGGCCAACCGCTGGGCGGCGCGATCGGCGGCCTGTTCGGCAATGCCCAGCTGGGTTCGCAGATCGGCAATGTCGCCGGCCAGCTCGGCCGCCAATTCCTGCCCTTCAACGTCGATCCGATCGCGGCCGCCTATGCGCAGCAAGCGCAAATGGCGCAGCAAGGACAGCTGGCGCCGCAAGGCTGGTTCGGTAACCTGATCGGCCAGATCGGCCAGCCGCTGGGCGGCGCGATCGGCGGCGCGCTCGGCAATGCCCAGCTGGGTTCGCAGATCGGCGGCATCGCGGGCCAGCTCGGCCGCCAGTTCCTGCCCTTCAGCATCGATCCGGTGATGGCGGCCTATGCTCAGCAGCAGGCCATGCAAGCGCAACAAGCGCAGCAGGCTCAACAAGGCGGCTCCTATCCCGGCTACCAGGTAGGACAAGGCAGCGGCGGCTATGGCGGCCAGCCGACTTTGCATTGATGCGCGCCGGTAAGTAAAGCAGCGAGAACAGCGTCGCGCCTTCCGCCGTTGCGGGAGACGCGACGCGAAGATGAGGAGAGTTCACATGCCATTGGCAGATTCCAAGCACGGCAGCGGCCGCTACATCGTTCGCTCCGAAGATAGCAAGCAGCTCAGCGAGTTCATCAAGAACACCGAGGGGGACGACTGCATGAAGCTGCTCGACGTCATCGGTCCGGCCGAACAACCGCATACCGCCGTGATCGAAATGCCTCACGAGAAGGCCCACTCTCTGGAAGAGCAATTCCGCAACGCAAAGACCCGATTGATCATTGAACCCGATCGTCCGCTATCGCTTTTCGATGGCGTGAAGAACGAATAGGCACGAAAGGAATACATATGGCAAAAACTCCTGAATCAGGCGGCGCCAATCCCCAGGACAACCAAACCGCGAGCGGAGACGGCTCATCGTCGTCAGCGAGCAAACCCGCGGCCAAGACGTCCGGCGCTGGCGCGCCATCACCCCAGTCCGGGACGGGCGGGCGCAACGTTTCGCAACGAAAGAGCCAGTATCTGGTGACCGCGCGCCGTTCTCCCGCCATGCAATTGATGGGATTGCAGCCGCTGTCGCTGAGCTTCGTCGAACAGGCGTTGCGATCCTCGCCCGATATCGAAGTGGTCGACACGGTCGGCCCGAAGAACATCGTGGGCGCGCTGGCCGACGGCTTCGGGGAAGCGCCGGGCGTGCTGGTCGCCAAGATGGCCGATCAGAAGGCGTTCATGCTGCACCAGCAGGCGCAGGGACGGCTGATCGTCGAGCGCGACCAATATCTCACGATGCACGATCCGGCTTTCCAGCAGCCGCCCATGGTGGCCGGTTCCTATCCGGTGTCGGGGCCCGTGCTGTCGACCACCATCGTCGTCCTCGGCAAGGACAATGCGCCGATCAAGGACGCCGAAGTCTATCTGTTCGGCAGCCTGCTGCCCGCGAGCGGCATCACCAACGAACGCGGCCAAGTCTCGTTGAGCCTGTTCGGCGAAACCGTGCAATCGGTGCGCGGCCTGTACGTGAAACCGAAGAGCGATTACTGGAGCTTCTACCAGCAGAATCCGGAAATCAGCACCGACGAAGCGAATGTCGTCGGGCTGCGCCCCCTGGCCGACTGGCCGACGCTCGCCAATTTCCCGCAAGAGCAGGCCTACGGATGGGGACAGAAGGCGATGCGCCTCGATCAGTTGCCGGGGCAGTATCGCGGCCAGGGCATCAAGGTCGCGGTCATCGACTCCGGCGCCGCGGCCTTGACGCACGACGATCTGCGCAAGATCCACTTCGGCTTCGACATCGTCAACAAGAAGGCCAGCCCGGATACCTGGACCGACGACACCATCTCGCACGGTTCGCACTGCGCCGGCATCATCTCCGGCGCGGACAACGCGCTCGGCATACGCGGTTTCGCGCCGGATGCGGAAGTCCATGTCTGCAAGCTGTTCCCCGGCGGACAGACCAGCCAGTTGATCGACGCGCTCGAATACTGCATCGAGAAGCAGATCGACGTCGTCAATCTCAGCCTGGGCGGCGCCGAGCCGTCCGAAGCGCTGGAGCAGCAGATCCTGCGCGCCAAGCGCGCCGGCATTGCCTGCATCGTCGCGGCCGGCAACTCCGGCGGCCCAGTGCAGTATCCTGCCTCGTCGCCCAACGTGCTCGCGGTGGCGGCCATCGGCAAGCTGAACGAATTCCCGCCGGACAGCTACCACTCGCAAACGATCACCCAGTTCGTCGACGCGGACGGCTTCTTCGCCGCCAAGTTCAGCTGCTTCGGACCGGAGATCGCGGTCTGCGCGCCGGGAGTGGCGATCACTTCCTCGGTGCCCGCCAACAACTACGCGGTATGGGACGGCACGTCGATGGCGGCGCCGCACGTCACCGGCCTCGCGGCCCTGGTGCTCGCGCATCATCCGGACTTCCAGGGCACCTACAAGGCCCGGAGCCCGGAACGAGTCGAGCGCCTGTTCCAGATCATCAAGGCCAGCTGCCGCCGCTTGAATCTGGGCGACGCCACCCGTACCGGCTTCGGCATGCCCGATGCCTTGGTCGCGGTCGGTCTGCAGCCGCAGTTGAGCGCCGCGGCCAACGTCGCATTGGGCACGGCGATCGGCTCCGCGGCTCCGCAGAGCGTGCGTCCGCAGGTCTACGCCGATCATCAGGCGCTCGCTCCGCAAGCATGGTTCGGCACCCTGGCCGGACAAGGGGGGCAGCAACCCGGCGGCGGTGCCTACGGCGGCTACGATCCGGCCTATGCGGCATACATGCAGGCCTTGTTCTCGCGGCCTCAGTATTACGGACGCACGGCATGGTGAGGCCGGTGAGATAAGCGGCGATCGGCGCCGGCACGAAGCGAACGGGAGGGCGGAAGCCTTCCCGTTCGCTTACCGGCGCCCGGGAATACGTCGGCGATCGGCTGGCGTCGAATCGCCGCTCAGATCGCCGGCACGGTCAAGCGCCCGTCCGCATCCAAGACCAAGCCTTGCCACGTCGCCGGCTTATGCGTCAACTCCCATGCCAGTATTTGGGGCGGAGTTCGTCCCATGCCGCCGCACAAGGCGCTCATCGCTGCCCGGCCCAATTCCTTGGCCGCGGGCAGGTCCTTGATCATGAGTGCATTCATCGTCATTCTCCTGAAAGTAGGTAAGTGGATCGGGGGTGTCGCTCGCCCTGTCGGGCTTGGCCGATGAAATGCATGGAGCGTGCCACGACGAGAACCTGGGCCCCGGCCAAGCGGATCAACGGTTCGCGGCGTGTCTCGTCAAAGACGGACGGCGGCGCGGATGCCATTCGTCGGATCGCGCCCAACGGAACGCGAGGCGGGTGTTGGGCAGGCCGCTACATCCGCACGGATCGCTTGCCTATTGCTTTTTTAGATACTGCATATCCTTGCGAAGGGTTTATACAATATCCTCTCTTTGTAATAACACTTGCGTTACGCTGAAACCATCATTCCTTTTGCAACATCGATACGGGGAATCTATGGCACTCCCGTATTCCGGAGCTGAGGTATCCAGGTAGATGCGATTCTCTTCGGATCTCGAGTCGGCTTATCAGATCGATCTCGCCAGCGAAAAAATTCGCGTGGTTTGGCAAACCTATGCTTTATGCACCTTGCTCTACGCCGGATTCGGCGTTCTGGACATCTGGGCGATGCCCTCGATGCTGAACGTTGCCTGGATGGTTCGGGGCGCCATCGTAGTCATGAATGCGTGCATCGTCTTGCTGGCGATCACGCGGAGAGACTGGTTTATCCGACATTATCCGTCCGTTACCGCGCTCTCGTATTTCATCTGGGGCGTGGGCATTGAATACATCCTTGCGTTGGCCGTGCCGTCCGATTCGGCCTGGCATTCCTATTACGCCGGGCTCTTGCTGGTGTTCATGGGTTTGTATACCTGGACCTACCTCAGGTTTGGCGTCGCCTGTATCGTCGGCGTCGCCCTGACTGCGCTTTATCTGGGCATCGCCATAGGGGTCCAGCGCATGGTGGAGCACGGGCAGTGGCACATCCTCGTCGGAAACTGCTTTTTCCTCGTCAGCGCCAATATCATCGGCATGTTTTCGATGCACACCCGAGAGCGCTTCTCCCGCGAAGCATTCCTGCTCAAGAGCGCGCTCAAGCGCGATCTCATCTTGAAGGATGAGGCCAAGCGGCAAAGCGACTTCCTCGCCGAACACGATCTTGTGACCGGCCTATTGAATCGGCCGCGTTTCCTGCGCGAATTGCAGGCGATGCTCGATGCGGAAGCGGAGAATCCGCAAATCGTGGTCTTGTTTCTCGATCTGGATAAATTCAAGCTGGTCAACGACGTGTACGGCAATGTCGTCGGCGATCAGGTCCTGCTGACCGTCGCGCGGCGCATCCTGAATTGCATTCGCGACGGCGATATCGCCGCCCGCGTCGGCAGCGACGAATTCGTCGTGGCGCTGCCCGTTACGGACGCCGACGATTCTCCGGTCGACCTGGTGACGCGTTCGCTGCGTATCGCGATCGAACAACCGATGAAAATAGACGACCGCATATTTCGCGTCATGGTCAGTATCGGCAAGGCAGGCTGCGTTTCCCGAAACAAGACAGCGCAAGAACTGATCGCGGACGCGGATCGCGATATGACTCAACACCGGGAAGCCGCGCAGTTTCCCGCCGAAGCGAGAGCGCTGCTGCATCTCGACCGGCCGCGCGAACCATAGACGCCCGGCGCGGCGGAGGGACGAAAAAAAGCCCGCTACGGGAGCGGGCTTAAGTCCATATCAAAGGAGGAGACATGGAGGAGACAGGTGCAACTATACGGACCGCCGCCATATATGTCTGCTTTTTTCTGGGAATGCCTAATATTCACCGCATGAATATCAGCGCATGAGGAGGCCAAGCATAAAGGCCCATGCGGCGCGCGCCGCATGGGCCTTTCGGTCTCTCTTGTCTATGTCCTGTTCCCTGGACTTTGGTACTGCGAGTCGGGATAGTACCCGGAATACCCGGAAAATCTCAAATGGTTCGCCTCCGGTCGGGCAAATTCGAACCGATTCGGTTGTATTTCTGCAAACCTCGCATCAAAGCGATGTTTCTTCTCGCCGGCGACAACATCGGCACATAGGTCGAATTGGTACATATCTCCCGCCTCCTTTCATGAAGGACGGCGTCTCGTCGCTCAAGTATTAACGTTTGTTAATATTTGCGGCGCACTCCCTGCCTTCTTCCGACAATGCCTCGACTCGTCGGATATTTATTTTTCTTAATCATCAGGAACGACCTTTCTCCGGCGGGCTTGCCGCGCACATCGCGCGGCGCGTCGTTGCCATACCGGAGAAGACCATGAATCTGCTCAGAAAACTGAATCTGTCCCGTCGCCTTGCCTTGCTGATCGCCTTGTTCGCGCTGGGATTCCTCGCTTACGGCGGCTGGTCGTTCAAGACCCTGAGTGCGTTGAAGGTCAACGGCCCGCTCTATCAACGCATCGTGCAAGGCAAGGATCTGGTGGCCGATGTCCTGCCGCCGCCGTCCTACATCATCGAGTCCTATCTCGTGGTCTTGCAGATCGCCGCCACCGAGCGCGAGGCGGAACAGCGGACCCTGATCGGCCGCCTTGCCGAGCTGAAGGGCGAGTACGAGGCGCGCCATGCCTTCTGGCTGAAAGCGGAGTTGGAACGGGATATCCGCACGACCCTGCTCGAACAGGCGCACGCGCCGGCGCTGGAGTTCTACGCGAGGGCATTCGACGATTTCATTCCGGCCATACAGCGGCGCGACGCCGCCGGCGCCGCCGCCGCGATGAATCGTCTGTCGCACAGCTATGCGGCGCATCGCGCGGCGATCGACCGGGTGGTGCGCCTGAGCACCGCGCGCAACGGCGAGGAGGAAGCGCAGGCCGTGGCCCAGATCCAGTCGGCCACCTTGCTGCTGTTGCTGATCCTGGCCGGCGCTCTCGGCGCCGCGGTGGCTGGCGCGGTAGTCATCGTGCGCAGCATCACCCATCCCCTAGCCGATGCCGTGTGCATCGCCCGGTCGGTCGCCGCCGGCAATCTGGACAATTCCATCGACCTGCGCTTCCAGGATGAACCGGGCCAAGTCCTGCGCGCCTTGCACGACATGACCGCCAGCTTGAGCCGCATCGTGCACCAGGTGCGCGGAGGCGCCGAGACGATCGCCATGGCGTCGGGCGAGATCGCCGCCGGCAACCACGATCTCTCCGCCCGCAGCGAAGTCCAGGCTTCCAACCTGGAAGAGACTGCCTCGACCATGGAGGAGTTGACCTCGGCCGTGAGGCAGAATGCCGGCAACGCGCAGCACGCGAACGAGCTGGCGGCCGGCGCCGCGGGCCAGGCGGTCGGCGGCAAGCGGGTCATGGGCCAAGTCGTGGCCACGATGGGCTCGATCAGGGATAGTTCGGCCCAGATCGCCGACATCATCGGCGTGATCGACGGCCTCGCTTTCCAGACCAACATCCTGGCTTTGAATGCGGCGGTCGAGGCCGCGCGGGCTGGCGATCACGGCCGCGGTTTCGCGGTCGTGGCCGGGGAGGTGCGCAGCCTGGCGCAACGTTCGGCTGCCTCTGCCCGCGCGATCAGAACCCTGATCGAGCGTTCGGTGGGCGAAATCGACACCGGCGGCAAACTGGTGGATGAGGCCGGAGCGACGATGGACCGGATCGTCGCCTCGGTGGAGAAGGTCGCGAGGATCATGAACGACATTTCCAGCGCCTGCCGCGAGCAGAGCGTCGGCATCGAGCAGATTAACAAGGCCATCGCGCAGATCGACGAAATGACGCAGCAGAACGCCGCGCTGGTGGAACAGGCGACCGCGGCGACGCAGAGCCTGCGGCAGGAGGCCGATGCGCTGGTGCACTCGGCCAATGCGTTCCGGCTCGGGGATCTGCCGGCGCCGCAGGCGGTGCAAGCGTTGTCGTCCCGGGGGAGAGTGGGGCGCCGCTTGTTGGCGGTTCCCGCCTGATTATCCTATTGCCGCTGAAACGGATTTCTCGTAGGCTCCGGCCGGAGCCTGCGCGGCGGCGTCGACTGCCCGGCGTCGACTGCCAATTCGCGCAGCAATCAAACCGCGCCTATTCGCTGGAATTGACGTCGCAACATCGGAACCACATCGATGAATGCGATCTCTTCGAGCTTGTTCCTTTTCAGGAATGCCTTCCATTGAGCCTGCTTGCCGGTATCTGCGGCGAACTCATCGGTCAGGCCAACCGGCACACCGGTCAATGGCGGCGTCTCGCGTCGATTGAATGTCGCTTCGATGTCGTCATTTCGCCTCGCTTCATATGTAATCCGGGCCCGAGGTTTAACTTCGTTATGCTCGAAGTTCAACTTCAATACTATGAGGCGTTCAAAAAACAGGAACGCTCAATGGGCAAGCTCAAGGTTCAATTTGGACAACGTCTTCAGGAGTTGCGGCGGGCTGCGGGAATTACACAAGAGCAACTTGCAGACAAGATGGGAGTGACGGTGGAATCCGTTAGCAATATCGAACGAGGCGTGTTTGGACCGAAATTTGAAAATCTCGAAAAGATCGCGACGATATTGGAGGCGCCTGTAAAAGCGCTCTTCGAATT
The DNA here is from genome assembly GCA_035627375.1 of Paucimonas sp. Lineage (GTDB taxonomy): Bacteria > Pseudomonadota > Gammaproteobacteria > Burkholderiales > Burkholderiaceae_D > DASPLX01. Next base: position 61,452 of record DASPLX010000059.1, on the reverse strand, counting down.
CGACTAGGAAGTAAGCGGAAAAGCACAGCGCCTTCGGCCGCAAGTAGCTCTCCGGCACATCTATGCCACGCCAGGCTACCGTCACAATCGCGTCCCGGGCCGGGACTACTTCTTCACCGTCAACCTGCTCGAACGACGAAGCCGTCTCCTCATGGTAATGAAAGAATCTCTCTTAATGCCGGGAATCCATGCACGAAATAGATCGTTAATTTCATTCTCCGCTACAGTCGCATCAGGGAAGAAAATCCGCCAAATTTCTTTACGAGAAATTTCAGTATTCATCGTACAAAGTCATAGGAAGTAGACGTTTTCTTTACGGTGATATAGATCCCTCAAGCCGCCTTCGCTCTCCGCTGCAGCACGAAGATCGGCTGCGCCCACTGCGTCTCCTTCTTCTTCTTGCTGGTAATCAGCGTCAACTCCGAGGGATCGTAGACGTCGGTGTTGTGCGTCAGCGGCGTCGTCATCAGGTATTGGGCGTCGGTGTTCTTGAGGAATTCGCCGACCAGCTGGATGTTGCGGATGTCGAGGTGGGCGAACGGTTCGTCGATGAAGACGAAGCCGCCCGAGCCGTCGTCGGACTTGAGCAGGCCGATCAGGAGGATCAGCGATTTCATCACTTGCTGGCCGCCGGACGCCTCGCCGTCGTTGAGGCCGATCGGGCCCTTGCCGTCGAACTTGAAGCGCACGTGCAAGCCGGCTTGCGCCAGCTGCAAGTCGTCGTTCTCCAGGCGCACCGGATCGGTGTGGACTTCGATGCCGGCCAGTTCGCCCAATTCCTTGATGTTCTTGCTGTAGCTCTTGATCGTGTAGCGCAGGCGCTCGATGTAGGCGCCGCGCGCGTTGTTGGTGGCTTCGATCGCGCGGTTGTTCTGGTAGCGGCGCTCGTCGGTCTCGGCCTGGCGTCCCTGCAGCAGCGCGTTGAGGCGCACGTGCTGGTCGACCACCGTGGAATCGGTTTCCCAGTCGTCGCGTTCGAGGTCGCTGTCCAGGTGCTTCAGGCGCAGCTCGACCTGGTGCGAATTCTGGTGGATGTCGATCAATTGCTGGCGATAGGCCGGGCGACGCCAGGCGAAGGGCAGGCTGCGCCATTCCGCGCGGATCTCGCGCATCCTGCCGGCATGCGCGGCGCGCTCCTCGGCGTTGCGCTTCTTCGATTGGCCGAGGCCGCCTTCGCTGTCGGCCAGCGCGCGCTTGGCGTTCTGCCAGGCGGTGTCGGCGCGGGTGCGTTCTTCGGTGGCTTTCTTCATCAGCGGGCCGAGCTCGCCGAGGCGGCCGCCGACTTCGGTGCGCGCTTCCCTGAGCGGAATCGCGACGCGCGCGGCTTCTTCGAACTCGGCCTGGCGGGCGACCAGCTCCTTGGCGGCGTCGACGCCGGCGATGCGCGATTTCAAGGCGCTCACTTCGCCGGCGAGCTTGCCGATCTTGAACGTGAGCTGATCCTCCTCCGCTTCGAGTTTCGGCAGCTGCTTGAGGATCGCTTCCGCGCGCTGGGCGCGACCGGCCTGGCCGAAGCGGTAGCGCGCCGGCTCCACGAACAGCGAGCGGCCGCCGCGCCGTTCGCGATGGTAGGCGTCCGGCGTGATCCATTCCTCGTGCGACGACAGGCGCGAGCCTTCGTCGACCGAATCGACGCGCGTGACGCGGGCCAGCTGGTCGATCAGCCATTCCGGCGCCGGCGCGGTGAAGCGCACGACGGATAGCAGGCTGTCGTCCTTCACCTCCTTGGCCTTCACGCGATCGGTGACGATGAAGTTGCGATAGCGTTCCTTTTCGGCGATGCGGTAGGCGGCGGAGGCGTCGCGCGGATTTTCGAGCAGCACGACGAAGGTGTAGCCCTTGAGCATCCCTTCGACGGCGCCTTGCCAGCGCGGATCGGTGACTTCGACGATGTCCGACAGCATCGCGTGGTCGATGTTCGCGTCGCGCAGCGCGCGGCGCATGGAACGCACGTCGTCCGGCTCGGGCAGGGCGGATTTGCTTTCGAGCGCGGCGATGGCGGCCTTGTTTTCCGCGATGCGCGCGGAGACGGCGCCGCGCTCCTGGCGCAGGCGCATGTATTCGCCTTCCTTCCGCTCGAGTTCGGCCGCGACGTCGGCGATGTCGGCGCCGGATTCGGCGGCCAGCTTCTGCAGGCGGTCGCGCTGTTCGAGCAAGCCTTCCTGCGGCTTGAGCTTGCCGTTGATCTCGGACAGGCGCGTCTTCAGTTCCGACTCTTCCTTTTCCAGAGCGGCCTCATGCTCGTGCGCCTGGGTGAGCGCGGCGGCGCGCGCGGCGACCTCGGCGCGCTTGTCGGAGAGTTGCGCTTCCTGCGCGGCGATCGACTGCCGCGCTTCGTTCAATTGTTGCGTCGTGCCGGCGGCGCGCTCGCGGATCTCGTGGTACTTCAGGATCGGCAGCACCTCTTCCTGCAGGTCGCGCTTTTCCTTGTTGAGTCCTTCCCACTGGTGATAGTTGGCGACGCGGTAGCGCAGCTTTTCCAGGTTGGCTTGCGAGGCGGCGAGCTCGGACTCGAAGCGCTGCAGCTCGGCTTCGGTGTCGCGCTGATGGCGCTTGGCTTCGTCGTAGGCATCGAGCACTTCCTTGTCGCCGAACACCTGGAACACGAGGTCGAGCAACTGGCGCGCGGAGTACTCGCACAGCTTGTCGGTTTCGCCTTGCTCCAACGCCAGCACCTTCGCCATCGCGGGCGAAAGGCCGGCATAGGTCAGGCGCTTGCGGTAGGTTTCGATGCCGAGCCAGTCGGTGGCGTCCTGGATCTGCTCGATCTCGACGGCGCCGCCGCGCATCAGGTATTGGCGCTTCCAGTCGCCGCCGTTCTTCTGGATCTGGCAGATGAGCGTGACTTCGTCTTCGCTGATGAAGCCGGAGGCGCGGAACGGGCGGTTCGACAGCTGCTTGCCTTGTGGCCGGTTATCGACCACGGCCCGCAGCCAGGAGGTCTGCTGGCCGGAATGGCGCGCATAGTGCTTGTAGGTGCGGCCCATCGAGCAGTCGAGGCCGAACAGGGTGCGCAGGGCGTCGAGCAGGGTGGTCTTGCCGGAGCCGTTCTGGCCGGCGATCGTGATGATCTTGGCATCGAGCGGAATGTTCTTGACGCGCTGCCAGTAATCCCAGTGGACGAGTTCGAGCGATTTGATGTGAAACATGGGTGTCCTGTTCGGTCTTCTTTATTCTTGGTCGGCTTGGGCGGCCGCTTCGTCCGCGGCCGCGCCGGCGGGGAAGGCGAGGATGTCGGCATCGCGGTCGGAGCCCGGCAGCGGCTCGCGCCGGAAGATGTCGGCCAGCGCGCCGTTGATGATGCGGTCCTTGAGAACGTCGGTGTTCATCATCAGGTCGAGCAGCGGTCCTTCGTGGATCATGTCGCCCTTGAGCTCGATGAAGCCGAGGCGCTGCAGCTGGCCGAGGTTCATCGTCATGCGTGTCTTCTTGCCGAGCTTGTCGCCGAAGTCGGCGATCAGGGCTTTCTGCGAGATGCCGACCGAGGCTTCCTCGGCGCGCGGCATCGGCTTCTCCTTGCCGAACATGTCGTTCTGGTCTTCCTCCGCCTGCTGGTGCGCTTCCTGGCGTTCGCGCTTGGGCAGGATGATGAGCGCCCACAGCACGACCAGCAGGGCGACGCCGTCGCGCGCCAGGCCGAAGTTGTTGTTCTGCCAGGAATCGCGCGCGCCGAAGATCTTCGGCTCGACGTCGCGCGTCAAGGCCAGCGTCACGTAATCGGCATAAACGTTATCGATGAACTTGAGGCCGCAGGCGGCCAGGCGCGCATCGAGGTCGGTGCGGAATTGTTCGTCGGACAGCGCGCGCTTGACCAGCTTGTCGTCGCGCCGCAGCGCCTGGTGCGTCATCAGCCGCGCGATCAGGATTTGTGCATCGTCGTTCATTCTTTTGTTTCCGGTTCGGTTTTTTGTGTGAGCGTCGCATACGAGACCGCGGCGACATGCGGATCGTCGAGCCTGACCATCTCGTCGTGCGGCGCGAACACCAGCGGCAGGCGCGCCATGGTGGCGGTGCCGCCTTGCAGCGCGGCCTCGGATTCGTCGCCGATCAGCGGCAGCAGCGAGGCGCGGTAGGAAGCGATGGCGAAGTCGGCCGGCAGCAGGGTTTGGTGCACGGTGGCCGGCTCCTTTGCGGACACGTCGAGCGACGCCAGGCGCGTGAGCCAGGCATCGAGTTCGGCCGGGATGCCGGCCGCTTCGTTGTTGGCGATGACGGCGCTTTCGCCGGCCGGCAGTTCGTTGCTGTCCGCCGATTTCTTGTCGGCCAGCAGTTCAGCCTCGGCCACGTCGATCATTTCGGACGGCGTCATGAACAGCGGCGTGACCGGATAGGCGATGGCGTCGGCGGCAAGCGAGGTCAGGTCGTCGTGCTTCATCAGCCAGGTCTTGATGTCGGTGGTCGACAGGCCGCTTTGCCCGAGATGCACGCGCTGGCGCTCGATCTGGTTGAGCGCGCGCGAGAACATGCCCTGCATGTTGAGCAACGCGCTCTGGGCGCGGCCGATCGCCTGCGCGGCGCGATGGGTGGCGGCATCGGCATTGCTGTCGGTGGTGATCGCCTGGATCACTTGCGAACCTTTCTCCACCCAGTCGCACGCCTGGTTCCACTTGGTCTGCGCCGCGCGCAGGCGGAATTCGGAGCCGGAGGCGATGGCGTCGCGGAACTCTTCCGTGAGATCGACCAGGCGTCCCAGCAATTGATGCAGATGGTCGGCCGTGACGCCGGACACCGCGTGGGCGCCGGCGACTTGCGACAGCAGGAAAGCCATCTCGGCTTCGTCGTCGTCTTGCGAGAGATTCAGCAAGCCGTCGAGCGCCGACAGGATGTTGCGCGCCATGGGCGTGACGCGATAAACGCCTTGCGCCGCATCCCAGGCCAGCAACTGGTTGGAGCGCAGGCGGGCGAGCACGGTTTCCAGGCTGTCCGGATCCAGGTAATAGAGCTTGCTGTTGATGTCGGCGCGCGTCAGCACCGCGACCTTGGCGTCGGCCGCCAGCTCGCGCAAGACCAAAAGGCGCACCAGCACGCCATTGAAGCCGCCGTGGAACAGCGCGGTGAACGCCTGCAGCAGCGGTTGCGCGCGCTTCAGGCGGAACACGTCTTCGATGTCGTCGGGAGAAACCTGGGATTTGAAGTACGTCTGCAGGGCGTCCTGCGGTTCGTCATCCGTTATCGGAATGACATTATTCTGGAGATTTTGCATCGGCGTATTTTACGGGATCGGATCGCGCTCCCGATCTGCCGGCCGGAAATTTTTGACCCCGGTTTGTGGAAAGATTGGCAATCATTTCGCCGTGTCGGGAAGCAGTATGGGGGGACGGCGCATATGGACGGAAAGCGCCGCGTGATGACATAAGGACAATGTACTGGCGGAGCGCGGCAAGCGGGGCGCCACGCCGGGCGCGCGCCGATATGGCGATGCTGGTCGCCCTATCCGATCGCAGTCTTCGGACGACGGCCGGCCGCATGTGGCGTTTCCGCACGCGCGGCGTTGGAATCGCCCCTCGATGTCATTATGATGACGTGGTGAGTGCGCCCGAGAAAGAATCGCATGGCCGACGACATCCAGATCGAGCAGGTCAACCAGCACTATCTCGACAAGGTCATGGATCTTGCCGAAGAGTTGGACGTCGAGGCGAGCGAGGATATCTTCGATGCGCGCGGCATGAAGCTGATCGCCAAGGGCGCGAAGATCTCGAGCGCGCAGCAGGAGAAGCTCATCATGCACAAGCTGCGGAAGCCGCTCGAGGCCTGCATCATCGTACACGGCGGCGTCAACGCCAACATGGTGCAGCTGGAGGCGCAGCGCATCGCGCAGGAGATCGAGGCGGTCGCCTGCATCCTCAAGGCCACGCCGACCCTGGGCGCTGCGCCGCTCGACGTGATTCAGGGGCTCGAACTCGGCAGCGCGATGAGCCTGATGCTGACGATCATGGAACGCGGCGGCCAGGCGGCGTTCGAACATGCGGTGATGGTCAGCCTGATGTCGGTCTGCTTCGCCAAGAAGCTTGGCCTGACCGAGCAGAACCAGGCGGTCGCCGGCTTGGCGGGACTGTTGCACGACATCGGCGAACTGTACATCGCGCCCGAATATCTGCTTCCCGGCCGCAGGCTGCTGCCGCACGAGTGGCGCCATGTGATCGTGCATCCCCGCATCGGCCAGATGCTGATCGACCAGATCGAACGCTATCCGCCGGCGGTCGGCGTGGCGGTGTCGGAACACCACGAACGCTATGACGGCGGCGGCTATCCGCGCCAGGCGGCCGGCCGCCAGATCAGCGCGCCGGGCCTGGCGGTATCGGCGGCGGAAATGATCGCCGCCGTGTACGTGAAGTCGGATCATCCGCTGGAGCGCGCCGAACTGGCGCTCAAGATCATTCCCGGCGAGCACGAGCATCTGCTGGTCGCGGCGGTCTCGCAAGCCTTGCATCTGCCTCATGCGGCGGACGCTGCTCCCGGCCTGCCGTCGGCGCCGGCCACGGCGCGGCTGCATCGCCTGCTTGACCGCATCGGCGCGGCGACCCGGCATTGCCAGCATTTGCTGGCGCTGCCGACGATTACTTCGGCGAAGGCGAAAAAATTGCTGTCGCGCGCGGAGCAACGGATCGAGACGATCGAGCGCGCTTTCTCCAGCGTCGGCCTGGACGTGTGCGCGACCTCGGAAAAGCCGCTGCTCGCCGTGGACGCGCACGAGGCCGATACGGCGCTCGTGTTCGAGGCCTCGGCCGCGGCCCAGGAGCTCGAATGGCGGCTATGCGACGCGGCGCGCGACATCGCCTTGCATTCCGTGGAGCTCGATCCGCACGAGGCCCAGGCTTTCGAATCCCTGATCGCGTTGCTGGACGAGCAGCGCGCGGCATGAAGGCGGCAACAGCTCGTGGCCCGGCGCCGCTTGCGAGAATTTCACCGTCGCACCGCCGCCGGCGAGCGGCGAAAGCTTACATCTGGCGGAATACGTGCAGGTAGGACCGGCTGACCTTCAACACCTCGTCGCGTTTCTTCAGGTGGATATCGGCCGTCTCGTTGCATCGTTTCACGTGGCTGATCGCGCGCAGATTGACGACCACCGAGCGGTGCACCTGGGCGAACTGCGACGGATCGAGCTGGCCCGTCAACTCTTTCAAGGGCGTGCGGATCAAGGCTTCGGCCGGCTTGCCGTCGTCGTCGTGCCAGGCCACCAGCGTGTATTTCTCGTCGGCGCGCAGGAAATCGATGGCATCGACCGGGATCAGGACCAGCGACTGCCCGACCGTCGCGCGTATCCATTTCAGCGTCGAGGAGGGCGCCTCGCGCTGGAGCCGTTCCGCCAGCTGTTGCAGCAGCGCTTCGGTATTGGAGGCCGGTTCCGCCAGCCGCAGCCGTTCCTGCAGGCGTTCGACGGTATCCGTCAGCCGTGCCGGCTGCACCGGTTTCACCAGGTAATCCAGCGCGCCTTCGGCGAATGCCCGCACCGCGTACTGATCGAAGGCGGTGACGAACACGAGGTGCGCACGGCGGCCGATATGGTGGGCGGCATCGACGCCGGACAGCCCCGGCATGTGCACGTCCAGGAAACAGATGTCGGGTTGGTGCGTCTCGAACTGGGCGATCGCCTCGCGGCCGTTGCGCGCGAAGGCCACGATCTCCAGTTCCGGCCAGGCTTGGGCCAGCAAGCGTGCCAGCACGTCGCGCAGCAGGGGCTCGTCATCCGCGATCAGGGCGGTCGGACGCCGGTTCATGCGGGGCTCCTTGCCGCCGCGAAGTCGCGGGCCGGGAAGTCCAGTTCGGCGGAGACGCCGTGCGGTTCGTTGGCGGCCAGGCGCAAGTGGGCGTCGCCGCCGAAGGTCAGCTGCAGCCGCTCGCGCAGCGTGGTCAGGCCGGTGCCGAGCCCATGCCCGGCCGCCTGCAGGCCGACGCCGGTGTCGCTGACCCGCACCCGGCAGCGCCCATCCCAGCGCTGCACCGTGATATCGATGCGGCCGCCTTCCTCGCTGGGATCGATGCCGTGGCGCACCGCGTTCTCCACCAGCGTCATCAGCGTCAGCGGCGGACAGCAGAGGTCGAGCGCCGCTTCGTCCGCCTGCAGCGTGAAACGGAGCCGGTCCGGCATGCGCAGATGCATGAGCTCGAGATAGGCCTGCACCAATTCCAGTTCCTGGCGGAACGTCGTCACCGGCTCGTCCAGGCGCGGCACGGCGGCGCGCAGGTAGACGATCAGCGTGGCGAGCACCTTGGAGGCGTGCGGCGAGCCGGCGTCCACCAGCGCCTGCACATTGGCCAGCGTGTTGAACAGGAAGTGCGGCTGCACCTGCGCCTGCAACAGGCGCATGCGGGCGTCGAACGCACGCCGCTCGAGTTCGCTGCGTTCGAGCTCGAATGCTTCCGCCTGGCTGCGCGCGAGGGCGTCGCGCTGGCGCACCATGGCGCCCAGCGCGATCCAGGGCGAGAAGATCACGCCGGTGAACGACAATATCAGGAAACCGGTGCGCCGCGGCCTGTCCAACAGGAACTGGAAATCGCCGCCGGTCGTGAGCGCATAGGCCAGCAGGGCGCCGAGCGGCATCGCCACCAGCACGCCGCCCAACTGGAGCGCCCAGCGCGCCAGCCAGCCGGGCAGGCGCGCCGGCCACCGTTCCAATATCCCGAAGACCGTCAGGGCCAGCAGGCCGACCAGCCAGGCGCGTCCCAGGACGATGCTCGTCGGCGCGAACGACGGAATGGTGTTGAGCAATCCGACCAGCGTCGCGGCGCCGAGCGTGAACAGCACCCGGCGCCAGCTCAGTACCTGCGCGGCGGCGTCCAGCTTGAGAAATTTGGCAACATCGTTGAGCATCGATCGGGATCGTCCGGCGGTTTCGCGTTGAAAGGCATTCTACTCGTGCGCCGCGGCGTTCCTGCGTTCGACCGCGGCTTGCATGCGAACTTTAAGCGGTCGGTCGCGCCGCGAAAAGCCGTTTCCGACGAGCGACGGTTCCGGAGGCTTGAGTTACGGGTTTTGCGCTTCTTTCGGCCTGTTTCCGGCCGCTCCCGCCGCGCGGCGTACCCGGCCCGTTGCCCGATCGAACCGGCTGGACGCGTTGCCATGCGCCCAGCCATGCCGGGGCCCGGTCATGCAATGACAGTTCGGTCAACGGCGGCAGCTCGCATCGGGAGTCGGCGCCACCACGAACGTGTAATGCGAACCATATTCGCCGTGGATCGGCTGCGTCCCGCTGGCGCCGGCATTCGGACCGATGATGTAAGTCTCGGCCTTCGGAATCCCGCCGTCGGCGTAAGCGGCGATATCGGTGGTCGCATTGCCGTAGGCGCGCACGATATTGAGGCCGACGACATTGCGCAGATAACGCACGTAATCGGTCTTGAATGCCTGGGTATCCGGCGGAATCGGGCCGTCGCCATATGGATTGGAATGGTAGTGCCACTGGTTGATCTTCTGGATGTTCAGCCATTCCCGGCCGTCTTTCGTGACCCAATATGGCCGCGCGGTGAGATAGATGATCTGGTAACCCTTTTGCCGGTAGGCGTTGACCACTTCGGGCGCGTAGTAATAGGGCGTCGCCGTCTTGATGCCGACGTAATCGGCATAGGCTTCGAAGTCGTTGATGGTCAAGGTGCCGTCGATATCGAACAGCACCGCGTCCCGTCCCGGATCGACCACGCTCAAATAGCCGGAGGTGGTGCTCAGATCGCCCTCGACGACGAAGCGGACCACGTAGTCCCCGACCGCGCGCGCGCCCAGCGGGACATGGATCTTGCCGTCCGTATCTGTGAGGTAGCTGCCCAGGTAGGTCCATTGCGACATGCCGGTGCCATACAGGTAGGCATGCACGCGTTCGCCTTCCAGATCCTTGTGCAGCACGGCGTCGTAGTCGAACTTGGCCGTCATCGTCGCCTGGGTGCCCGAGCGCACGATCACGTCGTGCGCCATGTGCCACGGCTTGTACCAGCTCGATAGCAGGGCATTCCCGAACTTGTAGAACGGCTTCTTCACGGGCCCCGACAGGAAGGGGGGATTGGCGGCGCTCGTGTAGTCGGGACAGGCGGCAATGGCGGGCAGCGTGGCGAATGCGCAGACGAGCGCCGCCATTCTTGCAACAGGTTTTGACATCCGTTTCTCCTCTGAAATTTTTTTGCGTTCCGGATATTGATGACAGGCGCCAAGGATGGCGCCGCCGATTGTAGCCAGATGCCGTTGTCCGATGATTAAGAATTTTCAATATCCAGCGAAGTAAACCTGCCTCATCGAACATCTTCGTCAATTTCGCGACTAACAAGCTAGGAAAGAGAGCATGCCGCCCGGTATGCCTGTTCGATGACGACTTAATGTAGGGAGTGGAAATGATTGGAAAAATTGGCGGGCACTCACTTGGAAATTCGCTATCCGGCGTGGGAAATGGCGAGACCGCCCGCAATCTCACGGAGGCATATGAAGTCGGCATCGGGCGACTGAATGCGATCCATGGCGATAGCTCCGATTTCATCATGGATCCGATCGCGGGCGTCGAGCAGCATTGGGCCGGGGGATTGAATTCGGAAGGCGCCGCTCGATTGCAGAAATGCCTGGAAAAATACGTGAAGAAAAATGTAGACGGATGGTGCGTGTCTGATCGGGTTGCTATGGCGATGGAGGGCAAGATGTCCTCCTTGCTAACCGCATTGCAGCAGTTTCGAGACGACTTGAAAGCGCATAAGAGATTTTTCGATCAAAAGACCTCGGCAATCATTGACCAACTTGACTTGGTAATCCAATGCGTCGAAAGCCGCCGCTTCATCGAATCACGCGAGTGGATGAATGGGTGGATGCATAACATCGACTATTTGCATGCGATGCAAACCGGACTGGAAGAGTGGCGTGCCACAAAGCCGAGCGAACTGCCGCCGACGCGATGCGCCACGATATCGGACGCGGAGAGTGCGCCCATACTCGACATGTCGCGTTTGGACATCTGGCTGCCGACAACGGAAAATGACTGAGCGGAGCAGGATGTACAAGACTTCCCGCATCCGAAGGAAGGTGGAATGCCCCGGGAAAAGGAAATAAAGCGCGGGATTCACCAAAGCACATGGATGTCGATCGGGAATGCCGGCATCCAGGGAATCACGTTGGAGGGGATGGAGAGTCCGTCGGTGCGGTGACGACGATTTCCGCCAGCTCGGCGATGCTTTCATCCGACGCCCCGGGCCGCAGGGCGGCCGCGAAGGCGCCGTAGGCCTTCGGATCGTTGGCCACGAGCCATTGCAGCGATTTCTTCGGGCCCTGATACCAGAGCCGGCGCAGGCGGAAATAATCTTCCAGCAGGGTCGTCAACAGCCACACCCTGCGGTAATTGCCTTCGATATCGTCGCGTCCGATGCGCGCGAGCATTTTCGCCGGCCACGCCCTGATCGCGGCCAGTTCATCCGCCGGCAGGCTCTCCGGGCCGGCGGCGTGGATCTGATCGAGCGCTTCGAGAAACGACTCGGCCTGGCGCTCGCGTTGGAAGAGAATCCTGCTGCCCCGCAGATGCAATTGCTCGGCCGACGGCGCCGTCAGGGTTTGCTCCGGGTAGACGAATGCGTCCAGATACTTGCCGCCGAAGACCCGGGCATCCCTGACGATACGCTCGCCTTTCGCGAATGCCGCGATGTCGTAGTCGCTGTCTTCGTTGGCGCTGCCGTTCGCCCGTGAACCGTAGAGCAGGATGGTGTGGGCACCGTGCCGGGCGATCAATTCCCGGCAAATGCGGGCGAGTAGCGGATCTGGTAGCGGATCTTCGATCATGGGGCGAGGGCAGGAGGCGTCGGGTATCCGGAGGCGGTCCGGCCGTCACAGGTGAGAAAAATAGTCGGGAGCGTCCTGCCACTTGTCGTGGCGGCCGTCGACATAGGTGATGGGAATCCGCGACAACTCTTCGTCGGACACGTCTTCCAGGCATCCGAGGTTGACTCCGTACATCTTCCCGATCGGCGTATCGTTGCCCACGCCGAAGGGGCGCACGCCGCAATGCCTGCAGAAGTAATGGTGGTTCTTCTTCGTGTTGAACGTGTATTGCGTCAGTTCCGCTTCCCCGGCCAGCAGGCGAAAGTGTTCCGGCATGGCGACGGCCGGCCAGAAGCGGGTCCGCCGGCAGATCGAGCAGTTGCAGCGATAGCTGGGCTGCGTCAGGTCGATGTCGGCTTCGAAGCGGACGGCGCCGCAGTGGCAGCTGCCATGGTAGGTCTTGAGCATGGTCGAATCCCCTGTAAGGTTCGACGCAATTCTATAGGAGGAAACCAAACCCTCGCACGAGTTCATTTTTGCTGTCCGCACTCAGGCGCTTCGCTCGCCTGCCGCAGATAGGCGATGAGGTCGGCGCGTTCTTGCTGATCCTTGACGCCGGCATAGCCCATGCTGGTGCCGGGCACGGTCTTGATCGGATCCGCGATGAATCGGTCGGGCGTCTATAACCCTGATTGTGCCGGCCCATCTGCATTTCGAATGCGCCGTGATCGCCGGCGGCGAGCCGGGCGAGTTCGATGTCCGAAAGCCGCGGGGAAGCGACCTGGGCATGACTTGCTTGCATGGGAACTCCGATCATGTGCCTGTCTGCGACATTGGATGACGCGAAAATCCGGTGCGTTCCGGATGTCTCGAAAACGATTGCCCGGGTTCCGTGGATGATGCCGCCGGCAGGTTCTGCATGAAAGATATCCTGTTCAGGGCTCCAGCCGCTCCCGCAAGTCGTCCGGGATCGGCATTGCCTGGAACATGCTGACGTTCGCGCCGCCGGTATTGCCGACCGGGACCCGGTTCAGCGCCGATCCCAGCATGCCCAGCGGAATGCGCGCCAGCTGGCCGAGGATTTCCCGCCAGTCGCGGCGCCGCCATCCGATCAGCAGGAACAGCAGATGGGTATGGGTGTGCGGCCGGACGTAGCGCTGGCCCAGGATGTGCGCGCGCTCCAGGTGCCGGTAGGCGCGCTCGTGGTCCCGCTGCGCCAGCGCGTCGCGCACGTGTCCGATCTCATCGTCGAAGGCCTTCCGGTGCAAGGGTTGCATAATACGTGCTCCAATCGAATTCGCGGCGGCCGCGCCGCCGGCATGTGTTGATGTGACGGACACTATGCCCGCCGCGCGCGATCCGGGCTTGTAAAAACCTGCTGACTTGCAGCCGGCGACGACGCCGACGGCGGGAGAACGATGAACGTGAAGGACAAGGACAATCCGATGGCGGCGGCGCGGCTGTATCTCGGCGCGCGGCATGCGCTCTATGTCGGCGGCACGACGGCCGGCAGGCACCGGCATCACGCGGTGCAGATCAGCATGGCCTTGGGGCGGCCGTTCCGGATGCGCGCCGGAGACGACGCCTGGCGGGAGTATGGCGGCGCCGTCATCCCGCCCGATGCCGAGCATGAATTCGACAGCGAGGGCGAACCGGTCGCGAATATGTTCCTGGATGTGGAAAGCGCCGATTACCGGGCCATTCTGCACACGGCGGGGAATGGCGGCGCTGAGCAGCCGCGCGCATTCGACGCGGCGCCGGACCTGCTGCAGGCATTGCGCCTGTTTCACGAACGCGGGGCGGCCGCCGGCGCCGCGCCCGAACTGTGCGCGCGCATCGTCGAGGCGGCCCTGGGCGTGCGCTTGCCGCGCAAGAGCATCGATGCGCGGGTCAGCAAGGTCCTGGAGATGATCGGCGCGGACCCGGCGGCCAAGATCCGGACGCAATGCCTGGCCGATGCCGTGGCCCTGTCCCAGAGCCGGCTGGCCCACTTGTTTTCCGAGCAGGTCGGCGTTCCGCTGCGGCGCTATCGCCTTTGGAAGGCGATCCGGGAGGCGATCCGGCTGTGCATGAGCGGCGCAACCTTGACCGATGCCGCGCACGCCGCCGGCTTCGCCGATTCCGCGCACTTCTCCAACAGCTTCCGCGATCTCTTCGGCTTGTCGCCATCCTTGCTGCTGTCGAGGCAGGCGGCGGTGGAAGTCCTGTTGGGCGACGATTTTCCGGCGCCTTGGCCCGGTGCCGAATCGGCATGATGTTTTGCCAAGCGGGAACATTCTTGGGGCCGCGTTGTCTCTGGATCGTGGGTTTCAACGATCCCGGAGACATGAAAATGACGAACCGACCAGCCGGCCGTATGAAAGCTCCACCTCTGCTTGCATACGCTGCTTTCGTCAGATGGGCCATGTCGTGGTCGCGCGAGGCTGCGCGGCACAAACCGGCTTCGTGCGGCGGCGAGGCGCGCGGCGCAGCGCGCGTTTCGAAATTCTTTCCTTTCTTTCCGTATTCGCTGCCGGGCCAGCCGTCGGCGCATGCGCCTCGTCCGCCTGATCGCAACGCGCGCGCCCGGGCGGCTCCGGTCCCGCCCTTGGCCAGGATCGCCGAACCCGGAAGCGGAGTTCCCGGCACGGATGCGGCCTTGCCGCTTCAACCGGTTTCCCGGCCGGCGGCGCGGCTCGACGCGGCGGACTTGCTGCTGGCTTACCTGGATCAAATCGGCGTCGATGCCATCTTTGGCGTGATCGGCGGGGCGATCGAGCCCTTGTACGCGGCGCTGGCGCGGCATGCGCGCGCCGGCGGCCGCATCCGCCACATCTCGGCGCGGCACGAGACCGGCGCGGCGCTGATGGCGGAAGGCTATGCGCGCGAGACCGGGAAGCTCGGCGTCTGCTGCGCGACCTCCGGGCCGGGCGCGACCAACCTGATCACCGGCGTCGCCGATGCGTATTGCAACGAGGTGCCGCTGCTGGTATTGACCGGCCAGCCCGCGATGCCGCTGTTCGGCCGGGATGCGTTCCAGGAATCGTCGTGCACCGGCGTGGATATTCCCGCCATGTTCGGCCACATCACGCGCTACAACACGCTGGTGTCGCATGCCGCCCAGTTCGAAGCCAAGCTGGTGCGCGCCATCCATCGGGCGCACCAGAAGCCGCATGGCCCGGCGCATCTGTCGCTGCCGGCGGATGTGTTGTCGGCGCCGCTCGACGCGGCCGGGCCGGGCGTCGATCTGCCTGCCTTGCTGAAAGCCCGGGCGCCGCTCGACGAGAGCGAGATCGCGGCGCTGGACGGCGAGCTGCGCCGGGCCGGGGCCGTCGTGCTGGTGCTGGGCGAGGATGCCGCGCCCGCCGCGCTCGATGCGGTCGCGCTCGCGGAGCGTCTCGACGCCCGGATACTCGTCACCCCGGATGCGAAAGGATTGATCAATACCCGCCATCCGCTGTATGGCGGCGCGATCGGATTCGGCGGGCATCCGGAAGCGATGCAAATACTGAACGGCGAGCCCGACCTGATCCTGTCGATCGGCGCTCGCTACGGCGAATGGAACAGCGCCAAGTGGCATCCGCAGCTGATGAACGGCCGCATGATCCATATCGACGATTGCGCGACGCATTTCGAACGCGTTCCGCAGGCCCGCCTGCATGTCGGCGGCGACATCGGCGCCGTGTTGCGCCGCCTGCTGCAAGCGCAGGACGAGCGGCGCATGCGGCACACGCGGCGGCCGGCGCCGCGCGCCGATCAGCCGCCGCAGGCCGAGGCCGTGCAGGCGGCGCCCGCGCCGTCGGCGAAAGTCCATCCGGAGCGGTTGATGAAGACGCTGTCGCGCGTCTGCCCGGCCGCCACCCGCGTCGTCGCGGACACCGGCAACAGCGCGGCCTGGGCGGTGCGGGCCTTGGAGACCTTCGACGCCGCCGGCGCGCGGCAGGCATTCGAGCGGCCGTGGCTGCAGGTGGCGATGGAATTCGCCACGATGGGATGGGCGATCGGCGTCGCCGTCGGCATCGCCTACGGCAACCGCAAGGCGCCGGTGGTGTGCATCACCGACGACGGCAGCTGCCTGATGAGCGGCCAGGAGATCACGGTGGCGCAGGAGATGGGCCTGGGCGTCGTGTTCGCGGTGCTGAACGACGGCGCGTTCGGCATGGTGAAGCACAGTCAGATCCTGCACGGCGGCGAAAGAATCGGCGCGGAGCTGCCGGCCGTGAATTTCAAGGCGATGGCCGCGAGCATGGGCATACCGGGGCACGAAGTGAGGAATCAGGCTGACCTGGAGAGCCTGCCGTTCGACGAGATCTTCGCGCGCAAGGGACCGACGCTGCTCGACATCCGCATCGATCCGCACGTGCCGCCGCCGTTCCACAAGCGTCCTCCCCGCTAGCTGGCGGCCTTTCCTTGGCGGCGGCCGGCGTCAGCGCGCTTCCGCGGCGCGCGCAAGGCGTTGCGCGAGCACACCGCTGCCGGCCGCGACGGCGATCGCGACCGCGATCAGGATCGCCGCGATGGCGAACGTGAAGCGCGTGCCGGCGGCAACGGCCGCGGGATGCGCCGTCGTGATATCGGTTGCCGCCGATGCCGTTGCGAATACCGCCCCCATGGCGGAAGCGCCGGTGACGAACCCGAGATTGCGCGCGAGACTGAGCATGCCGGAAACGACGCCCCTGCGGTCAGGGGGGATAGCCGTCATCGCGGCGGTGTTGTTGGCCGCCTGGAACAGCGCGTAGGCCGCGGTGACGACGGCGAGCGGGGCGACGTAGCCGGCGACGCCGAATCTTTCCGGCAGCGTGGACAGGACGACCAGGCCGGCCCCCATGCCGATCAGCCCCGCGCCGGTCATCCGAAGGGCGCCGAAACGATCCACGACGCGCCCGGCCGGCAGGCCGGTCAGCGCCGCGACCAGCGGACCGGCCGATAGCGCCAGCCCGACGCCGGCCGCGTCGAGCCCAAGCGCGCGGGAAAGATAGAACGGCCCGACCACCAGCGTCGCCATCATCACCGTCGCGACCAGCGCGCTCATGGCCAGGCTCGCGCTCAGCCCCGGATCGCGGAACATCGCCAGGCGGAGCAGGGGCGATGCCGTCTTCGTCTCGGCCAGCATGAAGCACCCGCCGAGCAGGACGGCCGCCGCCAGCAGCGCCAGGTTGAGCGGGCCGAATTGGCCGCGCCCGATCGTCATGGCGAGCGCATAAGCCGCGAGGGCCAGGGCGAGCAGCAGGGTACCGATGGCGTCGAAGCCGGCCCGTTCGGTTTGCGGTTCCCGGCGATCGGCCGGCAGGCAGCGGTAGGCGAGCAGGAAATTCAGGATGCCGAGCGGCACGTTGACCAGGAAAATCGTCCGCCAGCCGAATCCGGCGATCAGCAACCCGCCGAGCGAGGGGCCGAGCGTGGTGCCGATCGCGGACATCGTGCCGAGCAGCCCCATGGCGCTGCCGGTCCTGGCCTTCGGTACCGTCTCGCCGACCAGGGCCACGGCGAGAGCCATCATGATGGCCGCCCCGAGGCCCTGCGCCGCGCGGGCGGCGATCAGCAGCGGCAGCGTGGGCGCGGTGCCGCATGCGAGCGAAGCCAGGGTGAACAGGCCGATGCCGGCCAATAACAGCCGGCGGCGGCCGACGATGTCGCCGAGCCGTCCGACGCCGACGATGAGCGTGGTGATGGCGAGCAGATAGGCGAGGACGATCCACTGGACTTCCTGGAAGGAAGCGGCGAACGCTCGCGCCATCGCCGGCAAGCCGGCATTGGCGATGCTGGTATCGAGCGCCGGCATCAGCATGGATAGCGAAAGGCCGGCAAGCGCCCATCGAACCGACGGGGCCGTCGGCGCCGCCTGTTCCGCACTTTCAATTTCCTTACCTTCTCGTTCTTCGATGATCGGCTGCGACATGGTTTTCTCTCCGGATGGGCTCATGGCTAGAAGCCTACCCCTCCAGGTGACATGGCGGAAGACGCATCATTTGCACTTTATTCGTGCGTTTGACGCCATGTCACGCGCAAGCCATGCTATGGTTGGCGCATGACACCCGATCTCAACCTGCTTGTGACCCTCGATGTGCTGCTCGCGGAAGGCAATGTCGCGCGCGCGGCCCAGCGCTTGCGGCTGAGCCCGTCGGCGATGAGCCGGGCGCTGGCCCGTTTGCGCGCGACGACCGGCGATCCGCTGTTGGTCCGGGCCGGACGCGG
Source organism: Paucimonas sp. (assembly GCA_035627375.1). GTDB lineage: Bacteria > Pseudomonadota > Gammaproteobacteria > Burkholderiales > Burkholderiaceae_D > DASPLX01. The sequence continues at coordinate 43,559 of DASPLX010000059.1, read as the reverse complement.
CCTCGTTCCCACGCCGCGGGCGCTCGAACTGCGCGCGCGGGTCGCCCAACTGGTGCAGGACGCGGAAGCGGTGCTCCGTCCCGCCGAAACGCCCGATCTCGACAAGCTGGTCCGGACGTTCACGCTGCGCACCAGCGACGGCTTCGTGGAAAATTTCGGGCCGGCCCTCATTGCCCGCGTCGATGCGGAGGCGCCCGGCGTGCGCCTGCGCTTCGTGCAGAAATCGAACAAGGACAGCGCTGCGCTGCGCGACGGCAGCGTCGACCTGGAAACCGGCGTCATCGGCGAGGCGACCGGTCCGGAGGTGCGCACGCGGATATTGTTCCGCGACCGCTTCATCGGCGTCGTGCGCGCGGGGCACGCGCTGAGCCGGGGCAAGATCACGCCTTCCCGTTATGCGTCGGGCAGGCACATCCTGGTCTCGCGGCGCGGGCTCGACACCGGGCCGATGGATGATGCCTTGAAGCCGCTCGGGCTCGAACGGCGGATCGCCACGATCGTCGGCGGCTTTTCCGCCGCGCTGGCGCTCGCCCGGTCCTCGGACATGATCGCCACCGTTCCCGAGCGGCATACCGGAAATCTGCGCGCCGGCATGCATGGTTTTCCTCTTCCGGTCGCTACCCCGGAGATCACGGTATCCATGCTCTGGCATCCGCGCATGGATGCCGATCCGGCGCATCGATGGTTGCGCGGCTGCCTGCGGGAGGTGTGCGCGGAGCGTTAGCCAACGTTGACCGAGCAAGAGGAAGCCGCTACATTCCGCATAGGAGCTGAACACAGCTTCTACTAAGCAGCTGAAAAAGTTCATCTCCAACACACGTCTAAGCCAGAAATGCGCCGACAGCACGCCCGATGTTCGCAGCGCTTTCCGATTCGACAGGCTACTGACATGACCGATGAAGCCAGCGACTTGCTCGTCGATCAAGGCGAATTGCTTGTTCGTGCAGATGGTGTTCTTGCCTTGTCCCCACAGCGTCTCCATCGGGTTCAGTTCCGGCGCTCGCGTTGCCAACCACAGCAACCGGATGCCGGATCGACGCGCCTCCTCCTCCATGACAACTGCCTTAGGGCTGCTATCGCGGTCGAGCACGGCCGCTACCCGTCACGCCCGATACTGCCGCTGCACCAGATGCAGGAACGCCTGGAAATCGTCGGCGCGTTGTCGTCGCCGCGCCAGGAGCAACCGATGGCCCGTCGCCAGATTCATGCAGCCGAACACCACGCGCCATGTTCAGCGATCGCGCCACTTCGCTCTTGCTTCTGCTGCGGCTGCATTCCAGCACGGCCTGCGCGCGCTTGTATATCCGCGCACCATGTGTCCGGTGCAACGCCGCCGACAACTGCCGTTGCTCCGCCTCACCCAGTTTCCATCGCTCCATGGCCTGTTCCTTCTACTCATGCCATTGGACCGAAACCGTCAAAAATTATTTGGTAACCTGCTTAGGACGCTCGACATGTCGAAGCAAAAGCTTGTTCTGGATTCGGTACGCGCAGTTGCGTTAACCATCGCAACGGTATTAGTCATCGAATTAATCAACCGTGTTGCGTTCAAAATCCCGATTCCCGCGCCGATATTCCAGCTTGCCGTTGTCTTTTCGGCATTCAAATGGGGGCTCATTCCCGGATTATTGTCGGCAGCGGCTGCTCTTGCATATGCACTGTACTTTCTTTCCATGCCGGGCCATCTTTTTTCCTATACGACAGAACACTTACGATGGATTTTTATATTAGGAGTAGCTGTACCATCGGTCGCCATACTTGTTGGTATTTTGAAGCGCCGCGCTGACCATGCATACAAGCGGTTAGAAGAAGCGGAGCAACAGTTGGTACTGAAGGAAAAAATGGCGTCTTTGGGAACGTTGACTGCCGGAGTTGCTCACGAGATCAATAACCCTACGAATTTCATACTTGGCGGGGCACAAACCCTTACCAGGGATTTGGAGCAGTTTCGATCATTTTTGCTTGAATTGGCTGGAGACGACATAGACCCGAAAATTCGCAACAGTATTAATCAAGGCATCGGCAATCTGGTCATGCAAGTTTCCACCATTATCCATGGAGCAACGCGAATTCGCGATCTAGTTAGGGACTTGAGAACATTCTCTCGCTTGGGCGAAGTAGAAAAGAAGGCCATTGCGATAGGCGAAAGCTTGCAATCCACCGTAAATCTCGTGCAATCCGAGTTTGCGGGAGATATGAAAATCGCCTGTGAACTGGAAGCAAACCCCACCTTGGAGTGCTACCCCGGTGAATTGAACCAAGTATTCATGAACATCATCGTCAATGCACGTCAGGCGATCCGGACAAAGCAAAGGCGTACCGACGATCACACGCACGGGATGCTCATCATTCGTAGCCGAATTGTCGACGAATACTTGGAAATTGAATTCGAAGATAACGGCTGCGGTATGTCAAAAGAAACTATGGATCACATATTCGAGCCATTTTTTACCACCAAATCCGTTGGTGAAGGCGCGGGGCTCGGGTTGTCGATTTCCTTCGGAATCGTGCACAAACATGGAGGCGAAATACTCGTACGCTCAATCGAAAATCAAGGTTCTTGTTTTACACTTCTGCTTCCGCTATTGCACAAGCTCTAGCATTGAGTTTGGGCGTGTCTTGAGCCTGTCCTGAATTTTGCGATGTTTCACGAACGCAAGCGTGCGCTTGCGGCGCCGTACTGAAGATGGAAGACGGCGTCTCGAAGTAGGCTTGCAGAAGCAGACTTCAAACCGCCCAGTGCTGCTGCGCTCAAAAGGCGTGGTGGTGAGCGGCCGAGAAAAAGTCAGCCTTCGAGGATGGCAAGTAGGTATTGAGAAGATGAGCGAAAGCGAACTGCTCGAAGCCTCGTTGTTTGATTAAAGCGCTGTCAAAACAGAGGCCGCACAGAAGCTTCAGCAGCAGTCGGGCCGACACCTGCTTACGGACCCGACGGCAGCCGGTGTAAAGCCGGCATGATCTCAATACAGGCTTTGGTACGGAACATGAGAGCCTTATTTTATTGATTTTGAACTATGTTTAACCAGCAAGTGATGAACTAACGCCCCGCCTTGCCGCCGATGCGGGCAATGCGCTCGGACGACAGCGGATGGCTCGATAGATAGGGCGGCGGTTCGCCCGATTTGCCGCCCAGCTTTTCGAACACCAACGCCAGCTTGGTTTCCGGAATCGCGTTGGCGCGCAGCATGGCGACGGCATAGTCGTCGGCCTCGCGTTCGGCGTCGCGCGAATACTTCAAATCGAGCATCAGCGTCGGGATGTTGGCGATCACCGCGGAGACATCGCCGAGCAAGGCGGTGGCGGCGATGCCGATGGCCGTGCTTTCGATCATCCGGCGCAGCAGGTGGCGTTCGTGCAGATGGCCGAGTTCGTGCGCGAGAACGCCCATGACGGCATCGTCGTCGCCGAGCAGCGTCACGATTTCATCGGTCAAGACGATCTGGCCGGAAGGCAGCGCGAAGGCGTTCGGGCCGATCTTGCTCTTGCGGAAGACCAGTTCGTAGGGCGGCGCATCGGCGCGCGGCGGCACCAGCGCGCGGAAGCGGGTTTCGATCGCCGTCCGGCGCGCGGCGTCGAGCGCCGTGGGCGCGAGCAGGTGCTTGTCGAGGAATTCCAGGACTTCGCCGCCGATCGCCTGTTCGGCCTTCGCCGGCAGGGAAAAGGCGATCGCCCGCGACAGCGCCGGCAGACCATGCAGGTAGCCGAGCGCCAGGACGGCGATGGTCAGCGCGAGGGCGGCGGCGGTGAGGCGCCAGCTTTGCTGCATCCTGACCACGAACGAATCGCGATGCCCGGTTTCCGCCAGCAGCGCGGAAAGCGCCGCATTGTCGAGCACCTCGAGATAGGCGCCGTCCGGGAAGGTCACCTTGCGCGGGGCATTGCGCCCGCGCTCGGAAACCCGCAGTTCCGACAGCGCGGCCTGGCGCTGGACATCGCCGCTGATCGCGGCGACGCCGGCTTGCACCGACAGCTCGACCCGGTGGCGGCGCGAGGTGGCGCCGTCGAAATAGTAGGCCGGGATTCCCATGCTTACAGCGACATGTCGAAGTCGAGCAGGTCGGCCATGCCTTCGCCGGCCGCCGTGGTTTCCCGCTGCGCCTCGGCGATGAAATGATCGAGGTCGCCGTGCGGCAGCAGCGTCATGGACTCCAGCCGATAGCGCATCATGCGCACCTTCGCGAACGGAATGAACAGCCCGAGCGTGAGCAGGATGCCGGCAATGTTGGTGACGGCGATGTAGGCGACGCGCGTCCACTTCATCTCGCACTTGAACGCATGCTCGCCGAGGCGGGTATGGCGCCAGATCAGGTTTTGCATCAGCGTCATCATGATCGGGATAAGCAGGAAGACCCAGGCGTAGATCGCGAAGAACATCATCGTCATCGTGAACGCGGCCGGCAGTCCCCCCTTGCCGCCCGCGGCGTAGAGCGCGGCCAGCGTGCCGCCGAAGAGGAGGCCGAGCGCGACCAGGCCGGCGAGCATGACGCCGAAGCCGATCAGGTACACCACGTAGAAACCGCCGACGCCGGCGTCGAAGGAGAAATGTGTCGATCCGTACCGGCTTTCCGTATGCTGGAAACGTTTGATGCGCTGGTGAGCCAGCGGCGCCAGCGTATACAGGCTGAGGACGGCGAGCGCCGGATAGAAGAGGTAGGCGACATAGGCGCCGGCGGCGCCACCGCGAAAGCCGAAGCGAATGCCGCGATAGCTGGAATTCTGCAGCTTGAATTGCAGGCTCTTCCACATCAGCCACGGAAACGCCAGCAGGAACAGGCCGAACATCACGAAGCCGGCGGTCGCCGAATATTCGAAAGCGAGGTTGTAGCCGCCGAACAGGAGCACGGCGACGATCCGTCCCTTGAGGATGGCGACCGGGTTGCCGTGGTATTCGAAGCTGCTGCCGGCGAGCCGGGTATTGTCGTAGAAATAGCGCTCGCGGCGTACTTTGGCCCAGGCCGAATAGATGCCGAGCGTGAGGATGGTCAACAACAGGTTGACGATCCAGATGCGGAAGTACTCGCTGCCGGTGCCGGTGAAGGCGAAGGGTTCCGGCCGGGCCGGGGCGGGCGGGGTGTCGCCCCCGAAGGCGTGGTCGAACGGATTGGCCGCTGCTGCGTAAGACGATGTCATTGATTGGATTCCCTGGTTGGCTGGTGAGACCGGAGAAAGATCGCCGGCCGTTGGGAAAATGTCAATCCCATATTCATGCCGCTCACCCGCTCCTGTCCGCCGCAAGCGGATCGGCAGCGGATCGGAAGCGGCCGATCGGGTCAATCCAGCGTACGCCGGTAGCGCAGCATCGCGACGATGGCGGCGACGGTCATGAAGGCGCCGATCGGCCACAGGCTGGGCGCGATCTCCGCGAAACCGTTCCCCTTGAGCAGGATGCCGCGCACGATGCGCAGGAAATGCGTGAGCGGCAGGATTTCGCCGAGCGCCTGGGCCCAGCCCGGCATCCCGCGAAACGGGAACATGAAGCCGGACAGCAGCATCGAGGGCAGGAAAAAGAAAAAGGTCAGCTGCATCGCCTGCAACTGGTTCTTCGCGATCGTCGAGAACGTGAAACCGACCGCGAGATTGGCGGCCATGAACACGATCAGCGCCAGCGACAGCAGGGCGACGCTGCCGAGCATCGGCACCTCGAACATCAAGCGCGCCGCCGTCAGGATCACCGTCACCTGGACATAGCCGATCAGGATGTAGGGCACGATCTTGCCGACCATGACTTCGAACGGCTTGGCCGGCGTCGCCAGCAGGTTTTCCATCGTGCCGCGTTCGCGCTCGCGCGTCATGGCGAGCGCCGTCATCATGATCATCGTCATCGTCAGGATCACGCCGAGCAGGCCGGGCACGATGTTGTAGCGCGACAGGCCTTCCGGGTTGTAGCGGCGTTGGATGCGCAAGTCGAAGGGCGCGTCCGCGATCTGCAGCCGGGCGGTGCTGCCGCCGAAGTCGCGCGCCAGCGCCTGGCGGCCGATGGCGTTCAGCGCGGCCAGCGCGTTGCCGGAGGCGGACGGATCGGTGGCGTCCGCTGCGAGCAGCAGGGCGGGGCGTTCGCCGCGCAGCAGCTGACGCGAAAAGCCGGGCGGAATGACGAGCACGAACTGGACCTCGCCGCTTGCCAGCAGGCGGTTCGCCTCGGCCTCGCCGCGCGGACGATGGGTCACGCGGAAATATTGCGAATTCTCGAGCCCGGCAATGAAGCTGCGCGAGAACTCGCTCTCGTCGGCGATCACCGCTGCCAGCGGCAAGCCCTTGGGGTCGGTGTTGATCGCATAGCCGAACAGGATCAGTTGCACGATCGGGATGACGACCATCATGGCGAAGGTCAGCCGGTCGCGCCGGATCTGGCGGAATTCCTTGATCAGGATGGCGAGGAAACGGGACCAGTTCATGGCTTCAGGACGAATAGTTGTCTTTCGCCTCCTGCATCAAGGCGATGAAGATGTCTTCGAGATTGGGCGCCACCGGTTCGATGCGGATATCGCCGCCGCGATGAGCGGCCAGGGCGGCTTCCAGCTCTTCCGGCGTCGCCGCGCTGGCATGCAACGCGGCGCCGAACGGTGCGACGGTACGGATGCGCGGATCGGCGCGCAGTGCACGCGCCAATTGAGTGAGTCCGGCGCCCGTGATCTCGCACGTCGCGAGGCCGGCGCTCGCGATCAATTGCTCCGCGCTGCCGTGCGCGAGCAGGCGGCCGTAGGCGATATAGGCCAGCTCGTGGCAGCGTTCGGCTTCGTCCATGTAGTGCGTCGAGACGAGGACCGTCAGCCCGCCTGCGCAGAGTTCGTGCAATTGATCCCAGAATTCGCGCCGCGCCTTCGGGTCGACGCCGGCTGTCGGCTCGTCGAGCAGCAGCAAGCGCGGTTCGTGCAGCAGGCAAGCGGACAGCGCCAGCCGCTGTTTCCAGCCGCCCGACAAGGCGCCGGCCAATTGCTTCCTGCGCGTGGCCAGGCCGAGGCGTTCCAGGGTCGCCGCGACCTTGGCCTTGCGCTCCGGGATTTCATAGATGCGTCCGATGAAGTCCAGGTTTTCCTCGATGCTCAAGTCTTCATAGAGTCCGAACTTCTGGGTCATGTAACCGACCTGGCGCTTGATCAGATGGGATTCGCGCCGGATGTCGTGGCCGAGGCAGGTCCCTTCGCCGGCATCCGGCGTCAGCAAGCCGCACAGCATGCGGATGGTGGTGGTCTTGCCGCTGCCGTTGGGGCCGAGGAAACCGTAGATGCGGCCGCGCGGCACGCGCATGTCGAAACGATCGACCACGACACGGTCGCCGTAGCGCTTGGTCAGGCCGCGGACGTCGATGATGTCGCCGGCGGGCGCGTTCATGATGCGCTCTTCGCCGCCGCTTGCGCGGTGCCGGCGCCCGGGCGGATCTCGAGCGGCTGGCCCGGATGCAGGCGCGGCGCATCGCTGAGCGCCGGCCGCGCCTCGATCATGAACACCAGCGTCGAACGGTTCTCCTTGCTGTAGATGAGCGGCGAGGTGTATTCGGCGTTCGGCGCGATATAGCTGATCTTCGCGGGAATCGGATTGCCGCAGCCGTCGCAGCGCAGGCTCACTTCCTGGCCGAGCCGCAAGGTGCCGAGCAGAGGTTCCGGCACGAAGAAGCGCGCCTTGATGTTCTCCGGCGGCAGCAGCGTGACGACCGGCATGCCCGCTTGCACCAGTTCGCCTTCGCGGTACAGGACATCTACGACTTCGGCGGCGGCCGGCGCGCGCAGGGTTTTCTGTTCGAGCCTCCAGTCGGCTTGCGCGAGCTGGGCTTGCGCTGCATCCAGGTCTCGTTCGGCGGCGCGGATCTCGTCGCCTCGTGCCCCTTGCCGCGCGAGGCGCAATTGCGCTTGTGCTTCCTTCAACCGGGCCTGGTCGCGCTCGACGGCGCCGCGCGCCTCATCGAGCCGGGCATGGGACACGAAACCGGTGGCGACGAGTTGCTTGCGGCGCGCGAAGTCGGCCGTCGAAAGCCGTAGCGCCGCGCGCGCCTGGTCCGCCTGCGCCAGCAGCGTGGCGATCTCGTCCGGACGCCGGCCCTTTTTCAGGTTGGCGAGTACTGCCTGCGCGCGTTCGACGCGGGCCGCCGCTTCCATGCGCGCCGCGCGCTCGTTTTCTTGTTCGAGCGCGAAGGCAGGCGCATTCCGTGTGACCTTGTCGCCGCGCCGCAGATGCAGTTTTGCCAGCGTGCCGCCGATCGGGCTGGCGAGGCGGACATAGTCGGCTTCCGCATAGCCGGGGAAGACATCCCTGTCGCGTTCGGCGCAGCCGGAGAGCGCCAGTGCGCAGAGCAAATAGAGCGGAGGATGGATTTTCATGATCTTCCTTTCCGGAGCTGGGTGTGCCTGATGCGCGGGTCAAAAGGGAGAGGACGGCTCGCTATCGACGCATCAGGCGTTCAAGGAGCGGTTGACGAAATTTTCCCAAAAGGATACCGCGGAAAAATTCCTCAATCGCCTCGGATATGCAAGCCTGGAGAAACTCAGTGATGAAGAATTTTTTTCTTCCAATGTACAGTGCAGCGACGCTCAATTCGGCAGATTGGTCTATGAACTGGCTGGCATGTTGAAAAACGGCGAGGCGGCCAATTACCGGTTGAGTTTCCGCTCTAGTAAAGAACGCAGTCATGCCATGACCCTGCATATTCACAAAGATAAGGGAGTGGTTCACGTCGGGCTTCACGATCCCAATATCACGTCGAACATGATGCGTGAAAAATTTCTCATGCACGACGAAACGACCATCACCAAATTGAAATTGCGGTATTTCATGGAACTGAAATATAAGATGCCCCCCGACACGTTTTCGGTAACAGGTGTTCCCGCGCGGTTTGCGGACGAGTTCGCGGGTCGATTGGTTGAGTCCAACCCGCAGGTTCAGGCCAATAGTATCTATGGCGCATTGCGGTATGGCGACGCGGCCCACATTCGTCATATTGCCAAATTATGGGAAAAGATGAATATATCCGGTGAGGAGATCGTAGAGTTACTTACCAAGAAAGCTTGCAATCCAGTCCTGGGGCCGGCGCTCAACGCCGCTTTCCGTCGTGGTCACGCTGAAGCAGTGAAGGCCTTCGGGGAATTGCTCAAGCTGATCCCGGAGAATCGAAGGGCCGAATTGCTAAGGGCGAAAAATCGCGATGGGATGCCGGGACTCTATACGGCTCTCTACAATGGTCGCGCTGACGCAGTGAAAGCCTTCGCGGGCCTGCTCGAATTGATCCCGGAAAATCAGCGGGTCGAATTGCTGGCGGCGAAAAATACCCATGGGACGCCGGGACTCTATCAAGCTCTTTGGAACGGCTGTACCGAAGCGGTGAAAGCTTTCGGGGAATTGCTCAAACTGGCCCCGGCACGTCACTGGGGCGAATTGCTGGCGGCAAAAAACACATATGGAGTTCCGGGGTTGACGGGGGCTTTGCAGAGGAAAAACAAGTCGGCTGTTCTTGCCTACGTGCAGATTGTCACCGCGGCGGCGGCCTCTCTTTCCAAGGATGCGAAGGCCGCTCTGTTGAAGACGATACGGAACGCGCATGGAGAGAGCATATTGGGTATTTGGATAAACGAGTCTTACTACAGGGAACTGATAAAGGGCGATCCGGACTTCTATCGGAAATTCAAGGCGATGAAGGCTTCGCTGAAACGATAGGATTCCGCTACGGGGTGCATGTCAAGGAGGCAAGATGGTGCCGTCGATCGGGCCGGAAACGCGAACCTGGCTTGTGCGCGTTCCTCCGAAGCCCCTGTTCATGACAGGCTCGCCTCGACAGCAAGGAGAGCCGACCGCCCGCCGCCCATCCCCGGTGACGCGATAATGCAACTAATCCGGGGAAACCGCGCCGTCGCGCCGGGCCGACGCTCATTTGCATCCATACAAGGGATACAATTCTCCGTATGGTACCCATGGACGTCAAAGCCGCGGCGTTGGAGAAAGCGATCCCAGACGAAGGCTTCGAGGCGCACGGTTTCGAGGCGCTGATCCAGCTTTCGCCGGACGCGATGTTCGTCATGCAGGACGGGCGACTGATCTACGTCAATCGAGCGGCCGTCGAATTGCTGCGGGCGTCGTCCGTCGCCGAGGTGCTTGGCCTCGCGCTCGCCGACCTCATCCATCCCGACTTTCTCGCCAGAGTGGAAGCGCGCGTCGCGCATATGTTCGCCACCGGCGAGGCGGCTCCGCCGATGGAGCTGAAGTATCTGCGCCGCGACGGAACGGCGGTGGAAGTCGAGTCGCGTTCCGCGCCGTTCACCTACCAGGGCCGGATCGCGATCCAGGCGATCGCCCGCGAAATCACGCAGCGCAAAGAGGCCGAGGCCGCTCTGCGCATGAGCGAAGACCGGCATCGCGTTCTCGCCGAAGAGGCGAACCGCGCGCGCGCTTTCCTGCATCACGAAAAGGCGATCCTCGAGATGGTCGCGCTCGGCACGCCTCTCGACGAAGTGCTGCGGCAAACCTGCCTGGGGACGGAGGAGCTGCTGCGGAACGGCATGCGCTGCTCGATCCTGCTGCTCGACTTCGATGGCCGGCATGTCCATGTGGGTGCGGCGCCGTCCTTGCCGCAAGCCTATAACGATGCGATCGACGGGCTGGAGATCGGGCCGTGCGCCGGTTCGTGCGGTACGGCGATCCATGGCAACCGTCCGGTGATCGCGGCCGACATCGCCGTCGATCCCCTTTGGGAGAATTATCGCGGTCTGGCGCTGCGGTACGGGCTGCGCGCATGCTGGTCGATGCCGATCCGCGGCGCTTCGGGGACGCCGGCGGGCGCGTTCGCGATCTACGGCATGGAGCCGCGCGAACCGGACGAGCGGGAGTTCGCCCTGATTTCCGACGTGACGCACCTGGTCGGCGTGGCGATCGAGAAGGACAGGATCGAACGCAGCCTGCAGGAAAGCGAGGATCGTTATCGCTCCGTCGTGACCTGCCTCACCGAAGGCATCGTGGTGCAGGCGCGCGACGGCACGATCGTCGCCTGCAATCCGAGCGCCGAACGCATCCTGGGCCTGACGCCCGGCGCGGCGCTCGGCATGCGGCGCGGAACCTATTTCAAGCGCATCGTCGACGAGCACGGCGCCGAGATACCCAGGGACGAATTGCCGTCCCAGATCGTGCTGCGCACCGGCGCGCCGATTCTCGATCTGACCGTGGGCGTCGAGATGCACGACGGAGCGACGGTCTGGATCTCCGAAAACGTGCTGCCGATCCGGCGCGCGGGCGAAACCGAGCCGAACGCCGTGCTGATTTCCTTCACCGACATCAGCGCGGCCAGGGAAGCGCAGCGGCAGCTCGAATTCATGGCGACGCACGATGCGCTGACCGGACTGCCCAACCGGACCCTGTTCTCGGAACGCCTGGGCGACGCGCTGCGGCATGCCGAGACGGCGCGGGACGAGGACGCGCGCATCGCGGTGCTGTTTCTCGATCTCGACCATTTCAAGCACATCAACGATTCGATCGGCCACGAGGCCGGAGACCGCCTGCTGCGGCTCGTGGCAGGACGCTTGTCGTCCTGCGTCGGCCGGCGCGATACGCTGGCGCGGCTCGGCGGCGACGAATTCGTGATACTGGCCGAGGATTTCGCGGATGCCTCCGTGATCTCGCGGCTGTGCGAGCGGGTGCGGCAAATCCTGGCCGAACCTTTCAACCTGGACAGAAACGAGTATTTTCTCGGCGTATCGATCGGCATCAGCATCTATCCCGACGACGGCGCCGACGGGCCGACGCTGTTGCGTTGCGCCGACGCGGCGATGTATGCGGCCAAGGAGGCGGGCCGCAACAACTATCGTTTCTTCACGAGCCAGCTCGATGAGCGCGCCCGGCGCCGCTATCAACTGGAGAAGAACCTGCGCCGCGCGCTGGAGCACGGCGAATTCGAATTGCACTATCAGCCGAAAGTCGATCTGGAGTCCGGGCTCATCATCGGTGCCGAGGCGCTGCTGCGCTGGGACAGTCCGGACGCCGGCAGGGTCTCGCCGGTCGAATTCATTCCTATCGCGGAAGAGACCGGGCTCATCGTTCCGATCGGCGCCTGGGTGATCGAGCAGGCCTGCCTCCAGGCGGCGGCGTGGCGCGAGCGGCTTGCGCCGAACATGCATATCGCCGTCAACCTGTCGGCGCGCCAGTTCCAGGACGAGCGCCTGGTGACATGCGTAATCGATATCCTGCAGCGCAGCGGCCTCGCGCCGCAAGCGCTCGACCTCGAGATCACCGAAAGCCTGCTGATGGGGGACAGCGAGCGCCTGATGCCGGTGTTCGACGCTCTGACCGGCTTGGGCATCCGTTTCTCGATCGACGATTTCGGCACCGGTTATTCGTCGCTGTCCTATCTGCAGCGTTTCCCCATCGAGAACCTGAAGGTCGATCGCTCTTTCATCAGGGGCTTGCCCGACAACCGCGATGCCGCCGCCCTTGCCCAGGCGATCGTCGCCATGGCGCGCGCGCTGGGCATGCGCGTCGTGGCCGAAGGCGTGGAAACCGAGGAGCAGATGAAGTTCCTGCGGGAGACGGGTTGCCACGAAATGCAGGGCTACTATTTCAGCCCTCCGGTGACGACCGAGGAATTCGAGCGCTTGCTGTCGGACTACTCGTTCGGGACGGCGGCATAGGACGATCCTTGGATAGACCCTCGATCCAAACGGATACTGGCAGGCGCTAACGCCTGCTGCGCGCCAGGCGGCGGGCATTCGCCGTGGCGCGCGAGTGGATCGGCATCAAGCCCTTGTGCGCGGTCCGGGCGACCGCGCCGCCGAGCTGATTCAGCGCAGAGGCGGCATGCGACATCGCGTTGCGCATCAGGTCGGATTGCAGCTTCGCCGTGTGCGCCATGCTGCGGCTGCCGGCGAGCGCCATGAAACCGCCGACGCTGGCTACGAATTGCCGGTATGCCAGAAGGGCGATCTGCTGATTCATCGCGTACACGCGCAAGCCGATCGCTTGCAGGGATTCCGCCGCGGCTTCCAGTTTCTCCTGTCCCATCCGATGGAACTCGCGCCGATCGCGCGCGTCGGGCGCCGGTCCGGCCAGCGCCATGCGGCCGGTGCGGTGGCCGATGACTTGCGCCGAGGCGAGCATCATTTCCCAGGTTTTCAACGTCAGCGTGGTCCAGATCAAGAACGGGTTGGTGGATCTGTAGCGGTATCGCGGTACCATGGTCGTCTCCGGCATGTCTCGATGATGGTGCCGGGCGTCGGAGCGGATCGTTTTCGTCATGCGAAAGACGTTGCGAACGCGGCGGCGCAAATTGGAGTGCGCCGTCCGGACGGAGTTCGCGCGATTTTGCGCCGGACGGAGGTTGATATAATCATGCCCGTCCGAAATTCCCCGCCCGAAATTCCCTTTCCGGCCGACAGATAAACGAGCCAATCATGAGAAAAGATCCCCGCTTTCCCAATCTGCATATCCTCGATCACCCGCTGATCCAGCACAAGCTGAGCCATATGCGCGACCGCGAGACCTCGACGCGCACCTTCCGCGAGCTGCTGCGCGAGATCACGCTGCTGATGGGGTATGAGATCACGCGCAACCTGCCGCTGACGACGATGACGATCGAGACGCCGCTGCAAAGCATGGACGCGCCCGTCATCGCCGGCAAGAAGCTGGTCGTGGTGCCGGTGCTGCGCGCTGGCATCGGCATGAGCGACGGCCTGCTCGAACTGGTGCCGTCGGCGCGCGTCGGCCATATCGGCGTCTACCGCGATCCGGCGACGCATCGTCCGGTGGAATACCTGGTGCGCCTGCCGGACCTGGCCGACCGCACCTTCATCCTGTGCGATCCGATGCTGGCGACCGGCTACTCGGCGGTGCATGCGATCGATGTCCTCAAGAAGCGCGGCGTCGCCGACGAACAGATCGTCTTCCTCGCGCTGGTGGCGGCGCCGGAAGGCGTGACGGTGGTGCAGGAAGCGCATCCGGACGTGAAGATCTACGTCGCGTCGCTCGATTCGCATCTGAACGACCATGCCTACATCGTGCCGGGTCTCGGGGATGCGGGCGATCGGCTGTTCGGCACCAAGTAAGGAACGGCGCCCGCCCGCCATGCCGAGCGGCGGCGGGGAACGCGCCCGTGTTCACGGCGCGGGCTTGCCGCCGGCGCGCTTGGCCCGGAACACCCGCAGCCGCCAATAGCCGAGCGCCACCAGGCCGAAGAGCGCGGCGGCGACCGCGATGTAGAACACATAGCTGTTGGCATACAGGAAGGAATCGATCAGGGAGATATCTCCCTTGTTGCCGGTCGTGTATTTCTTGCCGACCCGTAGCGAGGTGACCGGATATTTCGGATTGGTGAGATCGATGAAGACCAGATCGCCGGTGATGCCGCCCTGGACGCCGGGATCGAGTATCGCATCGCCGAGCGCGGCCAATCCTTCGTCGTTGTGGGCCGTGAACACGAGGACGGATCGGCCCAGGCTATAGGGCGACTCGAACTGCATGATCACACCCACGCCCTGGCCGAGACCGCTGCGCTGCCGGCTGTAGGCGATCGATGTCTCGGCGTTCCAGCTGCGGATCGTGGGATAGGGAACGACCGAGGTTTCCGCCAGCTTCAACGGGGCGGCTTCCATGAACTTGCGCGGAATATTGCTCACCTTTCCGACCACCAGGATCTCTCCGCCCCACCCCTTGGGATCGGTGTACACGACTTGCGTGCCGAACAGCGGAAAGCCGTTCCTTTGAGTGATCATGCCGACGATGTCGAGCGCCGTGGCGAGCGACACGTCGTCCTGCTGCGGCAGGTATACCAGCGTCTCGTAGCCGTCCGGCCAGCGCGTGAACGGAAAGCCGTTGAGCGCGAACAGTTCGATCTTCGGCAATTCGACGAAATGCGGCATCGGCGGGAAATGCAGGGTCGAGTTTTCGTAGATCGTGACGAACAGGCCGTCGTACTGCTGGGTCTCGCACAGGCCGCCGGTCGTATTGAGCGACGGCGAAAAGCTGATCGTGTTGGTGCCGGGCTTGAACACGAAGGTCGGTATGTCGACCTTGTAGCCGTCGATGAAATTGCCGCTGGCGTTGTCCAGGTGGATGGCGCGCAGTTCCTTGCCGTTGACGGCGATATTGATCGCCGAGTTGTTCTTCAGTCCGGCTCCGTAGGAAAAATTGAGCGAGAGCTTGGCGTAGTGGTTCTGCTTGATCAGGAAGTCGGCGGGCAGGCGGAACGAGAGTTCGATCGATTCGGCGTTGAGGCCGCGAAAGGTGCGGGTGGACAGGTTGAGCGTCTTGAAGTCGTAGGGCTTGTCGGAGGCGAGCACGTGACGGCCGCTGTACATGCTCAGGTCCGGCATGCTGAATTCGATCGCGTGCAGCTCGTCGGTGTCGGGATAGGGCAGCGACATGTTGGCGAGCGTGGAGGCCGCGACCTTCAGCGCCGCCAGCCGGTCGTCGACGATGGCGATCAAGGCGTGCAGCCGGTCCGGTTCTCCGTTCGCGCCGGGCAGATGGAATATCTTCAGCAGGCCGCCGTCGCCTTCGGACAGCTGGACGTCGCCGCCGAGGATCTTGCGCGCGAAATTGCGCGATCCGATCAGCACGTTGTCGATCCCCGGCCTGATCTCGCGCGACACGCTGAACTTGACCTTGCGATAGTCGAAACGGCGCGCGATGCCGGACGCCACGACGGTGGCCAGCGTCGCCGAATCGGCGGCCAGGTTCTCGGTCACAATATGGACCTCGACCTCGGGAAACTGGGTGGGGTCGAAGATCATGGCCGAAGCCGCGCCGAGCTTGAGCGGCAACGGCTTGAGGTCGTATTCGAACTGCAGGAATGAATCGATGACGCTGATGTTGGTCCACAGGTCCGGCGCGCAGGGCGGTTCGCACTGCTGGCGCGAGAAATGCTGGGCGACGTGGAACGACAGCGTGTTGTAGCCGGACTTCATGAGCCCGATCGGTATGTCGATGGCGACCTCGACGTTCGGCGCCTGCGGGCTGAGCTTGGTCTGCGCCACCGGCTCGCCGTTCATCTTGACCGTCATCTGCGACACTTCGCCGATCAGGTTGTTCGAGACGCTGTAGCGCAGCGTCAGCACCGCGGATCGCACGTTCCAGCGTTCCGGCAGCGGTATCGACAGGCTCTGCGAGCCGTTGACGCATTTCAGTTCGATGGCGGGCAGGGCGGTGAGCTTCTGCAGGGGCACTTTCACGCTTTCCGCATGGGCGGCGGAGACGGCAAGCAGGACGAGTAAAACCAAAGCGGACAATAGGAAGCGTGCTCTGCGCCGTAAAAGGGGGCACGCTCTAGCCATGCTTGGGCTCCCATACTGCATGCAGGACCAGATCCTTGAGGCTTTCGCCGTAGACGTATTGGACGATCTCGGGGAACGAGTGCATGTCGATATTGAATTCGGCGCCGCACAGCAGATGGCCGTCGCGGGCGATCGCGCGCTTGATGGTGCAGTCCAGGTGGTGCGCGTGGCCGTCCTTGTCGAGCACGTCGATGATCACCGGCTCGTCGTCCTTCAGCTTGAACGGCACGTCGAGCACGACGCCGAGGCCGGTCAGCGAGACGTCCGACAGCCTGCCGATCAGATGCGCATTGTGCAGCGGGAAATCGACGGTCGCCGTGCCGGTCGCGTCGATACGATGGAATTTGCGGGCATGCCGCCGTTCGTACTGCTCGACCATCCAGACGAAGGCCAGGTAGAACCTGTAGCCGAGCCAGCAGCAGACCGCGATGATCCGGTCGCGCAGATAGGTCGTCGCGAACCATTTGACGAACAGCTTCCAGAGCGCGATCAAGGCCTGCTTGAGCATCGAGTACGTGCATTCGACCACGCCCTTCACGCCCATCTTCAGGAAATACCAGAGCATGCGGGCGCTGCCGCGCGAGCGGGATTTCTGCGCCCAGTTGTCGACCCAGCGCTGGCTGTCGCCGAACACGAAGCTGACGACGTTCGGGTAGGAGACCAGGCTTTCGACGAATTCGCCGCCGCAGAATGTCTTGTCGCCCTTCCTGATGGTGCGCTGGATCCGGCTCTCGAAGCGGTATTCCTTGCCGTAGCTGTCCTTGACAGTGAGGATCACGCGTTCCTGCGGCTTGATCGGGAAAGTCTCCCTGATTTCGAAGCCGATGCCTGACAGCGAGACGTCCTTCACCCATCCGTTCGCGGTCGTGTTCATGCGCGGGAAACGCACCGAAATCGGGCCGCTGGCGTTGATGCGGTGGAACTTGCGGATCTGCCGGCGTTCCCAGAACGCGCCGAGCGACACCAGCGCGAGATACAGGTTGTAGACGCACCAGGCCCCGGTCACGGCGATGACGTCGCGCAGTATCGGTTCGCGCACCCAGCTGATGCCGGCCATTACCAGCGCGAGGATGTTGACCAGGATGACGAGGAAGAACGGGGCCGACATCGGGCTCAGCTGGTTGCGCTCGTTCATCAATCCCTTCGGCGTCACCTTGAACGACGGCTTCCTCGGATGCAGCAGCACGGAGATGACCGCCGGGATCAGGAACATCGACTGGACGCTTTCATAGATCTCCGAAAAGAACGGTTGCCGGGTGCCCTTGTAGAAGCAGTTCATCACGATGAAGGTCGACAGCACGAACGGCAGCGCGTAGGCGAGGATCTGCAGCCATGAGGCGTCGTAGATGTTCAGCCCGAACAGCAGGTAGCAGGCCGGCGCGACGAAGTAGATGAAGCGGGCGAAGCCGAACAGCCAGAAGAAGCTCGAATTGAAATACGAAATCCGCTGCGGCAGGGAGAGACCGGGGGTCTTGAGCGGATTGTTCAGCAGCACCAGTTGCGTCATGCCTTGCGCCCACCGCGAGCGCTGGATGACATAATCGTCGAACGATTCCGGCGACAGGCCGCACACCATCGGGCGGTTGATATAGATGCTGTTGTAGCCGTGGCTATGCAGCGTGAACGCGGTTTCCGCATCTTCCGTGATCGTGTTGCCGCAGATGCCGCCGATCTCCTCCAGGCACTTGCGGCGCAGGACCGCCGCCGAGCCGCAAAAGTAGCTGGCGTTCCAGGCATCCATGGCCGGATGGATGGTGCGGTAGAACATGTCGTTCTCGCCGGACGGATTGGCGAAGCCCTCGAGATTCTTCTCGACCGGGCAGGGATTGATGAAGAAATGCGGGGTCTGCACCAGGAAAAGTTTCGGGTCGGCGATGAAGTGGCCGACCGTGTTCTTCAGGAAGTCGTGCGTCGGCACGTGGTCGCAATCGAGGACCAGGATCAGGTCTCCGCTCGTGTAATGCAGCGCGTGGTTGATGTTGCCGGCCTTGGCGTGCTGATTGGTCTCGCGCGTCAGGTAGCCGATGCCGAGGCTCTCGGCCATGCGCCGCATGCGGTAATGGCGTTCCCAGGCCGCCATGCCGTTGGTCGGGTGATTGCGCTTTTTCTCGGTGCCGCCGTCGTCGATGATGTAGATGTGCAGCTTTTCCTTCGGATAATCGATCTGGGTCGCCGCGGTCGCGGTGGCCAGCACGATGTCGTCGGGTTCGTTATAGGTGGGGATGAGCACGTCGACGCTCGGCAGACGCTGCGGATCGCCGGACAGGGGCAGCGGCCGGCGCACCAGCGGCCAGGCGTTGATGAACAATCCCATGAAGAAGATCGCGATGGCATAGACCTCGGCCGCGTACAGCACGATCATGGCGAGGAAATCGAACGGCCCGACATAGACCAGGGTGTCGAACGTGCGCCACAGCAGATAGCGCATGGCCAGGAAGGCCGCGAGCAGGATGAACAGCAGCCGCCACGGCTGGCGCTCGGCGAAGCTGAACTTGTACAGGAAGTAAAGCGAGAACAGGCAGGCCCAGCCCAGTCCGATCTGATGCGCGAAGCTGAAATAGCTGCCGGAAAAATGGATCGAATAGACGAGCGCCGCGCCCAGCACGACCGCCGTCGGTAATTGCCAGGCACGGCAGCGCCAATCGAGTTTTAACGGCAGCGACCTCATGTGATGCACCCCGATACCGCCTGCAATAACCGACGATCATGGCGCGGCGGCCAAGCCGCGCCACGCGCCCTCCCGTGTTTCTCTTCTCGCCTCAGCGTCCCCGGGACGTTTCCGGCGCCGACACGGAATGGCTGATCGAACGCTTGTCTTCCGTCGTCTGCGACGCGCCGAAAAAATTCGGGCCGAGGACGGCAAGCAGGATCAGTGCGGCCACGGCGACGCCGATCCAGACGAATTTCATGTTCGGCGACGATGCCGCGGCCGGGGCCGCCGGCGCAGCCGCGGCGGCGGCCGACTGCTCATGCTTGTCGATCTCGATTTCCTGCGGATTCCAGAAAGCCTTGTAGGCGTTGAAGGGTTCCTTCTTTCCCTTCAACATGACTTGTTCGGCGAACCGGCAATAGATTTCCGATCGGTCGGACAGCGCGTTGTACGTGTCTTCGGAGAGATAGATTTCGCCGGCATGGGCGGACGACTCGAAGCGCGACGCGGTGTTGACCACGTCGCCGAAGATGTCGTTCTTCTCGACCACGCAGCGGCCGGTGTGCATGCCGATGCGCATGAGCACCGGCGTCTTGAATTTCTTCGACATGTTGAGCGCATCCATGCCTTTCTGGATGCGCACGGCGGCGCGCACGGCGTCCTGCGCATGTTCGAAGTAGGAGAGCGTGCCGTCGCCTATCGACTTGACGAAGACGCCGTTGTTTTCCTTGACGGCGGGGAAGACGATCTCGTTGTGGTGCTTGATCAAAGTGCGCGTCACCAGGTCGCCCTCGTTTTCGGCGATCGTGGTAGAGCCTTTGAGATCGGTAAATACGACTGTCAGCGTCTTGGTGAATTTCTCCGCGAACAGCGACTCCATCTTTTCGCGCTGCTCGAGATACTTTTCCAGGTCGAGCTGATCGGCAGCCGCGTTCTCCCCTTGTGTTGTCGTGTTATCCGCCATGATTTTTCTCTCATGAGCCTTGCATTCAAGATAGGCGATGCTCTTGGGAAATGCTACGCCGAAACATTTTCGACGGCAAATGAATCGCGGCTTTTGTGGCGCAAAAGCTCTTGTTTTTCAACTACTTATAGGCGTCGTTGTAAATTGTGAACAATCGTGAAGTTGGTGTCGTATCTGGTGCCGCCTATACTTTTTGAAGAGAGGCGGCCGCACTGGGCCGGTGCGGGATGCCGCCCTGACAACAATCGAAGCCGGCCCCGTTCCTTTCTTTCGATTGCCATGCGCATGTTTATCGCCGCCGCGATGTCGCTCATGCTCTGCATGCCAGGGCGGACCGAGAACGCGCACGGCAGCGGCGGCGCCATCGCGACGCGGGAAGGGGCGCCGCCGTATCGGCAGCGCGTCAAGTTTGCCGGCACCGGCGTCAGGCAACTGCGCGCGGCGGCTTCCAATATCGTCAACGAAATGGCGGTGCCCGGGAATGTCCGCGACGGCGATTCGCGGCCGACGAATATCGTCGCCAGTCGGACGCTGGACGACAATGTGAAATCCGGCCTGGTGGAACGCAGCAATATTCTTCGCTTCGAACAGTCCGCTCCCAAGGACTTGCGTCGTGTGTCGGAAGAAGTGGCCGACGCCTCCGCGCCATCGACTGCGGTTGGGGAGAGCGGCTTCTGAGCTCCGGGAGAAGGACTGGCGCGGCGTCAGCGTGCCGCCGCCGCGTATTCCTTCCAGCCGGCTTTATCGTCCGGGCGCAAGAAATATCTGTCGCCATGCCGCAGCATCACGCTTTGGTTGTTCTCCGCGACGAATTCAGTGATCGGCAAACCGGCGGCGACATCTTTCGGCGAGAAGCCGTCGGCGCCGTACGGCGGCTTTTCCAGCATGCGCGCCACGATGTGGGATAGCGCCAGGTAGCTGACGGAATCCGTGATGTCGAGTCGGCCGCCGGTGCGGCGCACTTCCGGGCCGACGACGCGGATGCCGACCGGTACCTGCGTGATGGCCGGCGTGGCGATTTCGCGCAGGCCGGCGATCTGCATCTTGTCGCCGCGAATCGCCGCGCCATGTTCGGGAACCAGCACGATGACGACCCGGCGGCCGGCGCGCTCGACTTGTCCGATGAACCCGTCGATATCGTCGAGGAACTTGAGCAGCCGCGTCTTGTAAGTGTCCAGGCTGCCCGGGCCGGGAGGGCTGCCCTGCGGACGATTGCCGTCGTGCAGGCTGACGGTGTTGTAATAGGCCGCCACGCGTGGCGCGGGCATGGTCCGGCGCAGCTCGAGCCAGCGGGAAAGAACGGCCAGGTCGTCGTGGATCGCCGAGTCGTCGAACGCGCGCAGCGGCGCCGCGATGCCCGCCAGCGGCAGCGGGACGGCCGTGATGCCTTGCTGGCGCACGAAAGACAGGAAATCGTCGAAATGGCCGTCATGGTTGAAAGCCAGGCTGGTCTCGAATCCGGCTTGCTCCAGGCTCGGCATCAGGTAACAGTTTTCCGGCGCCGGGGAATAAAGCTGGGAATGCGCTTGCTGGCCGCAGGTGGCGCGCAGAAAGCGAATCGCCGCCGGGCCGCTGTAGGACGCTGCGGAATTGAAGCGCCGCAGCACGATGTCGAAGTTCTGCCAGAGCGGATGCTTGTCCATGCCGACGGCTTCCAGATCGTCCCAGGACAACGAGCAGGCATGAATGAACAGCAGATCGAAGGGCGGCGCGGCGGCGTCCGGCTTGATGAAGGTGATGCCGCGCCGCGATTCGTTCGCGTGGAACGCTTGCAAGACCATGTCCAGGTTCGCTGCATTCGGGCCGCCGCTTGCCGAGGCGGAAACGGTGCCCGGTATCCGCTCCGGATCGTGGAAGGGCAGCATCGCGACCAGGGCGCCGATGACCAGCACCCCGACGCGCAGGTAGCGCGCGACCGCGGCATACGAAACTCCCAGCACGATCAGCGCCGCCACGACCGGCCAGCTCACGAAGCGCCCCGCCAGTTCGAATAGATAGGCGGGACTGAAGTGCGACAGCAAATGGGCTTGCGAGAAAAGGCGCGCGGCGGGCGGCAGCCAGGAATCGTAGTACAGCAAGGTGACGGCGGCCGGCACCGCCAGCACATTGCGCAACAGCCGCTGCCCGGCCGAGCGCAGCGGTATCAGCAGCAAGGCGGCGAAGGCGAGATTCTCGAGGGGATGCAGGCCGATGAGCTCGCGCCAGAACAGCAGGAACTTGGCGAGGAAATAGAAATTCCAGGCGCCGAGCCGGGGCGCCGGAGGCGTGGAGGAGGCGGACGGCGGGCGGCTATTTCCTTCCATCGATGTCGGGCGGCGGTCGCGCAGCAGGAGCCGAAACTGGAGCGAAAGCAACAATATTTATGCTAGGCTGGTTTTCGATTCTACTCTGCCTGTTCTTGTTTTTTGGCATTTGTCGAAACGATACGGATCCCAGGCGACATGCACCTACCGCAATTGCCGCAGCCGCTGCGCCGCTTGTTGATTGCCTGCGGCGTCGACCCGGACCAGTCCTGGGGCAGGCTCCTGCTGTCGTCGGTTTTCGTGCGGCCGCCGGCGTGGGATGGGGCGCGGGCCGCGGCGCTGTTTCCCCATGTCGATTTTTCCCGCCTGCGCTGGGACGACGCGATCCGCATTCCCTTGCAACTGCTATGGCTGGCGCTCGTGCGGCGCGATGCGCCGACGCGCGGCGATCTGTCCGGAAGGTATGCCGCATGGCTGCGTGCCGCGCACGGCCTGTTGCGCAAATGCCGCAGCGTTCGAGCGGCGCCGATGCCGGTGCCCGCCATTCGCCTCTTCGCGGCAACCTGCTGCGACTGGCTCGGGGCGATGGGCGAATCCTGGATGACGCATCGCCGCTGGAACAGCGCCTTGCCGCGCTGGGGCGCGTATGCCGCCGCCGCGCCGCTCGCGGTCGCGGCCGTCGCGACGCCGCTGGGCCTCGTCGAGCAAGCGGCGTTCGCGCTGCTGCTGGGCGGATGCGCGCTGCTGGCGAGCCGGACTCCCGGCCGGGCGGCGAAGGCCTTGGCGGTTGCGTTATCGCTGCTCGTCTCGGCGCGCTATTTCTGGTGGCGTTTCGCCTTCACCCTGAACCGGGAGGACGCCACTGCCCTGTTGTGGGGGGAAGCGTTGCTGGCGGCGGAATTGCTGGCGTGGCTGGCGGCGCGGCACGCTTTCCTGCGCGTGCGTGCGCGACGGTCTTGCGATCCGTCGTCGGCCGGCCCGGCAATGCTGTTCCTGGAAACCGGTTCGCGCCTGGTGTTCCTGACCGCGCCGCTGGCCTTCCTGTTCTTCGATCTCCGCATCATCGACGCGCCGGTTGCCGCATTGATGCTCTATCTGCTGCCGCACCTGGGCCATGCCTGGGCCGCGGGGTTCCGGCCGGCAGGCGGGTATCGGGCGGCGTTCCGCATCGGAAGCGAGGATGCCGCCTTGACGTGGCGGCTGGCCTTTCCCGGCAAATCCGCGGCCTGCCTGCGGGCGGCAGTGCTCGCGGCCTGCCTGCACGGATTGGCGGCCGGAGCCGCGCGTCTCGCCGCCCCGACTTTCGACGAGGCCGCCGACCTGTGGCTGCACACCGCCTGGGCCGGCTACAGCGTGGCATTCCTCGTGGCGATGGGGCGCTACGACGCCGCCGCGATGCCGTCCCGGCGCTGGAGGGCAATGTGCGCCTGGATGGCCAGCCTGCTGCCGCGCCGGCCGACGGAGCGCTCGATGTAGCCGATTTGGAGACAAGGTCCGGCTTTTTCCTATCCATGGCCAATGAATCGGCATAGGATGTGAAAGAGTATTTGTTGACACGTGGAAATCATGAATTCGATTCATTTTCTGCTCGTCTTCAGCCTGGCCGCCGCATTGCTCCCGGCTGTCGCCGCGGACGATCCCGAGCCGGGATCGCGGCCTCCGGCCACCGGATCGGCTTCCGCCCCGCCTTCCGCTTCGACCTCCGCTTCCGCTCCTGCCCCGCCTTCCACCGTTCCCGGCATCACCCGCCGCCTCACCTTCACGCAACTCGGCAGCAAGCCAGTCCTGGCGCTGCGCACCACCGAGGAAGCGGCGGTCAATTTCGGCACGCGCGGCGACGAACTGGTGACCAAGGCTTCCCTGCGCCTGCGTTATGTCTATTCGCCGGCCCTCATCGCTTCCGAATCGCATCTCAAGATTTCACTGAACGACGAAGTCATCGCCGTGCTGCCGCTCAGCCGCGAAAACGCCGGCCGCAACCTGAGCGCCGACATCGCCATCGATCCGCGCCTGATCGTCGATTTCAATCGGCTCGGTTTCCGTTTCGTCGGCCACTATTCCGCCGAATGCGAAGATCCGACGCATTCGAGCCTGTGGGCCAATGTGAGCGGCGCGAGCGAGCTGGAGATCGCGAGCCGGCCGCTGGCGGTGGCGAGCGACCTGGCGCTGCTGCCGGAACCCTTTCTCGACCGGCGCGACCAGCGTCGCCTCGCGCTGCCGTTCGTGCTGCCGGCGCAACCGTCGAAGGGCACGCTGCTGGCGGCCGGCGTCGTCGCTTCCTGGTTCGGGCAGCATGCCGCATGGCGCGGCGCGCGCTTTCCCGTGCATGCCGACCAGCCGCCGGCCGGCCACGCGGTAGTGTTCGCCGCCAACGGCGAGCGGCCGAAGTTCCTGGCCGACCAGCCCGCCGTCAATGCGCCCGCGCTCAGGATCATCGCCAACCCTGCCGACGGCCGCTCCAAGCTCTTGCTGGTGCTCGGGCGCGACGGCAAGGATCTGAAGATGGCGGCCGATGCGCTGGCGCTCGGCAACGCGGCGCTGTCGGGGCCGAGCGCGGTCGTGAAGGATGCGCAGGAGAGAGCGCCGCGCCGCGCCTATGACGCTCCCAACTGGGTGCGGCTCGACCGTCCCATGACCTTCGGCGAGCTGATCGAATACCCGCAGCAATTGCAGGCGGTCGGCAGCGTGCCGGAACCGATCCGGGTGAACCTGCGCGTGCCGCCCGATCTGTTCCTGTGGCGCAGCCGCGGCGTGCCGCTGGAAGTGCGCTACCGCTATACGCCTCCGGCGACGGTCGGCGAATCGCGGCTGACCATCGGCATCAACGATGAGCTGTTGAGGGTCGTCGGTCTGCGCGGCGCGGCGCCGGGAGACGCCGCGGCGCTCCTGCCGTGGCCGGAAGGAGGCGGCGGAGCGAGCGCGGACGGCAGCAAGCTGCTGATTCCTGCCTTCAAGCTCGGCAGCCGCAGCCAGCTGCAATTCCAGTTCGATTTCGCGCCGAAAAAGGTCGGCCATTGCCGCGACACGCAAGTCGATATCATGCGCGCGGCCGTCGATGCCGATTCGAAGATCGATTTTTCCGGCTACCTGCATTACGCGGAACTGCCGAACCTGGGCTATTTCGCGTCGCTCGGCTATCCCTTCACCAAGTATGCCGACCTGTCGGAGACCGTCGTGGTGCTGCCGCATCAACCGAGCACGCAGGATATCGAGACCATGCTGGCGCTGGCCGGCCGCATGGGAGAATCGACCGGTCACCCGGCCAGCAGGATGACGCTGGCCGGTCCCGACGACGAGGATTTGTTCCAGAACGCGGACCTGCTGGTGATCGGCGTCGCGCCGCAACAGGCGTTCCTGGAGCGCTGGCGCGACCGGCTGCCGGCGTCGATCTCGGGAGCGGTGCGGCGGATTCCGCAGCCGGCGCGCAACGGCCGCGTTCTCTACGAATGGCTGGGTTCCGGTTCCGGCGCGGATGCGGCGATCGTCGGCGAGCAGCAGGTCGAAAGCATGGCGCCGCTGGCTGCCGTGCTGGGATTCGAGTCGCCGTATTCCATCGGCCGCAGCGTGGTGGCGGTGACGGCGGTCTCGCCCGAGGATTTGTCGCGCGTGCTCGACGCGCTGGATGATCCGGCGACGATGAAGGCGATGCGCGGCAGCGTCGTCCTGGTCCATCCGCGCAAGGTGACCAGCCTGCTCGTCGGGCCGACCTATGCCACGGGCTCGCTGCCGTGGTGGACCAGCGCCTGGTTCCGGTTCGCCCGGCATCCGGTGCAACTGTCGGCGCTGGCGCTGCTGGCCGCGCTGGTGCTGGGCTTCGTCGTCTGGCGCCGCTGGCGGGCGGCGGCGCGCCGCATGGAGGAAAGCGTATGAGAAGCTCTATCGCGCAAAGAGTCGCGCTCGCCGTGCTGGCCGCGGCCGCGGTCGGCAGCGCATGGGCGGCGGATACCGCCGCGTGCGGACGCTGGCCGGCCTGGGAGAGCTTCCGGGCGCGTTTCGTCGCCGACAGCGGGCGAGTCATCGATCCGGTCGCCCATACCACTTCCGAGGGCCAGTCCTACGGCCTGTTCTTCGCGCTGGTCGCCAACGATCCGGCGGCATTCGCGAGCATTTTGCGCTGGACCGAAGACAATCTCGCCGGCGGCGACCTCACGGCGCGCCTGCCGGCATGGCAATGGGGCAAGCAGAACGAGAACGCCTGGGGCGTGATCGACGACAATGCCGCGTCGGATTCGGACATGTGGATCGCTTACAGCCTGCTCGAAGCCGGACGCCTGTGGCGGATGCCGAAATAC
This sequence comes from Paucimonas sp., assembly GCA_035627375.1. GTDB lineage: Bacteria > Pseudomonadota > Gammaproteobacteria > Burkholderiales > Burkholderiaceae_D > DASPLX01. The sequence goes on along the minus strand of DASPLX010000059.1, from coordinate 17,172 downwards.
GCGGCGCTCGGGCAGTTGCTGGCGGAGCGCATCTTGCGCGAGGAAAGCGTGCAATTGCCGGGCTTGGGGCGAACCGTGCTGCCCGGTCCGCGCGGCTTCCAGCCGCGCGCGGGAACGGCGCGCCTGAATCCGAGCTATTTTCCGCTTCAGCTGGTGCAGCGCCTGGCCGGCCTGTTTCCGGATTCCGCATGGAAGGAGGTCGCGGCCGGCGCCGTCGAGATCGTCGTGCGTTCCGCGCCCAAGGGTTTCGCCCCGGAGTGGGTGATCTACCAGGCGGACGGCGGTTTCCGGCCGGATCCGGAATCGAACGCGGTCGGCAGCTTCAACGCGATCCGCGTCTATCTGTGGGCCGGCATGCTGGCCGAGGACGAGCCGGCGCGCCCCGCGCTGCTCGCCGCCCTGGCGCCGATGGCGCGGCACGTGGCGGAGCAAGGCACGCCGCCTCTGGAGGTCGACACCCGCAGCGGCATCGCCAAGGGCGCCGGCCCGGCCGGATTTTCCGCCGCGCTGCTGCCGTTCCTGCAGGCTTCCGGGCGGGCCGACCTGGCGGCCCAGCAGCGCTTGCGGATCGAGGCCAAGGCGGCGCTGGAGCGCGCGGACAACTACTATGAGCAGGCGCTCGGGCTGTTCGGTCTCGGCTGGATGGATGGCCGCTATCGCTTTGCGCGCGACGGCGCCTTGCTCATCCAATGGACATGCGGCGCGAATTGATGTCGCTGGCGCTCGGCGTCGGCCTGGCAGCGCCCGCGCTCGGCGCCGGGACCGGAGCCGGGAACGGCGGCGCCGGGCAGGATAACGCCGCCGCGGCGGGCGCGGCGCAGGCCGCCCTGCTCGACCAGGCGCGCATGTGGTCGTCGCGCGACCGCGACTACATGGTGCGCGAGGTGCTGAACAAGCTGTTTCGCGTCGCGCCGGATCATCCCGACGGCCTGGCGCTGCTGGCGCGCGTCCAGGCGCGCGCCGGACAGATCGGGGAAGCCGAGGGCACGCTGCGGCGCCTGCGCGAGCGCCATCCCGCTCATCCCGACGTTGCGCGGCTGGCGGCGCTGATCAGGCTCAAGAGTGCGGACCGGGAGCGGCTGGCCCAGGCGCGCCGCTTGGCGAAGACGGGACGGATCGAGGAAGCGCTGCAGGCATTTCGCGCCCTGGGAGCCGACATCGCGCCCGACAACGACCTGGCGCTGGAGTACTGGCAACTGGTGGCGGCCGCGCCGAACGGATGGGAGCCGGCGCGCGCAGGGCTTTCCAGGCTGAGCCGCGAGCATCCCGACAACCGGCGCATCCGGCTGGCGCTGGCCGAGCACCTGACCGCGCGCCCGCCGCTGGATCGGGCCGCGTTGAAGACGATCATCGAATTGAGCCGCGACGCATCGCTGTCACGCCAGGCGCGCGCCGCGTGGCGGCGCGTCGTCCTGCGGCTCGATCCGGCGGCCGAGAGCCTTCCCTTGTTCAAGGATTACCTGGCGCAGGAACCGAACGACAGCCTGGTCCGGGAAAAAATGGAGAGCGTCGCCAGGACCGTCGAGGCGCGGCGCCGGCTGCTGGCCGATCCTCGCTATCGCGCCAAGCTGGACGGCCTGGCGCTGTTGGACGGCGGCAAGCTGGACGAAGCCGAGGAGCGGCTGCGCCAGGCGATCGAAGGGCGGCCGGGCGATGCGGAGACGGTCGGCGCGATCGGCGTGTTGCGCATGCGGCAGGGGCGCCACGAGGAAGCGGAGACGCATTTCGCGCAAGCCGTCCGGCTCGACCCCGCGCAACGCGCGCGATGGATGAACATGCTGAACATCGCCCGGTATTGGGGTGTGCTGCGGCGGGCTGGGGAAGCCCGGGAAGCGCGGGAATTCGAGCGCGCGGAGACCTTGCTGCGCGAGGCCAGGGCCATCGATCCGCGCGAACCGAATGCGTTGTTGTCGCTGGCGCGCCTGCATGCCGACCGCGGACGCATCGCCGATGCCGAGCAAGCTTATCGCGGCGCGCTGGCCCTGGCTCCCGCCAATGCGGATGGCTGGAGCGGCTTGATCGGCTTGCATTTGCGGGCCGGCCGCGCCGCCGAAGCCGACGCGATGCTTGCCGCGTTGCAGCCGGCATTGCGCAAGACGGTCGACCAGGCGCTCAACCCGCTGCGTGCCAGCCTGCTGCGCGACCGGGCCGATCTGCTGGCCGGCGAAGGAAAACCCGACGCCGCGATCGCCGTGCTCGAGGAAGCGATCGCCATCGATCCCGACGATCCCTGGTCGCGCCACGATCTTGCCCGCTTGTACGTCCGCCGGCACGGCGCGGCGGAGGGCGCCAAGCGCGGGCAAGCCTTGTTCGATGCCTTGCTGCTGCGCCGGCCGCGCGATCCCGCGGCCCAGTATGCGCAAGCCTTGTTCCAGGCCGGCGCCGAGCGCGAATCCGAGGCCTTGCTGAGTCTCGAACAGATCGCGCCGCCGGAGCGCAGCGCCGGCATGACGGCGCTGCAGCGCCGGCTCTGGGTCACTCTCCAGGGCCGGCGCGCCGCCATGCTGGCCGCCGCCGGATTGAACGCGGCCGCCGCCAGGATGCTGGCCGAGGCGCAGACGGCGCTCGGCGCCGACCCCGATCTGCTGCTCGAACTTGCGGCCGCCTGGCTCGACATCGGCGAGCAGGAAGCCGCGCGCCGCCTGCTGGCCGATTTGCCGCCGCAACCGGGGCCGCAGGCGCTCGACCGGCAGCTGCGCCGGGCCCGGCTGCTCGACCGCATGCGCGCCGATGCCGAACTGGCTGCGGAACTGGATCGGCTCGCCGTCGCCGGCGGCCGCGAGGGCGAAGGGAACGGGCAGGGCGCGATTCCCACGGCGCAGCAGCGCGAAACCCTGGCGGAACTGCGGCTGTCGCTATCGTTGCGGCAGGCGGACGCGGCGTCGCGCGCGGGACGCCATGCCGATGCATTACGGCTGCTGCAAGACTACGGCCGACCCTCGGACCCGGCGCAGGCGGGACGCCTGCTGCATGCCGAGGCAGCCGTACTGCGCGCCGCCGGCCGCCCGGCCGAGGCGGCCCACAGCTACGCCCGGTTGTTGCAGGCGGTTCCGGACGACAGCGCGGCGGCGCTCGGCCTGATCGAAACGCAGGTCGCGGCGGGCAGGAAAGAAGAAGCGCTGGAACTTATCCGGCGGCAGCTCGAATCGCCGCGCGCGCGCGGCGCCGATTTTTCGGCCGCGCTGGCAAACGCCCTGATCGAGCTCGGCGACCATGCCGGCGCGCGCAGGACCGCCGAATCGGCCTTGGAAACCGCGCCCGCGCATCCGCGCTTGCTCGCCCTCGCGGGGCAGCTTGCCCGGCGCGACGGCAGGACCGGGCAGGCGATCGATTTCCTGCAGCGCTCGCTGGCCGCCGAAGCGCAACGCCGGCCGGCGGAAGAGGCGTCTGCGCTATCGGCGGTACGGCGCGTCGTTTCCTCCGGTGTGCCGGAAGAAAGCCGGCTGACGACGGAACTCGCCGCGCGGGCGCCGCGCGAGCCGGAGCGGGCATACCGCCAGCTGGCGGAATTGCTCGATCAACACAATGGCTGGGTCTCGTCGGCGCTCGACTGGCGCAGCCGGGCGGGAAGCGCCGGAACATCCCGTTACGACGCCAAGGAATTCACGCTCGAATGGCGGCCCGGCGGAGACGGCGACCGGCGCCGGTTCTATCGCGTGGACGCCGTGCGCATCGACAGCGGAATGCTCGACCTGGCTGACGTCGGCGACGCGGAACGTTTCGGGGCGATGTTGTTGTGCCAGGGCGCATGCGGCTTCGACCTGCGGCGCCAGCGCGCGCACGGAGTGGCGCTCGGCGCCGGTTACCAGGACGAAACGACGAGGGTGGATATCGGCACCACGCCGCTCGGCTTTCGGGTCCGCCGCCTCGTCGGGGGGGTGTTGCACAAGGGCGATCTCGGGCCGTTTTCCTACTCGGTCGATTTGTCGCGGCGGCCGCTCACCGGCAGCCTGTTATCTTATGCCGGTACCCGCGATCCCCATACCGGCAGGATCTGGGGCGGCGTGACGGCCACCGGCCTGCGCTTGGGTTTGAGCAAGGACGAGGGCGGCAGTTTCGGCGCCTGGTCGTCGCTGGGATTGCACCGGATCAGCGGGAAAAACGTGCTGGCCAACGATCGCCTGCAATTGATGGCCGGCGGCTATTGGCGCGCGATCAACGAACAGGACCGCCTGTTCACCGTCGGCGCGACCGCCATGCTGTGGCGCCACCGCGAGAACGCCGGGGAATATAGCTTCGGCCACGGCGGCTATTACAGCCCGCATTCGTTCAAGTCGTTCTCTCTACCCCTGACCTACGGGCAACGCGGCGTCCGGTTTTCCTTCACCTTGCGCGGCGCGTTCGCCCTTTCCTGGTCGCGTACCGGAGCGGCCCCTTATTATCCAACCGATGCCGGCTTGCAAAGCCAAGCCGAGGCGTTGGCGGCCGCCGGTGGAACGGATCCCCATTACGCGGCAGGATCCAGCACACGCAGTCCCAGCCGGTCGTTCGCCGCGGCATGGGAATATCAATGGGGTCCGGCGCTGTTCATCGGCGGGCGCATGGAAGTGGACCGCTCGGCCGATTACACGCCCAACCGTTTTCTCTTGTATTTGCGTTACGCGGTCGATCGGCATGCCGCCCGCCCCGTATTGTTCCCGCCGGAACCGGTGGTGCCGAGTTCGCAATATTGACGATCATGCCGCGCCCGTTCATCGCCCTCCTGCTTGCCGCTGCCGTGATCGCCGCTCCCGCAGCGGCCGAGGATTCCTACGCGCGGCGCGAAGCGTCGCCGGCCATGCCGCAGGTATCGAACGGCGGCCACGAAGATCCCGAGGCGCTGAATGAGCTCGCCGTCCGGTACATCCGGCAGGGCGATCCGGCGACCGGCCGGATCCTGCTCGAACGGGCCGCCCTGCTGGCGCCGCATGATGAAAGGATTCAACGCAACCTGCGGGAAATGCGCGCTTATTTCGGCGCGCCGTCGACTTTCGCATCGAACTCCGGGCAAATGCCGGCTCCCGCCGCTCCGGCGCCGGTCAAGGAATTCGTCCCGCTTCCCTCCGAACCTCCTCCGCTCTGGCCGCTGCGCTGATGCAGAGGGCACATCGCGACGCGACACCGGTCAAAGACCGCAGAACCCCGTACGAGAGGGTTGCCTTCAAGACAAAACGACAAGACGATGACATGTTTCGGTGGCGGCCGGCGCCTGTCATCGAAAAATTTCAACTTGTCATCAGGCCGTTGCCTTGTCATAAAGCTGTCATATTTCATCCTTACAGTGCGCCTTGTTCCACTTTCCTCATAAGGAGCAGGTCATGAAAGTTACCCAGTTTCTGAAAACCGTGGCGGTCGCCGCGGGCGCTTCCACGGTGTTTTCTTCCGCCTTCGCCGTCGATCTCACCGGCGCCGGGGCGACTTTCCCGTATCCGATCTATGCCAAATGGGCCGAAGCCTACAAGAAGGAAACCAATGTCGGCTTGAACTACCAGTCGATCGGTTCCGGCGGCGGCATCAAACAGATCAAGGCCAAGACGGTCGATTTCGGCGCTTCCGACAAGCCGCTCAAGGCGGAAGAACTCGAAGCCGGCGGCTTGATGCAATTCCCGGCCGTCATGGGCGGCGTGGTTCCGGTCGTGAACTTCGAAGGCATCAAGCCGGGCCAGTTGAAACTGACCGGCGAAGTGCTGGCCGCGATCTACCTGGGCAAGATCACCAAGTGGAACGCTCCCGAAATCGCAGCCATCAATCAGGGCGCAACGCTGCCGGCCGCCGACATCACCGTGGTGCATCGCGCCGACGGTTCCGGCACGACCTTCCTGTTCACCGATTACCTGTCCAAGGTCAGCCCCGACTTCAAGGCAAGGGTCGGCGCCGAAGCCGCCGTCAAATGGCCTGTCGGCGTGGGCGGCAAGGGCAATGAAGGCGTGGCAGCCAACGTGCAGCGCATCAAGGGCGCGATCGGCTATGTCGAGTATGCTTATGCCAAGAAGAACGGCATGAAATACGCGCAGTTGAAGAACCGCGACGGCCAGTTCGTCTCGCCCGACGACGAGAACTTCAAGGCCGCCGCGGCCGGCGCCGACTGGGCCAAGACGCCGGGCTTCGCCGTCATCCTGACCGACCAGCCCGGCAAGGCCAGCTGGCCGATCACGGGCGCCTCCTTCATCCTGATGCACAAGTCGCAGGCCGACGCCGCCAAGGGCAAGGAAGTGCTAAAGTTCTTCGACTGGGCGTTCAAGAAAGGCGAGGCGATGGCCGCCGAACTCGATTATGTCGCGATGCCGGCGCCGGTCGTGAAACTGATCCAGGATGCCTGGAAGGCGCAGCTGAAGGACGCTTCCGGCAAGGCGATCTGGTAATGCTTGCAACCGGTTCTTTTTCAACCTGCGACGCCGAGCGACAAGATTTATGACGAATTCTTCCATCGCCATGAACATGCCCGCGCCGCGCGTCGAGGAGCCGACATCCGCCGCCCACCGGCGGATGTCGGCCGTCATGCGCAGGCAGCGCGTGCAGGATTTCCTGTTCCACAAGATCACGCTGGCGTTCGCACTGGCGGTATTGCTGGCCCTCGCCGGCATCCTGGCGTCGCTGATGATCGGCGCCTGGCCCGCGTTCAAGCATTTCGGCGCAGGGTTCATCACGACGATCGAGTGGGACCCGGTCAACGACAATTACGGCGCCCTGATCGCGATCGTCGGCACGCTCGCCACCTCGCTGATCGCGCTGCTGCTCGCTTTCCCGCTGAGCTTCGGCATCGCGCTGTTCCTGACCGAGATCTGCCCGATCTGGCTGCGCCGCCCGCTCGGCACGGCGGTCGAACTGCTGGCCGGAGTGCCCAGCATCATCTACGGCATGTGGGGCCTCTTCATCTTTGCCCCTTTCTTCGGCGATCACGTCCAGCCGCTGCTCGCCGCCACGCTCGGCCAGCTGCCGGGGATCGGCAAGCTGTTCTCCGGCCCCGCCATGGGCATCGGCATCCTGACCGCCGGCCTGATCCTCGCGGTCATGATCATTCCCTTCATCTCTTCGGTGATGCGCGACGTGTTCGAAGTCGTGCCGCCGGTGCTGAAGGAATCGGCCTACGGCCTCGGCTGCACCAAGTGGGAGGTCGTGCGCAAGGTCGTGCTGCCGTACACCAAGAACGGCGTGGTCGGCGGCGTCATGCTCGGCCTCGGCCGCGCGCTCGGCGAAACCATGGCCGTGACCTTCGTCATCGGCAACGCGCATCACCTGTCGTGGTCGCTGTTCGCCGCCGGCAACAGCATCGCCTCCACGCTCGCCAACGAATTCGCCGAAGCCGAATCGACGCTCCACGTGTCGTCGCTGTTCGCGCTCGGCCTGATCCTGTTCGTGATCACGTTCATCGTGCTGGCGGCGGCCAAGCTGATGCTGGCCGGCATGCAGCGCAAGGAGGGCGCGAAATGAATGCTTCCGCCAACAATCCGGTGTACCGCCGGCGGCTGTGGGCGCATCGCGCCGGCATCGCCGCCTCCTTCCTCGCGATGGCGGTCGGCCTCAGTTTCCTGCTGTGGATCCTGGCAACCCTGCTGTTCAAGGGAGCCGGCGGCTTGTCGCTCGCGGTGTTCACGCAAACCACGCCGGCCCCCGGCAGCGACGGCGGCGGCTTGCTCAACGCCATCGTCGGCAGCTTGCTGATGGTCGGCATTTCGACCGCGCTGTCCACGCCGATCGGCATCCTGGCCGGCATCTACCTGGCCGAGTACGGCGACCGCAGCCCGATCGCCAAGGTCACGCGCTTCGTCGTCGACATCATGCTGTCGGCGCCTTCGATCGCGATCGGCTTGTTCGTGTACGCGATCTATGTCGCGAACGTGAAACATTTCTCCGGCTGGGCCGGCACCTTCGCGATCTCGCTGATCGCCGTCCCGGTCGTGGTGCGCACGACCGACAACATGCTGAAACTGGTGCCGCACGGATTGCTCGAAGCCGCCTTCGCGCTCGGCGCGCCGCGCTGGAAAGTCGCGCTGATGGTGCGCCTGCGCGCGGTGAAAGCCGGCGTGATCACCGGCGTCCTGCTGGCGCTGGCGCGCGTTTCCGGCGAGACGGCGCCGCTGCTGTTCACCGCGCTGAACAACCAGTTCTTCAGCACCGACATGAATGCGCCGATGGCCAATCTGCCGGTCGTGATTTTCCAGTTTGCGATGAGCCCGTATGACAACTGGCGCGGGCTCGCTTGGGGCGGCGCCTTGCTGATCACCTTCGGCGTGCTCGGATTGAATATCCTCGCACGCACGCTGTTCCGCCAGAAGATCCAGGGATGAAACCGATGAACATGCCACTTACCGCGCCGATCATGAACGAATCCGCAGCCGCCGCGCAGCCCGCTCCCGCTCTCGAGACGATCATCGACATCGAAGGCTTGAATTTCTATTACGGCGCCTTCCAGGGATTGAAGAACATCAACCTGAAGATCCACGACAAGAAGGTCACGGCCTTCATCGGCCCGTCGGGCTGCGGCAAGTCGACGCTGTTGCGCACGCTCAACCGGATGTACGACCTGTACCCGGGCCAGCGCGCCGAAGGCCGCATCATGTACCGCGACAAGAATATCCTGGACGCCGACCAGGACGTGAATCTGCTGCGCGCCAAGGTCGGCATGGTGTTCCAGAAGCCGACGCCGTTCCCGATGTCGATCTACGACAACGTCGCCTTCGGCGTGCGCCTGTATGAGAACATGTCCAAGGGCGAGCTCGACGAGCGCGTCGAATGGGCGCTCAAGAAGGCCGCCTTGTGGACCGAGGTCAAGGACAAGCTCAAGCAGAGCGGCCTGAGCCTGTCGGGAGGGCAGCAGCAGCGCCTGTGCATCGCGCGCGGCGTCGCCGTCAAGCCCGACGTCCTGCTGCTCGACGAGCCGACCTCGGCGCTCGATCCGATCTCCACCGTCAAGATCGAAGAACTGATCCACGAACTCAAGCAGGAATATACGATCGCGATCGTGACGCACAACATGCAGCAGGCGGCGCGCTGCTCCGACTATACGGCTTACATGTATCTCGGCGAGCTGGTCGAGTTCGGCGAGACCGATCTGATCTTCCTGAACCCGACCAAGAAGGAAACCCAGGACTACATCACCGGCCGTTTCGGCTGATCCTTATATGGTTTGCGGGCCCGGATGCGGCGTACGCGGTAGACTGGGCACCCACTGCGTCTTCAACTGATAAGAGCCAAGGAATACGATCATCATGGCAGGCGAACACTCTTCCAAACAATACGACCTCGATCTCGAGGGCATCCGTTCCAAGGTCTTGCTGATGGGCGGGCTGGTCGAGACCCAGTTCCAGGACGCGATCACCTGCTTTCGCAACGGCGACATCGAGCGCGCGGAGAAGGTCATCAAGTCCGACGAAGAAGTCAACCGTCTCGAAGTGGTGCTCGACGACACCTGCAGCCATTTGATCGTCAAGCGCCAGCCGGCCGCCAACGACTTGCGCACCGTGATGGCGACCATCAAGGCGATCACCGATCTCGAGCGCATCGGCGACGAGGCGACCAAGATCGCGCGCACGGCGAAGAACATGCACGAGCGCGGCATCCCGGCCGGACTGAACCATTACGACATCATCCGCTCGATCGCCGCCAGCACCGGCGACATGCTGCATGACGCGCTCGACGCCTTCGCGCGCTTCGACAAGGAGCAGGCGAAAGGCTTGATCGCCAAGGACAAGCTGATCGACCAGGAGTTCGCCCTGATCCTGCGCAGCTCGATCACGTTCATGATGGAAGATCCGCGCACGATTTCGGCGGCGCTCGACACGCTGTGGGTGGCCAAGGCGATCGAACGCATCGGCGACCATGCCAAGAACATCGGCGAGTACGTGATCTACGTCGTCGAAGGCAAGGATATCCGCCACACCGACTACGGCTCGCGGCAAAGCTGATTTCCCGGAACAGGCCCTATCGAACATGGCTGCCGAAAAAATCACAATCCTGGTCGTCGAGGACGAACCCGCGATCGCCGAACTGATCCGCTTCACCGTCCAGGCCGCGGGCTGGAACGTTTCCATCGTTTCCACGGCGGCCGATGCCTGGCGCTCCTTGCAGGAGCGCATGCCGCACATGGTGCTGCTCGACTGGATGCTGCCCGATGAAAGCGGCTTGCGCCTGCTCTCGAAGATGCGCGGCGACCGTCATTTCAACGCTTTGCCGGTCATCATGCTCACCGCCAAGAGCATGGAGGAGGACAAGGTCGCCGGCCTCGATCAAGGCGCCGACGATTACGTCACCAAGCCGTTCTCGCCGCGCGAGCTGACGGCGCGCATGAAATCGCTGTTGCGACGCAAGGCGCCCGAGCATTCCGAGTCGCTGATGAAGGCGGGCGCGATCCTGCTCGATCCGATCAGCTGCTCGGTCAGCCTCAACGGCGACCGGATCGACATCGGGCATGCCGAATATCGCCTCTTGAAATTCTTCCTCGCGCATCCGGAGCGGGTTTTTTCGCGCAGCCAGCTGCTCGACAAGGTGTGGGGCGACCATGTCGTCATCGAGGAGCGCACGGTCGACGTCCACGTGCTGCGCCTGCGCAAGGCGTTGGGGGAGGCCGAGTCGCTCATCAAGACGGTGCGCGGCGTCGGTTACATGCTGTCCGAAAAACAATGATCGGCATCGAATGAGTCCGAAAATGCTGTTCTGGGTGCCGGCGCTGCTGCGCCTCGCGCTGACCGCCGTCGGCGCCGCTGTGCTGTGGTTCTTCTTCGGCGCCGTGGCCGCGCTGTCCGCCGCCGTGCTCGTGCTGCTGGCCGCCGTCCTGATGCAGCTCGGCTATCTCTACCGTCTCTCCGGCTGGCTCGACGCCCCTCGGACCGAGAAACTGCCGGACGGCTGGGGCGCGTGGACCGACATCTTTTCGCGGCTCTACAGGCTCCATCGCGACGATGAGAAGAACCGCGCGGAACTGAGCGAATGGCTGGCGCGCTTTCGCCAGGCGATGAGCCTGTTGCCCGACGGCGTCGTCATCATGGACGACGTGCTGTTCCTCGAATGGTGCAATCCGGTGGCGGAGCGCCATCTCGGCCTCCGGCTCGACCGCGACAAGGGCATGCGCGTGACCAATCTCGTGCGCCATCCGGATTTCATCGACTACATCATCCTGGGCCGCTACGACGAACCGCTGACCTTGTCGCTCAAGGAGCGCAAGCTGATCGTCCACATCATTCCGTTCGAAGACCGGCGCCAGATTCTCGTCACGCACGACATGACCGAATCGGAGCGCATCGAAGCGATGCGCCGCGATTTCGTCGCGAACGCCTCGCACGAACTGCGCACGCCGCTGACCGTCATCAACGGCTTCCTCGAGATCGCGCAAAACCGGCCGGAGCTCGACCATGCGACGCGCATGGAGCACATCAAGCTGATGATCGAGCAGGGCCGGCGGATGCAGAATCTGGTCGAGGACATGCTGACGCTCACGCGCCTGGAATCGATCGATTATCCGCTGCGGCCGGAACGCGTCGACATGCGCCGCCTGCTCGACGAGATCCTGGCGGAAGGACGGGCGTTGTCGGCCGGCCGGCATGCGATCTCGCTCGATGCCGACGGCCCCGATATCGACGGCAGCACCGACGAATTGCGCAGCGCCTTCGGCAATCTGGTCTCGAACGCCGTGCGCTACACGCCCGCAGGCGGCGAGATCCGCATTACCTGGAAATCGATCGAGGGCAGCCCGCGGTTTTCGGTGCAGGACACCGGTATCGGCATTTCGCCCGAACATATCTCGCGCCTGACCGAGCGCTTTTATCGCGTCGACAAGAGCCGCTCGCGCGAGACGCAAGGCACCGGCCTGGGGTTGGCGATCGTCAAGCATGTCGCTTTGCGCCATAAGGCCGTCCTGGCGATCGAATCCCAACCCGGACGCGGAAGCAGCTTCACGGTCAAGTTTCCTTGAATAAACTTTTCAGCGTACTACACTGATGGCAAGAGCATGTCGCGAAGCAGCTCACCATGAGTACGTTGCATATCGGCGATCGCACGCCGCGAAACAGGATCGGGACACCGCGAGCGCGTGTCCTTCCGGTTGGCGTTCTTGCGATGCTGTTGTTCGCCGCCGGCATGTCCGGCTGCGCCACTCTGCTTCCGGATGCTCACCAGAACCCCGAAACGCCATGGCGGAACTATGCCGATGCCCAGGCGATGTACGCCCGCATCGTCCCGGGCAAGACCACGCTGTCGGAATTGAAGGCGCTCGGCATCGATCCCGAGCGCACCGCCAATATCACCGTTCTCGATCATGTCGATCTGCTGCGCCGGCTGGTGCCCACCGCGACCTTCGACATCGGTTTGCTCGATCCCGGGCTGCAGGAGTGCATGAAGGCGCCGCGCTCCTGTACCGGCTATGAAATCGAACAGACCCATGTCGACCGCCGCCGGGTCGGCAGCTTCTGGCTCGATTTCTTCAATTTCCAGCGCACCATCGACATCACCGGCTGGCATTTCGATGCCGTGTTCGTCCTCAAGGACGACAAGGTGATCTACAAGCTCTGGAGTGGCAAGCCGCAGATCCGGCAGCGCGATCTCGAAACCAATCCGCTCGGGCCGCTGCAATCGATCGGTCCGTCGCTGATCACGCGCTGAAGGCGCGCACCGGCACTTGCGCTACAATGCGCGAGCCGCCAGGGCGGCTCCTTCCCGTGTCATGCCTCGATTTCCGGCCGATTGCCCATGTCCCGCTTGCGCCTGCTTGTTGCCGTCTTTCTCGTCTTTGCGCTGTCCCTTTCCGCTTGCACCACGGAGCCCGTCGTCCCGCCGGCGGTGACGACGCCCGTCGCGACGCTTCCGAAGCCGCCGCGGCCGGTCAAGGTCGGCTTGGCGCTGGGCGGCGGCGCGGCGCGCGGCTTCGCCCATATCGGCGTGATCAAGGTACTGGAATCGCACGGCATCGTGCCCGACGTCGTGGTCGGTACCAGCGCCGGCAGCCTGGTCGGCTCGCTCTACGCGGCCGGCAACAACGGCTTCGCGCTGCACAAGCTGGCGCTCGACATGGACGAGGCGGCGATCTCGGATTGGTCGGTGCCGTTCTTCGCCAAGGCGACCGGCGTCCTGAAGGGCGAGGCGCTGCAGAATTACGTCAACAAGGCGGTCAGCAACGTCCCGATCGAAAGGTTGAAGATTCCTTTCGGGGCGGTCGCGACCGATCTGCAGAGCGGCGCGCCGATCCTGTTCAGGCGCGGCAATACCGGCGTCGCGGTGCGGGCGTCGTCGGCGGTGCCGAGCGTGTTCCAGCCGGTGAAGATCGGCGACCACAGTTATGTCGACGGCGGCCTCGTGTCGCCGGTGCCGGTGCGCTTCGCGCGCGAGATGGGAGCCGATTTCGTGATCGCGGTGAACATCTCGTCGCAGCCGGAAGCGCAATCCGCCGTCAGTTCGCTCGACGTGCTGCTGCAGACGTTCGCCATCATGGGGCAAAGCATCAATCACTACGAATTGCGGGAAGCGGACATCGTGGTCACGCCCAAGCTGGGAACGATGAAGGGCGGGGATTTCGCGAGCCGGAACCAGGCGATCCTGGCCGGCGAGCAGGCGGCGACGGCGCTCATCGCCGAGATCAAGGCGAAATTGAAGGCGAAGCGCGAGCAATAGAATTACTGCTGTTGTTCCGGTTCGGCGATGCGGCGCGCGCCGTTGAAGCGTTGCTTCCAGTAGCTTACGTCCATGCTCTCGATGCGGACTTCGCCGCCGCCGGAGGGAGAATGGATGAATTTGTTGTCGCCGAGATAAATCCCGACATGGGAAAAGCCGCGCTTGAGCGTGTTGTAGAACACCAGGTCGCCCGGCTGCAAATCCTTGGTCTCGATTTTTTGCCCGAGGCGGCTGATCTCCACCGAGGTGCGCGGCAGTTCGGCGCCCCAGGTTTCCTTGAACACGTAACGCACCAGGCCGCTGCAATCGAGGCCGCTGTCCGGCGTGGTGCCGCCGTACTTATAGCGGATGCCGAGCATCGAGAGCGCGTTGAGGGCGAGATCCGACGCGCGGCTCGACAATTCTTGCAGGCGCGTCATCATCGTGGTTTGCGGTTCCGGAGCGGATTCGCCGGCAAAACTCGAGGTGCTTGAAATCAACAGGCCGAGCGCGAGGCAGCTTATGGCGACCGGCACGGTGCGGCGGAAGGAATTTTTGGTTGTCACCATGACAATAACTTTCGGTGATGTCCCTGGACTGTAAGGCAATACCGCCGGGCTGTCAAAGCGAAGCTTCGGCGCCTTCCGGCTTGCGCCGCATGCCTGACGGTGAAAAATGATGCAGCCGCGACCGCGGCCGATATCAAAATTTGTTGCCCGGGAGTATGCTCGGTTATGCTTCCAAGTCCGCCGCATTTATCCCGACGACATGCCGACCAACGACACCCTCGACCTCGCCATCAAACCGCGCGTGCTGATCGCCGACGATTCCCGCATCGTCCGCGCCACGCTGATCAAGCATATCGAAGGCATGTTCGACTTCAAGGAGGCGCTCGACGGCGAGCAGGCTTGGGAAACGCTGTTGCTCGATCCGACCATCCGGGTGGTGATCACCGATCTGACCATGCCCAAGCTCGACGGTTACGGCTTGCTGCAGCGTATCCGGAATTCCAAGGTGGCGCGCATCCGCAACATACCGGTCATCGTCGTTTCCGGCAGCGACGAGCAGGAAGAGCGCGACCGCGCCAAGGCGGCCGGCGCCAACGACTTGATCACGAAAGGCATCGGCACGGCGCAATTGCTGTCGCGCCTCGATGTCTTGTCGAAGCTGGTCAGCAGCCAGAGCGAATTCGAGCGCGGCCTGGAAACGCTCGTCAAAGGGGTCTCGGAGGCCTCGCAATTGCAATTGTCGACGCCCGAGTCGCTGGTCATGCAGGCGAGCACCATGCTGGCGAACTCGATCCGGCAGGGCAAGAATTTCGTCATCCTCGATGTATGCATCTGCATGCGCAAGGAAGAGGGGAACGTCGCGCCGCCGTCGGATGTGATCGCCGCGATCGGCCAGCTGTTGCAACGCACCGTCCGCCAGACCGATTGCGTCGCGCGCACCGGCGCCGCCGAATACACGCTGGCCACCGGCACCATTCAATTCGACGCCGCGCGCGTGTTCGCGCAGCGGGTCTGCGGCGCGATCGCCAACGCGGACCTGGCGGGCCATCCGGGCGTCACGTTGATCGCGAGCTGCGGCATGGTGGCATTGTCGGAGTTCGGCAACGATACGACCACGATGACCACCTCGCTCGAGACCTTGCATGAACTGGCCCGGCGGCGCGCGGCGATGGGCTTGAAGCATGGCATATCGGGCGTGGTCGGTTCTGACGAGGAAATCGCGCTGCGCGCCGGCAAGCCGTTGCCGGCCGCTCGGATCGACTCCTGTCCCGGTCCCGACTTGCCGACGCTGCTGCAATGGCTGCGAGAAGGAAAGAAGAAGCAGGTTCTGGCGCATGTTGAGAAATATTCCGCCGAACTGCGGCCTTTGCTTGAATTGCTGCTTTCCAACCAGCCGAAGCGCTGAGCGAAGTCCCTGAGCTACAATCCTGCGTTCTTTGAATGGGAGGCAGCATGCAATCGAAACAAGTATTGACGCTCGACGACGTGAAGAAGATCGCGGCGGCGGCGGAGGCGGAAGCAAACGCGAACAACTGGGCGGTGACGATCTCCATCGTCGACGACGGCGGCCACTTGCTGTGGCTGCAGCGCCTCGACGGCGCGGCGCCGATTTCCGCGCATATCGCGCCGGCCAAGGCGCGGACGGCCGCGCTCGGCCGGCGCGAATCGAAGATCTACGAGGACATGATCAACAACGGCCGTTATTCCTTCCTCACCGCGCCGACGCTGGAGGGCATGCTCGAGGGCGGCGTGCCGATCATGATCGACGGGCAATGCGTCGGCGCGGTCGGCGTATCGGGCGTGAAATCGTCCGAGGATGTCCAGATCGCCAAGGCCGGCATCGCCGCGCTCGACATCTAAGCGGAAATGCAGCGCGGACGGCGCCGGCAGGCACCGTCCGCTCGCAGATCGGCGAATTTGCGCGACGGAGCGTTCCGGGCTATAATTGATAGGTTTAGCCAACTATCACTCCGCCGTAGCGCATACCCTCATCCCACACGTCCAGAAACGATCTGATCGCGACCTGATCGAGCCCTCCAGCAGCGCACAACGCGGGGTGTACATCATGGTCGACCTGGCGGCGCAGCGGCGGTAACACTCAGGAGTTACCCTTGCTGCCATTTCTTTCCGGCCACACCACACCGGCAATCCTAGCGCTCGCAGACGGGTCGATATTCAGAGGCGTTTCCATCGGTGCAGTCGGTCATACGACCGGCGAGGTCGTGTTCAACACTGCCATGACCGGCTACCAGGAAATCCTCACCGACCCGAGCTACAGTCGCCAGATCGTCACGCTCACCTATCCGCATATCGGCAACACCGGCGTCAATACCGAAGACGTCGAAGCGGCCAAGGTGCATGCCGCCGGCCTGATCATCAAGGATCTGCCGTTGCTGGCCTCGAATTTCCGTTCGACGCAGTCGCTCTCCGACTACTTGAAGGCCGAGAACATCGTCGCCATCGCCGGCATCGATACCCGCAAGCTCACGCGCATCCTGCGCGAGAAAGGCGCGCAGAACGGCGCCATCCTGGTTGGCGAGGACGACGAAGGCAAGGCGCTGGAACTGGCGCGCTCCTTCCCGGGGCTGGCCGGCATGGACCTGGCGAAGGTTGTTTCGACCAGGACCGCCTACGACTGGAACGAAACCGAGTGGAAGCTCGGTGCGGGCTACGGCAAACAGGCCGCGCCAAAATTCCGCGTGGTCGCCTTCGACTACGGCGTGAAGTACAACATCCTGCGCATGCTCGCCGAGCGCGGCTGCCAGGTCACCGTGCTGCCGGCGCAATCGACCGCCGCCGACGCCTTGGCGCTCAACCCCGACGGCATCTTCCTGTCCAACGGCCCGGGAGATCCCGAACCCTGCGACTACGCCATCGCCGCCGCGCGCGAATTGATCGAGCGCGGCATCCCCACTTTCGGCATCTGCCTCGGCCACCAGATCATGGCGCTGGCCTCCGGCGCCAAGACGCTGAAGATGAAGTTCGGCCATCACGGCGCCAACCACCCGGTGCAGGATCTCGATACGAAGCAAGTGATGATCACCTCGCAAAACCACGGCTTCGCGGTCGATGCGGCCTCGCTGCCGGCCAATTGCCGCGTCACGCA
>DASPLX010000058.1:0-20922 GCA_035627375.1 Paucimonas sp. | reverse complement strand
GCAGGGTTGCCTGCGGCTGGGACGGATGAAGGACGAGGGCACGGCGGCGGTGGAGATCACGTCGATCATGAAGCGCAATTCGTGCGGCAAGGCGCTGGAGATCGCGCGGGTGGCGCGCGACATGCTGGGCGGCAACGGCATCTCCGACGAGTTCCCGGTGATCCGGCACATGGTGAACCTGGAAGTGGTGAACACCTATGAAGGCACGCACGATATCCATGCCTTGATCCTCGGCCGCGCCCAGACCGGCATCGCCGCCTTCGAGTGATCGCCATGACGAACGACGCCTTTCTCTACGACGGTTTGCGCACGCCTTTTGGCCGCTATGCCGGAACGCTGTCGGCGGTGCGCCCGGACGACCTCGCCGCCGGCCTTGCCAAGGCCTTGGTCGCGCGCGCCGGCATCGCGGGCGGCGAGATCGAGGACTTGCTGCTCGGCTGCGCCAATCAATCCGGCGAGGACGCCCGCAATGTCGCGCGCCATGCGGTGCTCGCTTCCGGCTTGCCGGCGAGCGTCCCCGGCCAGACGGTCAACCGCTTGTGCGGCAGCGGCCTGGCCGCCGTGATCGATGCGGCGCGCGCTATCAAGATCGGCGAAGGCAGCCTGTTCCTCGCCGGCGGGGTCGAAAGCATGAGCCGCGCGCCCTTCGTGTTCGCCAAATCGGAAGCGCCGTTCGGGCGCGACCTGAAGATCTACGACTCGACCATCGGTTCGCGTTTTCCGAACGCCGCCATCGTCGCCCGCTACGGCGACCCGAGCATGGCGCAGACGGCGGAGAACGTCGCCGCCGAATTCGGCATCACGCGCGAGCAGTCCGATCGCTTCGCCGAGCGTTCGCAGCATCGCTACCGGGCCGCGCTGGCCGCAGGCTTCTTCGAGGGCGAAATCGAAGCGGTCGCGATCGCTGCGCGCAAGGGAACGACGGTGATCGACCGCGACGAGCATCCGCGTCCCGAGACCGATTGCGCCGCACTGGCGAAACTGAAGCCGCTGCAGGACGGCGGCGTCGTCACCGCCGGCAATGCCTCCGGCATCAACGATGGCGCGGCACTGCTGCTGCTGGGCGACGAGACGGCCGGCAAGGCCATGAACCGCAAGCCGATGGCGCGTCTCTTGAGCGCGGCCGTCGCCGGCGTCGAGCCTCGCGTGATGGGCATCGGGCCGGTCCATGCCATTCCCAAGGCGCTGGCGCGCGCCGGCCTGACCCTGGCCGACATGGATGTCATCGAGATCAACGAAGCCTTCGCGCCGCAGGTGCTCGGCTGCCTGCGTCTGCTCGGCCTCGACGAGAACGATCCGCGCGTGAATCCGAACGGCGGCGCCATCGCGCTCGGCCACCCGCTCGGCGCCTCGGGCGCGCGCCTGGCGCTCACCGCCGCGCGCCAGTTGCGGAGAAGCGGCGGCCGGCATGCCGTCGTCAGCCTCTGCATCGGCGTCGGCCAAGGGATCGCCTTGGTGCTCGAAGCCGTTTGAATCTTCACTCGACGCACGGTGTTTCCATGCGGCATTGATTCGACGCAAACGCGCGTAAGAATCCGGTTGACCGTGCAGTTCCCTCCCCCTAAACTCTGCCGGCCGCGTTTTTTACGCGGCGGCGGATCGATTACCGTCGACTCCGTCCATCAATGAACAACAACTTCAAAAGAGGAACGAGACATGGTGCAAACCAAGGGGAAAAAGACAAAACTGGCCAATGCAATCGGCCTGTCGTTGGCAGCGGTCATCCTGAGCGCCGCCGGTACCACGGCATCCGCCGAAGAATCCAAGCGTGTGATCGTCGCCTTCAAGGCCGGCGCCAGCGCCAATGCCAAGGCCGCCGTGGCCCGCGCCCGCGGCCAGATCAAGCGCGAAATCAGCGGCGTCAACGCCATCGCCGCGGAAGTTCCGGTATCGTCGATCGCCGCGTTGCAAAGCGATGCGAACGTCGACTATGTCGAGGAAGATGTCCTGCGCTATCTGCCGGAAATGGAAACGACGTCCGACGAGATGTCGACCGAACTCTCCACCGCCGCCAACCCGGCTTCCGACAAGAGCTTCTTCTCCGGCCAACGCATCCCCTACGGCATCGCCATGGTGCAGGCCGACCAGCTGCCGAACGGCGGCGCCAAGGCCGGCAACCGCAAGATCTGCATCATCGACTCGGGCTACGATGGCAAGCATGAAGACCTGAACCACGGCGGCACCGTGACCGGCGAATACGATTCCGGCACCGGCTGGTGGTACACCGATGAGAACAGCCACGGCACCCACGTCGCCGGCACGGTCGCCGCGCTCAACAATCCGGGCACCGGCGTGGTCGGCGTGATCCCGACCCAGCAGCTGCGCCTGCATATCGTCAAGGTGTTCGGCAAGGACGGCTGGGCCTATTCCTCGGAACTGTCCGACGCCGCCAACAAGTGCGCCGCCGCCGGCGCGAACGTGATCAGCATGTCGCTCTCCGGCCCGTCGCCGAGCGCCACCGAACAGCAGGTGTTCGATGCGCTGTACGCCAAGGGCATCCTGTCGGTGGCCGCGGCCAGCAACCAAGGCACCACCAACGTCCGTTATCCGGCCGGTTACGCCAGCGTGATCTCGGTGGGCGCGCTCGATCAGAACAAGCAGTGGGCGACGTTCTCCAACTACAACGACAAGGTCGAGCTGTCCGCGCCCGGCGTCGGCGTGCTGTCGACGATCCCGATGAATACCGGTGTCGAATCGTTGCTGTCGGTCGGCGGCGTCAGCTATGCGCCGGGCGCCATGACGGGTTCTCCGCTGGGTGCCGTGACGGCGCCGCTGGCCGATTTCGGCCTCGGCACCGCGGTCAATCCCGCGATGGCCGGCAAGGTCTGCCTGATCTCGCGCGGCGTGATTCCGTTCTCGACCAAGGTCTTGAACTGCCAGAACAGCGGCGGCGTGGCGGCGATCGTCTACAACAACAATAACGGCGGCAGCTTCGGCGGCACGCTAGGCGGCGTCGCCACGACGATCCCGTCGGTGACCGCTTCGGCGGCCGAAGGCGCCGCGATGCTGGCCCAAGTCGGCCAGAACGCGACCGTCACCGTGCGTCCGACCAGCTATGCCTTCTTCAACGGCACCTCGATGGCGACGCCGCACGTATCGGCGGTAGCGGCGCTGGTGTGGAGCTACTACCCGATGTGCACGGCAGCCCAGATCCGCAACACGCTCGTCAAGAGCGCGATGGATCTCGGCGATCCGGGCCGCGATCCGAAGTTCGGCCATGGCATGGTGCAGGCGAAAGCCGCATACGATCGTCTGAAAACCTTTGGTTGCAACAACTGATCGCTGCCCTAGACGGCAAGAAGGGGACGCTGCGGCGTCCCTTTTTTCTTGCCTGCGCGATTCATTGCGATGTCTCCTTACAATACCGGCTGGTATCGAGATTTGTCCGCCGATCAACATGTGCCGGCAGCGCCATGACAAGACGACCTCGATGACGCAGAGGGGCGGACTTCAGGGACGCCGCGAACGCCGTGGCGATCACGCCGGCGCCGCATGTCGGCCTGCTCCATGTCTGGCGCGGCATGTTTGAGCGGACGTCGGCCACGACACGAGGCGGGCATACCACCTGCCGCCGCCGGCGCGGTTATCCTTGCTGCGCCAGTGGGTCGCTTGCCAACGGGATGCGCAAAATAAAAGCGATGGACTTTTGTGCCAGGCTAGGCGCGAACCGCAACGATAGCCGTCGCTATCGCGAGAATCAGCAGCGACACCTGGCACAAAAAGATGCGCTTTTATGCGCATTTCGTTGTCTAGTGACGTCCTCAGAGGATTCCATGCCGTCTTTCTCAACGCTGTCATGCCGTCTCGCGGCCGCTCTTGCCGCCGCGCTCGCCGCCGCACTGTTCGCGCTCGATGCTGGGGCAGCGGAGCGCTACAAGATCGTCGCCTATTACTTTCCGCCGCCGCCGGGACGTCCGGCCTACTCGCCGGCCGATATCGATGCGCGCCTGGTCACGCACATCAATTACGCATTCGCGAACATCCGCGACGGCGAGGTGGTGCCCGGCGACGACAAGGCCGATACCGGCCCCGACGGCAATTTCGCGCGCTTGCGTGCCTTGCGCAGGAAGTATCCGCATCTGCGAACGCTGATCTCGGTCGGCGGCTGGTCGTGGTCGAAGGATTTTTCCGACGTGGCGGCGACGGCGCAGGCGCGCGCGAGATTCGCCGCCAGCGCGGTCGCCTTCATGCGCGCGCACGGCTTCGACGGCGTCGACATCGATTGGGAGTTTCCGGTCGCGGGCGGCGCCGAGGGAAATCTCCATCGCCCGGAGGATCGGCGCAATTTCACGCTGCTGCTGCAGGCGCTGCGCCGGCAACTCGATGCCGAGGGCAGGAAGCGCAAGCGCCATTACCTATTGACGATCGCGGCCGGCAACAATGCGTCTTTCATTGCCAATACCGAGATGCGCGAGGTGGCGCGGATCGTCGATTGGACCAATGTCATGACGTATGACTTCAACGGCCCGTGGAGCCGCTATGCCGGCCACAACGCGCCCTTGCATGACGATCCGGCGATCGCGCGCGCCGATGCCGATCCGCGCTTCAATATCGCTAGCGTGGTGGACATGATGCTGGCGGCCGGCGTGCCGGCGCGGAGGCTGGTGCTGGGCATGCCGATGTATGGCTATAGCTGGAAGGGCTGCGGTTCCACGCATCGAGGACAGCATCAGGATTGCTCGGGCAAGGGTCGCGGTTCGGCGGAGGAGGGGGCGCTCGAGTTCGACGATATCGACGATGCGCTCGTGAACCGGCAGGGCTTCGTGCGGCACTGGAACGACGCCGCCAAGGTGCCTTACTTGTTCAATGCGGAGACCGGCGAATTCATCAGCTACGACGATACGGAATCGTTCGATCACAAGATCCGCTGGCTGAAGAGCCGAGGGTTGGGCGGGGCGATGTTCTGGCACATCGCGGCGGATCGGCGGGCCGTGTTGCAGAAAGTGCTTGCGGCTGGGTTGCTTGGGCGTTAGTGGGGTCTTGTTCGGCGCTGGTTCGGCGTTGGTTCGGTGCTGGCTTTCGCACGCGCTTGGATAGCCGGATAGGCGATTGTGCTGGCCGGGCAGGGCGGGGGGCTGGCCCGGCGCCGCTAGACGCTGCCCCTTCGGGGTTCCCGAAAGAGGAGCCGCCAACGCGGGAAGCGCAAAAACTCGCCTGCGGCTCAGACATTTGCGCTTCTTTATCCGCGTTGACGTCTCCTCTTTCGGCAGCGTCCCAAAGCGGCGCCGGACCAGCCCCCCGCCCTGCCCGGCCAGCACAATCGCCTTCTTGGCACGCGCGAGCGTAGGCTCAGCCAAGTAGTGTCCTGCATGCGCTTGTCAAGCCAGAGGAGGTCGTGCCGGGGCTGCGGTCGCGCCGCTTGGGGACGCTGCCGAAGAACTGCCTGCCGCCCCGGAAAAAGAAGCGCAAATGTCTGAGCCGCAGGCGAGTTTTTGCGCTTCCCGGGGCGGCAGGCAGTTCTTCGGGGACCCCGAAGGGGCAGCGTCTAGCGGCGCGACCGCAGCCCCGGCACGACCGCCCACGCCAACCAAGAACAGGAAGTTCTCCACGACTCTCTTAACAGAAAAAGCTCCCGATATATCCCAAACAGACCAGTTACCCCACGAAACACTCAATTCCATCAAAAATCCAGACCAGTCCAGTTTCTTTACAACACTGCGACAAACACAAAAAACACTATAGAAAACAGCAAGATAAAGCCTCAATCTCACAATTGGCATTACTACCAATAAATTATTTGATAATACCACTTAGATACCGATTGACAGCCGGTTTAGACACCACTAAATTGCCACCAATTCGTTGTCGTGGATGAGTTCATGGCGGCGGCGAAGCGAAGCTTGCAACAAAGGGAGAGTGCGTTTTCACAGGACCGGCCGGACCAGACGAAGGCCAATATCGAAACGGGGGAGTAGATGAACAGGAACTTGACACCAATCGCAACGGCGGTGGCATTGCTCGTGCTGAGCACGGCCGCGTCCGCGCAGCAAGCCGCCAAGGACGCGCCGCAGGAAGTGGTCGTGACCGGCATTCGCGCATCGCTGCAGCAATCGATCACGCAAAAGCGCAACGCCGAGACGCACATCGACGTCATCACCGCCGAAGACATCGGCAAGATGCCGGACAAGAACGTCGCCGATTCGCTGGCCCGCGTGCCGGGCGTCACCATCAGTTCCGCGAGCGGCAACGAAGGCGGGTTCGATGAAAACGATCGCGTCAGCATGCGCGGCACCAACCCGAGCCTGACGCAGACCCTGATCAACGGCCACAACATGGCGGCCGGCGACTGGTTCATCTTGAATCAGAGCGGCGCCGGCGTCGGCCGCAGCATCAGCTACACGCTGCTGCCGTCCGAACTCGTCAGCCGCATCGAAGTCCGCAAGAGCTCCGAAGCCAGCCTGGTCGAGGGCGGCGTCACCGGTTCGGTCGACATCATTACCCGCAAACCGCTCGACTTCAAGAAGCCCCTGACCGCCGAAGTGACGCTCGGGGCCGTTTACGCCGACTTGCCGAACAAGACCGACCCGCAGTTCAGCGCCCTCGTGAATTGGAAGAACGAAGCCAATACCTTCGGCGTGATGATCCAGGCCTTCTCCGAGAAGCGCAGCCTGCGCCGCGACGGCCAGGAAATCCTCGGCTACGACCAGGTGGCGCCGGGCAGCGCGCTCGCGCTGTCCAATCCCGATCTCTCCGGTGTCTGGTATCCGCGCGCGATCGGCTCCGCCCTGTTCGAACAAGTCCGCAAGCGCCAGGGCGGCTTGATCGATATCCAGTTCAAGCCGAGCAGCGACCTGACGGTCGACCTGACCGGCTTCAGCTCCAAGCTCGATGCGGCGAACTACAACCGCAATTACCTGACCTTCTCGCCGTTCTTCATCGGCCGCGGCGTCGCACCCGACGCCGGCTATGTCGTGACGACCAACAATGGCGTCAAGACCCTGACCGCCGCGACCTTCACCGGCGTGCCCGGCACGGTCTACGGCTTGTACGATGAGATTTCCCGCCCGGATGCCGGCTCCAGCTCCAATTTCCTCAGTCTCGAAGCCAAGTACAAGGTCAGCCCCGCGCTGAAATTGAGCGGCCAGATGGGCACCTCGCGCGGCAAGGGCGAGACGCCGACGCAGGACATCGCCGAATGGGATATCGCCCGGGGAGCGGGCGTGTCGTGGCGCCTGAACGGCATCAATTCGGGCGCCGACGTCCGCTTCGGCAACAACAACGACGCATCGCCGGCCGGCGTCACCATCGACTGGATCTTCGGCAACCAGGAGATCGAGGTCAAGGACAAGGAAGACTGGGCGCAGCTGGACGGCGAGTATGCATTGGCCGACAGCGTGTTCTCGTCGGTGAAATTCGGCGTGCGCGCGGCCGAGCACAAGCGCGAGCTGCCGCATTCCCTCAATCAGCGGCCGGCGCTCGACGGCAGCGCCTTCAGCGCGGAGGCGACGCCGACGGTGGTGTCCCACTATCCGGGCGATTTCGGCAGCGGCCTGGGCGGCTCCTTCCCCCGCAACATCTGGTTCCAGACGGCCGAGCAGATGGCCGAGTTCGCCAGGAAGTATGCCTATCGTCCGCAGGACGGTTCGCGCGAATACTGGCCCGACCACTTCGCGCTGAAGGAAAAGTCTTCCGCCGCCTACCTGCAGGGCAACCTGGAAGGCGACGGCTGGAGCGGCAACGTCGGCGTGCGCCTGGTGCAAACCAAGGAACGCATCACGCTGCCGCGCGGCGCCGACGCCAATACGCCGGGCGCGGTCACGACTTCGCTGTTCGGGCCCTACATCAAGGAAGTGACCGAGCATAGCTACACCGACGTCCTGCCGAGCGCCAACCTGCGGCTCGACTTGCGCAAGGATCTGGTCGGCCGCGTGGCCTTGTCCAAGACCATGACGCGCCCGGACTTCGGCGCGCTGGCCAGCGCCTACAGCCTGTCGCCGCCGGCAAGCGCGACCGATATCGGCGGCGGCTCCGGTCCCAATCCCGACCTGAAGCCGATCCGCTCCAATAACTTCGACGCTTCGCTCGAGTGGTACTTCGCTCCTCGTTCCCTGGCTTCCGTCGGCTTGTTCTACATGAACCTGACGAGCTATGTCGGCCTGGGACAGGTCGACAAGGTGTTCAAGACCTATAGCGCGGCCGATCCGAACGGCGCCGACCGCAACTACCGCGTGACGATCCCGGTCAATTCGAGCGCCAAGGTCAAGGGCATCGAACTGGCGTACGAACAGCCCTTGGGCAGCAACTTCGGCGTCCAGGCGAACTACACCTATGCCGATGCCAAGGACGCGGACGGCGGCAATGTGGTCGGCGCCTCGAAGAACACCTACAATCTGAGCGGATACTTCGAGGACGACAAGTTCAACGCGCGTCTTGCCTATACGTATCGTTCGGCCTTCTACAGCGGCCTCGATCGCCAGACCGCGTTTTCCCAGGCGGCGGTGGGCACGCTGGCCGCGTCGTTCGGCTACAAGATCAGCGAGAACCTCAGCATCGCGCTCGACGCGCATAACCTGAACAATCCGAAGCTGAAGTATTTCGCGCTGAACGAGGATCAGCCGCGCTCGATCTACCAGAGCGGCCGGCAGTTCTATCTGACCTTGCGCGCCAAGATGTAAGCTCCAGGCGACGATTTTCTCCGAAGGCGATTCAAGGCGGGATTTCCCTGGAAGTCTCGCCTCTTTTTTCCCGGCTTGGACATGAAGATTGCAGAACTGCAGCCGATCCCGGAATGGCGCGGCGTCGACGGCGAGACGTTCCGGCGCGAGATCGCGACGCAATACCGGCCGGCGGTATTGAAAGGCCTGGTCCGGACCTGGCCGGCCGTGCGGCGCGCGCTGGAGTCTCCCGAGTCGATATGCGAATACCTGATGGCATTCGATAACGGCAAGGCGGTCGACGCCATCATGACGCCGCCCGAGGAAAACGGCCGGATCTTCTACCGGCCGGACCTGCGCGGCTTCAATTACCTGCGCAACAAGCTCTCCATCACCGCCGTCATCCGCCAATTGGCCCGGTATTCGCAATTCCCGGATCATCCGGCATTGGCGATACAGAGCGCGCCGGTCGCGGAGTGCCTGCCCGGCTTCTCCGCCGAAAACGGATTGACGATCCTGGGCGCGGAGATCCCGCCCCGCATCTGGATCGGCAATGCGATCACCACGCCGGCGCATTTCGACGAATCCAACAACATCGCCTGCGTGGCGAGCGGCCGGCGGCGGTTCATCCTGTTTCCGCCGGAACAGGCGGCGAATCTCTATATCGGCCCGCTGGACCATGCGCCGACGCGGACGCCGATCAGCATGGTGTCCTTCAAGGACCCGGACTTCACGCGCTTTCCGAAATTCCGCGAAGCGCTTGCCGCGGCGCAGTGCGCGGAGTTGGAGCCCGGCGACGCCATCTACATCCCGAGCCTGTGGTGGCACCACGTCGAATCGATCGGCGAGCTGAACATCCTGGTCAATTACTGGTGGAAGGCGGCGAACGGCGCGCAAGCGGCCGAGTCGCCATTCGATTGCCTGTTGCGCTGCGCGCGCAGCCTCCAGGGTTTGCCCGCCGAGCAGCGGCTGGCCTGGGGCGCGCTGTTCAACCACGCTCTGTTCGCACCGGATGTCGATCCCGGCGCGCACCTGTCTGTCCAGCGGCGCGGGGTTCTCGGCGGCGCGGAGACATCGGAAGGCGACGGCCGCTCCGATGAGCGTTGAGGGAAGTCATGATGTCCGGGTTGCCCGGCGTTATGCTCGTCGCACCAGGGCCGGCTTACCGAAAGGCTGCGAGTGTCGTATCCTGCAAGCTTGGCATGACACGATACTTCGGGAGATGACATGAGGGATTCATTGAAGCGTCTGCGGTCGTTGCCGCCGGCATTGTGGATGGCGTTCTCGCTGCCGCTCGCCTTGACAGCGTGCGGAGGAGGCGGTTCCGACGCGCCGCCCGCTTCGGTGGCGGCCCCGGATCCGAACGCGCCGCAGGCCACCGGCAACACGGCGACCGACGGTTTCAACCGGTTCAACTATCGGCGCCAGCAGGCCGGCCTGTCGATGCTGACGCGCAATGCGGCGATCGACACCGCGGCGCAGGGGCATTCCGATTACCAGCGCATCAACAACGTGACCACGCACGTGCAGGAGGCAGGCAAGGCCGGCTTCACCGGCGCCCAGGAACAGGACCGGCTGCGCGCCGCCGGCTATGTCCTGCCGTCCGCGGGCTATGCCTTCGGCGAAGTCATTTCCAGCCGCTCGAATGCGCTGGGCGCGGATGCCGCCGAGGACTTGATCGGCGCGATCTATCACCGCTTCATCGTGCTCGAGCCGATGTTCAAGGAAGCCGGCGCGGGCGCCGCGACCGGCGGCAGCACGACCTGGTTCACCGCCGATTTCGCGGCGATCGGTCTCGACGCCGGCCTGGCGCGGGGCGGCGTGGCGGTCTATCCATTTTCCGGCCAGACCAATGTCGCGACCGGCGTCAACAGCGACGAGGAAGAACCGGACCCGGTGCCGAACCAGAACCGGGTCGGTTATCCGGTCAGCGTGCATGCCAATCTCACCTCGACCTTGACGGTGCAAAGCTTCACGCTCAAGCCACGCGGCGGCGCCGACATGGCGGTGCGCCTCCTGACGCGGGAGCGAGACCCGAACGCCCCGGCCTCGGCGGCAGCCGTCATCCCGCTGTCGGCGCTGGCGCCGGCGACGACATACGATGTGCAGTTCAGCGGCGCGGTCGACGGCATCGCCGTCAATCGCGCATGGTCTTTCACCACGCAATAGCAGAACAGGAGGCAGCGTGAATCAGGTTCCGCCGGAATGGGTCAAATGGATCGACGAGAACATCGCGCGCGGCGTGCCGCAGCAGAATCTGATCGATACGATGACGCAGCATCGCTTCGACCGCACGCTGGCGATGCACGCCGTGCTGTCGCGCACGCCGGGCTACCTGGTGCAGCGGCAGGCGCCCGTGATCTCTACCGCCGCGAGCGTCGCGACCGACGCCAGGCGGGCCGCGGCCGATCAATTCGACTACACCGGCGTCGGGATCGAGGTCGGCAATACGGTCGACATCGACGGCCACCGGATTCCGGTCCTGATGAAGGTCGACAAGCCGCGCGTGATCCTGTTCGGCAACGTGCTCACGCGAGATGAGTGCGAGCAGCTGATCGAGATGTCGAAATCGCGCCTGTCGCGTTCGACCACGGTCGACGATCAGACCGGCAAGGCCGAGCATCACGAGCATCGCACCAGCCACGGCACCTTCTTCGCGCTCAACGAAAATCCTTTCATCGCCGGCCTCGATCAGCGCATCGCGCGGCTGATGCAGCTGCCGGTCGCCAACGGCGAGGGCCTGCAAATCCTCAACTACCGGATCGGCGGCGAATACAAGCCGCATTACGATTATTTCCCGCCCCAGTTGCCGGGCAGCGCGCCCCACATCGCGCGCGGCGGGCAGCGGGTGGCGACGCTCGTGATCTACCTGAACGACGTCGAGGAGGGCGGCGAGACGATCTTCCCGAACATCGACCTGAAGGTCGTCCCGCTGCGGGGATGCGCGGTCTATTTCGCCTACACCAACGCCCGCGACCAGGTCGACCCGCTGACCTACCACGGCGGCAATCCCGTCACGAAGGGCGAGAAATGGATCGCGACCAAGTGGATGCGGCAGCGGGAATATCGTTGAATTACTGGCATTAAGCAGCAGCGGGGAGGGGGAGGCTGTTTTTGCGGGGAACACATGCAAGTAGAGAAAAAACCGCAGCCTCTTCCCCGGATGCCATATTGTCGGGAATATGGTCTAGGCAGAAGCCTCGGACAAATCATCTTGTTGCACTGTTCCCCGCAAAAACAGCCTCCCCCTCCCCGCTGCTGCGTAACGTCATTGAGTCAGTGCCTGACGACCCATTGCCGCGCCGGCATGGCGACGATCTCCTTGGCGTTCGGCTGTCCCGGCGCCACGCTGAATGCGCTGATTCTCGCGTCGAGCGCGCCGTTCGGCAGTCCTGCGGTGTCGAGGTCCAGCCACGCGAACGTGCGGTCGGCCGCGATGTTGAAGACGCCGAGGCGCGGCGCGTAGCCGACCGCCGGCAATAGTTCCGCGTTCTGGATGCCGCTGCCGCGCAGCTCGAGCCGGATCACGCCGTTGACGATGGCCCCGTGCGGCGGCGCGATCGCGGCCGTCGCCGTGAAGGCGGAGCTCGCGCCGTTGCGGAAGTCCCAGCGCCGCGCCGGCATGGCGACGGCTTCGGCCGCGTTGGGTTGTCCCGGCAGGACGCTGAATGCGCTGATCCTCACGTCGCGGATGCCGTCCGGCAGCGAGCGCGTATCGAAATCGAGCCAGGCGAACGCGCCGTCGGCCGCCACGTTGAACACGCCTAGCCGCGGCGCATAACCGGCGGCCGGCAACAGTTCCACGTTCGCCATCCGGTTGCCGCGCACCTCGAGCCGGACGATGCCCTTGACGGTCGCATTGTTGGCCGGCGCCGTGCCGACCGTCGCGACGAAACCGCCGGTCGGCGGCGGAGGATTGGCGACGTTCCAGGTGCGGGCCGGCATGGCGACGATTTCGGTCGCGCCCGCTTGTCCGGCCGGCGCGTTGAAGGCACTGACGCGGACGGTCGGCGCGCCGTTGCCAAGCACCCTGGTGTCGAGATCCAGCCAGGCGAAGGTCCGGTCGCCGGTGATGTTGAACACGCCCAGCCGCGGCGCGTAGCCGCTTGCCGGCAACAATTCCACGTTGCGCAATTCGTTGCCCTGCACTTCGAGTCGGACGACGCCGCTCACCGCCGCGCCGCCGGCCGGCGCTGCCGCTATCCGTGCGTGGAAAGGCGCGGTCGCCACGCCGGAGCATTCGGGCGTCAGGCTGCAGCTGTTGAGCGGCCTGCCTTCCGAGGTATAGAAGGTAGGCAGCAGCTTAGGCGCGATGGAATTCGACGTCGGTGTGCCCGCGCCGTTGCCTTGGCCGCCGCAAGCGGCAAGCATAAAAACGAGACAGGCCGCGAGCGCGGCCTGGAAAAGCTTGATTGGCGTCATCGTGTTCCTCGTCATCCGGTTCAAGTGGTCCGTCGCTTCCGCCAATCAAGCATCGCCGTCCGCTGCGGCCGTTGATGCGTCTCAGATGGGAAGCGCTGTGATTTCGAGGGAAAACGATGCGTTAGGTTCAAATATTCATTACGGCGATTTGAAGGTCCAGCTTTCGATGTGGCCGACATCCTGCGCCGCGCGATCGCTGGCGCGCAGCTTCCAGGTGCCGACGCGCGACTTCGCGCCGACGCTGACGCTGTAGCTGGTCACGATATTGTCGGCGCTGCCGCCGCTGCGGTTGTGCAGGTTGTAGACCGTGTTGTCGGGTGCGATCAGGTCCACCACCAGGTCGCCGATGTAGGGATGGACGATGTTGACATCGACCGTCACCGTGCCGGCGTTACCTGGCGTCGCGATCGAAACCGGGCTGGAGACGCCGCTCGTGTTGTTGTCGGGAATGGCGTAGTCGGCGGTGTTGCCGGCCACGACGCCGGTCGCGGGCGGCGGGCGGAATCCCGCCAGCGTGGCGGCGCGCTCGTTCAGCACGCGCGCATTGTTGGACTTGGTGGCGGTGCCCATGGCTTGGCCGTCGCTATAGATCTTGGAGGGATTCGACCAATAGTTCAGGCGCGGGCAGCCGCTGCTGCAGTTGTACGCCATGATGGTGCGCCACTTGCGATCCGGCGACAGGTAGCCGTGGCCGTAGGCGTACGGCGTGGTGGTGCTGTCTTCTTCCGGATTGTGACGCGCGCCGTACAGGTGTCCCAGTTCGTGGCCGAACGAGTAGTTGCCGGTGGCGCAGTCGGCGGTGACCGTCGCGAACGCCGACGTGGCCGATGCGTGGATGCTGCCGTTGCCGCAACCGCTGTTGCCTTCCGTTAGCAGCACGCCGACATCGGCCGCATAGGTATTGCGCTGCGCATGGATCTCGTCCATGACCCGGTCGTCGACGTCGGCGTAACGGCTCCTGTCGGTCGAGTTCGAGCCGCTTTCGGTGTAGTTGACCAAGGCCTTGTGCGCCAACTCGACGCGCGCATTGACGTTGGCGTTGACATAGCCCTGGTTGGTCTCGGCGATCGCGAGGTCGATCAAGGCGTCGATGTCACCCGCGGCGTTCTTGGCGGCCGGCGTGTAGTTCACCAGGACCCGGATCACGGGCGGCGTCGCCGTGACCATGCCGCCGGTGCCGTCCGTGCCGGCGCTTTGCATGCGCTGCCGGTCGAATTCGGCGATTTCCCGCGACGCTGCGTTCGTTGCCGGTTGCCAGTCAGCTTTGACTTGAGCCTGTAGCGGTTGTTGCCGGTATTCGCTCTCGACATGGTCGGGCGGGAAGCGATCGGCATCGAGTTCCGCGATGGCGTGGCTGCCGTCCGCCGCCGACCGGATGCGATACAGCTTGCCGTCATGGCGGATCGTGCCCATGACGCGGCCTGCACGCACCACCAGCACGGTTTCCTCGCCGGCCGATTCGTGCGTGCCCTGCGGCGCCGCACCGTGTTTTCCGATCCAGACGGTCGAGCCGCCGGCGGTCGTATAACGATTGATGCGCCGGGCGTCGAGCCTGCGTCCATCGGGCAATGCCAAGGTCAATTCCGCGGCAGCGGTCGCGGCAGGGTTCAGGCGCATGCCGGCGCGCGTGGCGAGCACCTTGCGGTCGCCGGCGAACGGCGAGACCGAGCCGGCTGCCGGCGTGCCCTGCGCCTGTATTTCCGCGCCGGTTTCCACGAACAGCGGCTCGGCCGCGTGGCCGGTCGCGAATCCGGTCAGCAGCAGGAATGCCGCCGCCGTCATGCCAGTACTTCTGAACATAGCGTGTCTCCGTAGTTTTCATTGTCGATCGGAAACTCGACGGGAAACGGTCACCCGCCCGGCCTGTTGCCGCCGTTTTCCTGTCGAGAGGATGGAGGGGGGCGCGCCGCTTGCGCATCATGACGGTCGGCGGCGTTCGGTCCCGGCAAGACGTGCGGCGTGATCGGCATTGCCGGCCGCACACATTGCATGTTGGCGGCGGCGTTTAGGATTGATCTTGAGCGGCCTCAAGAAGTGTTCGGCGACGGACAGCGGAAGGGGCGCGCCGTCGTGCGGATCCGGCGAGACCGCCTTCCCTGCGCGAGGGAGGCGGTGTTCGGGATTCGTGCGTTCGCCTGTTCAGTGCTCCACCGGCAGCTTGCCGTCGTCGTCGCCGGCGGGCAGCTCGACTCTGCCGCCGTCGCTCAGACCGCGCCACAGGCGTCCGTTCTCGTGCAGCAGCAGCTCGCCGCCGTGCTCGTCCTTCAGGCCGGCGTCGATCGCGATCACGCGTCCGCGGTAGAGAGAGCGGATACTGTCGAGCGTCGTATGTCCCACCACGATGCGCCGCGCCTCCAGCCGCTTGAGCAACGAATCGATCTCTTCGGGCTTGGCGCGCTCGGCGAGGAAATAGCCGCGATACCAGATCGGGCCGTGGCGGCCGAACAGCCAGGCGCTGTCCGGATCGGCCTTGATCGCCTCGCGCGTCTTGTCGATGTCGGCGCGGAAGCGCCGGTTGAGCGCCGCGATGTCGATGCCCTTGCGGACGAAATCGGGATGCAGGCCGCCATGCAGGAATACCGTGTCGCCGAGCCTGAGGATGGTGGATTTCGCGCGCAGCCAGCGGCCGAGCTCGGTATCCGCGCCGTACAGGGTTTGCACATTGCGGCCGAGCGCCTCGGCGACGGCTTGATAACGCTCGTGGACATAGCGCAGATCGCCCTGCAAGACCATGTACTCGTGATTGCCCAGCAATAGATGCACCGCGCCGCCGGCCGCGCCGGCCTGTTGTTCCAGGCGGTAGAGATGCCACAGCGCTTCGTTGACCTGCGGCCCGCGATCGAACACGTCGCCGGGAATGACCAGCACGCCGCGGCCGTAGCTCCAGTTCCCCTGTTTGTCGATGATGCCGTGAGCCGTCAGCAGACGGCGGAACAGTGCGTATTGACCATGGATGTCGGAGACGGCGGCCCAGCGCTCGGCGGCGGGCAGGACGTCGTATGCCGGCGGCGGCGCGGCGTTCAGCGTCAATGGTCCGACCTCGCCGCAGACCTGGGCGACGCGGCGATCCGCGGCCAGCCGGCGCGATTCGATGCGGCCGTCGCACCACCAGAAGGATTCGCTGCCGTCGGCGCGATGTACGACATGCGGGCCGTCGTCGCGCGGCACGGCGCCGGCCTGAGCGGCAAGGGAAACGCAAAGCATGCAGAAGGCGGCGAATGCGGAGACGAATGTCGGCATGGCGGCATGACGGAACACGGATGGCGAAGTATACCGGCGCTGTCGCCGCTTGCGCAGCGTCGCGCGGGAATACCACGCTTCGAGCCGCGACGAGGTGGTCTGGTGCGCGCCGGTACGGTCGCTGGGCAGTTCCGATGCGTTGCGGCCAACTGGTCCGGCGTCAGCGATTCGATACCGAAACCAGTTGACCCTCCCAAGGCGCGATTGCATGCTTTTTTCGGCCGTTGCTCCATCTCGCATACCGGATTGCCGCGGCGGATTTCCATGGACAAGAACAGGAGACGAAATTGAAGAGAACCATCATCAACAGCTTGATCACGGGACTGTCGGGCGGCATGCTCGCGGCCTGCGGCGGCGGCTCGCCCGACGCGGCAGGCGGCGCGCCGAAAATGCTGGCGACCACGGCCGCCTGCTATGCCGCCTGGAACAGCGGCACGGTGTACACCGGCGGCAACACGGCCAGCTACAACGGCGTGAACTACACGGCGAATTACTGGACCCAGGGGCAGAATCCCTCGACCAACAACGGCGGCGCGGGCAGCGGCCAGCCGTGGACCAGCAACGGCGCTTGCGGTACCACGCCAACCCCGACACCCACACCGACACCCACACCGACGCCCACGCCGACCGGCAGTTGCCCGACTTATGTGGCCGGGACGTATTACGCGCAAGGCGCGGTAGTGGCGAACAAGGGCGGCTATTACCGTTGCGACGTATCGGGCTGGTGCTCGTCGGGAGCGTCGGCGTACGAACCGGGCGTGGGTTGGGCATGGACGACGGCGTGGACAGCGGTGACGTCGGGCGCCTGCGGGACCACTCCAACGCCCACACCGACGCCCACACCGACGCCCACACCAACGCCCACACCAACGCCCACACCAACGCCCACACCGCCGCCGACCGGCGTGCCGACCAAGGCCCAGGCCGAGGCGCGGGAAGCGGAACTCACCGACAACGCATTCTTCCGTACCATGAAGGCATCGGTGCGCACCTTGCCGAGCGCCGAAGTCGACCGCGTGGCGCCGGGCAGCGCGCTCAATCCGGCGAATGTGAAGCGCGTCGAGCGCCTGCTGCCGGCGAACAAGTGGGACTATTACTTCGGCATTCGCGAAGCGAGCTATACCTACCAGCGTTTTTTGCAGGCGGTCGCCAAGTTTCCCGCGATCTGCGCCGACTATGCCGACGGCCGCAACGCCGACGCTATCTGCCGCCATTCGCTGGCGGCGATGTTCGCGCACTTCGCCCAGGAGACCGGCGATCACAATCCCAGCCTGTCCATTCCGCAATGGCGCCAGGGTTTGAAGTACCTGCGCGAAGTCGGTTGCAGCGAAACCGGCGCGGGATGCGGCTATAACGCCGAGTGCGCCGACCCGGTATTCAGCAAGGTGTGGACGTGCGGCACCAATCCCGACGGCACGTTCAAGAAGTACTACGGCCGCGGCGCCAAGCAGCTCTCGTACAACTACAACTACGGGCCGTTCTCGCAAGTGATGTACGCCGGCGACCAATCGGTGCTGTTGAAGAACCCGGACCTGGTCGCCTCGACCTGGCTGAACCTGGCGTCCGCGACCTTTTTCTTCGTCTACCCGCAGCCTCCCAAGCCGTCGATGCTGCACGTGATCGACGGCACCTGGGTGCCTAACGCGGCTGATGCCGCGGCCGGCGCCGGCAACGACTTCGGCACCACGATCATGATCATCAACGGCGGCCTGGAGTGCACCAAGGGTAGCGAGAGCCCGGCGGCGCAGAACCGCATCGACTACTACAAGCAGTTCGCGGCCGATCTCGGCTGGAGCATCGGTAGCGAGAAGCTTTCCTGCGCCACGATGCAGCCCTTCGGCGCAGGCAGCTCGGCGGCCTACGGCATTTTCTGGGAAATGAACTGGAACACGGGCGGCGAGTACCAATGCCAGCTCGTGAATTACCAGACGCCCTACAACGCGCTCATTCCCGGCAACTACGTCAAGTGCGTGCAGGACAAGTGGAATGTGACCTTGCAATAAGTCCGGAACGACAGACGACAAGAGGAGACGAAAGTGAAAAGGACAACCATCAACAGCTTGATCGCGGCACTCGTCTGCGGCTCGCTCGCCGGCTGCGGAGGCGGCGCTGCCGATGCGGTGGGCGGCGTGCCGAAAATGCTGGCGGCCACGGCCGCCTGCTATGCCGGCTGGAACAGCGGCACGGCGTACACCGGCGGCAATACGGCCAGCTACAACGGCGTGAACTACACGGCGAACTACTGGACCCAGGGGCAGAATCCCTCGACCAACAATGGCGGCGCCGGCAGCGGCCAGCCGTGGACCAGCAACGGCGCTTGCGGTGCGACGCCTACACCAACGCCAACTCCGACGCCTACACCAACTCCGACGCCCGCTCCCACACCTGCGCCAACACCCACGCCCACGCCAACCCCGACCGGCAGTTGCGTGCCATACGTGGCTGGCACCCATTACACGCAAGGCGCGGTGGTGACGAACAAGGGCGGCTATTACCGTTGCGACGTGTCTGGCTGGTGCTCGTCGGGAGCCTCGGCCTATGAGCCGGGTGCGGGCTGGGCGTGGACTACGGCCTGGACTTCCGTGTCGTCCAGCGTGTGCGGCACGCCCACACCGACGCCCACTCCGACGCCGACGCCCACCCCAACGCCGACGCCCACCCCAACCCCGACGCCTACCCCAACCCCGACGCCCATGCCGGGCCTGGCGAAGCACGCGCTGGTCGGCTATTGGCACAACTTCACCAACCCCGCCGGCAACACCTATCCGATCGCTCAAGTCACCGACGACTGGGATGTGATCGTCGTCTCGTTCGCCGATAACGCTGGCAACGGCAATGTCAGCTTCACGCTCGATCCGAACGCCGGCAGCGAATCGCAGTTCATCGCCGACATCAAGGCCAAGCAAGCCAAGGGTAAGAAGGTGATCCTCTCGCTCGGCGGACAGAACGGTTCGGTATCGGTCGGATCGGATGTCGAGGCGGCCAACTTCGCCGACAGCCTGTACGCCATCCTCACCAGGTACGGCTTCGACGGCATCGACATCGATCTGGAGAACGGCGTGTCGCAAGGCGCCGCGATCCAGACTTACCTGCCGAAGGCGGTCAAGGCGCTCAAGGCCAGGATCGGAGCGAGCTTCTATCTGTCGATGGCGCCGGAATGGCCTTATGTGCAGGGCGGCTATGTGTCGTACGGCGGCATCTGGGGCTCCTATATCCCGATCATCAATGCCTTGCGCGACGAGTTGACCGTCATTCATCCGCAGTATTACAACAACGGCGATGTCTATACGCCCTATTCGACGGCCGCGCTCAAGGCCGGCTCGGCCGATCAACTGGTCGCGTCGAGCAAGATGCTGATCGAGGGCTTTACTTATGGCGGCAGCACATTCGCCGGCCTGCGTCCCGACCAGGTGGCGTTCGGCGTGCCGTCCGGCCGCAGTTCCGCCAACTCCGGTTTCACCACCGCGGCCGACGTCGGCAATGCCCTGGATTGCCTGGCCAGGTTGACCAACTGCGGCAGCATCAAACCGAACGCGGCGTATTCGAACTTTCGCGGCGTGATGACGTGGTCGATCAACTGGGACCGGCACGATGGCTACAACTTCTCGGTGCCGGCCAAGGCTGCATTGAAAACCTTGCCATAGCGACAGGCGGGAACACCGCAGGCGGGGAGCGTTCCCCGCCTTTTTTTGTTTGCGCCGCCGCCTCGGGGCGATTCTTGCGGAAGGAGGAAATCGCACGACGACGAAACCGCGCTCCGTCGCAATGCCGAGAGCGTCCATGTCTTTCCGTTCCGGATTTTTCCTCACGGTCGCACTCAATTGCGGCGCGGCTTCCGCCCGGCCGCCGATGCTCGCGACCGAAGACCTGCCGCCGTTCTCCCATCGCTGCGACGGCGGGAAGAGCATCGGCGGCATCTCGACCGATATCGTGGTCGAGATGACGAGGCGTGGCGGTGCATCCTTTGCGCTGGGCTTTATCCATGGGCGCGGGCCTGCCAGATGAGCGAGGCCGGCCGAGGTACTTGCGCGTTTCCGATGGCCCGCACGCCCGAGCACGAGCGGCTATAGCGTCGGTTCGCATGCCGGTTCGAGCCCAAGGAGACATCGAGCGGCCGGCGGAGCGCCTGCAGAAAGCCAGGAACTCCATGGCGCGGGACGGCACGATAGGCGCGATCTGGAGAAATACAGCCATCGCTAATACCACTTTGAGGTCGAAAGCCGCGCAGTCCAGTTCCTTTTCCTGCATCACGAAAAATACTTAAATTCTTTTTAAAACAACGTGTTGATGTTGGATGAGTCGGATTTTCGCCAAACTGTGGATTTAATTTGAAAATACCACTTCAATACCTATTGACATCCACTTTAAGGACTCCTAGCATGCCCCGGGAGACAAGAAAAGTGGCGTGTTCATCGACATGGACGCGCTTCAAGCTAAGGAGCTATCCATGGAATTTTCACGAGCCGAGAGCCAGTCCGGCAGACGGCTGACCGGTTTTGGCGTGGTCGTGCTGCTGCACGTGCTGGTGGTGTATGCCTTGCTCACCGGCCTGGCGCGCAAGGTGGTCGAAGTCATCAAGCAACCGATCGAGACCAAGATCATCGAGGAAGTCAAACCGCCGCCGCCGCCCGACTTGCCGCCGCCTCCGCCGCCGCCCAAGATGGTC
>DASPLX010000057.1:0-142469 GCA_035627375.1 Paucimonas sp. | reverse complement strand
TCGATGCGCACCACCATCGAGCGCCCACACTTATCGGCTGTTACTTGTTAAAGAACTTTTCCACCGCAACACAGCACCTTCGCACCGCATCGCTCGCCAACAAATCGTTTTGTTCGTCAGCAGCAGAGAAACGAGATTATGCAGGCTTTTCAGACTTGCGTCAAGCGTTTTTTTATTTCGCTTTTCGCATTCACCTCACTTGCAACTCGTTGCCTTCCGGCTTCGCAAGTTGCCGTCGAATCGTTTTGTTCGTCAGCAGCAAAGAAACGAGATTATGGTGTTTTTCGGCGATACCGTCAACACCTTTTTTTGAGATATCGCCAATCCCGTCCTGAACATTACTGCTTGTGATATTCGGTGGCGATTTCGACTTCGCTGCGCGACCCGAGAAAGACCGCGACGCGTTGGTGCAATTTTTCTGGCTCGATTTCCATGATGCGCCGCGTTCCGTCGGTCGCCATGCCGTCCGCCTGCTCGATAATGAAGGCCATCGGATTGGCTTCATACATCAGGCGCAGCTTGCCGGGCTTGTCCGGCTCGCGCGCATCGGCCGGATACATGAAGATGCCTCCGCGATTGAGGATGCGGTGCACTTCGGCGACCATCGACGCGATCCAGCGCATGTTGAAGTCCTTGCCCCGAGGCCCGGTCTTTCCGGCCAACAACTCGTCTATATACCGCTTGACCGGCGGATACCAATGACGTGCGTTGGAGGCATTGATCGCGAATTCCTTGGTGGCGGCCGGAATCCGCATGTTGCGCTGAGTGAGTACCCAGGACCCCATTTCCCGATCGAGGGTAAAACAATTGACACCGTTGCCGGTGGTCAATACCAGCACGGTTTGCGGACCGTAGACGGCATAACCGGCGGCGACTTGATTGCAGCCGGGTTGCAGAAAATCCTTTTCGGTCGGAGTGCCCATGCCTTCCGGCGCCTTCAAGACCGAAAAAATCGTGCCGATCGAGACATTGACGTCGATATTGCTGGAGCCGTCGAGCGGATCGAACAACAATAGATATTCGCCTTTCGGATAGCGGTGTGGAATCTGATGGACGGTTTCCATCTCTTCCGATGCCATCGCCGCCAGGTGCCCACCCCATTCATTGGCCTCGAGCAGGATTTCATTCGACAGAACGTCGAGCTTCTTCTGCACTTCGCCTTGGATGTTCTCGCTTTCCGCGCTGCCGAGCACTTCGCCGAGCGCACCCTTGCTGACGGCATGGCTGATTGTCTTGCAAGCTCGGGCGACGACTTCGATCAGCAGGCGCAACTCTGCGGGAATGCTGTTGTTGTTACGTTGCTCTTCAACAAGATACTGCGTAAGACTGATGCGTTTCATCGAGATTCCTTGTTTTCCTGCACTCAGGCCGCCAAAGCCTTGGTCACGACTTCCGCCACATCGCGCGATAGCTTCGGCGCCTCGGCCACTTTTTTCAAGGCGGCCTGCATCTTGGCTTGCAGCGCCGGCGCATACTTGCGCCAGCGATCCAGGGCGCGCGCCAGACGGGCCGCCACTTGAGGATTGATGCCGTTGAGGGCAATGACCTGTTCCGCCCAGAAGGCATAACCGCTGCCG
Organism: Paucimonas sp.; assembly: GCA_035627375.1. Lineage (GTDB taxonomy): Bacteria > Pseudomonadota > Gammaproteobacteria > Burkholderiales > Burkholderiaceae_D > DASPLX01. Next base: position 140,892 of record DASPLX010000057.1, on the reverse strand, counting down.
TCGGCGGCATGGAAACGCGCCGGATTGCCGTTGCAGAAGTTGGTCAGCAGGCTGCGTGCGCGATTCGGATTCTTGAGCGTGAAGGCGGGATGCTTCATCAAGGCTCGAACTTGCTTGACATCGGTCGTGCGTGCCGTGGCCTGCAGCATGAACCATTTGTCGATGACGAGCGGCTCATGCTCGAATTCACGGTAGAAATGCGCCAACGCCCTCTCCCTGCCAGCCGCCGACGTATTGATCAGGGCGGCAAGCGCCGCGAGGCGATCGGTCATATTGTTGGCGCCATCGTACTGCTGTTGCACCAGGGCATGGGCCGGATCGTCGTCGAGTTCGGACAGGTAGGACAAGGCCAGGTTCCGCAAGGCGCGCTTGCCGGCCGAGGCGGCATCCGGCGAATAATCGCCCGGATTCCGGTTCGCTTCGTACGCCGCTTCCCAGTCCGCCCGGAGTGCCTGCGCCAGCGTCTTGCGCAGGAATTGGCGCGCGGCATGGATCGCCTGCGGATCGACCACCTCCATCTGTTCGGCGATCACCGTTTCGGACGGCAGCGTCAAGGCAACCTCGCGGAATGCCGGGTCGAGCGAAGTGTCGTTGAGCGTTTTGCGGAAGGTGTCGATCAGGATGTCGTTTGCACCGTCGCCCTGCCCGGCGATCATCTGCTCGGCGCTAAGCGCGGTCAAGGCGAGCAAACGACGCGTCGCCAGGCGCTGCCCCGCTTCCCAGCGATTGAAAGCGTCGCTGTCGTGGGACATCAAGAAGGCAAGTTCCTCGCTGCTGTACTCGTACTTGAGATTCACCGGCGCCGAGAAATCGCGCAGAATGGACGGCACAGGCTGTTCGGCGACATTGCGGAAGCGGAAAACCTGCTTTTCCTCCGTCAATTCCAACACCACCGTGCAACGGCCATCCTTCACGGCCAACGGCTTCATGCCTTCGACATCGAGCGCCATGTCCCGACCGGCGCCATCGAGCAAGCCGACCGCGACCGGGATATGGAACGGCAGCTTGTTCGGTTGGCCTGCCGTCGGAGGGCAGGACTGCGATAACGTCAATTCATAGGTCTTGCTGCCGGCGTCGTAGGATGCCTCCGCCGTGACTTGCGGTGTGCCGGATTGGCTGTACCAGCGCTCGAACTGCATCAGGTCGCGGCCGTTGGCGTCCGCCATCGCGGCACGGAAATCGTCGCATTCGACCGCTTGCCCGTCATGACGCTGAAAATACAAGTCCATGCCCTTGCGGAAGCCGTCGCGGCCGAGCAGCGTCTGGTACATCCGCACGACCTCCGCGCCCTTCTCGTAGACGGTCACGGTGTAGAAGTTGTTGATCTCGACATAGGAGTCGGGACGCACAGGGTGCGCCATCGGGCCGGCGTCTTCCGGGAATTGCGCCTGGCGCAGCACGCGCACGTCATCGATGCGTTTGACTGCGCGGCCGCTGTCGGTGCCGATCATGTCAGCCGAGAATTCCTGGTCGCGGAAGACGGTCAGACCCTCCTTCAGCGACAGTTGGAACCAGTCGCGGCAGGTGACGCGGTTGCCGGTCCAATTGTGGAAATACTCATGGCCGACCACGGCTTCGATGTTGTGGTAGTCGATATCGGTGGCGATACGCGGATTGGCCAGCACGAATTTCGTATTGAAGATGTTCAGGCCCTTGTTCTCCATCGCGCCCATGTTGAAGTCGCCGACGGCGACGATCATGAAGCGATCGAGATCGAGTTCCAGACCGTAACGCTCCTCGTCCCAGCGGATGCTGTGCTTGAGCGATTCCATGGCGTGTTGCGTCTTGTCGAGATTGCCCTCCTCGACCCAGACTTGAAGCAGCACCTCGCGCCCCGACTTGAGCGCGAATTTCTCCTCCTGGCAGACCAGGTCGCCGGCGACCAGCGCGAACAGGTAGGACGGTTTCTTGAACGGGTCCTCCCACAAGGCGTAGTGGCGGCCGTCGCCTAGATCTCCCTCTTCGATGAGATTACCGTTCGATAACAATACCGGGTATTTTTTCTTGTCGGCACGCAGCATCACCTTGTATTTCGCCATCACATCCGGACGATCGGGGAAAAAGGTGATCTTGCGGAAACCTTCCGCCTCGCATTGCGTGAAGAAGTTGTCGTTCGAGACGTACAGCCCCATCAACGACGTATTCTTTACCGGCCGCAGCAGCGTTTCGATCTCGAGCGTCACCTCGTCGGGCGCATCGCTTATCTGCAGCATGCTCTTGTCGAGCTTGTAGGCGCGCTTCGGAAGCGCCGCGCCGTTCATCCGGATCTGCACCAGTTCCAACGCCTCGCCGAACAGGACGAGCGTATTATCCTTGGCGGCCGGATTGCGGCGCATCACGAGCCGCGACGCGACACGCGTGGCATTGGGATCGAGATCGAAACCGATTTCGACGGTATCGACCAGGAAGCTCGGCGGAGTGTAATTCTTGCGGTAGATCGCTTGTGGGGTATCGGTGCGCATAAGGGTCTCGAGATGCGTCGGGAAAATGGCGAAGCCAGCATTTTACCAAGCCGCTGGCCCGCGCATGGCACCGGCGCGAAGCAACCCGGCTGCGGCCGCATCGTCCGCCTTTACAAGGCCTTTACCCGGCGTTACAAAATGTAACGACATTCATGAGGCACGGGCCTATGATGAAAATGTGTTTTTGCGGGAGAGCGACATGAAATACCGTTGGCTGATTTTGCTGGCGACGGCCATGACCCTGCTTAGCGGATGCGCCGCTCAGAAGATACGCAGCGACGTCACCGTGTTCGCGGAGTGGCCGGCCGAAATGCAGGGCGCACCGTTCACCTTCGCGCGCAACGAGGCGCAAGGCAACGATCTCGAGTACCGCTCGTACGAGAATCTCGTGGCCGGCGAACTGCGCCGGCTCGGCTTCGTCGATGCCGGGCCGGGCCGGCAGGCGAAAATCAAGGTGACGATCGGTTACGGCATCAACGGACGCGACGTGCGTATCGTGCAACCTGTCGTCATCGATCCGTTCTGGCCGCACCACGCCTATTGGCCCTATTACGGACCGAGATGGCGACGCTACTATTCCCCGTTCTATGATCCGTTCTGGCATGGGCCGCCGACGGTCGCCTACCAGGAGTCGCAATATGAATTGTTCCGTCGGCAGTTGAAAGTTGTACTGGCGCATGCCGACACCGGCAAGACCTTGTACGACGTGACCGTCGTGAGCGAAGGCCGCAACGGATCGCTGCCGGCCGTGATGCCGTATCTGGTACGCAGCGCGTTTTCGGAATTTCCGAGCAAGAACGGCACGATACGGCGCGTCGAACTCGAGTTGAGAGAGTAAGCCGCCTACGAGTAATAAGCCTCCGATGCGAAGGTGATCGCAACAACGACCAATACCGCCGCGAGCAACACCAGCAGCAGGCGCCCGAACTTGGGCGCGTCGTCGATCCCGGTTTCCTGTTCTTCCGGATGATTCATCGGATTGTCTTTCAGTTCGTCGTTTTCCATCGCTGCCTCAAGGAATGAGAATGCTGGAACCGGTCGTTTTGCGCGCTTCCAGTTCGCGATGCGCCTGGGCCGCGTCTTTCAAGGCGTAGCGCTGATTGATATCGATCTTGATCTTTCCGCTTTCGACCATGCCGAGCAGATCGACGGCCATGGCATCGAGATCTTCACGTTTCGCGGTGTAGGTGAACAACGACGGACGCGTGATGAACAGCGAACCGCGCGACGCCAGCTCGTTCAAGCCGAACGGCGGCACCGGACCGGACGCCGCGCCGAAGCTGACCATCATGCCGAGCGGCGACAGGCAATCGAGCGAACCCGGGAAAGTATCCTTGCCGATGGAATCGTAAACCACCGGCACGCCCTTGCCGCCGGTGATTTCCTTGACGCGTTCGACGAAATTTTCCTTGTTGTAATTGATGGTATGGGCGCAACCGTGAGCCCTTGCCAGCGCAGCCTTCTCGTCGGAACCGACCGTGCCGATCATGGTGACGCCGAGCGCGCGCGCCCATTGGCAGGCGATCAAGCCGACGCCGCCGGCAGCCGCATGGAATAGGATGGTTTCGCCGCCTTGCAGGGGGAAAGTCCGCCGGAACAGGTATTGCACCGTCAAGCCTTGCAGCATCATCGCCGCGGCGGTCTCGAAATCGATCGCATCCGGCAGCTTCACGAGCGTCGCGGCCGGCATGACGCGCGCTTCAGCATAGGCGCCGGTCGGCCGGCCCGCATAGGCGATGCGGTCGCCCGGCTTGACATGGTCCACCCCCGGGCCAACCGCTTCGATGACGCCCGCACCCTCCATCCCAAGCCCGCCCGGCAAAGGCTGCGGGTAGCTGCCGTTGCGGAAATAGACGTCGATGTAGTTCAGGCCGCAAGCGGCCTGTCGCACGCGCGCCATGCCCGGACCAGGTTCGCCGACCTCGACATCGACGTATTCCATCACTTCCGGACCGCCGGTCTGGCGGATGACGATCGCCTTAGCCATGATGGCCTCGCGGGGATTGGAGCTGCGACAGCACCAGCCTGGCGGTCGAAATATTGGTGGCGCAGGCGACATTGTGCACGTCGCAGGCTCGCACCAAGGCATTGATGTCGGGTTCGTGCGGCTGCGGCGTCATCGGGTCGCGCAGGAAAATGATGCAATCGATCTTGCCCTCGACAAGATCGGCGCCGATCTGCAGGTCGCCGCCGTACGGGCCGGAATGCTTGCGATCGATCGTCAGGCCAACCTCGTCGGCCAAGCGCTTGCCGGTCGTGCCGGTGGCGGTCAACAGGCATTGGCGCAGGTAATCGGCGAATTCGTGCGCGAGATCGATCATCTCGTCCTTTTTCTTGTCATGGGCGATCAAGGCAATTCGTTTTTTCACGGTTGCTCCGTCGTTTGCGTTAGAAGGTGCCCGGATAGGCGCCGCCGTCGAGAAGGATATTTTGCCCGGTGATGTAGCCGGCGTGAATACTGCACAGGAAAGCGCAGGCGGCCCCGAATTCGGCCGGGGTGCCGAAACGGCCGGCGGGATTTTGCGCCCGGCGCGCGGCTCGCACTTCGTCGATGCCTTTGCCGCTTGCCGCGGCCGTGGCGGCGAACGTGGTGTTCAGGCGGTCGGTGTCGAACGGCCCCGGCAGCAGGTTGTTGATGGTGACATTGCGGGCGACGGTCTTGCGTGCCAGCCCCGCGACAAAACCCGTCAGGCCCGAACGGGCGCCGTTCGACAGGCCGAGAATGTCGATCGGCGCCTTGACCGCGCTCGACGTGATATTGACGATGCGGCCGAAGCCGCGCGCCATCATGCCGTCGACAGTGGCCTTGATCAGCTCGATCGGGGCCAGCATGTTGGCGTCCAGCGCGCGGATCCAATCGTCGCGAGTCCAATCGCGGAAATCGCCGGGAGGCGGACCGGCGGCATTGTTGATGAGGATATCCGGTTGCGGACAGGCATCAAGTGCCAGGGCACGCCCTTCCGGCGTGGCGATGTCGCAAGCGACGGCGACGACATTCACCCCTGTCGCCGCGCGGATTTGCCGGGCGGTCTCGTCCAGCGTTTCTGCGGTCCGGGCGACCAGCGTGAGATGCGCGCCCTCGGCCGCCAACGCCTCCGCGCAGCCGCGCCCGAGACCCTTGCTCGCGCCGCAGACGAGGGCATGTTTGCCGCGTATGCCTAGATCCATGGTTATGCCTTTTTACGGGACAGCACGTAAATGCCGGTCAGCACGAGGACGGTGCCGGCAAGCTGTATGGCCGTGACCGGTTCGCCAAGAATGATAGCGCCCAGGAACAGCGTCGATACCGGTCCGATCATGCCGGCCTGCGACGCGATTGCCGGGCCGATGCGCGCCACCGCCAGCATGGTCAGCAGCACCGGAAACACAGTACACAGCACCGCATTGATCACGGACAAACCGTAAACCTGCGGAGGTTGGAGCAGCAGGCTCGCCGGCCGCAGCAAGAAGAATTGAATAATGCAGGCCGCGCTGGAGATGCACATCGCATAGGCGACCAGGCGCAGCGCGCCGACGCGTTTCACCAGTTCGCCCGACAACAGCAGATAGCCGGCATAGGACAAGGCGCTGCCGAGCACCAGGATGCCGCCCAGCCAGACGTTCGAGCCGCCGAGCTTCACGTCGTGCAGGAAGACCAGCACGGTACCGAGATAAGCCGTGACGAGCGCCGTCCATTCGGTCAGGCCGATCCTGCAATTGAGGAAGAAAAACGATATCAGGAGCACGAACGACGGCGTCAGGAACAGGATCAACCGCTCGAGGCCGGCCGAAATGTATTGCAATCCCAGGAAATCCAGGAAACTCGACAAGTAATAGCCCAGCAAGCCCAGCACCACGATACGGCCCAGGTCGCCCCTGGACAGCGGAGTTTCCGTCCGGGCTTTCCAAAGCCCGATGACGACGAAGAACGGCAACGAGAACAGCATGCGGAACATGATCAGCGTGACGGCATCGACGTGATAACGGTAAATCAATTTCGCGACGATGGCCTTGGTCGAAAACAGTACGGCGCCGACAAGCGCGAGGGCGAGGCCGATCAGGAAAGCTTGCCGCGAGGAGGGGGACGGAGACGAAAGGGAGGCGGAAGTCATGCCAGGATTGTAAATCGGATCGATATCCGGCGTCGGCCGGGGTCGCCACGTGGAAGTTGCATGAAACGCATGAAAACCGCTCCGCCGCGGCCCGAAATCGGAGATGGGCGCTATGTTAAAATCGCGGGCTGTTCCGCATCGCGGCTCGATGGCGTTCTCGGGCCGGCGCATTGCATATCGCATTCCCCTCTGGATTTTTCACACATCTAGGAAAGACTCGTCATGGCTGGACATAGCAAATGGGCCAACATCAAGCATAAGAAAGCGGCGACGGATGCCAAGCGCGGTAAGATCTGGACGCGCCTGATCAAGGAAATCACGGTCGCTGCCCGCATGGGCGGCGGCGACATCGCGGCCAATCCGCGCCTGCGCCTGGCGGTCGACAAGGCGGCCGATGCCAACATGCCGAAGGACAACGTCACCCGGGCGATCCAGCGCGGCACCGGCGGCCTCGAGGGCGCCAACTACGAGGAAATCCGCTATGAAGGCTACGGCATCAATGGCGCCGCGATCATCGTCGATTGCATGACCGACAACCGGGTGCGCACCGTGGCCGAGGTACGCCATGCGTTCTCGAAATACGGCGGCAACATGGGCACCGAAGGCTCGGTTTCTTTCCTGTTCAAGCATTGCGGCCAATTGCTCTTCGCGCCGGGCACGAATGAAGATGCCTTGATGGAAGCGGCGCTCGAAGCCGGCGCCGAGGACGTGATCACCGACGACGAAGGCGGCATCGAAGTGCTGACGCCGCCGAACGATTTCTCGACGGTGAAGGAGGCGCTCGAAAAGGCCGGCTTCAAGGCCGAAATGGCCGAGATCATCATGAAACCGTCGACGGAAACCGTGTTCACCGGCGACGACGCCGTCAAGATGCAGAAACTGCTCGACGCGCTCGAGAATCTCGACGACGTGCAAGAGGTCTACACCAACGCAGTCATCGAAGAGTAATTCATGAAAATTCTGGTAGTCGGTTCGGGCGGCCGCGAACATGCCCTTGCCTGGAAGCTCGCGCAATCGCCGCGAATCCAAATGGTGTATGTGGCGCCGGGCAACGGCGGCACGGCGCTCGACCAGCGTCTCGAGAACGTGCCGATCTCCGATCCGCAATGGCTGGCGCAATTCGCGATCAAGGAACACATCGCCCTGACCGTGGTCGGCCCGGAGGCGCCGCTCGCCGCCGGCATCGTCAACCTGTTCCGCGACCAGGGGCTGAAGGTTTTCGGTCCGACCAGGGAAGCGGCCCAGCTCGAGAGCTCCAAGGATTTCGCCAAGGCCTTCATGAAGCGCCACGGCATTCCCACCGCCGAATACCAGACTTTCGCCGACGCCCGGGCGGCGCACGACTATGTCGACGCCAAGGGCGCGCCGATCGTCATCAAGGCCGACGGCCTGGCAGCCGGCAAAGGCGTGGTCGTCGCCATGACGCTCGATGAGGCGCATGCGGCGATCGACATGATGTTGTCGGACAACCGCCTCGGCGACGCCGGAGCGCGCGTCGTGATCGAGGAATTCCTGGAAGGCGAAGAAGCCAGCTTCATCGTCATGGTCGACGGCAAGAACATCCTGCCGCTGGCGACCAGCCAGGACCACAAGCGCCTCAAGGACCACGACGAAGGACCGAATACCGGCGGCATGGGCGCCTATTCGCCAGCGCCGATCATCACGCCGTCGCTGCATGCGCGCGTGATGCGCGAGATCATCGTGCCGACCGTGCACGGCATGGCCCAGGACGGCATTCCGTTCACCGGCTTCCTGTATGCGGGCCTGATGATCGACAAGACCGGCAAGCCGCGCACGCTCGAATTCAATTGCCGCATGGGCGACCCGGAGACGCAGCCGATCATGGCGCGCCTGAAGACCGATCTCGTGACCGTGATGGAACACGCCGTCAACGGCACGCTCGATGCGATCGAACTCGAATGGGACCGCCGCACCGCGATGGGCGTCGTGATGGCCGCCGCCGGTTATCCGGAGTCTCCGCGCAAGGGCGACGTGATCACCGGCATTCCCGCCGAATCCGATAGCCATGTCGTGTTCCATGCCGGCACCGCGCTCGACGGCGACAAGCTCGTCGCTTCCGGCGGCCGCGTGCTGTGCGTCGTCGGCCTGGGCGACAGCGTGCGCATGGCGCAGAAGGAAGCCTACCAGGTCGTCGACCAGATCCATTTCGACGGCATGCAATTCCGAAGCGACATCGGCTGGCGCGCGCTCAAGCGCCCGGCCTGATTCACGGCCCCATCCCGCATCGCTACAGAAGGTACGGCACGGTAAAATCCGGCTGTGCCTTTTTTTGCCACCCGAACCATGACTTCTTCCCTGCCCTCCGCCGCCGACGTCAAAGCCTATCTGCTCGATCTTCAGGCGCGCATCGTCGCGGCGCTCGAAGGCGTCGACGGCAAGCAATTCGGCCTCGATGCGTGGGAACGGCCGGAAGGCGGAGGCGGCATTTCGCGCATCATCGAAAACGGCAATGTGCTCGAGCGCGGCGGCGTCGGCTTTTCCCACGTGACCGGGCTATCCCTGCCGCCGTCGGCCGCGGCCAATCGCCCGGAACTCGCCGGCCGCCGATGGGAAGCGATGGGCGTGTCGCTGGTCCAGCATCCGCGCAATCCGTACGCGCCGACCTCGCACATGAACGTGCGCTTTTTCACGGCGACGGCCGAAGGGCAGGAACCGGTCTGGTGGTTCGGCGGCGGCATGGACCTGACGCCGTACTACGGTTTCGAGGAAGATGCGCGGCATTTTCATCGCACTTGCCGCGATGCGCTCGCTCCGTTCGGCGCCGACCTGTATCCGCGCTTCAAGACATGGTGCGACGACTATTTTTATCTCAAGCACCGCAAGGAAGCGCGCGGCGTCGGCGGCATCTTCTTCGACGATTTCCATGCGCTCGGTTTCGAACAAAGCTTCGCGATGCTGCAAAGCGTGGGCGACCGCTTCATCGAGGCTTATATCCCTATCCTCGAACGCCGCAAGGATTTGCCCTACGGCGAGCGCGAACGCGATTTCCAGGCTTATCGGCGCGGCCGCTATGTCGAATTCAATCTCGTGTTCGACCGCGGCACCTTGTTCGGCCTGCAATCGGGCGGCCGCACCGAATCGATCCTGATGTCGATGCCGCCGGTCGTCAAGTGGCGCTACAACTGGACGCCCGAGGCCGGCAGCCCCGAAGCGCGGCTGTACACCGATTTCCTGCCGCCGCGCGAATGGATCTGATGTGAGCATGCGTTGCATCGCCGTTCTCGGCGGCAGCTTCGATCCCATCCATTGCGCGCATGTGGCGCTGGTCAGGCTCGCGGTCGGGGAATTGCAACCCGAAACGGTACGTGTCATGCCTGCCGGCAACCCATGGCAAAAACAGGGACTGCAAGCAAGCGGCGCGGACCGTATCGAGATGGCAAGGCTGGCCTTCCAGGTCACCGCCTTACCGGTCACGATCGACGACCGGGAAGTGCGGCGCACGACGCCGACCTATACCATCGATACCTTGCGGGAATTGCGGCGCGAGCTCGGCCCGGATGCCTCGATCGTGTTCCTGCTTGGCGCCGATCAATTGCAACGCTTGCATACTTGGCGCGAATGGCACCGCTTGTTCGACTTCGCCCACCTGTTTGCCGTATCGCGTCCCGGCTGCCCGACCGATGCCGGCCATGTCGACGCCGCGGTCGCAGAGGAATTCGCCCGCCGCAAGGCAGCGCCGGCTGACCTACGCGCGACGCCGCACGGACTTGCCTGCGTATCGGGAGCCTTGGCGATCGATATCTCGGCGACCGATATCCGCGCCGCGGCCGCAAGCGGCGCGCCGCTCGACAAGCTGGTGCCGGGCCCGGTATTGGACTATATTCAACAACATCATCTCTACAAGAAGATCTGAATGGACATTAAAAAACTGCAAGCCACCGTGGTCGATGCCTTGGAAGACGTCAAGGCCCAAGACATCAAGGTATTCGACACCGTGCACCTCACCAGCCTGTTCGACCGCCTCGCGATCGCCTCGGGCACCTCCAACCGCCAGACCAAGGCGCTCGCCGCTTCGGTACGCGACAAAGTCAAGGAAGCCGGCGGCACCATCGTCAGCATCGAAGGCGAAGACACCGGCGAATGGGTCCTGGTCGACCTCGGCGACATGATCGTCCACATCATGCAGCCGGCGATTCGCGACTATTACCGCCTCGAGGAAATCTGGGGCGACAAGGAAGTGAAACTCGGCGCCGCCAAGCGCATCTCCAAGCGCACGGCATCGGAGGACGGTGAAGCCAAACCTGCCAGAAAGACAACTCGCCATCTCGTCGCCACCCAGGCGACCGACGACGAGCCGCAGAAGCCGGCGCGCAAGACGGCCGCCAAAACCGCGACGAAGAGCGCCGCCAAATCGGCAAGCAAGACCGCGGCAAAGAAAGTGCCGGCCGGCAAGACCGTGAAGGTCGCCGCCAGCAAGAGCGCCGCGGCGGCAAAGAAAGCTCCCGCCAAGCGCGCCGCCAGGAAAACCGCTGCTTGAGGCCGCGATCCGACAATCGCCCTCGTCTCCCATGCAATTGATCATCGCGGCGGTCGGGCACAAGATGCCCGGCTGGATAGAAGACGGTTTCGGCGAATATGCCAAGCGCATGCCGCCCGAATGCCGGATTCAACTCAAGGAAATCAAGCCGATCGAGCGCTCCGGCGGCAGGACCGCCGAAACCGTGATGGCGCAGGAACGCGTCAAGATCGAAGCCGCCATTCCGAAAGGTTCGCGCATCGTCGCCCTCGACGAGCGCGGCCGCGATCTCTCCACCATGCAGTTGTCGCAACTCCTAACCCAGTGGCAACAAGACGGCCGGGATGTTACATTCGTGATTGGCGGCGCCGACGGCCTGGATGCCGAATTCAAGTCGAAAGCCGACATGCTGGTACGGCTGTCGAGCCTGACGCTGCCGCACGGGATGGTGCGCGTGCTGTTGGCCGAGCAGTTGTACCGCGCCTGGTCGATCACGCAAAATCATCCGTATCACCGGGTGTAGCCGGATCGCCTCGTCCTGCGTGCCGTCGCCGCACGCTGCCCCCGGCTCCGCTACGGCGGACAATTTTCTGACAGACGGCTGTGCCTTTCATGAAGCTGACCGACCACAAGATCTACCTCGCTTCGAAAAGCCCGCGCCGGCGCGAATTGCTGCGCCAGATCGGCGTCGAATTCGAATTGCTGCTGCTGCGCGATCAGGCGCCGCGCGGCCCGGAAGTCAGCGAACTGGTCCTGCCCGGCGAAACCGCCGACGTCTATGTCACGCGCGTGACGCGCGAAAAAGCAGAATACGCCTGGAAAGCGATGTTCCTGCGCCGTTTGCCGATCCGTACCGTGCTGGCGGCCGACACCACCGTCGTGCTCGACGGCCGGATCCTCGGCAAACCGGCCAGCATGAGCGAGGCCATGGACATGCTCCGCTCGCTGTCCGGCAAGACGCACCAGGTCATGACCAGTGTCGCGATCCAGAACGACGAGGAAGTCTGGCAAAAGACGCAGATTTCCGAGGTCAGGTTCGCGCCGCTCGGCGAAGACATCATCCGCGCCTATTGCTCGACCGCCGAACCCTATGACAAGGCCGGCGGCTATGCCGTCCAAGGTCAGGCCGCAGCCTTCATCGAACACATCGTCGGCAGCTATTCCGGCATCATGGGCCTGCCCCTGTTCGAAACCGCACAATTGCTCAGGCAAGCCGGCATCCCGGTGCTCTGAGCCGCATTCCAATCTTATGAGCGAAGACATCCTCATCAACATCACCCCCCAGGAAACCCGTGTCGCATTGATTCTGCAAGGTGCCGTGCAGGAACTGCACGTCGAGCGCACGCTGTCGCGCGGCCTGGCGGGCAATATCTATCTCGGCAAGGTGGTACGCGTCCTGCCCGGCATGCAGTCGGCTTTCATCGACATCGGCCTGGACCGAGCCGCTTTCCTGCATGTCGCCGACATCTGGGAAGCGCGCAATCACTCCGGCAATCCGGTGCCGATCGAGCGCCTGCTGTTCGATGGCCAAGCCATCATGGTGCAAGTGATCAAGGACCCGATCGGCACCAAGGGGGCCCGCCTGTCGACGCAGATCTCGATCGCCGGCCGCATGCTGGTCTATCTGCCGCAGGATCCCCACATCGGCATTTCGCAGCGCATCGAGAACGAGGCCGAGCGCGAGGCGCTGCGCGAAAAGGTGCAAAAGCTGCTGAAGCCCGAGGAAAAGGGCGGCTTCATCATCCGCACGATGGCGGAAGACGCCTCCGATACCGATCTTGAGATGGATATCGCCTACCTGCGCAAGACCTGGGCCTCGATCACGTCGCAGGCCAAGACCCAGCCGGCGCCGGCCTTGTTGTACCAGGACCTGAACCTGGCCCAGCGCGTATTGCGCGACTTCGTCAACGACGAGACCGCCACCATCCAGATCGACTCGCGCGAGAATTTCCAGAAACTGCAGGAGTTCGGCGGCGTCTATACGCCGTCGGTGATGTCCAGGCTCGTCCATTACACCGGCGAGCGGCCGCTGTTCGACCTGTATGGCGTGGAAGAGGAGATTCAGCGCGCGCTCGGCCGGCGCGTCGACCTCAAGTCGGGCGGCTACCTGATCATCGACCAGACCGAGGCGATGACCACGATCGACGTCAACACCGGCAGCTACGTCAACGGCCGCAATTTCGACGACACGATCTTCAAGACCAACCTGGAAGCGGCGCATGCGATCGCGCGCCAGCTGCGCCTGCGCAACCTGGGCGGCATCATCATCCTCGACTTCATCGACATGGAAAGTCCCGAGCATCGCAACGCGGTGCTGGCGGAACTGAACAAGGCCTTGGCGCGCGACCGCACCAAGATTTCGGTGTCCGGCTTCTCAGCCCTGGGGCTGGTGGAAATGACGCGCAAGCGCACCCGCGAATCGCTGGCCCACGTGCTGTGCGAACCCTGCCCCGCCTGCGGCGGCAAGGGCCAAGTCAAGACCGCGCGCACCGTCTGCTACGAGATCCTGCGCGAACTGCTGCGCGAAGCCAAGCAGTTCAATCCGAAGGAATTCCGCATCCTCGCCTCGCAAGTCGTGGTCGACATGTTCCTCGAGGAAGAGTCGCAGCACCTGGCGATGCTGGGCGATTTCGTCGGCAAGCCGATTTCATTGCAGGTGGAGAGCGTCTATCACCAGGAGCAGTACGACATCATCCTGATGTGAAAATCAGCTTTCAGAACACAACGATTGAAAGTCGGACTTTCGAGCAAAAACTTTGCTTTGTAGATGGCGAAGCAGCCTCACTCCGCCGGCCAACGCGCATAACGCGCCTCGATCCGCGCCGCCGTGCCGTCTTCCTTCATGCGCCTGAGCGCGTTGTTCAATCGGCGCGCCAGCTCGTCGTCCAGCGACGGATGGCAAGCGAGATAGAGATCGGTGTGTCCGAAGGTCAGGACCGGCACGATATGCGCCGCGAGATTCTCCTTCGCGAGCAAGGCCGTGGCGCGCGGCCGCGACGATGCCCAATAGTCGAAGCGTCCGGCCATCAGTTTCTTCGGATTGATGCTGTCGCTGGTCGCGGTCTCGACGTTGTACCGATGGTCGGCCAGCCAGACGGATATCACGTCCTGGACATAGCCGCCTATCGTTTCCTTGCGCAAGTCCTCGAGCTTGGCCGGCCTGGCCGCGGCATTATCGGCGCGCGCGTACAGCACCCAATCCATCGCCGCGATAGGCCCGATCCATTTGAAGAGACGTTCGCGTTCGGCGGTGCGCGCGGCGGAAAACACGCAATAGTCGCGCTGCGACAAGGCGGATTGATAGGCGCGCGCCCACGGCATGAGCTCGATGCGCGGAACCAGCTTCACGCGGCGGAAGGCTTCTTCGATCTTCTCGGTCGCGACGCCGACCACCTTGCCGTCCTTGAGCATGTTATGCGGCGGATCGTCCTCGGTGACCAGTTGCAGCGCGTGCGCCGTCGCCGCAACCGATAGGAAGACGCTCAATAGCATCGCTTGTCGATACCGCATGATCTTCTCCTTGCCAGGCCAACGGGCAGGCCGAATCGTACGGCGCCCGATTTCCAGACTATAACGCATCGCTGCCCTCGCCCGGCGAAATGCCGCGCGGCGAAGCCATTCCGCCCTCCGCCTCAGAAGCTGCCGGCGAATCGGTAACGCGCACCAGGATGCCACATCGTCGCCACCGACGCGACCTGTCCCTTCGACAGCGTCTTGCGATGCAATACGAGGCAGGGGTCCTTGGCGGCGACATGCAACATGTCGGCGATCTCGCGCGGCGCTCCCATCGCCTCGATGCTGTAGCGGACGCCCTGCAGCGGCGCCGCGGCCATCAGATATTCGTTCGGCGTCACATGCGCGAAATCCTGTTGCATGTACTCGGGCGCGACCGCGGCGTTGACCCAGCGGTCCTCGACCTGGATGGGCACATCGTTTTCGAAATGGACGATGACGGAATGGAACAGCGAATGGCCGTGCTTGACGCCAAACTGCTTGGCGAGCGCATCGGTCGCCTTGCAGCGCTCCAGCAGATGCAGTTCGCTGCGATGCGCATGGCCGCGCGCCCGGACTTCCTCGGCGATGCTCTTGATCTCGACCAGCGTGGCCTGGTACTTCTGCTGGGCGACATAGGTGCCGGAACCCTGCACGCGGGAGAGGATCTGTTCGTCGGTCAGCTCGCGCACGGCGCGGTTGACCGTCATGCGCGATACGCCGAATTGCTTCGCCAGCGCCTGCTCCGACGGGATCGCATCGCCCTCCTTCCAATGGCCGGCATGGATTTCGGCCAGCAGATACTCCTTGATCTGCTGGAAAGCCGGCATGCCCCCTTGTTGATCTGACAATTCTCTCTATCCTTCCATATCCTTCTGGTTTTTCAGCGATGGTAGCACCTGTCTACGCAACAAAGAATCTTCTTGCGCAAGTTGTATATACAACTTAAACTAAATCCATCCTGACCAACCCGCCGGAGAAATGTCGATGAATACCGTCACCGAATCCACCAAGCTCGAAAACGATCCGCGCTGGGACGCCAGCCGCGAGATCCGCGCGCCACGCGGCAGCGACAAGACGTGCAAGAGCTGGCTGACCGAAGCCGCCTACCGCATGATCCAGAACAACCTGGATGCGGAGGTCGCGGAAAACCCCAAGCACCTGGTGGTCTACGGCGGCATCGGCCGCGCCGCGCGCAACTGGGCCTGCTTCGACAAGATTCTCGACACCCTGCGCGAGCTGAACGACGACGAAACGCTGCTGATCCAATCCGGCAAGCCGGTCGGCGTGTTCAAGACGCATGAAGACGCGCCGCGCGTGCTGCTCGCCAACTCCAACCTGGTGCCGAAATGGGGCAATTGGGAACACTTCAACGAACTCGACCGCAAGGGCTTGTTCATGTACGGCCAGATGACGGCCGGCAGCTGGATCTACATCGGCACGCAAGGCATCGTGCAAGGCACCTATGAAACCTTCGCCGAAGCCGGCCGCAAGCATTACGACGGCGACTGGGGCGGCCGCTGGATCCTGACCGCGGGCCTGGGCGGCATGGGCGGCGCGCAACCGCTGGCGGCCACCTTCGCCGGCGCCGTCTCGCTCAACATCGAATGCCAGCAAAGCAGCATCGATTTCCGCCTGCGCACCAAGTATCTCGACAAGCAAGCCAAGGATCTCGACGACGCGCTGGCGCTGGTCAAGCATCACTGCGAGCGCAAGGAAGCGGTTTCCATCGGCCTGCTCGGCAACGCCGCCGAGATCCTGCCGGAACTCGTCAAGCGCGCCAAGGCCGGCGGTATGAAGCCGGATCTCGTCACCGACCAGACCTCGGCCCACGACCTGATCAACGGCTACCTGCCGGCCGGCTGGACAGTCGCACAATGGAAAGCCGCGCAACAGGATCCGATGCAGCACGGCCGGCTGACGGCCGACGCCGCGAAATCCTGCGCCATCCATGTGCAGGCGATGCTCGACTTCCACGCGATGGGCATCCCGACCGTCGACTACGGCAACAACATCCGCCAGGTGGCGTTCGATGAAGGCCTGAAGAACGCGTTCGATTTCCCCGGCTTCGTGCCGGCCTATATCCGCCCGCTGTTCTGCGACGGCAAGGGCCCGTTCCGCTGGGTCGCGCTGTCGGGCGATCCGGAAGATATCTACAAGACCGATGCCAAGATCAAGGAATTGTTCCCCGAGAACAAGCATGTGCATCGCTGGCTCGACATGGCGCAGGAACGCATCAAGTTCCAGGGCCTGCCGGCGCGCATCTGCTGGCTCGGCCTGGGCGAACGCCATCTGGCCGGCCTCGCCTTCAATGAAATGGTCCGCAAGGGCGAATTGAAGGCGCCGATCGTGATCGGCCGCGACCATCTCGATACCGGCTCGGTCGCCAGCCCGAACCGCGAGACCGAAGGCATGATCGACGGCACCGATGCGGTCTCCGACTGGCCGCTGCTCAATGCCCTGCTGAACACCGCCGGCGGCGCGACCTGGGTCTCGCTGCATCACGGCGGCGGCGTCGGCATGGGCTATTCGCAACATGCCGGCATGGTGATCGTCGCCGACGGCACCGATGCCGCGGCCAAGCGGCTGGCGCGCGTGCTGGTCAACGACAGCGGCTCCGGCGTGATGCGCCATGCCGATGCTGGCTATACGGCGGCGGTCGAATGCGCGAAGGCGAAAGGCTTGCAACTGCCTTTCATTACACGCTGACCGCGCGCACGATGAAACTGCTGCGCTATGAGGATCTGACCGCGTCGCCGTGGAAGAACGGCGGCGGCGTCACGCGCGAGCTGGCCTGCCATCCGCCAGGCGCGGGGCTCGACGATTTCGTCTGGCGCGTCAGCATCGCCGACGTCGCGGCGTCGGGGCCGTTCTCGCATTTCCCGGGCATCGAGCGCATCATCATGCTGCTCGACGGTGGCGGCATGCATCTGCAATTCGAGAACGGCAAACGCCATGCGTTGACGGAGGCGCTGCATCCCTACCGCTTTCGCGGCGAGGCGACCGTGCATGCGCAACTCGCCGGCGGACCATCGGTCGATTTCAACCTGATGTTCCGGCGCGACAAAGCGGAAGGCCAAGTCCTGGTGTGGCGCAGCGCGAACACCCTGGCCAGCGGTTTCGTGCTGCTGCACTGCGTCGCCGGCGTCTGGCAAGTGGGCGAGCGGCACTTGCAAGCCCGTGACACGCTGAGCGGAGAGATTCCGATCGGGACGAGCATCCAGCCGCTGCAGGAACACAGCGCCCTCATCGGCATTCACATCGAACATCATCCCGAAAACCAGTGCTGATCCCGAAAATAAATCAACTCTGACCCCAAAGGTTTTTTGCATGACGAACGATGGTATCTGGCTTAACGCGCGGATCGCGCCGCAGGGTGATCCGGGCAACGCGATCGAACACGGCGCGATCGCGGTACGCGACGGACGCATCGCCTGGATCGGCGCGGAGAGCGAGATGCCGGCCGGGTTCGACGGCGCCATCCCGCGTCACGATGTCGGCGGGCGGTGGATCACGCCGGGGCTGGTCGATTGCCATACCCATCTCGTCTACGCCGGCAATCGGGCCGACGAATTCGCGATGCGTCTGGCGGGCGCCAGCTATGAAGATATCGCCCAGCGCGGCGGCGGCATCGTCTCGACCGTGCGCGCGACGCGCGCAGCCGACGAAACCGCGCTGCTCCAGCAATCGGCCCGCCGCCTGGAAGCCTTGCTGGCGGAAGGCGTGACCGCCATCGAAATCAAATCGGGTTACGGCCTCGACACGGCGACGGAGCGCAAGATCCTGCGCGTGGCGCGCCGGCTCGGCGAGCGCTACCCGGTGACCGTCTACACGACTTTCCTCGGCGCGCATGCCGTGCCGCCGGAGTACAAGGGCCGCGCCGACGATTACATCGCGCTCGTGTGCGGCGAGATGCTGCCGCAGTTGCACGGCGAAGGCTTGATCGACGCGGTCGACGTCTTTTGCGAGAACATCGGCTTCACGCTGGCGCAGAGCGAACGCGTGTACGAGGCTGCCGCGCGTCTCGGCCTGCCGGTGAAGATGCATGCGGAACAATTGTCGAATCTCGGCGGCACCCGGCTGGCGGCGCGCTACCGCGCCTTGTCGACCGACCATCTCGAATACCTGAACGAAGACGACGTCGTCGCGATGCGGCAGGCCGGCACCGTCGCCGTGCTGCTGCCGGCGGCGTTCTATTTCCTGCGCGAGAAACAGTTGCCGCCGATCGAGCTGCTGCGCCGCCACGGGATTCCGATGGCGGTCGCGACCGATTCCAATCCCGGCACCGCGCCGACGACTTCGCTGCTGCTGACGCTGAACATGGCGTGCACGCTGTTCCGGCTCACCGTCGCCGAGGCTCTGGCCGGCGTCACCACGCACGCGGCGCATGCGCTCGGCAAGAGCGGCGAACATGGCACCCTGGCGCCGGGCCGGGCCGGCGATTTCGTCGTCTGGGATGTCGATTCGCTCGCCGAACTCTGTTACTGGAGCGGCATGAACCGCTGCGGCAGCGTCGTGAAGAACGGCATCCGCGCCAAATGAAGGATACTCCGATGAATCGATCGATCGCCGAAGTCGCCCTGCTCCCCGAGGGATGGCGCAACGACGTACTGCTCGAATGGGATGCCGACGGCCTGCTCACGCGCGTCGAGCCGGACAGCAAGGCGGACGGCGTACAACGCATCGCCGGCATCGCCTTGCCCGGCGTGACCAATCTGCATTCCCATGCCTTCCAACGCGCGATGGCCGGCCTCACCGAGTATCGCTCCGACCCTGCCGACAGCTTCTGGAGCTGGCGCACGCTGATGTACGCGTTCGCGCAAAAGCTGACGCCGTCCGCCCTGAAGGCGATCGCGACCCGGCTCTATATCGAGATGCTCCAGGGCGGCTACACCTCGGTGTGCGAATTCCACTATCTGCATCATGATGCCGGCGGCAAGCCCTACGCGCATTCCGGCGAACTGGCCGAATGCCTGGTCGAAGCGGCGCGGGACGCCGGCATCGGCCTGACGCTGCTGCCGGTGATGTACCAGTACAGCGGCTTCGGCAACAAGCCGCCGCACGAGGGGCAGGCGCGCTTCATCAATTCGCCGCGATGGATGCTCGATCTGCTGCACGGCCTGCGCCGCTCCCATCCCGAACACGCCGGCCTGCGCTACGGCGTGGCGCCGCATTCGCTGCGCGCCGTGGGACGCGAGTCGCTCGGCGAACTGCTCGAGGGTTTGAATGCCTTCGATGCCAAGGCGCCGATCCATATCCATATCGCCGAGCAGACCAAGGAAGTCGAGGATTGCATCGCCGCCCACGGCAAGCGTCCGGTCGAATGGCTGCTGGAAAATTTCGATGTCGACGCGCGCTGGTGCCTGGTGCACGCGACCCACATGACCGAAAGCGAGACGCTGGCGCTGGCGCGCAGCGGCGCCGTCGCCGGCATCTGCCCCACCACCGAGGCGAATCTCGGCGACGGCATCTTCAACGGCGCGGTCTATGCCAAGGCCGGCGGCCGCTTCGGCGTCGGTTCCGACAGCCATGTCGCCACCTGCCTGCGCGAAGAACTGCGGATGTACGAATACAGCCAGCGCCTGCGGGACCGGCAGCGCAACGTGCTGGTCGACGGCGAGCGCGCCTCGGTCGGCGCCTACCTGTACCGCGGCGCGGCGCACGGCGGCGCGCTCGCGAGCGGCCGTCCGGTCGCGGGGCTGGCCGCCGGGCAGCGCGCCGACCTCATCGTGCTCGACGCGAACCATCCCGATCTCGCCGGCAAGCACGGCGACCAGGTGCTCGACAGCTTCGTGTTCTGCAACCACGGGCAAACGCCGATCCGCGACGTGATGAGCGGCGGCCGCTGGGTGGTGCGGCAAGGCCGCCACGAGCGGGAAGACGCGAGCGCGGCCGCCTACCGGGCGGCGCTGCAAGGCTTGCTGGACGCATGACGAAAGAGAATCCAATGACGAATCCCACCGTACCTCGATTCAAGTTCCGCCAGGGCCGCGTGCCGCTGCTGGTCTCGATGCCGCATGTCGGCACGCATATACCGGCCGACATCGCCTCCGGCATGACGGACGCCGCCTTGAAGCTGCCCGATACCGACTGGCATCTCGAACGGCTGTACGACTTCCTCGACGAACTCGGCGCCTCGGTTCTCGTGGCAACGCATTCGCGCTACGTGATCGACCTGAACCGTCCCTCGGACAACGCCAACCTGTATCCGGGCCAGGATACGACCGGCCTGTGCCCGATCGACACCTTCCACAAGGAAGCGGTCTACCAACCCGGCAAGCTGCCCGACGAAACGGAAATCCGGCGCCGCGTGGACGAATACTGGACGCCGTATCACGCGGCGCTCTCCGCCGAGCTGCAACGCCTGCGCGCCGAGCATGGCGTGGCGATGCTGTGGGACGCGCACTCGATCTGTTCGATCGTGCCGCGCTTCTTCGAAGGCCGGCTGCCCGACTTCAACATCGGCACCGCCTCCGGCACCTCGTGCGATCCGCGACTGGGCGAACGCCTGCTGGATGCCGCGCGGCAGGCGAGCGGCTACAGCGCCGTGCTCAACGGCCGCTTCAAGGGCGGCCATATCACGCGCCATTACGGCAAGCCGGAACAGGACATCCACGCCGTGCAGCTCGAACTGGCCGAAGCGACCTACATGCAGGAGCAGCATCCATACGACTTCGACGAAGCGCTCGCCAACGGCGTGCGCCCCGCCCTGCGCCGCTTCATCGAATTGATGCTCGCCCACGCGGCCGAGCGCGCCGGCGATCATGCCCAACGATAACCATTCAACAGACAAGCACTGGAAGGCCCCGACGATGACAACCACCTTGACCCTGAAACCCGGCAAACTCACCCTCGCCGACGTGCGCCGCATCTGGCGCGAAGCGGCGCCGCTCGCGCTCGACGCCGCCGCCTACCCGGCCATCGAAGCCTCGGCCGCCACCATCAAGAAGATCGTCGAGCGCGGCGCGCCGGCCTACGGCATCAACACCGGTTTCGGCAAGCTCGCCAAGACCCACATCCCGAACGACCAGCTCGAGGAATTGCAGCGCAACCTGATCCTCTCGCATTCGGTCGGCAGCGGCGAACTGATCGCGGACGAGGTCGTGCGCCTGATCCTGGCGCTCAAGATCGGCAGCTTGGCGCGCGGCTATTCCGGCATCCGCCCGCAAGTGATCGACGCCATGATCGCGATGTACAACGCCGGCATCATGCCCTGCATTCCGAGCAAGGGCTCGGTCGGCGCCTCGGGCGACCTGGCGCCGCTGTCGCACATGACATTGGCGGTGATGGGCATCGGCGATGCGCGGGTGGGCGGCAAGATCGTGCCGGCGGCGGAAGCGCTGGCGAAGGCCGGCATCGAGCCGGTCGTGCTGGCCGCGAAGGAAGGTCTCGCGCTCATCAACGGCACCCAGGTATCGACCGCGTTCGCGCTGCACGGCTTGTTCATGGCCGAGCGCCTGCTCGAGGCGGCCATCGTCTCCGGCGCCTTGTCGGTCGATGCGGCCAAGGGCAGCGACGCGCCGTTCGATCCGCGCATCCACGAAGTGCGCGGCCAGCCGGGCCAGATCGCCGTCGCCAAGATCTATCGCCAGCTGCTGTCCGGTAGCGCGATCCGCAAGTCGCATCTCGAAAACGACGAGCGCGTGCAGGATCCGTACAGCCTGCGCTGCCAGCCGCAAGTCGTCGGCGCCTGCCTCGACCTGATCGCCAATACCGCCAAGACCCTGCTGATCGAAGCCAATGCCGTGACCGACAATCCGCTGGTCTATGCCGACGCCGGCGACGTCATCTCCGGCGGCAATTTCCACGCCGAACCGGTCGCCTTCGCGGCCGACACGCTGGCGCTGGCGATCGCGGAAATCGGCGCCTTGTCCGAGCGCCGCATCGCGCTGCTGATCGATTCCACCCTGTCCGGCCTGCCGCCGTTCCTGGTCGCTTCGTCCGGCCTCAATTCGGGCTTCATGATTGCCCATGTGACGGCTGCCGCGCTCGCCTCCGAAAACAAATCGCACGCGCATCCGGCCAGCGTCGACAGCCTGCCGACCTCGGCCAACCAGGAAGACCACGTCAGCATGGCGACCTTCGCCGGCCGCCGGCTGCACGAAATGGCGCACAACACCGCGACCATCCTCGGCATCGAATTGCTGGCCGCAGCGCAAGGCGTCGATTTCCATCGACCGCTCGAGACCTCGCCCCTGCTGGCCGACGTGCACCGCCGCCTGCGCGGCAAGGTCGCGTTCTACGACAAGGACCGCCTGTTCGCTCCCGATATCGAACTCGCCAAGCAAATGGTGCTCGAAGGCGCCTTGAGCGCCACGTGCCAGGATTTGTTCGCCGGGTTGTATCACGGCTGATGTCTTGAACCGCCGGAATCTCGCATGCCGTCCGCCACGCGGCGTGCGAGTTCCTCTCTTCCGGTGACCGACTATTAATCTATGTCAAAGGAAGGTCATATAAGCCCCCTAAGATAGTTTGCCAAACGCAAACAATCGCCGCTTTACCGGCGTTACAAGGGGGAAATATGGCCGAACTCAACATCGCCCGCGACGGCGTCCTCTGCCCGCCGTTCCTTGCGCCCGACGCGCCGGCGCTCCCGCCCCCTTCCGATACCGTCGTTTCCTGCTACGACAACCGGGTGCCGCCGTTCGCCGAGCCCGAACTCGAACGCCTGTACCGGAGCATCCACGCGACCGCCGGCATGTTCCGCTTCGACGGCTCGATCGCTTCCGCCAACACCTATGCGGCACGGAGGAACGGCGAACATGTTTCGCTCCTGCTGTACCGCCGCGAGAGAAGCATCGTCACGGTGTTGAACCGATCGATCAGCATCGGCGGCGAGGAAATCGAACGTTTTGCCGACACCATCTTCCGGCGCTACCGGAAAGTCTCCGCCATCGTGTTCAATGCGGTCCAACCCGATATCCGGAACATTTCCTATCCCTGCCAGCGCCATCGCTGCGGCGAGGACATCGTCGCGACGCTTCCGCATTCTCCGGAAGTCTATTTCGCCAGCCTCGGCAAGGACATGCGCGTCACCATCGAGCGTTGCCGCGAGCGCCTCGCCCGGGAATATCCATCGTTCCGTTTCCAGGCATTCGTCAACGATGAGGCGGACGAACACCGGATTCGCGCGCTGTATCGCCTCCGGCATGCGGGCATGGAAACCGCAGGCCAAGCATCGTCCGCCTCGGCGGATGAAATCGAACGCATCGTCAAACTCGTGAAAACCCACGGCCTCGTCACGATCGCAACGATCGACGGCCGGGTATGCGGCGGCATGGTGTGCTGGCGTGCCGGCGACAATTATTTCGTGCACACGATCGCGCACGACGCGCAATACGACGGCCTCGATCTCGACACGCTGTGCTGCCACGACACGATCCGCGAATGCATCGAGCGCGGCGGCAAGGCCTTTCATTTTTCTCCGGGGAGGATGCCGCATAAATTCCGCTTCCTCGGGACCGAGCGGCCTTACGACCGGATCGTCGTGTACCGCTCCCGTCTGCGCCTGCTGCAGAACCCGCGGCTGGCGCTGAAGACGGCGCTCCGGCGTTAGCCCGGCTTCAGCATGGCTTGCAGCGGCCGCCACGCCATCTCCGTCGACAATTCTTGCATGCAGCGCTGATGGCCGAGCGGGCATTCGCGCTGCCGGCACGGCGCGCAGTCGAGTTGCAGCGACAAGGAGGCCGCCACATCGGAAAACGGCGGCGCGTGGCCGGGATCGGTCGGGCCGTAGAGCGCAACGATCGGCCGGTTCAGCGCCGATGCGATATGCAACAGGCCGGAATCGTTGCTGACCACCGCATCGGCAGCGGCGATCAAGGCGATCGCCTGGTCGAGCGTGGTCTCTCCGGCAAGGCTGACCACGTGCGGAGCCGACGCGGCGATCGCGTCGCAGACTTCCTTGTCCTTGGGTGAGCCGAGCAGCGCGATCCGCGCCGTCGGATGCGCGTGCAGCACCTTTTCCGCCAGCCCGGCGAAATGCGACGCCGGCCAGCGCTTGGCGGCGCCGAACTCGGCGCCCGGCGCGAACACGACGAGCGGCGCGGCGCCGCGCAACCCGAATTGGGCGATCGTGCCCTCCAACTGCGCTGAGGACACCGTCAACGCCGGGCGCGGCAAGGCGGACGGCGGCGGCGCGCTCGACGCGGGCGCCGTCGCCAATGCCGCATAGAAGGACACCATCGGCCGCGGCGCGCGCTTGTCGTCGTGGTGCATCACGTTGATCAAGCCGTAACGCATCTCGCCCTTGTAGCCGATGCGGCGCGGAATGCCGGCCAGCCAGGGAATCAGGGCGAACTTCAAGGTATTCGGCAGCACATAGGCTTGCGCATAGCCGCGCTCGCGCAAGCGGCGCGCGAACTCCCTGCGTTCCGCCCACTGCAGCTTACCGTGCTTGAACGGCGCCTCGATTACCGTATCGACCTCGCCGACCGCCCGCCACACCGGCGCGACCCAGGCCGGCGCCAGGACATCGATCGGACACGCGGGATCGCGTTCGCGCAGCAGCCGGAGCAGCGGCTGCGCCATGACGGCATCGCCGATCCAGTTCGGCGAGATGACCAGCGTGCGCGGCGGGAAACTTCCCTTCATTATTTCTTCTCGCGCGGCACTCGCCCCATCAGGAAGAACTCGTCGTTCGGGCGCATCGAGATCACGTTCGCTATGCGGTTGGACAAGCCGAAGAACGCCGTGATGGCGGCGATGTCCCAGATGTCTTCGTTGTCGAAACCGTGGCCTTGCAACACCGCGAAATCGTCCTCGTTGACGCTCTGGGAATCGAGGCAGACCTTGAGCGCGAAATCGAGCATCGCCTTCTGGCGCGGCGTGATGTCGGCTTTCCAGTGATTGACCGCGACCTGGTCGGCGACCAGCGCGTTCTTGGCATAGATGCGCAGCAGCGCGCCGTGCGCGACGACGCAATACAGGCAATTGTTCTTGGCGCTGGTGGCCGTCACGATCATTTCGCGGTCGGCCTTGGTGAGGCTGCCGGTCTCCTTCAACATCAAGGCATCGTGATAGGCGAAGAAGGCGCGGAACTCGGCGGGACGATGCGCGAGCGTGAGGAACACGTTCGGCACGAAGCCGGCCTTTTCCTGCACCGCGAGGATCGCCTGGCGGATATCGTCCGGCAGGTCCTTCAGTTCCGGTACGGGAAAGCGGGAAATGGGCGGAAGCGGTGAAGCGGACATGGGCATTCTCCTGTTGATTACGGCCGCGGGCTGAGCTGCTCGGCCGGCTGCGCGAGCTCGGTTTCGCCGGAGGCCGGACTTTCGAATTGCAGGTGATACAAGTTGGCATACACGCCGTTCACGGCCAGCAGTTCGGCGTGCGTGCCGGCTTCGACGATGCGCCCCCCTACCAGCACGACGATGCGGTCGGCGCGCTCGATCGTCGACAAGCGGTGCGCGATCACGAGCGTGGTGCGGCCTTGCATGAGTTCGTCGAGCGCGGCTTGCACGGCGCGCTCGGATTCGGTGTCGAGCGCCGAGGTCGCCTCGTCGAGGATGAGGATGGGCGCGTTCTTGTAGATGGCGCGGGCTATCGCGAGACGCTGGCGCTGGCCGCCCGAGAGGCGCGAACCGTTGTCGCCGATCTCGGTATCGAGTCCTTGCGGCAGACGGGCGATCACGTCCTCCAGATGCGCCGCCTTGGCCGCCGCCGCGATGCGGGCGCGATCGGGATGCGGATCGCCGTAGGCGATGTTGGCCGCGACCGTATCGTCGAACAGCACCACGTTCTGGCTCACCATCGCGATCTGGGAGCGCAGGCTGGTCAGCGCGATATTTCCGATCGGCTCGCCGTCGAGGCGGATCTCGCCTTGCGTGACGGAATAGAAATCCGGAACCAGGTTGACCAGCGTCGACTTGCCGCCGCCGGACATGCCGACGAAGGCGACCGTCTCGCCGGGCGAGATGGTCAGGTTGACGTCCGACAGCGCCGGTTGCTCGGCGCCCGGATAGGTGAACGTGACATCGACGAAATCGAGGCGGCCCACGGCGCGCTTGTCGAGCGTGCGGCCGTTGGTGCGTTCCGACGGCGCGTCGATCAGCGAAAACACTTCGTTGGCGGCGGCCAGGCCGCGCTGCAGCGGGCCGTTGACTTCCGCGATGCGCTTGAGCGGCGTGAGCAGCAGCAGCATGGTCATGACGAAGCCGGCGAAGCTGCCGACGGTCGCCTGGCCGTTCTGCACCTGCAGCAAGGCGATCACCATGACCGCGGACAGCGCGAAGGAAGCGATGATCTGCGTGATCGGCACCGTGAGGGCGAAGGTGCTGGCCATGCGCATCGCGAAGCTGCGCTGGCGCTCGGCGCGCTCTTCGAAGCGCGCGCGCTCGTAGGCATGGCCGCCGAAGATCTTGATCACCTGCTGGGCGCGCGTCGTCTCGTCGAGCACCTGCGACAGCTCGGCATTGACGTTCACATAGCCTTGCGTCAGGCGCTGCAGCCGCTTGCCGGTCTTGCGGACGACGATCGCGGTGGTCGGAATCAGCACCAGCGCGATCAGCGTCAAGCGCCAGTTGAGCATGAACAGCCAGACCAGCAGGAAGGCTGCGGTCAACACATCCCGGATCAGCGAAGTGATGACGTTCTTGATCATGTCGATGATCTGCTGCGTCTCCGACATCATCGAGTTGATCACCTTGCCGGCCGAATTCTTGCCGTAATAGCTGAGCGGAACGTCGAGGAGGCGGGCATAGGCTACCCGGCGCAGATCGTTCTGCAAGCGGCTCGTCACCCAGGTCATCATGTACGCGGTGCCGAAGGTCGATACGCCGCGCACGACGAACAGGCCGGTCAAGCAAAGCGGCACGAGCCATAGCGGGAACGAGCGGCCGCCGGTGTTGAAACCCTCGTCGAACAGCTTCTCGGCGAACCAGGCCAGCGTCGGCTCGGTCATCGCCGTCAGCGCCATGCACAGCAGGGCGACGGCCAGCCGGCCTTTATAGGGAGGCAGCATCGCCAGCAGGCGCTTCAAGTGCGAGGGCAATTTCATCGTTGGGAGCGTGGATTCTTTATCGGCGACATTGCCGGCAACGGCCCGGCCGGGCCAGGAATAACAGGGAGCAGGAAACCAAAAGCGTTACAATGCTGCGGCCGGCGTCCCGGCGGCCGGCGATCCGGCGGCCGGCGCCATCAACCTACCCCAGCATGAAGCTTTCAGTCATCATCATCACGAAAAACGAGGCCGCCCACATCCGGGACTGCCTCGACAGCGTCAAGTTCGCAAATGAGTGGATTATAGTGGATTCGGGGAGCACCGACGGCACGCAAGACATCGCGCGCGCCTTCGGCGCCACGGTGATCGAAACGGCGGACTGGCCCGGCTTCGGCCCGCAGAAGAACCGCGCGCTCGACGCCGCGCACGGCGAATGGATACTCTCGCTCGACGCCGACGAACGCATTCCCGACGCCTTGCGCGACGAGATCCTGGCCGCCATCGCCGCTCCCGCGCACGATGCCTACGCCCTGCCGCGGCTATCGAGCTTCTGCGGACGCTTCATCCATCATGCCTGGTATCCCGACTATATCGTGCGGCTGTTCAAGCGCGGCCAGGCGCGCTTTTCTCCTTCCCTGGTGCACGAGAGCGCCGTGGTCGAACGCGGCACGGAGCGCACGATCGGCAAACTGCGCAACCACATCATCCACTACAGCTATGCCGACGACGATGCGTTCCTGCGCAAGCTGACGCAATATTCGACGCTCGGCGCGCAGCAGGCGTTCGCCGCCGGCAAGCGCTGCGGCTACGGCAAGGCCGTCCTGCACGCGCTGTCGGCCTTCCTGCGCATGTTCGTCTTCAAGCGCGGCTTCCTCGATGGCCATGCCGGCCTGATGGTGGCGGTCATGGCCGCCGAAATGACGTATCACAAATATTTCAAGCTGATGCTGCTGACCGAGAACGAAAAAGCGGCCAAGCGAGAGGCGCGCTCGTAGGGCGGATGGGGGCGCCGAAAGACTCAGTGAACGGCTCGACATACGGCGGAAGGCGCTGCGCTTTTCCACCCTACATTTTCCGCGTTGCTAGCCGCCCCGGCTCCTCGATTCGGGCAAGCCCTTTTCCCACGCCGGCTCGGGACCGACATACTCGAGCAGGAAATCGATGAAGGCGCGCACCTTCGGTTGCAGGTACCGGTTGGGCGCATACATCGCGTACAAACTCATGTCGGGAAACGCCGCAAAGTCGGCCAGGATCTCGCGCAAGCGCCCGCTTTGCAGATCGGGACCGATCATGTAAGTCGGAAACACGATGATTCCCATGCCGCCGCGCGCCATGTTGAGCAACACCTCGGAATTATTGACGCGGCAATTGCCGGACAATTCCGGCAAGACTTCCTTGCCGCCGACACGGTAGCGCCAGTGCCCTTTACCGGCGGGAAGGCCGTGATAGAGCAGGCAGTTGTGCTTACTCAAGTCTTGCGGCGTCCGTGGCGTGCCGTGCTGCTCCAGGTAGGCGGGCGCCGCGCAAGTCACCCAGCGCACCGGGGCGATCTTGCGCGCCACCATGTTGGGCGCCGGATTGTCGCTGATGCGGATGGCGAGATCGTAGCCCTCCTCCACCAAGTCCACCACACGATCCGACGCCTCCAGTTCGATCTCGACCTGGGGATAGCGGCGCAGGAATTCCTGGATCGCCGGCGCCAAGTGCATGGTGGCGAACACCACGGTCGATGTCAGCCGCAAGGTGCCGCGCGGCACGGCCTGCAACTGCGTTACCGTGGCGTCGGCCGCATCGATCTCCTGCGCGATGCGTGCGCAATGCTCATAATAGGCGGCGCCGATCTCGGTCAAGCTCATGCTGCGCGTGGTGCGATGCAACAAACGCACGCCGAGCGCGGCCTCCAACTGGCTGATCTGCTTGCTGACCAGCGATTTGGACGTCTGCAATACCCGCGCCGCCTCCGAAAAACTCTTGGTTTCCACGACCTTGGCGAAGGTCATCATTTCCGCCAGCCGCTCCATGGCCGCCTCCTCAATTGTTCTCAATTGAAAACAATATTATTCCATTTTGACGGATTGTAAATACCACAGAACAAATCATAATGATCTCCACAAGAGGCCACCAGCCTTTCGTTCCAGGAGATCGCGATGAACACCGCCTTCCACACCGCTCCGCGCAGAGCCAGGCCGCCTATCCGGCGTACCGACCTGCAAACAAGCTCCGACCTCGCTTCCTGCAGCGCCGTGCTGCGGCTCAAGCGTCACCAGCACATGCGTTTTCAAGGCTTGCGCGGCTGGAACCTGCGCGCGCTCGGCGGCACGGTCTGGATCACGCAAGACGGCGTGCAGCGCGACGTGGTCCTCGAAGCCGGCGCCACTTTTCAAGTCGATAGCGATGCCGCCGTCATGATCGGCGCGCTCGGCGACGCCGACGTCGGCGTCTCTAGGGCGACGGCAACGGCATGCCTGCCTTCTTCCGCGCCAGCCGGTTTCCTGCGCCGGCTGCTGGCCCCGTGGCCGCGGGTCTCCTCCTTGTTCGCATGAAAGGAGCGCAACATGTCGATTCTTGCTCAACACCTCCAGACCTGGAAGCAATGGCTGCCGCCGCTCTCGTCGTTCCTGACCGGCGGCAGAAAGCCCGGCGTACGCTGGACCGCGCGCAATGGCGCCCGCGTCGTCATGCGTACGGCGCGCCCTGCCGACCGCGCGCAGATCCAGGCATTCGTGCGCGGCCTCTCCGTGAAGAGCCGCTACCAGCGCTTCTTCTACCCGGTGCATGAACTGACGCCGGACTTGCTCGAACGCTTCACCCGGGCCGACCCGGCGCGCGAAGTGACGCTGCTGGCCATGGCGGAGGGAAACGATGAAGACGTCGTGATCGGCATCGCGCAATACGTCGTCACTGACGAGAATCGCGGCGAGTTCGCGATCGTGGTCGCCGACGCCTGGCAGGGCGAGGGCATCGGCAAGTCCATGCTGTATGCGTTGAGCTGGCTGGCGCGCGCCGCCGGCATCGTCTGGCTCGACGGTGACGTGCTGGCCGAGAACGTCGCGATGCGCAG
This sequence comes from Paucimonas sp., assembly GCA_035627375.1. Classification (GTDB taxonomy): domain Bacteria; phylum Pseudomonadota; class Gammaproteobacteria; order Burkholderiales; family Burkholderiaceae_D; genus DASPLX01. Next base: position 110,369 of record DASPLX010000057.1, on the reverse strand, counting down.
GCTGCTCGAGAGGGCCGGTTTTACGATCCGCTCCCACCCCGAAGGCGGCAACCTGGTCCGGGCGACCAAACGACTGAGCAGGCCGGAGGGAAAATGTGCGCGGTTGAGCGATTTCCTCAACCAGGTGGGTGTGGCGCCGGTGCGGCAGTCGTTTAGGTTCGCGTAAGCTCAGTACTCGATCGCCGCGCTCTGCGCGCCCAGCTTCTCGACCAGCAACTGCCGGAGCTCATCCGCCGGCGAGATGCGCCACTCGTCGCCCCACTGGATCTTGCAGGTGCCGACGCCTTGCAGCGTGTAGTTGAGCGTGAGCGGCAAACCGTTCTCCACGCGGTACGGCAACAGCAGGTTGCGGATCTGCGCGATATCGAGCTTGTCGGCCGCGGAGAACGAGAACTCGCGGCCGAAGTGGATGCGGGCGCCGGCCAGGTCCATCACTTTCTCCGCATTCACCCGCAAGCCGCCCGAGAAACGGTCTTCCGAGACCTTGCCGAGCACCGCGAGGAATTCGTCTTCCTTGAACAAGTGGCGATTGGCGTCGTACACCTCGGAAAATGCCGTGACCTCGACCACGGCCGTGCCGTCGTCGAGCGCCACCACCACCATCTTGCCGCGCTGGGTCATTTGCGTGCGCACGCCGGAAATGACCCCGACCAGCAGCTTCGGATCGCGCGCCGGCTCCAGGCTCGACAGCTTGGCGCGCGCGAACTTGCGCACCTCGTCGGCATAGGCATTGAACAGATGGCCGGAGAAGTAATAGCCGAGCGCGGATTTTTCCTCGGCCAGCTGCTGCTTCAAGGACCACGGCGCGACCTTCACATAGTCCGGGTCCTGCGACGCTTCGCTGTCCGCGCCGAACAGGCTGACCTGGTTCGCGGCCGCCTGCACCTGTTCCGCATTCTCGAGCGCGAGACCGACCGACGCCATCAGGGTGGCGCGATCGACGCCGAGGCCGTCGAAGGCGCCGGCGCGGATCAGCGATTCGATCGTGCGGCGGTTGATCTGCTTCTTGTCGACGCGCTTGCAGAAATCGAACAGGCTCGTGAACGGGCCGCCCTCCTTGCGCGCGGCGATGATCGCCTCGATCGCGTTCTGGCCCGAGCCCTTGACGGCGCCGAGACCGTAGCGGATCTGCATCGCCTTCTTACCCGGTTCGCCGACCGGCACGAAGCGGTATTCGGAAAGATTGATGTCCGGCGGCAGGATCTTCAGGCCGCAGATATCGATCGAATCCTCGACCAGGATCTTGACCTTGTCGGTGTCGTCCATGGCGAGCGACATGTTGGCCGCCATGAACGCGGCGGGATGATGCGCCTTGAGATACGCCGTGTGATACGACAGCAATGCGTAGGCGGCGGCGTGCGACTTGTTGAAGCCGTAGCCCGCGAACTTCTCCATCAAGTCGAAGATCTCGTCGGCCTTCTCTTCCGACAAGCCGTTCTTCGCGGCGCCCTCGCGGAACAGCAGGCGATGCTGCGCCATCTCTTCCGGCTTCTTCTTGCCCATCGCGCGGCGCAGCAAGTCCGCGCCGCCGAGCGAGTAGCCGCCGATCACCTGCGCCATCTGCATCACCTGTTCCTGGTACACCATGATGCCGTAGGTTTCCGAGAGAATGCCCTCGGTGCGCGGATCGGGATAGTCGAACGCCTCGCCGTGCTTGCGGCGGCAGAAGTCCGGGATCAGGTCCATCGGGCCCGGACGATACAGCGCCACCAGCGCGATGATGTCCTCGAAGCGGTCGGGCCGCGCATCCTTCAGCATGCCTTGCATGCCGCGGCTTTCCAGCTGGAACACGGCGACCGTTTTCGCTTGCGTCAACAGCTTGTAGGATTCCTTGTCGTTCAAGGGCAGCTTGGCCAGGTCGAAGTCCGCCATCGCCGGATCGAGCTGCCGGATGTAGTTCACCGCGCGGTCGAGGATGGTCAGCGTGGTCAGACCCAGGAAGTCGAACTTCACTAGGCCGACCGCTTCCACGTCGTCCTTGTCGTATTGCGACACCACGCCGGCGTCGCCGCCCTGCGTATAGAGCGGACAGAAATCGGTCAGCTTGCCGGGCGCGATCAGCACGCCGCCGGCGTGCATGCCGACGCTGCGCGTGATGCCTTCGACTTGTTGCGCGAGGTCGAGCAATTGCTTGACCTCTTCCTCGTTCTCGTAGCGTTCCTTGAGCAGCGGCTCTTCTTCGAGCGCATCGGCGAGCGTCACCAGCTTGCCGGGCTTGAACGGAATCAGCTTCGACAGCCCGTCGCAGAAACCGTAGCCGAAATCGAGCACGCGGCCGACGTCGCGCACCGCGCCCTTGGCCGCCATCGTGCCGAAGGTGGCGATCTGCGACACCGCCTCCCGGCCGTAGCGCTCCTTCACGTACTGGATGACGCGGTCGCGGCCTTCCTGGCAGAAGTCGATATCGAAGTCGGGCATCGAGACGCGTTCCGGGTTCAGGAAGCGTTCGAACAGCAGGTTGTATGCGAGCGGGTCGAGATCGGTGATCTTGAGCGCATACGCCACCAGCGATCCGGCGCCCGAGCCGCGGCCGGGTCCGACCGGTACGCCGTTGTTCTTGGCCCATTGGATGAAGTCCGCCACGATCAGGAAGTAGCCCGGGAAACCCATCTTGATGATGGTGTCGGTCTCGAACTTCAGGCGGTCCTCGTAGCGCTGGCGCTTTTCCGCGCGCTTGGTCTCGTCGGGAAACAGATGGATCAGGCGTTCCTCGAGCCCCTCCTTCGCCTGCTGCACGAGATAGTCGTCGAGCGACATGCCGCCCGGCGTCGGGAACAGCGGCAGCTTCGGCTTGCCGAGCTCGAGCGTGAGGTTGCAGCGCTTGGCGATCTCGATCGTGTTTTGCAGCGCGGCCGGCATGTCGGCGAACAGCTCGGCCATCTCGGCCTGCGTCTTGAAATACTGCTGCTCGTTGAAGCGCTTCGCGCGGCGCGGATTGGCCAGGATCTCGCCGTCCGCGATGCAGGTGCGCGCCTCGTGCGCCGTGAATTCCTCGGGCTTCTGGAACTGGACCGGGTGCGTCGCGACAACCGGCAGCTTCAGCTTCGCCGCCAGCGCGACCGCCTGACGCACATGGCTTTCCATGTTGGCCTGGCCGTAGCGTTGCACCTCGATGTAAAAATGGTTCGGGAAGATCTCGGCCCAGCGCTGCGCATGGCGCTCGGCGACCTCGATATTGCCGTTGTCGATCGCCATGCCGACGTCGCCGAAATGCGCGCCCGACAAGACGATCAGATGCCCCTTTTCCAAGGCTTCCAGCCATTCCACGCGGATCTCGGCGCGGCCGCGATACAGGTTCGTCAACCAGGCGCTGGTCAGCAATTCGCACAACTGCAGATAGCCCGTGCGATTCTTCGCGAGCAACAGCAGGCGGAACGGCTTTTCGCGATCGGCATCGTTGGTGATCCAGGCATCGCAGCCGGCGATCGGCTTGACGCCCTTGCCGCGCGCCGCCTTGTAGAAGCGGACCAGGGCAAACATGTTGGCCAAGTCGGTGATCGCCATGGCCGGCTGGCCGTCCTTGGCGGCCGCCTTGACGATCTCGTCATAGCGCACGAGGCCGTCGACGATGGAATATTCGGTATGGAGGCGGAGATGGGTGAATTGCGGCGCGGTCATCGCGATATTTTACCCGGCGGCACGGCGCGGATCGACATCCGGCGCCCGGCGGAATGGTCCCGCATGTCGCGAAACGGGTATAATATTCCGCCAAATCAATGACTTAGAGTATCTCTCCATGCAGTCCGCCACGCCGTACGTCAACATCTCCGCCTACAAGTTCGTCTCTTTCCACGACACCGTCGAAAAGCGCCCGGAATTCCGCGCGAAATGCGAGGAGCTCGGCCTGAAAGGCACGATCCTGCTGAGCCCGGAAGGCATCAACATGTTCCTGGCGGGCTTGCGCGAGCAGATCGACAGTTATCTCGCCTGGCTGCGCGAAGACCCGCGCTTCGCCGACATCGAGGCCAAGGAAAGCTACTCGGAAAAGCAGCCGTTCACGAAGATGCTCGTGAAGCTCAAGCGCGAGATCATCACAATGAAGAACCCGCTGATCCGTCCCGAAGAAGGGCGCGCGCCGGCGGTCGACGCCAAGACGCTCAAGCGCTGGCTCGATCAGGGCCACGACGACAACGGCAAACCGGTCGTCATGATGGACACGCGCAACGCCTTCGAAGTCGACGTCGGCACCTTCAAGAACACGATCGATTACCGCATCACCAAGTTCAGCGAATTCCCGGACGTCGTCGCGCGGCACAAGGAGGAACTGGCGGACAAGACCATCGTCACCTTCTGCACCGGCGGCATCCGCTGCGAGAAAGCCGCGATCCACATGCAGAACGTCGGATACAAGGATGTTTACCAACTCGAAGGCGGCATCCTGAAATACTTCGAGGAAGTCGGCGGCGCGCACTATGACGGCGACTGTTTCGTCTTCGATTACCGCACCGCGCTGAACCCGCAGCTGGAGGAGACGGCCACCGCGCAATGCTTCGCCTGCCGCGCCGTGGTGACGCCGCGCGAGCAACTGTCGCCGTATTACATTCCCGGGGAATCGTGCCCGCATTGCAAGAAGGCGATGCGGGAGGAAGCGAACGCCTGACGGTAGAAATAGAAATCCCCGCCTCGGCGGGGATTTTCGTATGGGGCCCGAACGTTCGGCTCAGCCGGCCGTTGTTTCCTGCTTGATCTTCCAGGCACCGCCCTGCTTCACCAGCACTAGCGTCTTGTCCGTCTCATCCGCCAGGCGATCCGACTTGTAGATTTGCCGGAACTTCACGGTCGCGGTATCGCCGTTCAGCGTCACTTCGGGCGCTTCGGTCCTTACCGCGATGGTGCTCTTGGCCTCGATGCGGCTGCGGCGCTCCTCGGCCCAGGCCGCGTGGGTGCGGCCGTTGTCGGGCCGGAAGCCGTCTGCGTAGAAGCCCAGGTAGGCATCCACGTCGCGTGCGCTCCAAGCCTGCGCCCAGGCGTTCACCAGCTCGAGCACCTCGTTCCGCGCGGCGTCCGCGTCCGGCGCCGGCGCAACCGGCGCCTGGGCCTGCAAACGCGCGGCGCTCGCGGCAGCGGCGGCGCCGGTACCCGGTCCGACCGGCATCGAAACTTGCGTCATCGCGGCAGGCGCCGAAGCGGGGGAAGCGGTGCCGCCGCCGCGCACGAAATATCCGGCGATCGCATGCAAGTCGTCGGCCGTCAGCGTTCCCGCCACATTGCGCAAGCGCAGATAGCTCAGCAGGTAGTTGTAGCGCGCCTGCGCCAGATCGCGCTTGGCCGCGTACAGCTGCTGCTGGGCGTTGAGCAGGTCGAGGTTGATGCGCACGCCGCCCTTGATGCTTTGGCGCGTCGCCTCCACCAGCAGGTTCGCCGATTGCACCGACTTCATCAGCGCATCGATCTTGGTGGCGCTGCTGAGCGCCTGGCTGTATTGCTTGCGCAATTCGACCAGCACCTGCTTGCTCTTGGCCTCCAGTTCCGACTTGGCCTTCTCATGATTGGCGACCGCCTGCACCGTCGCCGCTTCGGTCGCGCCGCCGGAGAAGATCGGCATGCTCAATTGGAAGCCGACGCTGCGCACCTTCGATTCCTGATCGCGCGTCGTCAGGCTTTCCGACTGGCCCTTGCTGAGGCCGGCGACGAAGTCGATGCGCGGGACGTGGCCCGCGCGGTTCTTGTTGATTTCCTGCCGGGCCGCCTCGACCGCCTGTTTCTGCGCGGCGACTTCGGCATTGTTTTGCAAGGCGATGGCGCGCCAATCGTCGAAACTCGCCGGCTGCATCGGCTTGACGCGGAAATCGTCCGCCAGCCCGTCGAGGTCCGTGATCTCGCGCCCGACGATCGCCGCCAACGCGTTGCGCATCACGGTGAGATTGTCGCGCGCCTCGATCAGCTGGGCCTCGGCCAGGTCGAGCTTGGCCTTGGTCTCCAGCATGTCGGTCCGGGTGCCTTCGCCTTTCTGAAACATGCGTTCATTGACGCGCATCTGCTCCGCGTAGGCATCGCGCTGTGCCTGCACCAGGGCAGCCTGGTATTCCGCGTACTGGGCATCGGCATAGGCGCTGACCAGGCGGATGATCAAGTCCCGCTTGCGTCCCGCGAACTGCGCGTCGCTATAGCCGGTTTGCGCCAGGCTCTGGCGATAACGCGCGATCGCTTCCAGGTTGAGCAGCGGTTGGCGCAGCGAGAGCGAGGCGGAGCGGCTCCGGTAATCGGGATGAGTGGTGCTCACCTGGCCGAGAAAGTTCGGCTCCGTGATGTCCGAGCGGTTATTGCTGGTCGAATAGGACAGCGACAAGTTAGGCAGCAAATAGGCGCGGCCGAGCGCCATATTCTGTTGACCGGCCTCGTTTTCGTGCACGGCCGCGCGATAGGTCGGATCATTCTGCACTGCCGCTTCGTAGGCCTCGAGCAGGCCGATCGCCGAAGCAGGCACGGCTTGCAGCAACAACGCGGTCGTCAGCACACTGGCGAGCAAACGCCTTGCAACGGGGGCGCGCACGCTCATTCCTCCGTCAACGCCGTCTCAGCGCGATCGAACAACGGCTTCAACAGATAGCTCATCATCGTGCGCTCGCCGGTCTTGACGAACAATTCCACGGGCATGCCGGGACGAACCTGCAGATTCGCCAACATCTTCTTGCCTTCCGGCGTCACCTGGGCCTGCAGCTTGTAGTAAGGCATGCCGTTCCTCTCATCCACGAAGCGATCGGCGGAGACCTGCGTGACGACACCCGGAATGTTCGGCGTCTTGTTCTGGTTGAAGGCGGCAAACATCAGCTCGATCTCCAAATCCTTGTGCACCTTGTCGATCAGGTTGACAGGCACCTGCCCTTCCACGACGAGCGGATCGTCACTCGGCACGATATCCATCAAGCGGAATCCGGGACTGACCACGCCGCCGCGCGTGAATACATTCATGCCTACGACGGTGCCGTCGACCGGCGCCTTGATCTCGACATTGGCGAGATCGAAATCCGCGCCCTTCAGGCGATTCATCAGCGCTTCCGCTTCCTTCTGCGCTTCCGCCAGTTGCGAACGCACTTCCTTCTGATATTCCTGTTGGCGTTGAATACGGCGCAGACCCAGTTCGCTGATCTGGCGTTGCGCCCGGCCGATATTGCCGATGCTTTCGGCAATCGCTCCGTTCACCTGGGCATACGTGCGTTCCAAGTCCAGCACGCGGTTGCGAGCGACATAACCCTCCTTGGCCAGATCGCGCAGATCATCCAATTGGACTTTCAGGATTTTCTGCTGCTCCTTTTGCATATCGCGTGCCTCTTCGAGGCCTTGCACTTGCACCTTGAGTCCGGCGACGCTCTCGTCGAGCGCCCCCAGCTCATTTTGCAGCGCCAACTGCCGCGACATGAACAACTGGTTCTGCAGCCCGATATTGGCGGCGACGCGCGGATCGCTCTTTGCGTTTTCCAAGTCGGCAGGGAAGGCGATCGATTTCTTGCCGTCGCGCTCCGCAATCAAGCGAGCCTCCGTAGCGCGCGCCGTGAAGTACTGAACGCGCGTCACCTCGGCATTCGCCTTGGCCTGGACATCGTTCATGCGTACCAGCACTTGCCCGGCCTTGACCTGATCGCCTTCCTTGACCAGGATATCCTCCACCGTGCCGCCGGTCTGATGCTGGATGGCCTTGCGATTGCCGGAAACCATGACGGTACCGCTCACCGGCACGCCCTTGTCGAGCGGTGCGAACATCGCCCACAGCATGAATCCGCCGACGCCGAGCAGGACGATCAGCCATCCAAGCCGGGTATAACTCTTCGTGTCGATGTCGACATCCTTCAGCGCCTCGTCCGGCACCACGACCGCGATCTCGGCCTTCTTATCACTCAAAAGCTTTCTCATTTTCGTTCCTGTGATGAATGACGAGGTATCAGTTGCCGGTGGCGGCAGCTTGCGCCTGTTCGCCCTCGGCGGTCTGTTGCTGTGCGGTCTGTTGCTGTGCAGTCTGCTGCTGCGCGTTTCTTAACTGCTGTGCCTGTTGCAGCGCCTGCTGGTTCGCCTTCGCCACAGCCGCAAGCACCTCGTTTGTCGGGCCGAATGCCTGTACCTTGCCGTCACGCAGCAACAGCACCTTGTTGGTCACGCCGATGACGCTGGTGCGATGCGTGATCAGCACGATGGTCTTGCCGCGGCGGCGCAAGTCCTGGATTGCGGCAACCAGCGCCTGCTCGCCGGCATCGTCCAGATTCGAGTTGGGTTCGTCCAACACCAGCAACGAGGGATCGCCATACATGGCACGCGCCAAGCCGAGCCTTTGCTTCTGGCCGCCGGACAGCCCGCCCCCGCCATCGGCCAGCACGGTGTCGTAGCCCTTCGGAAAATGCAGGATCAGGTCATGCACGCCGGCCCGCTTGGCCGCCTCGATCACCTTTTCCGGATCGACTTCGCCGAAGCGGGCGATGTTATCGCTGACAGTGCCGGCAAACAGTTCGATATCCTGCGGCAGATAGCCGATATGCGGCCCGAGCTCGTCCTTGTTCCATTGATAGATGTCGGCGGCGTCCAGGCGCACCTTGCCGCCAAGAGCAGGCCAGACCCCGACCAGCAGGCGCGCCAACGTGGACTTGCCGGAACCGCTCGGCCCGATGACACCGAGCGCATCGCCCGGCTGAATCGAGAAATTGACGCCCTTGAGCACGGCGACTTGCGCCCCCGGCGGCGCTGCGGTAACGCTCTCCACCGTCACAATGCCGTTCGGCTTCGGCAAACTCATGCCGGACTGACGCGGCGGATTCGCACCCAGCAATTCGGTCAATCGCTCATACGCGCTGCGCGTGCTGGCCCACTGCTTCCAGACGGCGATCACGGTCTGCACGGGGCTCAAGGCACGTCCAACGAGAATCGACGCCGCGATCATCATGCCCGGAGTGATCTTGCCTTCGATCGTCAGCAATGCGCCGTAGCCGAGCACCAGGGATTGCAAAGATACTTGCACGAACTTCGTCATCGCCGAGACGATTCCCGCCTTCTCGCTGGCCTCGCCTTGCAGCTGAAGGAAACGTCCATGCATGCCAAACCAGCGATGCATCAGATTGGGCAGCATGCCCATCGACTCGATGACTTCCGCGTTGCGCAGGTTGTTGGTCGCCTGGGTGCTGGAGACGACCAGCATCGTGTTCGCTTCCGCCAGCGGCTTTTTCGACACTTTCTCGTTAATGTAAGCCAGCACGACGAGCACGATCGTGCCGACCAGCGAGAAAAGCCCCAGCAACGGTTCGAACAGGAAGATGACGAACAAGTAGACCGGAAACCAAGGCGCATCGAAAAAGGCGAACAGCGCGTTGCCGGTGACAAACTGGCGGATATTGGTCAGATCCTGCAATGCCTGGCCGGCGTTGCCTCCGCCCTTTTTCAGGTTTTGCTCGAACGCGGCGGTATAGACACGCTTGTTCAGCTTCATATCCAACTGCGCGCCGACTCGAACCACCACGAAGCTGCGCACGTATTCCAGGGCGCTCATGAAAGCGTACAGGCCGAGCATCAACAGCGTGAGCATCAGCAGCGTAATCTCGTTCCGGCTGGGGATGACGCGGTCATAGACCTGCAGCATGTAGATCGATGGCACCAGCATCAGCAGGTTGATGATGGCGCTGAAAACGCCTACCGTGCGAAATGCGCTCTTGAAGCTGAGAAGCGCCTGGGCGATTTCGTCTTTCGGGATCTGGAATTTTGGTTTCATGTTATTTCTGGCGCATGAAGGGCTGGAACCCATAAGAAAAAGCGCGCAAAATACGCGCTGTCGAAGCCAGCCGATACGCCTGTATTGCCATCAACATAAGAAAGGTCGATGATCCTGGACTTGGCGGCCCGCCTCATAAAATGTGATCCAAATCACATTTGCCCGAAGCTTACCACAGCAAAACATTACCTGCCAGCCTTTTTCAAGGCGGCAAAAAATACTGAAATTTCGACGACAAAATCGTTTCAAAACAACAGCTTTTGAAACGAGAGCGACTCCTCACGCGAGAGCGGAGGCGCGCCAAACGCTACCATTTCAGCGTGGCTGAGGAAGTCCTGAGAGGGCATAATTCCGACTTCCTGAAGATGGAGAGGCAAGATGCGGCACGCAGCGATGTATTACGAAGCCGAAGGCTATGTCACCAGCGGCGAAAAACTGATGGGTCGACAAGCCGCCGGCGAAGGCTTTCTACGCGCTGCGGCCCGTTCCGGTGCTGCCCGGCTCGCTTGCCATGCCGTCGACCTGAAGTCGGCCCAACATTTCGGAACTCAGTTGAAGCGCCATGGCTTCGGCGGCCAGGTTGGATGGATACCTACCGCCGATCCGGCCGCATTGCAGATGGAAGGCACGCTCTACATGCCCGGACCGGAACTGACGGAATTTGCCTGGCGCAGAGCTCCATCGGGCGACCGTTTATATAGCCTGTGCGGCATCACTCATACCACTGCCTCGCATATCGCCATGACGGCGATCGTAGATCTCCTCACGGCACCGGTACGCTCCTGGGATGCATTGATATGCACTTCCACTTCCGTACGCGACACCGTGCGTTTTCTACTGGAACGCCAGGCAGACTATTTACGAATGCGGCTCGGCGCCTGCCGCTTCGAGTTGCCCCAGTTGCCTATGATCCCGTTGGGTGTGCATTGCGACGATTATGCATTTTCCGCGGACGAGCGCACTAAGGCGCGCCAGGCGATGGACATTGCTGAAGACGAAGTCGTGGTGTTGTTCGTCGGCCGCCTTTCCTTCCATGCCAAAGCACATCCGTTGCAGATGTACACGGCGCTCGAACGCGCCGCCCGAGGGCGCAAAGTCCGTCTCGTGCAATGCGGCTGGTTCGCCAATGCTCCGATCGAGGCAGCGTTCAAGGATGGCGCCTCGATATTGTGCCCATCCGTCGCAACGGACTATGTCGATGGACGCGATGTCCAAGCACGCAGGAAGGCTTGGGCGGCGGCCGATATCTTCTTCTCGCTGTCGGACAACATTCAAGAGACTTTCGGCCTCACGCCGATCGAGGCAATGGCGGCCGGGCTGCCGGTCATCGTCACCGATTGGGACGGCTACAAGGATACGGTGCGTGACGGCGTCGACGGCTTCCGCATTCCGACCGTGATGCCGCCCGCTCCACTAGGCGAAGAATTCGCACGCCGCCACGAGCGTGGGCAAGACAATTACGACATCTATTGCGGTTACACCAGCCAGTTGGTGGCCGTCGATCCGCAAGCATTGGAAAACGCATGCCTGCGACTGATAGAAGACCCGGCGTTACGGCGCCGAATGGGTGACACCGGAAGACAACGCGCCCGGCAGGACTACGACTGGTCCGTCATCTACGGACGCTATCAGGCGCTCTGGGATGATCTCGCCGAACGTCGGCGCGCGGACCCGGAGCTCCATCCTTCATCTCGCATCGCCTCGCGGCCGGACCGCCCCGATCCGTTCGCGGCCTTCGCCGGTTACCCGACGTCGGTCTTGAGCGACAGACATCTCGTCATGCCATTGGCCGGTTGCGATCTGGCCGTCAGGCGAAACCTGGGAATGAATAATTTCGCGACGTCGATTCACCTGAATGAAACCGAATGCGCAACGATTCTCTCGTTGCTCACGGAACGCTCTCCGCGCACCGTGCAAGAAATCGTTTCCGCCTTCCCCGCGGCGCAACGGCAAAGCATCGCGCGAGGACTGGCATGGATGGCCAAGATGGAAGCCATCCATATCGTCCCACCAAAACCGGACTCGGCAGCAGCATGAAAATTCTCTTCGTTCACCAGAACTTCCCGGCCCAGTACATGCATCTCGCCCCTGCGTTGGCGGCAAAGGGCCATGAAGTCGTCGCATTGAGCATTCGGCCCGCGCCGGAAATGCCAGGCGTCAAAATCCTGCGCTATCACGTCAAGCGCGGTACAACCGCAGGCGTCCATCCATGGGCGAGCGAATTCGAGACCAAGGTTTTGCGCGGAGAAGCAGCAGGGCGAGCTGCAGTCGACTTAAGAAAGCAAGGCTTTACGCCTGACATCATTTGCGCCCATCCGGCCTGGGGAGAGGCGTTATTCCTGAAAGACGTATGGCCGCAAGCAAAGCTGCTGTGCTTTTGGGAGTTCTACTATCACACGAAAAATTCCGATGTCAATTTCGATCCCGAATTCATGGACGTCAGTTTCGATAACGACGCGAGAATGCGGGCAAAAAACGCGAACAATTTGCTCTCGCTGGAAGCAGCGGATTGGGGAGTCAGTCCGACGCGCTGGCAACAACTCCAGTTCCCGGAATGGGCGCGCTCCCGGATCTCGGTTATTCACGACGGTATCGATACCCAAATCGCCGCGCCGAATCCCTCGGCCCGCATACGACTCGAAGAGCTCGGCGTGGAGTTGAAGCCGGGCGACGAAGTGGTCACTTTCGTCAATCGCATGCTCGAACCTTATCGCGGCTATCACGTCTTCATGCGCTCCCTGCCCGAATTGCAACGGCTGCGCCCGAGGGCGCGCATTCTGATTGTCGGTGGAGAGGGAACCAGTTATGGAGCCCAGCCGCCGGAAGGGCAATCTTGGAAAAAAATCTTTCTCGAAGAAGTCGCCAAGGATCTCGACCTGTCGCGCGTACACTTCGTCGGCCATGTCCCGTACGCGTCATTCCTGCGGATCCTGCAAATCTCCGCCGCACATGTTTATTTGACCTATCCGTTCGTCCTGTCGTGGTCACTGCTTGAAGCGCTCAGCGCCGGTTGCGCGGTCATCGGCTCCCGCACGCCGCCGGTGGAAGAAGTGATCAGGCACGGAGAAAACGGCTTGCTGGTCGATTTTTTCGACCACATGTCATTGGCGGAAACCATCGCTACCGTGCTTGCCGATGGACCGGCCTACTCGTCAATGCGCGCCCAAGCGCGTGCCGATGTCATTAAGCGTTATGACCTTCAAACCGTGTGCCTGCCGCGGCATATCGCTCTCGTGGAAGCCTTGGCGCGAGGTGATGCCCCCATGGGAATCGATCTTTAAGATTACGCGGACTCATTCCCAAGCATTGGCAAGCCAGTAATACGGCCCCGGACCGCCGAGCTGGGCTAGATACTTCTGCATCTTTACCGGGGCCTCCGACAACGGGCGCATGCGTTCTCCCTCCACGAAACCGGCGATTTCCACTTTCTGATGAGGCGTGTTCATTTTGATGAGTTTGATGACCAGCCGTGGCGTCGGTTTGCGATAAACATGGTCAGACGACGTGTCTACCGCCAATTCCTGCAGGCAGTCGAGATTGTTGCCTAGATAGACCGTGTCAAAGTCCCACCAGCGGACCGCAGAGATTGCGCGCATCGTCTGCTCGTCGAATCTCGGCTTCAACTTCCTGGCCGGCAATCCGCCATACATCCAGAACGGTTCGATCACACCGGTCGCCAACGCATTCGCGGCAAGCACGGCGCCATCGCCGATTTTTGCGCCGCTCATCACCTTGACGTCCGCCGATATGAGAACGGCGTGCCCGATCTCGAAAGGGATCGGTTCATTTGCGCGCAAATTCCCAATGTTGAATTTTTGCGTCTTGGCTTGGAAAGTCGGCACACCGGTCATCGTGATATTGACCGGCAATTCGTTATGGTGCTCGCCACCGGCGAACAGCTTGCATGGCAGCGCAAAGTCGCAGAATTGCCCAACGGTTCCAATGCATCCGGAAAAGCCGATGTTCAGGTATTCGACTCTTGAGGCGGCATTAAACGAACCCCGTCCGACATCCACATAGGCCTTATCGGTAATGTAGATGCGCAGGTCATAGTGTCCAAGAAATGTTCTTAGTCGCCTGCTGATATCTTGCCGAATCAACGCTTCCGCGTCGGCATCAAGCGCGATAGGAATCGGCTCGGAAGTGAATTCTGAAATCATCGGTTATGCATCGCGAGTCGCTTAAACGATCTGCAGTGCCTTGAGAATCTGCAACTGCTTTTCCGAAAACACCTTGGCCTGTTCCATAAGCTCCGCCAAGTTTTCCTCCGGTGTTTGAAGAGTCTTGCCGTCTTTGATGATCTTCTGGCCTTGGGCCGCCAGAAGATGTGCGGCGAACTTCGCCCATTCTTCCGGCTGCTTCTTGCCTTGGACGATAGCCAGCAAGAAAAGCTGCATTGTCCGTCCTGCCGTGAAGCCTCCGCCCGTCGCAGGACTGGCGAGAAAACCGACATCGTTTGAACCGCGGGCCTTGTTCATCAAGTACAAATTGAGTTTGTCGGCATGCACCTTGGCTCGATCCATCACCGCTTGATCCTGCACCGGCTTCACATGACCCGCGCCTGCCAACACCATGATGACTTCCAGCACTTGAACGAGAGTGACATTGCCCTTGCCCCTTGCCTCTTGCTCGATTTCCGCAAGGGTCTTCGGCTGATTGTCCGCCAGGATGTCGAGGATAGGGTTATAGACATCGGCGTTCATGGTTGCCTCTCCCAGCGCGCCGCTTACTTTCAGGGACACGTCCCGACGATCCGCGCTCAGTATGACTCTGAGCGCGCGCAGTTTCTCGGAACGTTCGATAGCGTTGAGTTTGCGGGCTCCCTTGACCCAGTAGTCGCGACGAAACTGTTGATTGGTCATGAAGTCGCGCACCGTCTCACGAAACACGGCATCCGGGATCTCTTTCAAGAAACTCTGCTGTTCGGGCGTCAGGTTGAGTATATCGATATGATCCAAATAATTGGCCGAACATGCGTAAGTGAGTTTGCAAGGCGATAGCCAATCCGCCATCGTGCTGAAATGCATCGGATGCCAATCCCGATTGAAATATTCGTGCGCCAGGTAGTGCCGGTCTCTGCCTTTGATTTTCTTGATGTGTTCCAGAATTTGCGGATTGGCACGAACATAGCCCGGATTGACGGCGAACAGCTTCTCGACGAAAGCCATCGCGCCATCAACGCGGCTAACGATACCGAGTCCCTCGGCACCCATGATTTTCGCGTGGTGGGTCATCAGATGGCGCACGGGCGAGAACGCGCTCAACCCTGGCAAGGTGTTGTAACTTACATAGAGCACACCTCCGACTTTGAGCTTTCGTCGGATGAAATCGATGATGACCGTGCGATTCTCATCGGAAACCCAGCTCCAGATTCCATGCAAGCCGATGTAATCGAAATCCGGCAGGTCGGTCCGATTGGCGAAATCCGCGAAAGCCTCATCGGTGAGCTTCGCACCGGAGCCGGACGCTTCGGCCAACTCCTGCGCAAAGCCGGCTTGCGCCGGATTGAAGTCATTGCCATACCAGGAAGTCACCGATGCGGCGGCATGCAGATTGGCGCTCAAACCCTGGCCATAACCGAGTTCGCAGGCGTTTCCCATGTCGGGGTACACCAAGCCTGCATTGAGGAAAGCTAATTTTACTCTTAGCGGATTTAGTTCGGGGTAGTAACCAAAGGTATAACCGATGTCGGCCACGTAGCCGGCGCTCCAGTCGCTCATGACTCTTCCTTCAACATGGGATTGAAATTCTCGTCGCGCTACATCTTAAACGCGCCATGAAAAAAACCCCACCCCCTTGCGAGGGGTGGGGTTCGAATTTCATCATCCTTGGCCTTGCGGCCAAGGACATCTCCGGGAAGGAGATTAGGCGATGAATGCGAAGTTGTCGGCGTGGATCTCGCCAGCGGTGAGGGTACCGGTACCAACGATCTTGGCCAGATCGGTAGCAACCAGGTCGCCAGCGGCGAAGTCCGCGCCGCTGTCAACCGCGATACGCACCAAGGAGACGTGCGAATCGGTGCCGTCAGACCACACGACGATGAAGCCATCGTGTTGAGCCGCGTTGGCATGAACGGTCAACTCATGGTCGCCGGTTTCCAGGCCGGTTTCCAAAGCAGCCAGGTCAGCATACGTCTCGGTCAACAGGACATAGACCGTTGCGGCACCAGCAGCAGCGGCAGCGGCACCACCAGCCTGATCGGCAACTTCCTGGATGGTAGCGGCGCTTGCACCGATTGCCGTCGTACCGTCAACCAGGTCGTCCAGGCTGAGGGTGATCGCGGCTTCCACGGCACCTGCGGTTTCCAGTTCGGAGATGTCGAGCTGAACCTTGTCGCCGCCCGCACCGGTCGTGAAGTCCTTGACCGTATCCATCGTCAAGCCGCCGGTGATAACAACGTTATCAGCACCTGCGCCCGTGAAGATGGTGTCTGCGCCCAGGCCGCCGGTGAACGTATCGGCACCTGCGAAGCCGTAGATATACTCGCCGTTCGCCGTACCGGTGATAGCATCACCGCCAGACGTACCAACACGTGCGAAGTCAGCTTGCGCCAGATCGGTAACGCTGTTGAGCTTCATGGTGATATCAGCCGAAGTCAATGTCTGGCTAGCATCAACGTCAACATACAGCGTGCTGGTGCTGGTATCGAGCACGGCTTGGTAAGCAACGCCGGTCAAAGAGGTCAGCACAGCGCCATAACCATTTGCCTCGCCGGCATAGGTCACGTTTGCTGCAATACCAATCTTGTCGGTAGCGGACACGAAGTCGGTGATCGTATCTTGGTTGACGCCGTTCGAATCGGTCACAGCGGTGACGAGGAACAAGTCGGCGCCTGCATCACCGGTGAGCGTATCGCCGGCAGCGTCGCCGTCGATGATGTCGTCGCCGGTACCACCGGAGATCGTATCGGCGGCATCGCCACCGGTCAGCACGTCGTCGCCGCCGTTACCGCTCATGGTCAGCGCCTTGGTTGCCGTCGAAGCGATCAGCGTGTCGTTACCGGCGCCGCCCTTCAGCGTAGCTGCAGCAGCCAGAGCACCGGTCGTCAGGGTGACAGCACCTGCGGCACCGGTTGCCGTGACGCCGCTGGCGTCCAGGCTGGTCAGCGTGGTGGTGTTCAGGCCGTTCAGGTTGATACCGACGTCGCCCGTCACCGTGACAGCTTTAGCAGCGGCAGCAGTGATTGCTTGCGTGAAAGCGGTAGTCGCAGCGGTCGAATCGGTGTCGTCCGTCGTGATGTTGATGTTCTCAACACCACCGATGGTCAGGGCAGCCGTGCTGGTGAAGCCGTTGGTTGCCGAGAACTTCAGGTTGACCGTGTCGCTCGAGCCGGAGCTGGAAGCCAGAGCGATCGACGATGCTGCGGCGATCAGGCCGGTGAATTCCACCGAGTTGGTCGCGCCCAGGTTGGTCAGGGTCAGGCCGTTCGCGCTCACGCCAGCCGACGTGATGGTGCTGATGTCGTCCAGGTTGCCGAGGTCGATCGCGTCAGCCGTGCTGGTGTCACCCAGTTCCAACACTTCGAAGTTGGAAATAACGCCTTCGAACGTCGAGGAAGCGGAACGCGCCGCTGCGTTAGCGGAAGTCATCGACAGCGTGTCGGTGCCTTCGCCGGCATCGATCGAACCACCCGTGCCGAGAGCGACGCTAGCGGTAACGGTGTCGTCACCTGCGCCCATGGCGATCGCCTTGGTCGTTGCGCCGACGATGACCGAGTCAGCGCCTGTGCCGCCGGTAAAGGCCGTGCCGGTTGCCAGCGAGGAACCCAAGGTAACACCTGCGGTGTTCGTCACGTTGATCGCGGTAGCAGCAGTCAGCGTCTGGCCGGTCAAGGTCAGAGCTGCGTCGCCGGAGACGTTCACCGTGGTGGCGCCCGATGCGACCAGGCTGTTCAGGGTCGAAGCCTTGGTCGACGAAGCGATGTTCAGCGTGGTGTAGTCGGAATCCAGCGTGACAGCGCCAGTCGTGGTCAGGTTGTTGAGGTTCAGCGCCAGGGTCGTGGCCGTCGGCGTCGTCAGAGCGCCAGCGGTGCCGGTGAACGAAGTGCCTTTGCCGCTCAGGTTCACGGTTGCCAGTGCGCCCGAGTTGACCGTTGCAGCACCGAAGTTGCTCAACGTAACGGTGTTGATGGTGCCGGCAGCGGTGGCGCTAGCGGCGTTCGCGTCGGTAATCGTGACGGTACCATTGGTAATACCGACGACACCGGCGGTCGCGCTATTCACTGCTGTAACAGCAGCCGTATCGGTCACCGTGACGGACGTCGTGTCGCTGGTGCCGGTGACGGTGACGTTACCGCTGCTGATGCTTTCGGTAACGCTGCCAGTCAACACGGTCGCAGCATAGGCAGCCGTTGCGGAAACGTTTTGCGTAACGCTGACCGTCGTGCCGCCGGTGATCGCGATATCGCCAAGCACTTGAGTATCAGCAGCCAACGAACCGGTCGTCGAAACCGTCACAGCGCCCTTGGCAGCCGTCGTCGCGCCGATGGTCACAGCGTTGGTTGCCAGGTTGGTCAAACCGGTAGCCGTCACGGTGATAGCCTTACCGCCGTTGAGACCCAGGTTGCCGGCAGCCAATGCAGAATCAGACAGCGTTATGTCGGTCGTCGTTGCAGCGGTGATGCCTTTGTTGGCCGTGTTACCGCCAACACCGGACACCGTCAACGAGGTCAGGCCGGTCCAGCCGCTCACGTCGGCATCAACCTTGCCGGAGCTGATCAGGCTTGCGGTTTCGATGTTCTTGACCGTCGTGCTGACGTTAGCGGTCAAGTCGAGAGCCGCGGTAACCACGATGTCGAGGGCATCGGTACCAGCACCACCATCGATCGAGTCGAACGAGGTCAGTGCATTCGTAGCCGTGGAAGTATAACCGACAAAGGAGTCGTTACCTGCGCTGCCCGTGAAGGAAGTGCCCTTGTCCGTACCAGCGGTGAGCTGGAAGGTCGAGCCGGCAACGGTCGGGGTGTTGACGATCGTGGTGATCGTGGAATCCACCGTCGTTTGGAAAGCGGTCGTGTCGGTCGTGTTGGTGACTTGACCCAGCATCGTGCGGGCATTTGCCGCAGCGGTGGAGCCGGAATAAGCGATGACTTCTTCAGCCGTATTGAGACCGGTGGTGAAGTTGGTGGCAACAGTGGTCTTGTTCGCAATTACTGCGGCGTCGATCAAACCTTGAGCGGTGGTGTTGGTTTGGGCGCCAGCCATGATGGACATGGCAGCCTTGCCGCGGCTCAGACGACCGGAGTCGATCTCGGCGGACCAGTACAGCAGGCCTTCCAGAGCGGCGCTACGGCCCAGGACGTTCTGGAAAATAGCATTGACGAATGCAACGGTCGAGCCAGTGTACAAGGAAGTGGACTCGGTGCTGGTGCCGAAAGAGTCGACCAAGGTCTTAACGGTCGAGTCGGTAGCGTAAGCGGCGTTCAGTTCGCTCATCGTCGTCGGAGCGCCGATAGCATTCAACTGAGCCGTGAAGTTGGCGAGGCCAACCGGATCAGCCGGGCGTCCGAAATAGGCGACGTAGAGCTGCTGAACTACGGTATTGTAATCTGCTGCTGCCATGGTGTTTTTTCCTTAAGGTGATTTAAGTTAAACCAAGTTGATCTGCCATTCACTCCGCACACAGCGCTGTATACGGACTGAGTGCTTTTTGCAGACGTGGAAGTATATTGCCTGATGGCCACCCGAATGTTGTGACGGCCATCACATTTGCCAAAATTTTGTTGTTTTTTGACAGCCTTTACAGAGTGAATAAAGGCAAAAAGACGCGATCCGACGAGCCATGAATTACGAGAGGCTTCTATTTCACGAAATAGTCCGCGCCCAGAATCACATCGCCCGGGAATATTCATCCCGAACCACATTCATTGAGATACTGGATAGAAGGAGCGCGGGGCAGCCCTGATCGCTTTCAATAGTGCCGCCCCAAAGGGCTTTACGGTTTTGACCAATGCGTGGCGCCGAATGCACTCAATTTAGGCGTACCTACGGTTTGGAAGATATACCCAGCTTGTTGTGCGCTGGCCCCGCCTAGATACCCCTGCACCGCCGCATTGGAACCGATCAGGCTGCCGACCAACTCACCCTTGAGCGTGACATCACCTTTTGCATAGACATCGACCTGTTGGCCTTGGCCGACCACACTCAAGCTCGTTGAAAAGGCCCGCGCCCCGAAATCGACGTTCAAACGCGCGTTCTGGACCGCCGCAGCAACTGGAGCCTTACCGGACTCTTGGATATAGGCTTCGCTATTACCCAAGCTAAATGCCACCTGACCATCCTTGGGCATCACGAGGCCGGAATTCTTTACACGCGAAATAACGAACGACCCCAGGATCTTGCCGGCTTCATATTCGCCGTTCTTCAGCTTGGCCAGCACTTCGGAATCGGCCGGCAAACTGGCAACGGCCGTCCAGCGCCCCCATACGACTTCCTGGCGCGCCGGCGCCACGACAATGGGCGGCTCAGGCAAGGACGGAGGTATCGTCGGGGTTGTCGGCGTCGTCGGCGTTGTCGGTGCCGGGGTCGTCGGCGTCGTCGGCGTCGTCGGCGTCGTCGGCGTGGACGGCGTCTTGGCAGGCGGCAAGACAGCTGTCTTCTGCGGCTCGAGATTGAGATCCTCGGGAGCCGCCTTGGTCATGGGCTCGTCCTTGCGCGGCGGCGCATTGTGATCGGGAGCCAGCCCGTTCGCGCGCAACAACTGCGGCGCAGACTGCCCCTTCTTGATTTCCAACAGTTGACCCGCCGCCTTGTCGGCGAACAGCTCGCGGCTATTGGCACCTTCGCACGGCCCATTGCCCTCGGGACCGCAAGTCCCGGCGAAACCGCTGACGACGATGCCGCCGGAAATGACGGTGACGCGCGATACGTCGCGATCGGTGAAAACGGTGAAATCGGTGCCGCGCACGCCGATGGCCGCGACCGGTGTATTGAAACGGAAATTCTGGCGCGCCTGCTTGACGCCCTGGCCGGAGATGGCGCGCGCCACGCCGCTCAGCAGTTCCAGCTTGACGCGCGTGTTTTCAGGACGCTGGCTGTCGATATGGTAGGCGACGATGCGCGCTCGGCTGGAGGGGCGCAGGATGAGGAATCCGCTATCGACGGTCTTGAGATAGACATAGCCATCGCGTCCGGTGATCAATTCATCGCCTTCCTGCACGGCATCGTTGAGCGTCGCGACACGATTGCCGATCTGCGCCTGGCCGGTCACGAAAACAATGCGCCCCGCCTCGCCCGCATGCGCGAAGCTCGCGGCGACCAGCAGAATCAGTGAAATAAGGTAGCGATGAAACATGGACTTCTCCTTGCGTGCCATTGTGCTATTCCCGGCGGCAATTTCTGTGATGGCCATCACATTTTACACTTCGGAAATAAGATTTTTCCTCTCTTTTTCCTGTTTGGCCAGCAACGATTCTCTTTTTCACACTTTTCCGACAATCTCACCCATGTCCTTTACAAATTACCAAGAATTGGGGATGTTTCCCGAAAGTACGGGACGTTATACTTGCAGGTTATTGAATTTTAAGGGCAACCCCATAGTGACCTTGCGCAGTCCTTCTTCCGCCGGCCTGCTTTCCCCATGAAAAAGCCGCCGGCCTATCTCCGCATGATGTTTCCGTCCGTGACGGTCATGCGGTCGCTGCTTGCCCTGATCGCGATTCTGCTGACTGTCTGGTCGCAATGGATTCCGGCCTCGACCGAGTCCGTCTTCGCGAACGAATGGCTGCGCGATTATTTCATCCGCCTGCGCGCTTCGCCCGAGCCGGAAACCCGCATCGCCGTCGTCGATATCGACGAAGCGAGCCTGTCGGCCCTCGGCCCGTGGCCGTGGCCGCGCAAGCGCATCGCGGAATTGCTGGAGAACCTGCTCGGTCCTTATGGTGCACGCGGCGTCGCGCTCGACCTGGTGTTTCCGGAGCCCGCCGACGGCGCGGGCGATGCCCGGCTAGCCATGCTGGCGCAGCACGGGCCGGTGGTGCTGGCCCAGGCTTTCGATTACGTCGAACGGCCCGCTCCCTTGCATGTCGGACGAGTGGCAAGCGGCACGCCGGCGAGCGGCTTGCCCGGTATCCCGGTCGCGACCGGCCATATCGCCAACCATGCCGGACTGGCGCATGCGCCGCACGTCGGCAACATCGGCTTCGTGCCCGATCCGGACGGCACCATCCGCCGCTTGCCGATGCAAACGCTGCATGACGGCAGGATTTATTCCACGCTGTCGACGATGCTGCTCGACTGCTGCGGCCGCCCCGCCGGCAAGCGCGCCTCCGCCATGCATGCCGGCATGACGCGCGTGCCGTTCGATCGCGATTGGTCTGCCTACACCGTGATATCGGCGGCCGATATTCTCAAGCTCCAGGCGCCGGAGGATCGCGTGGCCGGCCGGCTGGTGATCGTCGGCTCTTCCTCGCTCGGCCTGACCGATCGCGTCGCCACGCCGCTCACGCCCTCCACCGCGGGCATGCTGGTGCACGCCGCCGCGCTCTCGGCTCAACTCGACGAGCAAGCCGGCAAGGCGCCCGCTTCGTGGCCGGGGAGATGGATCGCGACCTTGTTCGCGATGCTGGTCGCCGCGGCTTCCGCTTACGCCTTCCCGCGCCTGCCGGCGGCCGCCAATATCGCCCTGCTTGCCGGCGCATCGGTCGTGTGGCTGGGCCTGGCGTACTGGATCGTCCCGCACGATCCGCACTTTTCCACGACCGGGCCGCTGCTTTCCAATCTATTCCTGCTGGCCGTGTCCGTGCCCTTCGATTGGCAGCTCGCGCAGCGAAAATCGCGCCAGTTGCTGGGCACATTGCGCCAGTACGTTGCCGAGGCGGTGGTCGACGAGCTGCTGCGTCTCGGCCTGAAGGATCCGCTGACGCCGCGCCGCCTGAGCGTGACGACGCTGATCGCCGACATGGAAGGCTATACCACGCAAGTGGAAGCGCTCTCGATGGAAGAGGCGGCGCAATTGACGACCGATTTCCTGGCCTGTCTGACGAAACCGGTGCTCGATCATCGCGGCACGCTCGACAAGTTCACCGGCGACGGCCTGGTCGCCTTCTGGGGCGCGCCGCTGGCGATCGACGATCACGCGGATCTCGCGCTCGACGCGGCCGAGGAAATCGTGCGCGCGGTGCGCCGCTTCAGCGAGCGGCGCGGCCTCGAAGGCAAGCGTCCGTTGCGGGTGCGGATCGGCATCGAAAGCGGCGTGGCCATGGCCGGCGACTTCGGCACCGCCTCGCGCAGCATCTATACCGCCGTCGGCGACAGCGTGAACGTCGCCGCGCGCCTCGAGCAGATGGCGCGCGAATTCCCCCACGACATCATCGTCGGCCAAGGCACGGTCGACCGCTCGGCACGCCACCGATTCAAGCTGCTCGGGGAGCGCGTCCTGCGCGGCAAGGAAAAGCCGACCACGTTGTACACGCTGGAGCTGACGGCATGAGCGTGCGCGGCTGCTTACGCCTCATCGCGGCGCTGGCCGCGGCATCCTCGCTGGCAGCGGCGGCGGCCGAATACGAACCGCCGGCGCAGCAGGATCTCTATCTCGACGCGATGCATTCGATCTCGGAAGGCCGCCAGAACGAAGCGCGCGACGCCTTGACGCGCATGATCGAGCAGGAGCCGCAGCATGCCGGCGCCTGGCTCGACCTGGCGATCATCCAATGCGAGCTCGGTCACGCCGACGAGGCCGAGCGGCTGTTCCAGGCGATCGAGGCGCGCTTCGCGCCGCCGCCCGGCATCCGGGAAGTCATCGCCGCGCACCGCGCCACCGGCTGCCAGGCATGGCGGCCGCACAGCCAGTTGAGCCTGGCCGTCGCGCGCGGCGTCGACGACAACGTCAACCAAGGCGCCAGCAACCCGAATTTCAGTTTCGGCAGCGGCAGCACGCGCACCGATCTCGTCCTGGCGCCGGAATACCTGCCGCAACGCGATCATTACACGCTGCTGTCGACAGATTATGCGCGCGACCTTACGCGCGGCGGCATCACCGGCTTCGCGCAGCTGCGCATCCGCAGGAACGACAGCCTGTCCAATTACGATACGGCGTCGCTGCAGTTGGGCATCGAACGGCCATGGCGCATCGGCACCTGGGACGTGCGCGGCATCGGCGCCCTCGGCGCGCTCACGCTCGGCGACCGGCTCTATCAGCGGCAAGGCCAGTTGCAGCTGCGCGCCGCGCCGACCTCTCTGTTGCCGAAGCGATGGAATGTCAGCCTGACGGCCGGCGCAACGCATCTCGCCTATCCGACGCTGACGAATTTCGACTCGAACACCTTCGAATTGAGCGCATCGCTGATTCACCAAGGCACACGCCTCCAGACGCAAGCGAGCGCCGGATATCTCCTGGATCACGGCAAGAATGTGCGCCCCGGCGGCGACCGCAAGGGATGGTTCGGCGGCTTGCAGGGACGCCTCCCGATTCGCGGCAACTGGATCGGCGAATTCGGCTGGACGCGGCAGCACTGGCTCAGCCAGGCATCCTACTCTCCCGGCCTGATCGACCAGGCGCGGCACCAGGATACGCAATTGCTGCGCGCCGGATTGACGATTCCCTTCAAGGAACGGCAGACGCTGCAGATCGAGATACGCCAGGTGAAGAACAACGAGAATATTTCGATTTTTCAATATAATAGCCGGCTGTTGCAGATGAGCTGGCAATGGCAGCCGTTCTAGTTGTCGGAATCATCAGCGATCGCTTCGGCGGTCGTCTTGGCAACAGGATTCAATGTAAACGCTGGGGAAGTAGGCATGGGTTGGGAATGGATCAGCTTTCTGGCAGCGGCAACGACGGTGTTTGCCGGCTGCCTAGCGCCTGCGAAATGGCTGCCGCCGCTGCCCAATGACAAGCTCCTGCACTTTCTTGCCTTCGGCGGCTTGACGCTGCTGGCAGGCCGGATTGCCCAAAACGGCCAGCAACAATTCGCTTGGATAGTGGGCCTGTTCCTTGCCGGTTGGGCAATTGAATGCTTGCAAATCCTGGTGCCCGGTCGCCGCTTCTGTTGGCACGACATCGCGGCGAACACGGCCGGCATCTTGCTGGCGGCGCCAGCTGCCGTAATAATGATCGGCAACTAGATCGAATTCCCAGCGTCAATATTTTCGGCAGCAGATTCCGTTAACTTCGCATATGAAAAACTCGGCGCAAAAATTGATTGCCTCCGACGCGAAATCTTCCGCCGATGCCGCGGAAGAAAAGAACACGTCGGCACCGACGGCCAATGCGAAGGACGCCGACAATCAAGTCAATTTGCAGATCCATCTGCGCAAGATACCTCTGCTCGCGGACTTGACCGAAGAGGAAATGGCAAGAGTCAAGGCCGAGCTGCGCATCCGCCACTACGCGCGGCGCGACATCGTGCTGCAAAAAGGCGGCACCGGCGACAGCCTGTTGTTCCTGCTCTCGGGCCAGCTGCAGGTGATCGACATTACCGAGGACGGCCGCGCGATCGGCCTGCGCCTCTTGAATCCCGGCGACTTCTTCGGCGAGATCGCCGTCATCAACGGTTCGGCCCGCTCCGCGTCGGTTGTCGCGCTGACGCCGGTCCTGGTCGCACTGCTGCCCAGCGCGACCGCCCTGCACCTGTTCGCGCACTCGCCTCCTGTGGCGAAGCAGATGCTCAAGCATCTCGCGCAGAAGATCCAGCGCGACTCCGAATTCCGCGCGCTGCTCAGTATCCACAACACGGCCAAGCGCATCTATACCTTCCTGGAACTGCTGAAGGAAAAGAAGCCGGGCAACATGGAGGTCGTCGAGAACCTGCCGACGCACCAGGACATCGCCAACATGATCAACACCAGCCGTGAGACGGTCACTCGCACGATACTCACGCTGGTCAACCAGGGCATCGTCAAGAAGGACTCGCACCGCCTGATCATCATCAGGCCGGATGCGTTACAAAAGCTGACACAAGGTTAGAAGGCCCTACGTTATAATCGTCCGCTTCATTGGCACGATTACAACAAAGCGTGCGCTCCGGCGACGGCTCGCGTTGCGCCATCTGCCGCCCTCGCCGCGCTCCGCCGCCCTTCTATGTCCGACAATAGCGCCTCCATCATCATTTCCGCAACCGCTCATGGAGCAAGACGATGAGCGATCACTTTTACCGGGCTTTCGAAGAACGCTATCGCGGTTCGCGCGAAACCATCAAGACGCGCCTGCGCGCCTATCGACCGTTCCTGGATTCCCTCGCCGCGCTCTATCCCGGCGACGGCGCGCTCGACCTCGGCTGCGGACGCGGCGAATGGCTCGAGCTGCTGGGCGAAGCGGGCTTCGCGGCGCGCGGCGTCGATCTCGACGAAGGCATGCTGGCCGCCTGCCGCGAGCGCGGCTTGCAGGCCGAATGCGCCGATGCGCTCAAGACCCTGCAGGAATCGCCGGCGGCAAGCCTGGCCCTGGTTTCGGCCTTCCACGTCGTCGAGCATGTGCCGTTCGATGTGCTGCGCGCCATCGTGCGCGAAGCGTTGCGCGTCCTGCGGCCGGGCGGCTTGCTGATTCTCGAAACGCCGAATCCGGAAAACCTCGTCGTCGGCGCCGCCGACTTCTATCTCGATCCGTCACACGAACGCCCGCTGCCGCCGAATCTGCTCGGCTTCGTGACCGAGCACACCGGTTTTTTGCGCAACAAGATCGTGCGCCTGCAAGAGCCGGAAGGCTTGCGCGAAGCCCGGGAAATCCGCCTGCTCAACGTGCTGAGCGGCGTCAGTCCCGACTATAGCGTCGTGGCCCAGAAGCCGGCGGCGCCGGAAGTCCTCGCGCGTTTCGATGCCGCGTTCGACACCGACTACGGACTGGTGCTCGACACCTTGGCGCAGCGCTACGATGCGCAAGGCGAGAGGCGGCTGGCCGACATCCATCGGCGGATCGCCGAGCATGCCGAGCAGGCGGCGCGCAGCCATGCGCAAGCGGTCGAACGAGCGGCCCAGGCCGAGCATCGCGCCGGCCTGCTGGAAGCGCGCTTGATGCAGGCCGAGGATCGCCTCGGCCAAGCGGCACAGGCGATCGGGCAAGCGAAACATCGCCTCGGCCAGGCGGAACAACTGATCGGACAAGCGGAGCATCGCCTTGGCGTGGCGGAGCATCTCATCGGCGTGGCGGAGCACCGCCTCGGCCAGGCGGAACAACGCCTGGCCGAAGCCGAGGCGCGCGCCGCCCGATACGCGGAGCAATTGCTCGCCGTGCTGCACAGCCGCTCCTGGCGCATCACGGCGCCGATGCGCCTGGCCGGCGGATATGCCCGTCGCTTCCGCGCGGCGGCCCGCGAAGGTAGGCTGGGCAGCGGAATCAAGCGCCGCCTCAAGGCGCTGTTGCGCGCGACCGGCCTCGCCGTCCAGCGCCACCCCGGCCTGTCCCGCGCGGCGCTGACCGTGCTGGACCGCTTCCCCACGGTCAAATACCGTTTGCGCGCGTTGCTGCAAACGCCGGTCAACATCGAGCCCGCGCCGGTCGCCAAGGCCGACGGCGCGCCCGTCCTGTCGCCGCGCGCGGCGCATTTCCATGCACGGCTGAAGAAGGCCGTCGGCGCGAGGAAACACTGATGCGTATCGTCATCGATCTACAAGGCGCCCAGACCGAGAGCCGTTTCCGCGGCATCGGACGCTACTCGCTGTCGCTGGCGCTGGGCGTCGCGCGCAATGCGGGCGAACATGAAATCTGGCTGGCGCTCAGCGCCGCATTGCCGGACAGTATCCCTGCGATTCGCCAGGCGTTCGAAGGCCTGGTGCCGAAGGAGCGTATCCGCGTGTTCGACGTTCCGCGGCCGGTGGCGGAGCACGATCCGTCGCATGGCTGGCGCGCGCGAGCGGCGGAAAAGATCCGCGAACATTTCATCGAACAGTTGCATCCCGACGCGGTGCTGGTCACCAGCCTGTTCGAAGGCTATGTCGACGACGGCGTGGTATCGGTCGGCGCCTTCACCGACGGCGCCAGGACAGCCGTCATCCTGTATGACCTGATTCCGCTGCTGAACCCGGCCAGCTACCTGCCGACGCCGGCGCAACGCCAGTATTACGACCGCAAGATCGCCTCGCTCAAGAATGCGGGCCTGCTGCTGTCGATCTCCGATTATTCGCGCCAGGAAGCAATCGATGCCTTGGATTTGCCGCCCGATCGCGTGGTCAGCATTTCCACCGCCGTCGACGGATTTTTCAAGCCCGGCGTCCTGGCGCCGGACGAGACGGCGCGCCTGCGCGAACGCCTCGGCATCACGCGCGACATGGTGATGTACGCGCCGGGCGGCTTCGACGCGCGCAAGAACATCGACGGCCTGATCGCCGCCTACGGCTTGCTGCCGCGCGATTTGCGCGAGAAGCATCAACTGGTCATCGCCAGCAAGCTCGGTACGCGCGAACGCGAGCAATTGCTGCGCCACAGCCAGCGCGCCGGCCTGGCGGAAGACGAGCTGGTGCTGACCGGCTATGTCGGCGACGACGAGCTCGCCGCCCTGTACGGCGCCGCGGCCTTGTTCGTCTTCCCGTCGAAGCATGAAGGCTTCGGCCTGCCGGCGCTGGAAGCGATGGCCTGCGGCGCGCCGGTGATCGGCGCCGCCACCACCAGCGTCCCGGAAGTCATCGGCCTTGACGAGGCGCTGTTCGATCCGATGTCGCCGCGGTCGATCGCGGACAAGATCGAACAGGTGCTGGGCGACGACGCCCTGCGGCAACGCTTGCGCGAACACGGCGCGGTGCAAGCGAAGAAATTCTCGTGGGATATCTCGGGGCAACGGGCCTTGCGCGCGCTCGAAGCGCATGCCGCGGCCGCGCGCCCCGCGGACGAGCCCCTGGCTGCCGGCATCACGCGCGCGGCGAGACCGCGCCTGGCCTTCGTCTCGCCGCTGCCGCCCGAGAAGACCGGCATCGCCAACTACAGCATCGAATTGCTGCCGGCGCTGGCCAAGCTGTACGACATCGAGCTGATCGTCGAGCAGCCGCAATGCGCGCTGCCGCCGGAACTCGCCGGCTTGCCGCAACGGAGCGCCGAATGGTTCCACGCGCACGCGGATTCCTTCGATCGCGTGGTCTACCAATTCGGCAACAGTCCCTTCCACAGCCATATGCTGGCCTTGCTGCGCGAGCATCCGGGCGTCGTGGTGCTGCACGATTTCTTCCTGAGCGGCATGCTGTTCTACGAAGAGACGACCGGCGCCATGCCGACCGCATGGAGCGAAGCCTTGTACCGTTCGCACGGTTACATGGCGCTCAAGCTGCGCCATACCGCCGACTGCGTCGAGGCGGCCAAGCAAGCCTATCCCTGCAATCTCGACGTGATCCGGGGCGCGCGCGCCGTGATCGTCCATTCCGAACACTCGCGCGCGCTGGCGCGCCAATGGTACGGCGAACAAGCCGCCCGCGACTGGAGCGTGATCCCGCATCTGCGCACGGCCGCCGGCGCCATCGACCGCGCGGCGGCGCGCAAGAAGCTCGGGATGCGCGCCGAAGCGTTCGTGATCTGCAGTTTCGGCTTCGTCGATCCGACCAAGCAGAGCCTGCGCCTGGCGCAAGCCTGGCTGGCGTCGCGCTTGCGCGACGATCCGGCTTGCGAACTGGTGCTGGTGGGCGCCAATCACGGCGGCGACTACGGCCGCGAACTCACCGAACTGATCCGCGCCGCCGGCTGCGGCGACCGCATTCGCATCACCGGCTGGACCGACGACGACACCTACAATCTCTACCTGCAGGCAGCCGACGCCAGCGTGCAATTGCGCAGCCTGTCGCGCGGCGAGACCTCGGGCGCCGTGCTGCATTGCCTCAATTACGGCTTGCCGACGATCGTGAACGCGAACGGTTCCATGGCCGACCTGGCCGACGATGCCGTGATCAAGCTGCCCGACGCCTTCGACGACGACGAGTTGACCGCCGCGCTCGAATCGCTGCGCGACGACGCCGGCCAGCGCGCGCGATTGCGTGAAGCCGCGAGCCGGCTGATCCGCACCCGGCACGATCCGGACGCCTGTGCGCGCCAATACGCGGAGGCGATCGAAGCCGCCTACCGCCGCCGCGACGACACCGCCCTGCTGGAAGCCATCGCCGCCATTCCGGATCTCCATACCGACGAGCAAGCGCTCCAGCAGCTCGCGCAGAGCATCGCGAAATCGTCGAACGATCCGCTCGCGCAACGCCAGTTCCTGGTCGATGTCTCGTCGATCGCGCGCAACGATTTGCAGACCGGGATCGAACGCGTGGCGCGCGCGCAATTGCTCGAACTGCTGCGCCGACCGCCGCGCGGCTATCGCGTCGAACCGGTCTATCTCAGCTGCGAAGGCGGCGCCTGGCATTACCGCTACGCCTGCGGCTATGCGAAGAAGCTGCTGGCGATCGATACGCCGGCGCTTGCCGACGCGCCCGTGGACATCGGCGCGCAGGATGTCTTCTACAGCCCCGATTTCCATCCCGAGGGCGTCGTCGCCGCCGCGAAAAGCGGGCTCTATGCCGACTGGCGGGCGCGCGGCGTCGAGGTGAACTTCCTGGTGCACGACATCCTGCCCATCCTGCGGCCGGAGTTCTTTCCCGATCGCGCCGACGAATCGCATGCGCAATGGCTTGCCTGCGTCGCCGCCAACGCCGACCGGCTGGTCTGCATATCGCAGGCGGTCGCCGACGAGACGCGCCGCTGGCTCGAGCAGCAGGTCGGCGGCGACGGCGTCGCCGGCATTGCCGCCGTCGATCTCGCGCGCTTGAAATTCGCGGTCGTGCATCACGGCGCCGATATCGATGCGTCGGCGCCGACGACCGGCTTGCCGCAGGATGCCGAACGCGTGCTCGCGCGACTCGGCGCCGCCCCGAGTTTCCTGATGGTCGGCACCATCGAGCCGCGCAAGGGACATCTGCAGGCGCTCGCGGCGTTCGACCAACTGTGGCGCGCCGGAGAAAACCTCAATCTCGTCATCGTCGGCAAGGAAGGCTGGAAGCCGGTGCCGCAAGAGCAGCGGCGCACGATCCCGGAGATCGTCGATCGCCTGAACGGCCATCCGGAACTCGGCAAGCGCCTGTTCTGGCTGCAAGGCATCAGCGATGAATATCTCCAGAAAATCTATGCGAGCGCCGCTTGCCTTATCTTCGCCAGCGAAGCGGAAGGCTTCGGCCTGCCCCTGATCGAGGCGGCCCGGCATGGGTTGCCGATCATCGCGCGCGACATCCCGGTGTTCCGCGAAGTCGCGCAACGGCACGCGCATTATTTCAGCGGATCGGCGGGCGCCGACCTGGCCGAGGCGATCCGCGCCTGGCTGCGCCTGCAAGCGGAGGACAAGGCGCCCGCTTCGTCCGGCATGCCGTCGCGCACCTGGGCCGAGAACGCGCAGCAACTGACCAATGTCTTGATAGCGGATCCATCATGAGAGCAGCCGTGGAAAGCGGATCGCACGCGCGGACCGCGCCGGAAGCGCCTGACCAGCCGGACGTCGCCGTGATCCTGCCCGCCTACAATGAAGAGCAGACCATCGCCGATACGATCGCAGCCTTCCACGCCGCGCTGCCGCTGGCGCGGATTTTCGTCATCAACAACAATTCCTCCGACGCCACCGAAAGCATCGCCCGCGCCACGCTGGCCGAGTTGCGCTGCCCCGGCGCGGTCATCAACGAAAGACGCCAGGGCAAGGGCAATGCCTTGCGGCGGGCCTTCATGGATATCGACGCCGATGTGTATCTGCTGGCGGACGCGGACATGACCTATCCCGCCGCCCGCGCGCGCGACCTGATCCGGCCGATCGTCGAAGGCGAGGCCGACATGGTCGTCGGCGACCGGCATTCCAACGGCCACTACGCACAGGAGAACAAGCGCGCCCTGCACGGCTTCGGCAACCGCCTGGTGCAGGCCATGATCAACCGCCTGTTCAATGCCAGGCTGGTCGACATCATGAGCGGCTACCGGGCCTTCAACCGGCAATTCGTCAAGACCTATCCGATCCTGGTGGAAGGATTCCAGATCGAGACCGACATGACGCTGCATGCGCTGCACCGGCGCTTCCGCATCGTCGAGCTGCCGGTCGAATACCGCGACCGGCCGCCCGGCTCGTTTTCCAAGCTGAACACGCTGTCGGACGGCGCCAAGGTGATCTTCACGATCGCCCAGATCCTGCGCTATTACCGGCCGCTGGCCTTCTTCCTCGGCTTGGCGATGGCGTTCGCCGTGGCCGGCGGCGTGGCCGCCATTCCGGTCTTCGAGGACTGGATCCGCGAGCGCTACATCCATCACGTGCCGCTCGCGATCCTGGCGTCGGCATTGGAGATCGTGGCGATGATGTCGCTCGGCATCGGCCTGATCCTCGATTCGCTCGCGCATCAGCAACGGTTCGAATACGAACGGCAACTGCTCGCGGACGCCCATCGGCACGCGGATCGCGGACGCGATGAAACGGCTTGAGCTCGCGCGGCTGTTCGCCTTCGGCGTGGTCGGCGGGTTCGGCTTCGCCGTCGACGGCGGCATCCTGACGCTATTGTCGCAGCGATTCGGCATCGATATCTATGTGTCGCGCGGCATCTCGTTCTCCATTGCCACGGTCGCGACCTGGCTCTTGAATCGGCGCCTGGTGTTCAAGATGGAAACGGCCGGGGCCACACCCAAAGGC
The DNA here is from genome assembly GCA_035627375.1 of Paucimonas sp. Lineage (GTDB taxonomy): Bacteria > Pseudomonadota > Gammaproteobacteria > Burkholderiales > Burkholderiaceae_D > DASPLX01. The sequence goes on along the minus strand of DASPLX010000057.1, from coordinate 78,135 downwards.
CGCGAATATGGGCGTTACCTGCTGGTGCAGACCGGCGGCGCGCTGCTCAATCTCGGCGTCTTTTCCGCGCTGATCCGGGCCTACCCGTCCTTGCATGCGATCCCGGTCGTTCCGCTTGCCGTCGGCGCCGTGTTCGGCCTGGCCCTCAATTATTCCGGCGCGCGTTTCTGGGTCTTCAAACCAACCTCCACGGGTGGCTGACGTGTCGAATTACACCGGTACCGACAATCTCGAAGTGATGGCCGAAGCGGTCAATTACAACCGCTTCCTGTTGTCGCTGATCCGGCGCCATGCACGGCGCACCGACGCCATCGTCGATTTCGGCTCCGGCATCGGCACCTTCGCGCGCGAACTGCGCGACAACGGATACCGTGTCCATTGCATCGAGCCCGACGCCGCCCAGGCCGCCGTGATCTCCGCCGCCGGCCTGCCGGTGTCCGCTTCGCTGGCGGCGCTGCAAGACGACAGCGTCGATTACCTCTACACGCTCAACGTGCTCGAGCATATCGAGGACGACGGCGCCGCGCTGCGCGAACTGCGCGCCAAATTGAAGCCCGACGGCAAGCTGCTGGTCTACGTGCCCGCCTTCCAGGTTCTCTACTCCAGCATGGACCGCAAGGTCGGCCATTTCCGCCGCTACACCCGGCGCGAACTGACGGGCAAGCTGCGGCAAGCCGGATTTCATGTCACCACGGCGCGCTATGCCGATTCGATCGGCTTCTTCGCCTCGCTGGTCTTCCGCTTCGCCGGCGGCGATTCCGGCACGCTGAACCGCAAGGCGTTGATCCTTTACGACCGCATCGTGTTTCCCTTGAGCCGGCTCTGCGACTTCCTGTTTTCGCCGTTCTTCGGAAAGAATGTCGTCGCCGTCGCCCGGCGCTAGAAAAGACACGCGATGATTGCACCGGGAACAATGGCGAAGATCCGAGCGTTGGCGATCCAAGGCGACAGAACGGACGCGAAAACATGGCGCCGGCTGCTGGCGGCCAGCCTCGTCGCGGCCGGATTGGTCTCCATGAAGTTGGGACAGGATGCCAATTGGGATTGGATGAATTACCACGTCTACAACGCGTGGGCGCTGCTGCATCGGCGCTGGAACGTCGACCTGTTCGCCGCCGGCATCCAGTCTTACCTCAATCCCCTGTTGGATCTCCCGTATTACCTGCTCGCCTTCGAATGGCTGCCGGACAAGCCGCGCGCCGTCGCCTTCCTGATGGGCCTGCCCTACGGCGTGCTGGCCTTTTGCACGCTCCGGTGCGCCCATGCCGTACTGGAAGATCTCGCCGTCCGACCTGCCGCGCGGCTGCCCGGCGCTGCTCTCCTTGCCGCCTTCGGATTGACGGGCGCGGCCACCCTGCCGCAGGTCGGCGCCACGTTCAACGAGATTCCGGTGGCCGCCTTGCTGATCGCGGGCGTCGCATTGCTGCTGACGGGTTTGCGATCCGGCGCCAGCATTCCCGAACGATCCTTTCCGATCCGTCTGTCGCTGGCGGCAGGCGGCCTCTTCGGCCTGGCCGCCGGGCTGAAACTGACCGCCGTTCTTTATGCGCCGGCGGCAGTGATCGCGCTGGCCTGCGCGCTCCGGAATCCGCGCCGGGCTGTCGAGGCCGCCGCCGCGTTCTCGTTTGCCTGGGGCGCCGGATTCTGCATTTCCTACGGCTGGTGGGCATGGCATCTCCATGCGCAAACGGGCAACCCGATGTTCCCCTTTCTCGAAAACCTGTTCGGCACAGCATGGTTAGGAAGCGGCGGCGGGCTGGACCACCAATTCAAGCCGCGCTCGCTAACGCAGGCGCTGTTCTACCCATTCCATTGGATGCGGCCGAACGCCGGCGTGGTCACCGAACCGCTATTCGCCGATCCGCGTTTCGCGATCGCCTTCGTCGTGCTGGCGACGGCATGCGCGCTCGCGGCATTCGCGCGCAGAAAGGAACCCGACGCCCTCGCGGATCGCCGCATGCCGCGTTCCTGCGTCTTCGTTCTCGCGTTCGTCACGGCCGGGTATGTCACTTGGCTGGCGGTGTCGTCGATCTTCCGCTACGCGGTCGCCATCGAAGCGCTGCTCGGTCCGGCGATGGGCATCGCCATAGTCGTCGCCGGCCGGCGCCTGTCGCGGGCATCCGTCGAGAGAAATCTGATCGCCGGCATGCTGATCCTGCTCGTCGGCAGCGCGGCATTGACCCACTATCCGCGCTGGGGCAGGGTTCGCTACGGCGATGCCGTGCTGCGCATCGAACCGGTGAAACTGGCGCCAGGCGGCCTCGTGATCCTGCTCGGACCGCCGCAGGCTTATGTCGCGCCGAGCCTGGAGGCAGTGAATCCCGGCGTCCGCTTCATCGGCATCACCGACGACCTGTGGAACGCGCGCGCCTTTCGCCTCTGGCAGGAAATCACGCGCAGGATCGATGCGCATGCGGGTGCGATCCATGTCATGGTGCGGCTCGACGCCGCCGCGCGGATGAACCTGGTGCCGGAACTGCGGCTGGAACTCGATCGTGAAAGTTGCCGCGACTTCGCTTCCAGCGTCGACCAAGGTTTCAGGATATGCCGGGCGCGCAAGCCGAATCGTTGAATCGGGTGGTGACTAATCACCCTTGATCAAGAGCCTCCCTCGAAAATAGTTAGAATTCATTCTTTTTACGATATTCCTACTGCGTTGCCCTTCGGCATGATCGGCGCGCGGCAACGAAAGCCTCTTCCTCCGAACGCATGAGAACTCCACGTCAATCCAAGCTTCCCCTGCCCTCTCTGGCGTTCGCCGCTTGTCTCGCCGTCGTCGTCTGCCTCATCCTGTTCCGGGCGTTTCATCTCTCCGGTTACGATTTGCGCGTGCCGTTCACTCACGCGGAAGCGGACAGCGTCGTCACGACGATGTACATCAAGGGCCTGGTGCAGGACGGCTGGCCGAATGCCATCTCGCAGTTGTCGGCGCCCTACGGCTATCCGGGCGCGGCTTTCCCGCTCATGACGAGCTTCGACTGGGCGATCATGAAGCTCATGTCGCTCGGCACCCGGGAGGCCGGCATGCTGGCCAACGGTTTCTGGCTGCTGACCTTCGTTTTCAGCGCATGGAGCGCGGCGTATGCGGCCTACCAGATCCGCTTGTCCGCCGCGCTATCGTTCGCGACGGGCCTGCTCTATGCCTTCCTGCCGTTCGCCATGATCCGCAACGTGCATCATCTCAACCTGGCCTACTACCTGGTGCCCTTGCTCTGCCTGCTCGCGATCGTCATCGCCACCCGCGGCGAAGGCATCCGCAATCGCAAGCAGGCGGTCGCGATCGGCCTGCTGGCGTGCGCCGCTCAAGGTTTCGACTATGTGTATTACAGCTTCTTCGCCGTGCTGCTGTTCGGCATGGCGGCGGTGATCGGCTGGCGACGCGGCGATATTCGCACGCTCAAGCTTCCGGCCGCCGCCATCGCGCTGGTCGGCATCTGCACCGCGATCAACCTGGCGCCGGCCTTCCAAACCTGGCGCGAGGTCGGCAAGCCGGTCGAGATGGCATACAAATCGGCTGCCGAGGCGGAAATCTACGGTGCGAAATTGCGGCGCATGCTATTGCCTCATATTAATAATCCGGTCGAGCCCTTGGCCCGGATCGTGCGTCGCGACAGCGCCGCCGGCTTTCCCCAGGAGAATGAGAATCAAACGGCGCGCCTCGGCCTGTATGGCGCCTTCGGCCTGCTGCTGCTGTTCCTGTCGCTGGTTCGCCGCGAGGAGCGCCCGGGCATGTATCCCGCGAAGGATGCGGCCTGCGGCCTGGGCCTTCTGACTTTTCTCGTGATCACCGTCGGCGGCCTGGGCGCCGTCATCAATGTCCTGACCGTGCCGGATATTCGCGCCTACAACCGCTATTCGGTCTATCTGTCGTTCTTCGCCAGCGCGGCCGCGGGATTCTGGATTCAAGAGAAACTGGCCGGCATGTCCGGCCGGCGACGGATCGCGGCCTGGATCGCGGTCGGCGGCTTGGTCATGTTCAGCCTGTATGACCAATTGCTCGATCGCGTTCCCATGCTATGGCATCGCGAAGCCAATCTGCAAAACGCCGCGCTGGAGCGCGGCGCGGTGGAACGGCTGGAGCGGCAGCTGCCGCGCGGCGCCTCCGTGCTCCAGTTGCCGCTGACGGGCTTTCCGCCGCTCTATCAATTCGGCGACATGGCATCCTACGATCATGGCCGCGCCTACCTCTGGTCGACGCATCTCAAGTGGAGCTGGCCTTCGCTGTCGCAGCAGCATCGCGCCTGGCAAAGCAAGCTGGGCAGCCTGCAAGGAGCCGAGTTGGTGAAGGCGGCGGCATTGTCCGGATTCGATGCCATCTGGATCGACCGCAAGGCTTATCCCGATCAAGGCAACGCATTGATCGCCGGCCTGGCCGTCGGCGACGTGAAGCCGATCGATATCGGCAGCCACCGCTATGCGGTGCTCGATGTCCGGGCCGCGGCATCGGGGCTGAAGGCGGCGCTGGGCGACGCGGAGTTCCTGCGGCAAGCGACGGCATTGCTGGACAACGACGCCTTGATCGAATGGAAAAGAGGCTTTTACGACGAAGAGCGGAATCCGGAAGGACGCCGTTTCCGCTGGGCGAAGAATCGCGCCCGGCTCGACATCGGCAATGTGGGCGAACATACGCTGCTCGGCTGCGCGACCTTCGTGCTCGCCTCCCCGAACAGCGGCGAGGTGCGCTTCGAGGGAACGGGCGCTCCGCTGTCCTTCGCTGTCTCGGGCACGCCGCAAACCGTCCGCATTCCGCTGCGCCTGCAACCGCACGAACGGCAGGCATTGACGTTCTCCACCGACCTGCCGCGTTTGAATGCGCCGGGAGATCGGCGACAATTGCATTTTTACGTCATGGATTTCGAACTTTCCCTCCGCCGTTCCACTGCGGGCGACTCGCAGCCGTGCGGCGGCGATCCGAAACAGACGTCTTGAAATCGATCAAAGGAAACCACCGTGGTGCCGCTCATCAGCCTCGTCGTTCCGGCTTACAACGAAGAAGCCATCATCTTTCATAACCTGGGCGCCATACTCGACGCCGCCAAGGGCGACGGGTACGACCTCGAACTGATCGCCGTCGACGACGGCTCGCGCGACGCTACCGCGTCCGAGATCGCGCGCGCCGCCGCATCGGATGCGCGCATCCGGCTCGTATCGTTCACGCGCAATTTCGGCAAGGAAGCGGCGATCCTCGCCGGACTGGAACATGCGCGAGGCGCCGCCGCCGTGGTGCTGGACGGCGATCTCCAGCACCCGCCGCAACTGATACCGCAAATGATCGCGTTCTGGCGGCAGGGACTCCAGGTGGTCGAAGCCGTGAAGCAGGACCGCGGCAACGAAGCCATGCGCGACAGCTTGTTCGCGCGCGGCTTCTATACCTTGTTCCGCCGCTTCGCCGGCCTCGATATCGACGGCCACTCCGACTTCAAGCTGCTCGACCGTTCCGTCGTCGACGCCTATCTGTCGTTCCCCGAGAAACAGCGCTTCTTCCGCGGCCTGATCGGCTGGGCCGGCTATCCGAGCGCCCAGATACCGTTCTCGGTTCCCGAACGCTCCGACGGCGGCGGCAGCCATTGGAGCAAGCTGAAGCTGCTGAAATACGCGATCAACAACATCACCAGCTTTTCGAGCCTGCCCCTGAAACTGGTGTCGTGGCTCGGCCTCGCGACGCTCGCGTTCGGCGGCATCATCGGCATCATCAGCCTCCTGCGCAAATTCGAAGGCAAGGCGATCGACGGTTTCACGACCGTGAACCTGCTGATCATCGTGATCGGCGGCGCCATTCTCATCAGCCTGGGCATCATCGGCCACTACATCGCGCGCCTCTACGATGAAGTGAAAGGACGCCCGGCCTATCTCGTCAAACTATCGAAAAAGGACCGATCATGACAGAAGCATTCAGCCAGTTCCCCAAGGTCCGGCCCCATTTGCCGAAGGAAATCGAGGAAATCTACGCCACGCACTACAAGTCGAACCGCGAAGGCGGCACGGCGGCGGCCTCGCTGTCGCAACGGCTCGAAGCCTGGATGCACAAGAAAGTGGCGGCCGATGTCGCCGCGCGTCCGCAGTCGGGCAAATCGACGCTGGAAATCGGCGCCGGCACGCTCAACCAGCTGCAATACGAGCCGGATGTCGGCATCTACGACATCATCGAGCCGTTCAAGGAACTCTACAGCGGTTCGCCGCAGCTGCCGCGGATCCGCTCGATCTATACGGACATCGCCGAGGTGCCGGCCGACCGGCGCTACGATCGCATCACGTCGGTGGCGACCTTCGAGCATATCCTGAACCTGCCGGAAGTGGTCGCGCGCGCCGCGCTACTGCTGGCGCCCGGCGGCACCCTGCGCACGGCGATTCCCAGCGAAGGCACCGTGCTCTGGACGCTGGGCTGGAAGCTGACGACAGGGCTCGAATTCCGCATGAAGTACGGCCTCGACTACGGCCAGTTGATGCGGCACGAGCACGTCAACCAGGCGCGCGAGATCCGCGAGGTGCTCGCGTATTTCTTCGACGACGTCGACGGCGCTTGCTTCGGCGTGGCCAACGCGCTGTCGCTGTACCAGTTCTATTCCTGCAGCCGGCCGAACATCGACAAATGCCGCGCCTATCTGGCGCGGCAAGGCAAGGTCGTGCGCGCGGCATGAACCAGTTCTTCCGTTACATCCTCGTCGGCGTCATGAATTCCGCCGTCGGCTACAGCGTCATCTTCGGCTGCATGTACCTGGCGGGGCTCTCGCCGGAAGCGAGCAATATCGTGGGTTACGCGGTCGCGCTGGTCGTGTCGTATCTGCTGAATCGGCATTACACCTTCAACAGCACGCAGAAGCGCCGTTCGGAGATAACCCGCTTCCTGGCCGTGTTCGCCGTGGCTTATGGGTTGAACTTCCTCGCCTTGCTGGCGCTGGTGTATCGGCTCGGGGTGCACGAAGGCGCGAGCCAAATCATCGCGGGCGTGGTGTATGTGGCGTTCTCCTACCTGATGAACAAGTACTACGTGTTCCGGCGCCGCGAACCCGCCTGATCGGTATCGCACCGGGCAAACCCGTTACGCGGTTTGCCCGGCGTACGCTTATCGCCGACGCGCCGCGGCCTCCGCCACCCGCTTGCCGAACAGGCGCGCCGTTTCCAGGTCACCCGCCAGCGGCCCCTCTTCCGGCGACGAATCCGACGGACTCTGCGCCATCAGGCCGGCGAACGATCCCAGATAGTTGACATCGTTGCGCTGCGCCTCTTTCTTGTTGGCCGGCATCATGCCGGTGCCGACCCATACCATGCCGTGCTGCATGGCGAAGGTCATGAAATAGTGCAGCGTCGACAGCTTGTCGCCATTCATCGACGCCGAATTGGTGAAGCCGGCGGCGAGCTTGTTCTTCCAGCCCTGGCCGAACCAGATCTTGGAAGAAGCGTCGGCGAATTTCTTGAACTGCCAGGAAACCGTGCCCATGTAGGTCGGCGAACCGAACACGATGGCATCGGCGGCACCGAGCGCGCTCCATGCCGCGTCGGCGATGTTGCCGTCGGCGTCGATGGCGATCAGCTCGGCTTGCGCATCGGCGGCGAGGGCGCCGGCATGCACGGCTTCCGCCTGCTTCTTCGTATGGCCGTAGCCGGAATGGTAGACGATGGCGACTTTGATCATGATGTGCTCCTTTTCGAAGGACGAGTTGATCCAAGGACCGGCGAGATGCCGATCCCGGACGAGGATTGCGGGACTAGGAAAGAGGCGGCGGAGCCGCCGGGAACGAGCTCAGCTCTGGCGCCGGCCGTCGAGGCTCCATGCGCCGGCGCCGAAGGCAACCACCTGCAGCATGCCGCCCATGATCGCGAGGTTCTTCATCAGCTGGATCATCTGCTGCTGCGCTTGCGCCGGATCGGCCGCGGCCGGATTGTGAAAAACGGCGGTCACGGGAATCAGGAACAGCACGAACACGAGCGCCACCCAGCGCGCCTTCCAGCCGATCATCAGCAGCAGGCCGCCGCCGAATTCGACGGCGATCGTCAACGCCAGCAGCAGCGGAACGAAAGGCAGACCATGGCTCGCCATGTAGCCGGCGGTGCCGTCGAAATTGCCGATCTTGCCGAAACCGGAGACGACGAAGATCAGGCCAAGCAGGATGCGGCCGGCGAGCGCCGCCGCGTTCCGGAGGTTTTGATGCGACTCCATTGTCAGCTCCCGTTCAAATGGTTTGCCAAGCGTCAGGGCAGGTCGAACAGCAGCACTTCCGCCTGCTGTCCCTGCGCGATGTCGATCTCGATTTCGCCCAACGCTTTCAGCGCATCGCCGGCCTTCAGCGTCTCGCCGTTGACCACCACGCTGCCGCGCGCCACGTGCACATAAACGCGCCGGCCGGCGGCGATCGGCAGGCTGGCGCTTTCGTCGCCGTCGAACAAGCCGGCATAGAGTTGCGCGTCCTGGTGGATCAGCACGGAACCGGCGCGCCCATCCGGGCTGGCGATCAGGCGCAGCCGCCCGCGTTTCTCGGCGGCGTCGAAGCGCTTTTCCTCGTAGCTCGGCACGATGCCGCGCACGTTCGGCTCGATCCAGATCTGCAGCAGATGCGTTTCCCGATCGGCATGGTTGAATTCGGAATGCATGATTCCCTTGCCGGCGCTCATGCGCTGCACGTCGCCCGGGCGGATCACGCTGCCGTTGCCCATGCTGTCCTGGTGCTCCAGTTCGCCGTCCAGCACATAGGTCACGATTTCCATGTCGCGGTGACCGTGCATGCCGAAACCCGAGCCGGCCTCGATATAGTCCTCGTTAATCACGCGCAAGGGTCCGAAGCCCATGTTGGCCGGATCGTAGTAATCGGCGAACGAGAAGCTGTGATACGAATCGAGCCAGCCGTGGTTCGCATGGCCGCGCTCCTCGCTTTTCCGCAGTTCGATCATGACAACCTCCTGTTCAAACGAATACCATCAATGTTTTTGATCGATATGACGCACTATACGCTTTATGTTTGGCGGAAATAAGGAGATAATTTCCGACAAGTCATTCAAATATTTTGAATAATTTTCCCGTGAACCTGACGCTCGAATCCTTGCGCATCCTGGATGCGATCGACCGCAAGGGCAGCTTCGCCGCCGCCGCCCTGGCGTTGGACCGCGTACCCTCGGCTTTGACCTACAGTATCCGCAAACTGGAAGAAGATCTTGACGTATTGCTGTTCGACCGTCGCGGGCATCGCGCCAAGCTGACGCCGGCCGGCCAGGAATTGCTGAACGAAGGCCGCAATCTGTTGTGCGCGGCGGACGAGCTCGAACAACGCGTCAAGCGCGCCGCGAAGGGCTGGGAAGTCGAATTGCGGATCGTATGCGACCCCGTCATTCCCTTCCGCAAAATGCTGCCCCTGATCGCCGATTTCGATCGCACCGGCTCGGGAACCCGGCTGCGCTTTTCGGAAGAAGTGCTGTCCGGCACCTGGGAAGCGCTGATGACGGGGCGCGCCGATCTCGCCATCGGCGCCGTCCACGAAAGTCCCGACCTGATGCGCATGAGCGGCGGCTACCAGACCCGCGCGCTGGGCGATGTGGAATGGGTGTTCGCCGTGGCGCCCAACCATCCCCTGGCCTCCGCTCCCGATCCGATCGAGCCGGCGCTGCTCCAGCAGCACCGCGCGGTGGCGGTCGGCGACACCGGGCGCATCTTGCCCGGCATCACCGCGGGGCTCTTGAGCGGGCAGCAGACCTTGACCGTTGCCGGCACCGAGGAAAAGCTCGCCGCTCAACTGGCCGGACTCGGCTGCGGCCATCTGCCGCGCGCCATCGCCGCGCCGTATCTGCGCTCGGGCGCGCTGATCGAGAAGCAGACCTCGACCGCCAAGCCGAGGCAGACCGTCTACATCGCGTGGCGCACGGCGACGCGCGGCAAATCGCTCAAATGGTTCCTGCAGAGGCTGGCGGAACCCGAGACGCAGCGCATGCTGCTCGGAGAATGATCGTGAAGGAGAACACTTACGTCGGACGCTTCGCGCCCTCGCCGACCGGTCCGCTGCACGCCGGATCGCTGGTAGCGGCGATGGCGAGCTATCTCGATGCGCGCGCGCATCGCGGGAAATGGCTGGTGCGCATCGAGGATATCGACGAGGCGCGCACGGTACCCGGTTCGGCCGAGTCGATACTCGAGACGCTGACCGCGCTCGGCATGGCAAGCGACGGCGAAGTCGTATGGCAGAGCGCGCGCAAGCCCTTGTACCAGGCAGCATTCGATCGCCTGGCCGGCCATGTCTATCCGTGCGGCTGCTCGCGCAAGGAGATCGCCGATTCGCGCATCGGCCTGGCGCCCGACGGCGGCCCCATCTATCCCGGCACCTGCCGCGGCGGACTGGCGCCGGGGAAGACCGCCCGCGCCTTCCGCGTGCGCGTGCCCGCCGCCGGGGAAGCGGAGGAATGCGTGGCGTTCGAAGACCGCTGGCTCGGCAGGATCGAGCAGCATCTCGCGACGCAGGCCGGCGACTTCGTGCTCAAACGCGCCGACGGCTTCTGGGCCTACCAGCTGGCGGTGGTGGTCGACGATGCGGACCAGGGCGTGACGGATGTGGTGCGCGGCGCCGACCTGCTCGATTCGACGCCGCGGCAAATCCACCTGCAGCGCCTGCTCGGGTTGCCGACGCCGCGCTATATGCACGTGCCGGTCGTCACCAACGCGATCGGAGAAAAACTGTCGAAGCAGACCGGCGCGCAAGCGCTCGATCTCGACAGGCCGGTCGACACCCTGCTCGCGGCGGCGCGCTTTCTCGCCTTGCCGGCGGAACCTGCCGCTTCGGTGGCCGCATTCTGGGAGAGGGCAACGGCCGCCTGGGCGGCGCGCTTCAGCATTCGCTAGCGAATTGCCCCACCCAGCCGTCGAGCGCGCCGAAGAACCACTCCTGCACGCGATGGTGACGCGCGGCATCGCGCTCGCGCCCGCACGGTTGAATCAAGGACACTGACGTGGCCAGGAACGGCGATTCCGGGCCGAACGCGCGATTCAGCTCGTCCACGCTCGCCTCGTCCCATTCGGGATGGAACTGGATGCCGATGCAGCGATTCGGCGCGCGATAGGCCTGCACCGCGCAAGCGTCCGAACCCGCCAGGCGCACCGCATGCGGCGGCAGGCCGCATTCCTCCTCGTGCCATTGCAGGACGTCCAACGCGGAGCCGTCGGCGAAGCGGATCGTCGTCCAGCCATGCTCCGGCTTCGGCAGCGCGCGCACCTCGGCCCCGAGCGCCCGCGCGAGCATCTGCGCACCGAGACAGATGCCGAGCACCGGCATGCCGCGCGCGACCAGTTGCGCGATGCAGTCCATCTCGTCCGCCAGCCACGGCGGCGGGTCGTTCACGGACTGCGGGCCGCCGAGCGCGACGACCGCATCGAACCGTTCCCGCCATTCGGCGGCTGGCGCTTCGCTCAACCGCCCTACGACATGATCCGGATGGTCCCATCGGAAGAGCGACAACGCATGGCCGCGCATCCCGGCCCATTGCGCGAGCCGTCCCGGCCCCTCGGCGGGATGATGCTGGAACACGGCGATGCGCAGCCTCCTCATTGCAGGTCGCCGCTTTCGAAATACATCGGCGGCCGGAGGCGCATGCCGAGCGCCGCGCCCGCCTCGGCCAGGGCAGCCCCGGCCGAGCGCGCATCGATCGCGGCGGCGCGCGCCACGGTCACGCTGGCCGGCGCCTTGGCGCCGTTCTTCATCGAGAACGGCACGATGTGGTCGAAATCGGGCCGCCCCCCCGGATGCGCTTCACCAGGTAATGTTCCCTTGCCTTGGGGCCGGCATCGATCACTTCGTAGACCATCCCGGCCTCCCGGCGCGGCGCGGGATCGAGACGGCGATACATCAATACGCGTTCCACCACGATCTCCACGCCGGAATGAACCGTCGCGCCGCCGCGCTCGAAATGCCCGCGCACGAGATCGGCGCGCAGGCGCGCGACCGGATCGGCCGCCTCGGGCGCCAGCCGGTCGAGCTCGAAACGCTCCGGCACGATGGTCCAGAGCACGGGCCGGCGCGCCAATTCGCGGCGCAGCTCGGCGTCGAGAGGCGCATCCGCCATGCGCAAGCGGAACACTGCCTGCACGTCATGCGGCCGGTGATACATCGGCATATGCGAGGCATACAACCCCTCCTTGCCGCCGAACATCACCATGCCGTGCAAGCCCATCGACGACGCCGGCTCGCCCGCCTGCGCCGCGCCGGCCAGCAAGGCCGCCGCCCCGGCCAGGATACGCAATACCGCCATCAACACCGTCTTCGTCATCTCACACCTCCACCAACAGCTTGCCGCGATGATCGCCGGTGAACAGCGCATTGAGCGCCGCCGGCAATTGTTCGAAACCCTTCATGACGGTCTCCTCGAACACGATCTCGCCGCGCCGCACCCAAGGACCGACGACGGCGAGCATTTCATCCATGCGATGCAGGTAATCGCGCGCCAGGATGCCCTGGATGGTCGCGCGCTGGTACAGCATGTGATGCAGGAAGCGCGGTCCGAGCTCGGGCACATCGAGGCCGCCCGAATACTGGCTGATGCTGCCGCAGATGACGATGCGGGCGCGCCGGTTGATGAGCGGAATGACGGCGTCGCTGATCCAGCCGCCGACGTTGTCGAAGTAGACGTCGACGCCGCCGGCCGCTTCCCGGATCGCGGCGGCCAGGCTGTCCGCGTCGCGATGCGTCTTGTAATCGATCGCCCAGTCGAGACCGAGCGTCTCCTTCAGCCATGCGCACTTGGCCGCGCCGCCGGCAATGCCGAGCACGCGGCAACCATGGCGCTTGGCGAATTGCGCCACCAGGGAACCGACCGCGCCGGCCGCGCCCGAGACGACGACGACCTCGCCGGCATGCGGACGGCCGGCTTCCGTGAGACCGAACCAGGCGGTGCGTCCCGGCATCCCGAGCACGCCGAGCGCGGTGCTGACCGGCGCGAGTCCGGGATCGAGCTTGCGCAGCAGGCTGCCATGCATGCGCGCATGCGTCTGCCAGCCCAGCGCGCCTTCGACCCAGTCGCCGGCCTCGATGCCGGCCGCGCGCGAAGCCACGACCTGGCCCACGGCGCCGGCGGTCTGCACCGTATCGAGCGGATGCGGCTCCGGGTTGAAGGTCGGTTTGCGCGACTGATAGATGCGCATGTAGGGATCGACGCTGATGTAGCGCGCCTGCACCAGCACCTCGCCGACGGCGAGCTCCGTGTTCAGCGGCTGCGCGACGAGCTCATAGTGTTCGGGACCGACCAGGCCGGCCGGTTGGCGGCGGTAGATCCACTGGCGGTGGATGTTCGAAGTGGTCATGGCAAGGGAATCCTGATGAACAGGCCGCCATGATCGGTTTCCGTTCAAGTCTTGTAAAGCAACTATAATTCAATGATTGCTTCCCAACACGACATAGCAGAAAGAGGCCTTCTTGGAACTCTCCGATCTCCGCATCTTCGTCACGGCGACGCGGCATCCGAGCCTGCATGCGGCGGCCGGCGAATTGAACATGACGCCGTCCGCGCTCTCGAAAGCCATCCGCCGCCTGGAGGATGCCCTGCGCGCGCCGCTGTTCGATCGCGCCGGCAAGACGCTGCAGCTCAACGCCACCGGCCAGCGCCTGCGCGAGCGCGCGATCGCGCTGCTGCACCTGGCCGAGCAGACCAAGGCCGAAGTCGAGGGCGCGGGTTTTCGCGTGCATTGCCGGGTCGCCGCGCCGGCGCTGCTGCAATGGAAATATGGCCCGGCGCTGGCGACGGCCTTGACCTCGAAATACGCCGACAGCAGCCTGGTATTGAAGCCGGCGTTCGAGGACGAGGCATTGGCGGCCCTGCTACGCGGCGAAGTGGATTTCGCGATCGTGACGGAGGAACCGCTGCGCAACGCGGATGCCTCCGGCCTGGAGGCGCGCCGCCTGGGACAGATCGAAATGCGGCTGGCCGCCGGGCGCTCGCATCCGCTGGCCCGGAAGACGCGCTCCGGCAACGTGCGCTGCAGCTCGAAGCGTGTGCTCGAATACGATTTCGCCTGCCCCAGCCGCTCGCCGTTCTGCGGCGTGCCGCGCGGAATGCGTTCCGACGGCTGGCGCAACGACGAACTGCCGCGCCGCATCCGCTACTGGGTCGACGATCTGCAGGTGCTCCTGAGCATCGTGCAATCGGGACGGGCGCTGGCCTATCTGCCCGAATTCGCCTTGCGCGATGCCGGACTGGTGAGGATCGAAGTCGGGGATTGTCCGTTCCGCTGCACCGAGAGCGCATGGCTCGTGTGGCGGCCGGCGATCGCGGCGGGATGGCAGTCGGCGATCGTGGATCTGCTCGACGCGGATTGAGGAAGAATTGGAGTTCGCAGGACGCGGAGCGCCGTGTCCTGCGATTCAGACAGCCACGATGGAAAAGCTCAGCGCTTCGGACCGCCGCCGAGCAGCGCGGCCACCTTGGCCTTCTGCGGTTTGATCGACGGATTCTTCGCGGGCGCCGCGTCGTTGCCGCCGGCCGTCACCGGCGCCGCCGGTTCGGATTGCGTCGGCTCGTAAGGCTTGAGGAACCACGGATCGATCTTTTCCTTGCGCGGCAGCGAAGCATAGGCGCCGCGTCCGCGTTCCACATCGCGCTCGCCGCGTTGGCCGCCGTATTCATAATCGTCGCGCCGGCGCCGCGGCGGTCCGCCGTAACCGCCGGCCGACGGGACGAAGCCCGGCACGGCGATCGGCGTGAATTTCTGCTTGGTCAGCTTTTCGATATCGGCCAATAGGCGCGCATCCTTGTCGGTGCAAAACGAAATCGCATCGCCCGAGGCGCCGGCGCGGCCGGTGCGGCCGATGCGGTGCACATAGTCTTCCGCGTTGTACGGCAGATCGTAATTGATCACGCACGGCAGTTCGGCGATATCGAGACCGCGCGCCGCGACGTCGGTCGCGACCAGCACTTCGACTTCGCCGCGTTTGAAGGCGTCGAGCGCGGCCATGCGTTCGATCTGCGATTTGTCGCCGTGGATGGCCGAAGCCTTGATGCCGGCCGTGACCAGCTGGCGCGACAGGCGCGAGGCGCCGATCTTGGTGTTCGAGAACACGATCACCTGCTTCAGGCCGCGCTCGCGGATGATATGCGCGACCGCGTCGCGCTTCGATTCCTCGTCGACCTTGTAGACGACCTGGGTGACCGTATCGGCGGTCGCATTGCTGCGCGCGACTTCGATCGTGACCGGATCCTTCAGGAAGCTGTTGGCGAGCTTCTTGATCTCGGGCGAGAAGGTCGCCGAGAACATCAGGTTCTGGCGCTGCTTCGGTAGCAGGTTGATGATGCGCTGCAGATCGGGCAGGAAGCCCATGTCGAGCATGCGGTCGGCTTCGTCCATGACGAAGATCTGCGTCTGCGACAGGTTCAGCGTCTTTTGCTGGACGTGATCGAGCAGGCGGCCGGGCGTGGCGATCAGGATCTCCACGCCGGAACGCAAGGCCGCCGTCTGCGGGCCGATGTCGACGCCGCCGAACACGACGGTGGAACGCAGCGGCGTGTGGCGCGAATACGCCTTCACGTTGTCGGCCACCTGGTCGGCCAGTTCGCGCGTCGGCGTCAGGATCAGCGCGCGCACCGGATGGCGCGCCGGCGACGCGCTGGTATTGGCATGCGCGAGCAGCTGCTGGATGATCGGGAGCGAAAAGCCGGCGGTCTTGCCGGTGCCGGTCTGCGCGGCGCCCATCACGTCGCGGCCTTGCAGCACGATCGGGATCGCTTGCGCCTGGATCGGCGTCGGATGGACATAACCCTGGTCGGCGAGCGCACGCAAGATGTCGGCGGAAAGCCCGAAGTCTTCGAAACGGACGGCGGGCGAGGAATTTTGCATGGAAGCTGACTGGATATCTGGCATAAGTAAGAAACAATCCGCGGATAGCCGCCTTGTGGGCAGGCGCGGAGGCTTTCGAAAACAACCCTTCATTATACGCCTTCCGCCCACCGCCGCCGCATGACAATCGCGGCTTCGCAGTCGGTCGGCGCCCGCCTGGGGCAGCAACCTGCCGTTTTTATAAATCCATTTTTAGATTATTCATTGAAAAATATCCAAAACGAGACTATATTGACATCAATTATCCGCCGGAGTCCACCATGCTTGCCGCAGCCCGACACGAACCCGCGAAGAATCCCTCCCCCGCGCTTTCCGGCGCCGCCATCCGCGCGTTCCTGAACATCGCCAATCTCTGGCAACTCGACGTCGAAGCGCAATTGACCCTGCTGGGCGACCCGCCCCGCTCCACCTTCTACAAATGGAAAAAGCAGCCCGACGCCGCCCACCTTGGGCGCGACACCCTGGAGCGCATTTCCTACCTGCTCGGCATCTACAAATCCCTGCAGATCCTGCTGCCCGATCCGGCCGCCGCCGACGCCTGGATCAAGAAACCGAACAGCGCGCCGCTGTTCGGCGGCAAGAGCGCGCTCGACCGCATGCTATCGGGAAACGTGGGAGACCTATTCGTCGTACGTCAATATCTGGACGCGATGCGAGGCGGGTGGGCGTGAATTTCCCTCGTATCCAGACCGATTGGCATCCGGCCTTTCGCATCGTCCCTTCGCGCTTCCCCACGATCAACCTGTTCGACCGCGTCGCCTCGCCCGAGGATTTCGAGGCGCTCTACGCGCTCGAAGCCATGACCAATCCGCGCTTGCGCAACGAGATCGGCGAGATCGAACTGGTGCCGCCCGAGGAACGCCTGTTCGGCCCCGGTGCCGGCCCGATCATGGCGGCGTTCACGCATTTGAATCCGAACGGCAGCCGCTTCTCCGACGGCACCTACGGCGTGTTCTACGCGGCGAAAGAGAAGGAGACTGCGATCGCGGAAACCCGCCATCACCAGGCGAACTTCCTGTGCGCCACCAACGAAGGGCCGATCCAATTGCAGATGCGCGTCTACCACGTCGAGGTATCCGGCCGCCTGCACGACTTGCGCATGATGCGCATCGACGACCCGGTGTATGCGCCGGATTCCTACGCGGCGTCGCAAGCGCTCGGGCGCACGCTGCGCATGGAAGGCTCGCCCGGCTTGCGCTACCGCAGCGTGCGCCTCGCCGGCCGCGAATGCGTCGCCATCTTCAAGACGGAAGCGCTCGCCAACTGCCGGCACGCGAGCCAATTGCTCTACCAATGGGACGGCCGGGAATTCGCCGGCGTCTACGAGAAACTCGATTAGGCGGCGTTCTTCCGCACCCACAGGCTGACGCCGCAATTGCGGAACGGGCTGCCTTCCGGCTGCACGGTGCACAGCGGCAGATGGCGTTCCAGGTAATCCCAATGCCGGTGCGCGAACCAATCGTTGAAGAACTCGATCGTGAACTGCTTGTTGCATGCCAGGAAGGCGCGCACCAGGTAACCCTCGTTCCAGGCACGGCCTTCCGTCAGCCACTCGCGCGGATAATCGAAGTGCCGGAAGATGTCGTGGAAATGGATCGTCACGCCGTCGCGCAGCTGCGGCAAGACCTTGAACAGCAGATGATTCACGTCGCTGCCGAACTTGGCGACATGCGATGAATCGATGAACAGGATATCGTTCGCCTCCAGCGAGCGGAACACCTCGAGCGGCACGTCCTGCACCTTCTTCTCGATGACGGTGTAGCGCGTCTTGTCCTCGGGGCGCAAACGGCCGTACAGCGTCTCGGTATACGGTTCGATGAAGGTGATATCGGTCTGCCCGCCCAGGAAGCGCTCGCAGGTATCGATCATCACCGCCGAG
The DNA here is from genome assembly GCA_035627375.1 of Paucimonas sp. Taxonomy (GTDB): domain Bacteria; phylum Pseudomonadota; class Gammaproteobacteria; order Burkholderiales; family Burkholderiaceae_D; genus DASPLX01. The sequence continues at coordinate 60,460 of DASPLX010000057.1, read as the reverse complement.
GAAAACCCGCTGCCGACCTCGACGATGCGCTTCGGCTTGAGCATGCGGATAAACGAATACAGGATGATGCCGTCGAAGTAGTTGAAGCGGCCGTTGTTGAGGTGGTAGCGAAAACCCTCCGCCGGCTCCATTGGGAACGGCATCTCGGCATAGAGCGACCTGAAGGTTTCCGCCAGTTCGAGCTGGCGCCGCTCGTTCGCCGCCTCGGCATCGAGCACGTCCAGGACGCCGGCGTCGTAGCCTGCAGTGTAATCTTCCGCCGCCGGGATCGGCGAATAGAAATGGCCCTCGGGTGCGAAACGCTGGAAGACGCTGTCGGACTGCGATGCGGCCTGCTGCGCCGGGCGGTTGAAGCCATTTAGGAATTCCTCGCTCGTCACGAAGATACGGACGATTTCCTCGCGCGTCCGCCCTTCGGCCATCGCCTGCAAATGATGGCGCAAGCCACCGTCGTCGGGTTCGCGCGACAACAGGCGCCGGTAGCAATGCTTCAGGAATTCCTCGTTGTCCGCGTTTTGCAAAAGCTGCTCCATCGTATCGTCCTGGATGATCGGTGTCGAAGAGCGACATGATAGCGAAACATTGAAGGGGAAATGCAAAAGGGGTTACGCCGAAACGTAACCCCTTCATTTTTGGTGGGCCTCCCGTGAGTCGAACACGGCACCAACGGATTATGAGTCCGCTGCTCTAACCAAGCATGAGCTAGAGGCCCGATGTAATCGTTGCGAAAAACTTGGGCGGTGTTACCCGCCCAAAAGTTTCCGGTATGTTAACCGATTAACTGCCTTCGAGGAAGCTCTTGAGCTTGTCGGAGCGCGACGGATGACGCAGTTTACGCAACGCCTTGGCTTCTATCTGGCGGATGCGCTCGCGCGTGACGTCGAATTGCTTGCCGACTTCTTCCAGCGTGTGGTCGGTCGACATCTCGATGCCGAAGCGCATGCGCAGCACCTTGGCTTCGCGCGGCGTCAAGGAGTCCAGCACGTCCTTCACCACGCCGCGCATCGAGGCATGCAACGCCGCGTCGGCCGGGGCCAGCGTGTTCATGTCTTCGATGAAGTCGCCGAGATGGGAATCGTCGTCGTCGCCGATCGGCGTTTCCATCGAGATCGGTTCCTTGGCGATCTTCATGATCTTGCGGATCTTGTCTTCCGGCATGTCCATCTTGATCGCGAGCGTCGCCGGATCGGGCTCGGCACCGGTTTCCTGCAGGATCTGGCGCGAGATGCGGTTCATCTTGTTGATGGTCTCGATCATGTGCACCGGGATGCGGATCGTGCGCGCCTGGTCGGCGATCGAGCGCGTGATGGCTTGGCGGATCCACCAGGTCGCGTAGGTCGAGAACTTGTAGCCGCGGCGATATTCGAACTTGTCCACCGCCTTCATCAGGCCGATGTTGCCTTCCTGGATCAGGTCGAGGAATTGCAGGCCGCGGTTGGTGTATTTCTTGGCGATCGAGATCACGAGACGCAGGTTGGCCTCGGTCATTTCGCGCTTGGCCTTGCGGGCCTTCATTTCGCCGGCCGACATCTTCTTGTTGATCTCGCGCAGGTCCGGCAGCGGCAACACGACGCGCGATTGCAGGTCGATCAGCTTTTGCTGCAGCTCCTTCACGGCCGGCACGTTGCGGGCCAGAATGGTGCTGTAGGAATGATGGCCCGAGACTTCGCCGTCCACCCAGGCGAGATTGGTTTCGTTGCCCGGGAAGACCTTGATGAAGTGGGCGCGCGGCATGCCGCACTTGTTGACCACGACGTCGAGTATCTGCTTCTCGATGTGGCGCACTTCGTCGACCTGGCCGCGCAGCGTGTCGCAGAGCTTCTCGACGAATTTCGCGGTGAAGCGGATCGACAGCAATTCGTTCGAGATCGATTCCTGCGCCTTCACATAGGGCTTGGAGTTGTAGCCTTCCTTCTCGAACGCCTTGCGCATCTTCTCGAAGTTGCCGGAGATCTCGGCGAACTTGCCGAGCGAGTCGCGCTTAAGCTGTTCGAGCTGCTCGGCGGAGAAACCGGCCGCGCCGCCGCCGCTTTCCTCTTCTTCCTCTTCCTCTTCGTCCTCTTCCTCGTCCTCTTCGTCTTCATCGTCGGAAGCGGCGCTCATGGCGGGCTCGTTCTCGACGGCGTTCGGGTCGACGAGGCCGTCGACGATTTCATCGATCTTGATTTCGTCCTTCTCGATGCGCTCGGCGGCGGCGAGGATCTCGGCGATCGTGGTCGGGCATGCCGAGATCGCCTGGATCATGTCCTTCAGGCCTTCTTCGATGCGCTTGGCGATTTCGATCTCGCCTTCGCGCGTCAGCAGTTCGACCGAGCCCATTTCGCGCATGTACATGCGGACCGGGTCGGTGGTGCGGCCGAATTCGGAATCGACGGTCGAGAGCGCCGCTTCGGCGGCCGCTTCGGCGTCGTCGTCGGTCGCGACCGATGCCACGGTATCCGACAGCAGCAGCGTCTCGGCATCGGGCGCCTGCTCGTAGACGGCGATGCCCATGTCGTTGAACGTGCCGATGATGCCTTCGATCGCTTCCGGATCGACGATATTCTCCGGCAAGTGGTCGTTGATTTCGGAATACGTGAGGAAGCCGCGCTCCTTGCCGAGCTTGATGAGCGCCTTGAGCTTCTGGCGGCGCGCCTCGAGTTCCTCTTCGCTGGCCTCGGAGTCGGAGGAGAAGGCATCCTTCAGCAGGGCTTTTTCCTTGGCCTTGCGGTCCTTGGCCTTGGCCTTGTCGGCGGCCTTCAGTTCGGCGCGCTCGACCGCGTTCAATGCCGCGACCTCGTCGTTTTCCGGTTGGAAGTCCTTCGGCTTGCGGCCGCGACGGCCCGGCACCTTCACCGCAGGAAGGACGTAGCTGGAAGTATCGATCGCGGCAAGCGCTGCTGCATCAGTAGTCTGGCTGACGACGGAGTTGGCAGTTTTACTCTCGGTCTTCGACGCGGACTTGGCTGCTTTGCTCACGGGTTTGGCTTCAGATTTCTTGTTTGTCACAGTTGCTTTCAGTTGCTCGGGGGCCGGCTTGGCAGCCGCCTTGGATACGGGTTTTGCATTGGATGACGCCGTGGCGGCTTTAGTGCCCGCCTTGGGTGCGGCCTTGGCGGCAACCTTGGGCGCCTTCGCCGAAGATTTCTCTGCGGTCACGCTTGCTTTTGTGACTTTCGCTTTGTCGGTAGGTTTCACGGCCGCCGCCTTTTTTGCGGGAGTTTTTGCAGCCGCTACCGTTTTCGATGCGGCGGCCTTGCCGGCTGCCGGTTTCGCTGCTTTTGCGGGAGTAGTCTGAGTTTTTGCGGGTTTCTTCATTGCGTTCGCCATGGAATCAACTACCAACAAAGGTTGCATTACCATGCAGGCTCATGACCTGCATGTGAAGCCGTGCGTGTGAAGCCAATCTATGCGCTCGATAACGGCTTGAATCCGCCCGCGCAACACTGTCCGATTCTTTTTGCGTCCTTGGGTGCGTTTCTGTCTCGCCCCGACGAGACCCCGTAAGGTCTTGAATCAAAAGCTTTTAATTATATCACAGAGGGGTTCTTTCCCCTAATCCACCGGATTGACATCTCAACGCGGCCCATTTTCGGCGACCGCCTGACGCTTCAGCTGCTCTTGCAATTGCATCAACTCGCGATAGCGCGCCTTCGCCTGTTCGCTGCCGAGCCCGGCGGCGGCCAGTTGATCGATCTCGCCCTTGATCAACTTTATTTTAGTCTGCCGTATCGCTCCGGCAAGCTCGAGTCGCACGGTATCGATCTCCGATTCCGGTTCCGCGGCGATCTCGGTGACGATCGCCTCGAAATCCGGGCCGAAATCGTTGCCGCCCAGCCGCAGGTTTTCCGACAATGCGGCGAAATTGGCGTTCTCGCCAAGCGCCCTGGCGGCCGCGATCAATTGCTGCAGCATCTCGGCCTGGTCGGGCGTCGCCTGCATCACCGCGCTGATCGCCGCATGATCCATTTCATGGGCCAGGGCCGGATGCGCGACCAGGATGCGCATGATCTGGCGCTCGAGCCCGACCGGGGCGGTGCGCTTGATCTTCGGCGGCGCTACCTTCGCGCGCGCGACCGGCTGCGCCAGTTCGAACAAGGCCTCGATCTCGGCCGGCGCGGTCTGCGTCATTTGCGCGATGCTGCGCACGAGCTGCAGGCGCAGCGCCGACGGCGGCATCGCCTGCAGCAGCGGCTTGGCATCGAATTGCATGCGGGCCCGACCTTCGGATGTCGCCAAGTCCTTGTCGGCGGAGACTTCGTTGATCAGGAATTGCGATAACGGCATCGCATCGCGCACCTGCTGCTCGAAGGCCTCGGCTCCGTATTCGCGGACATAGCTGTCCGGGTCGTGCTCGGGCGGCAAGAACAGGAACTTGATGATCTTGTCGTCGTTCGCATGCGTCAGGCTGGCGTCGAGCGCGCGCCGCGCGGCGCGGCGGCCGGCGGCATCGCCGTCGAAGCTGAAGATCACATGGTCGGTCTGGCGCAGCAGCTTTTGCACGTGGGTGGGCGTGCATGCCGTGCCGAGCGTGGCGACCGCCTGCGGGAATCCCAATTGCGCCAGGGCCACCACATCCATGTAGCCCTCGGTCACGAGCGCATAGCCGGCATCGCGGATCGCCTGGCGCGCTTCGAACAAGCCGTAGAGTTCGCTTCCCTTTTGAAATAAGGGTGTCTCCGGGGAATTCAAGTATTTGGGCTCGCCCTGGTCGAGCACGCGGCCGCCGAAGCCGATCACCTGCCCCTTGGTATTCCGGATCGGGAACATGACGCGGTCGCGGAAGCGGTCGTAACGCTTGCGATTGGCGCCTTCCTCATCGGTGCGGTCGATCACGAGGCCGCATTCGACCAGGGCCGTCGCGTCGTAATCCGGAAAGACGGAACGCAGATTGTCCCAACCGTCGGGGGCGTAGCCGAGGCCGAACCGGGCGGCGATCTCGCCGGTCAGGCCGCGCCCCTTCAAATAGCCGATGGCGCGTTGCGATCCGCGCAATTGGTGGCGGTAATAATCGCAGGCGCGGGTCATCGCTTCGGACAGGGCGAGGCTCTTGGCCTGCTGTTCGGCGCGCTGCGCGGGCGGCAGGCGGTCCTCGGCTTCCGGCACCGTCATGCCGACGTTTTGCGCGAGATCCTTGACCGCCTCGACGAAGCCGAGACCGGAATACTCGATCAGGAAGCCGATCGCCGTGCCGTGCGCGCCGCAGCCGAAGCAATGATAGAACTGCTTGGTCGGGCTGACCGTGAAGCTGGGGGATTTCTCGTTATGAAACGGGCACAGGCCCATGTAGTTGGCGCCGCCCTTCTTCAGTTGGACATAGCGCCCGACCACGTCGACGATGTCGACCCGGTTCAGAAGGTCCTGGATGAAGGATTGTGGAATCACGGCGTTTCGAATCCGTTCGGGCGGCAATACGGCGACAAGAACAGCACCTTATCATGAGGCGCACGGCGGGATGCGGCAGCCCATGAGAGGCGCATTTCGATGGGGCGCCGGCGCGGCGCCCGGCAGGTCGGCGGCGTTCAGGCCTTGGTCAGGGCAGCCTTCACCAGGCCCGAAACCTTGGTCATGTCGGCGCGGCCGGCCAGCTTCGGCTTGAGCACGCCCATGACCTTGCCCATGTCTTGCGGGCCCGCGGCGCCGACGGCGGCGACCGCCGCATCGACTTCCGCCTGCACTTCGGCATCCGACAGCATGGCCGGCATATAGACGGACAGGACGGCAAGTTCGGCCTTTTCCTGGTCGGCCAGATCCTGGCGGCCGCCCGCTTCGAACTGGGTGATCGAATCCTTGCGCTGCTTGATCATCTTTTCGATGATGGCGACGATCATGGCGTCGTCGAGTTCGACGCGCTCGTCGACTTCCTTTTGCTTCATCGCGGCCGTCAACAAGCGGATCGTGCCAAGCTTGGCCGTGTCCTTGGCGCGCATCGCCGCTTTCATGTCTTCGGTGATCTGTTCTTTGAGGCTCATGCGATCTCCAGTGTCAAATTACTCAAGAAGGTTGTCCGGAGCGCGACCCAGGCGGCCTTTTTAAAACGCCAAAACCCGCTGCGGTAACACTCCGGAGCGGGTTTGCGCTGGACCGCACAGGCGTGCGGCCGGGAATCAGTACAGTTTCTTCGGCAATTGCTGGCTGCGGATGCGCTTGTAGTGGCGCTTCACTGCAGCGGCGAGCTTACGCTTGCGCTCTGCGGTCGGCTTCTCGTAGAACTCGCGCGCACGCAACTCGGTCAGCAGACCGGTTTTCTCGATGGCGCGCTTGAAGCGACGCATGGCGACTTCGAACGGCTCGTTTTCTTTCAGGCGAATTGTGGTCATGTAAAAACTCTGAAACCAGGTGGGTTTTAGGGAAAGACCGCGAGTATAACAGTCTCTGCAAATAAATGGAAGCACAATATTAAAACGTTGCGCGATGGCCGCTTTCCGAGCGAATCGCAGATTCATTCTAGAAAGGCGGCGGCGGAAATAAATGCCAACTTGCCAAGTTGCGCTGAATTGATCGCTGAAAAATACGCCCGTCTTTTTGCGGCAAGGCAATCATTCCGGACATCTCAGCGGCGGCCCCGGATCTCCCGGGCCACGCGCAGGCAATGCTCGACCTGTTCCGCGATCGGCGCCGGCACCGGCTGCCTGCCGTCGAGCGCCTCCCTGATCCAGGCGGCGGTCGTCGCCGCATCGCGCCCGGCCGGCAGCGGCGGCACCGCATCGGTGGCGGCCTGCTTCTCCACCAGCGTCGTGCGCGTGCCTTGATGGAACCATTCGATCTGCTGGGCGCGCTTGGCATTGGCGACCGTCTCGCCTTCCGTGCCGCGCATCAGGAAGGCATCGCCGAGCTCGGGCGGCGCCGCGGTAGTGAAATAGGCGGTCAGCAATTCCAGGTATTCGGGATGGGTATACGAAGTCAGCCGCAGCGCCGGGACGGCGAACGGCTGCAGGATCTTGACCAGCGTATGCGTCGAACTGCGCACGCCGAGAATGCGGCGCAGGGACAGCAGGTAGGCCATGCGCGGCGCCAGCGTCTCGATGGTCATGAATGCCGGCACGCGGCGGGAAAAGCATTGCTCGGCATGCGCGATCGAGGGCGATGGCGCGATGCCGAGCTCGTGCAGCACTTCGGCGGTCGTCACCCGGTTGGGATCGTGCAGCACGCCGTGCACCAGTACCGGCACGCCTTCGCGCGCCAGCAGGAAAGCCAGCAGCGGCGTCAGGTTCGCCATGTGGCGCGCGCCGTTATAGGTGGGAATGACGACCGGCGCATGGGCCGCATCGGCGGGGACGGTCAAGCGTTCGAACGATTCCTCGGCGGCATCCAGGAAGCCGGCCAGTTCCTCGACCGATTCGCCCTTGATCCGCATCGCCAGCAGGATGCCGCCAAGTTCGAGATCGGATACGCGGCCATCGAGCATCGCCGCATAGAGTTGACGGGCATCGACGCGCGCAAGAGAGCGCGCGCCATCCTTGCCGCGCCCGATTTCCTTGATGAAAGGCGCGGCGTGAAAGGGTTCCAATGGGGTGCGATTTTCCATCGGCACAGGGTACTACGGAGCCGCCGCCCGAGGGAAGCGGCTCCTCTTTCCATGTCAGGTCGCCACCGGCGCCGCCGTGCGGACGGCGATCATCCGCTTCAACTCCGGAACGCAGGAACCGCAATTCGTCCCGCACTTGAGCCGGCGCTGCAGAGCGTCGAGCGATGCCGGCTCGTCTTTCCCGATGGCTTCGGCGATCTCGGTCTCCGCCACGTTGAAGCAAGCGCAGACGATGCGGCCGCGCGCCTTGAATCCCTGCGGCGCCTGCGACGACGGCATCAACAGCAGGCGTCCGAGCTTCGCCACCGGCTGTTCGTTTTCGAGATAGTCGCGCAGCCAGTGCTCGGCCGAGGTGTCGCCCGCGAGCGCGACGGCAGCGAGCCGCCCGTTCTCGACCAGCATGCGGCGCGCGTTGCCGCGCCGCGCGTCGTCGTAACGCAGCACGGCGCTCCCGGTCAGACCGAACCCGGCTTCGATCAGCGCCGTCAGTTCCGCCGGCGCCGGATAATCGTCGGCCGCGCGGAACAGCACGCCCACGCGCTCGCGTCCGAACAAGGTGCAGGCGGCGTAGGCGAAGCGCCGCATATGCGGCCTGAGCGCCGCCTGCAGCGTCAAGGCCTTTTCCTCGTCCACCCAGCCGAACGCCACGAAGCGCCACGGCAATTCGGCCTTCAGGATCTTCACCGCCGCATGCTTGAGCTCGGGCTGCTTCGAATACGGATCGAACGCCGGCACGGTCAGCGTGTTCACGCCGCACGCGCCCTGCCCGGCCGAACCGCGGCCGGACAGGTATTCCTCGCCCCAATGCATGCCGATGAAGGCTTGCCCGGAACGCAGATCGTCGCTGGCGGCGGCCGGCAGGATTTGCGAACCGCGGCGGCTGGTCACATGCACCAGGTCGCCCGGCTTGATGAAGCGCCGCTCCATGTCGATCGGCGCCATCAGGACCGCGGGTTCGGCGGCATGCGCGAACAATTGCGCGACCGTTCCGGTGCGGCTCATGCCGTGCCATTGATCGCGCAGGCGGCCGGTGGTCAGCCGGAACGGAAAGCGCGTGTCGACCGGTTCGGCCACCGGTTGATAGGTCGCATCGACGAATTTGGCGCGGCCGCTGGCGGTCGGGAAGATGCCATCCTCGTAGAGCCGCTTCTTGCCGGCGGTCGCGCCCTCCGGGAACGGCCATTGCTGCGGACCTTGCTGTTCGAGGATGGCGTAGGACAAGCCGGTGATGTCGAGGTCGCGGCCGCGCGTCGATTCGCGATGCTCGTTCCAGATCTGCTCGACGCAGGCGTACGGAAACAACGTTCTTTCGCGCCCAAGCAAAACCTCGAGCCGGCGCGCGAACTCGATCACGATCTCCCAGTCGTGCCTGGCCTGCGCCGGCTTGTCGAGCACCGGCTTGAAACGCGTGATGCGCCGCTCGGAATTGGTGACCGTGCCTTCCTTCTCGCCCCAGGTGGTGGCCGGCAGCAGGATGTCGGCATAAGGGGCCGTCGCCGTCGTGGCATAGGCTTCCTGCAGGACGACCAGTTCGGCCTTCTCCAGCGCGGCGCGCACGAGCTTCTGGTCGGGCAGCGATTGCGCGGGGTTGGTGCAGGCGATCCACAGGATCTTGATCTCGCCCTGGCGCGCCGCCTCGAACATTTCGATAGCGGTCTTGCCCGGCTTGGAAGGCACGTCGTCCACGCCCCATAGCCGCGCCACCTCGGCGCGGTGTTCCGGGTTGGCGAGATCGCGGTGCGCGGACAACAGGTTCGCCAGGCCGCCGACTTCGCGCCCGCCCATCGCGTTCGGCTGCCCGGTCAGCGAGAACGGTCCTGCGCCGGGCTTGCCGATCTGGCGCGTGGCCAGGTGCAGATTGATGAGCGCCGCATTCTTGGCCGTGCCCGACGACGATTGGTTCAAGCCCTGGCAATACAGCGACAGCGCCGCGCGCGCCGCCCCGAACATGCGCGCCGCCCTCACCAGGTCGTCCTCGCGGATGCCGCACAGCTGCGCCACATGCGCCGGCGTATAGCCGCGCACCGTTTCCTTGAGCGCGGCGAAACCTTCGGTATGCGCATCGATGTAAGCCTGGTCGATCAATCCTTCCCACAGGCAGACATGCAGCATGCCGTTGAACAGCGCGACATCGGTGCCCGGCAACAACGGCAGAAACAGATCGGCCTCGCGCGCCGTGTCGGTGCGGCGCGGATCGGCGACGATCACCTTCAGCGCGGGATTCCGCTTGCGCGCCTCCTCGATCCGGCGGTACAGCACCGGATGCGCATACGCGGTGTTGGAACCGGCGATGAAGATCAGGTCGGCATGGTCGATATCCTCATAGCAGGCCGGCGGCGCGTCGGCCCCGAGCGTCTGCTTGTAGCCGGCCACCGCGCTCGACATGCACAGGCGCGAATTGGTGTCGATGTTGTTGGTACCGATCAGACCCTTGGCGAGCTTGTTGAAGACATAGTAGTCCTCGGTCAGCAGTTGTCCGGAGATGTAGAAGCCGACGCTGTCCGGGCCGTGCTCGCGGATCGCGGCGGCGAACTTGCGGGCCAGCACGTCGAACGCGGCGTCCCAGGACACGCGCTCGCGCGGCGCGGTGCGCAGGAAGCGCAGTTCCGGATACAGGGCGCGCGCCTGTCGCTGCAATGCCGGCCGCGCCGTCAGATGCAGCGTGCTGCCCTTGGTGCAGAGCCGGCCGAAATTGGCGGGGTGGTCGGGATCGCCGCGCACGCCGACGATCTCGCGGCCGTCGCTCTGGACGATCACGCCGCAGCCGACGCCGCAGTAGCAGCAGGTCGCCTTGGATTCGCGCAACACGCCTACCGCCGTGCTCATGCAGCCTCGGCGGTCTGGCCCATCAGTTCGTTGACATCCAGGTAGACCTTGCCGTCCTCGACCTTGACGCTGAATTTCTGCGTGCAGCCTTCGTCGGGAGCGGCGGCGCAACCGGATTGGAGCTCGATGTTCCAGTTGTGCAGCGGGCAGGCGACGCGCTCGCCGTAGACGATGCCTTGCGACAGCGGGCCGCCCTTGTGCGGGCAGCGGTCGAGCAATGCGAAGACCTGGTCCGCATCGTTGCGGAACACGGCGACATCGTGCTGGCCGCTGCGCTTGACGACGCGGGCGCCGAGAACCGGAATGTCGTCGACGGCGCAGATGGATTTCCATACGGGTTGCATGATGATTCCCTCGTGAAGAATGTTTATACGGTCAACGGTGCGAACTGGCGTTCGTCGACGAGCGCCTGTTTCCGCTCGTGCCACGGGTCAGGCTCGCCGTCGAGGGAGAACAGCAGGCGTTCGTACAAGGCCTTGCGGTTGCCCGCGTCCTCCACCACCCTCTTCTTCACGTAATCGAGACCGACGCGCGCGACATAATGCACCGTGCGCTCGAGATACCAGCCCTCTTCCCGGTACAGCTGCAGGAAGGCGCCCGAATATTCCAGCACTTCCTCGTGCGTCTTCACCTTGACGAAGAATTCCGCGACCTCGGTCTTGATGCCGCCGTTGCCGGCGACGTAGATCTCCCAGCCCGAATCGACGCCGATCACGCCGACGTCCTTGATGCCGGCCTCGGCGCAATTGCGCGGGCAGCCCGACACCGCGAGTTTGACCTTGTGCGGCGCGTACATGCGCCACAACGCGCGTTCGAGCTGCTTGCCCATCAAGGTCGAATCCTGGGTGCCGAAGCGGCACCATTCGGAGCCGACGCAAGTCTTCACCGTGCGCAAGGCCTTCGCATAGGCGTGGCCGGACGGCATGCCCAGGCTTTGCCACACGGCCGGCAAGTCTTCCTTCTTCACGCCGAGCAGATCGATGCGCTGGCCGCCGGTCACCTTCACGGTCGGGATCTTGAACTTGTCGACCGTGTCGGCGATGCGGCGCAATTCATCGGCCGTCGTCTCACCGCCCCACATGCGCGGCACCACCGAATAGGTGCCGTCCTTCTGGATATTGGCGTGGGCGCGCTCGTTGATGAAGCGCGATTGCGGATCGTCCTTCGCCTCGTGCGGCCAGGTCGAGATCAGGTAATAGTTGAGCGCCGGGCGACAGGAAGAACAGCCGTTCGGGGCGCGCCACTCCATGAATTGCATCACTTGCGGAATCGTCAGCAGCTTGTTGGCCTTGATCGCGGCGCGCACTTCCTGGTGCGTGTGGTCGGTGCAGCCGCACATCGGCTTGGCCTTGGGCGAGGCCGAGAAATCGCCGCCGGCGGTCGCCATCACGATCTGTTCGACCAGCCCGGTGCACGAGCCGCAGGACGCCGACGCCTTGGTGTGCTTGCGCACGTCTTCGAGCGTGAATAGGCCCTTTTCCTTGATCGCCTTGACGATGGTTCCCTTGCACACGCCGTTGCAGCCGCACACCTCGGCGTCGTCCGGCATCGCGGCCGCCTTGGTGAATCCCTCGTGGCCAGTGTCGCCGGGGCGGCCGGTGTTGGATTCTCCGAACATCAGCGTGTCGCGGATCTCGCCGACGTTCCTGCCTTCGCGCAGCAGCTTGAAATACCAGGAACCGTCGACCGTGTCGCCGTACAGGCAGGCGCCGACCAGCTTGTCGTCCTTCAGCACCAGCTTCTTGTAGACGCCGCCGATGGGATCGGACAGCACGATTTCCTCGGCGCCTTCGCCGCCCATGAATTCGCCCGCCGAGAACAGGTCGATGCCGGTCACCTTCAGCTTGGTCGAGGTGACCGAGCCCTGGTAGCGGCCGATGCCGAAATTGCCGAGGTGATTGGCGCACACCTTCGCCATTTCGAACAGCGGCGCGACCAGGCCGTAGGCGGTGCCGCGATGATTGACGCATTCGCCGACCGCGTAGACGCGCGGGTCGTAGGTCTGCATCGTGTCGTTGACCACGATGCCGCGGTTGCAATAGAGGCCGGCCGATTCCGCCAGCGTCGTGTTGGGCCGGATGCCGACCGCCATCACGACCAGGTCGGCCGGCACTTCCAGGCCATCGGTGAAGCGCACCGCCTTCACGCGGCCGCCTTTGCCGTCATCCGCGTCGCCGATCAGCTCCTTCGTGTTCTTCTCGAGCAGGAACTTGAGGCCGCGGTCCTCGAGCGATTTCTGCAGCATCTTGCCGGCGGTCGGATCGAGCTGGCGCTCCATCAGCCAGTTCGGCAGATGCACCACCGTCACGTCCATGCCGCGCAGCTTCAAGCCGTTCGCCGCTTCGAGGCCGAGCAGGCCGCCGCCGATGACAACCGCATGCTTGTACTGCCGCGCGGCGTCGATCATCGCGTTCGTGTCCTGGATGTCGCGATAGGAAATCACGCCCTGCAAGTCCTTGCCGGGCACCGGAAGAATGAAGGGATTCGAACCGGTCGCGAGCAAGAGGCGGTCGTATTCGGCGGTCGTGCCGTCCTCGGCGATCACGATCCGCTTGCTGCGGTCGATCTTCGCGATCTTCTTGCCGAGATGCAGAGTGATGCCATTCTCCTGGTACCAATCGACATCGTTGAGCATGATGTCCTTGACGGTCTGTTCGCCGGCCAGCACCGGCGACAACAGGATGCGGTTGTAATTCGCATAGGGCTCGGCGCCGAACACCGTGATCTCGTAGATGTCGGGCGCAATCTTCAGCAATTCCTCGAGAGTGCGCACCCCCGCCATACCGTTGCCGACCATGACCAACTTCAGCTTCTTCATTAAAGCTTCCTCCAAATGCGCTTCGCCATTGAAGCTACCGATATGGCAATAGCAAGAGCAGTGCCAGTCGAAAGGCCCCGGTGCTGCACCAAGAAGTGGTCTTCCCTGCACCGCCGCAGTGCAACATCAGCGGCGGCGGGCAGGCGCCGCACGATTACGACACGCCCTTGCACCGGAATCGATGCGTTTGTCCGCGATCAAGGCGTGGCATAGCGATTGCATGACGGGCCGACAAAATCATCCATCTTCGACAAGGCCCATCATGCACAAGACTTCGTTCTGGAAGGCGGGACACACGCCGACGCTGCTCGCTTCGTTCCTTTATTTCGATTTGAGCTTCATGGTATGGGTCATCCTCGGGCCGCTCGCCGTGCAGATCTCGAAGGATCTCGGCCTCACCGCCGCGCAGAAAGGCTTGGTGGTCGCCACGCCGCTGCTCGCCGGCGCGCTGCTGCGGATCGTGATGGGCGTGATGGTCGATCACTTGCGGCCGAAGAGGGCCGGCGCGATCGGCCAGCTGGTCGTGATGGCGGGACTGCTATGGGCCTGGCTCGGCGACCTGCACAGCTACGACAAGCTGCTGGCGCTCGGCATACTGCTCGGCGTCGCCGGCGCGGCGTTCGCCGTCGCGCTGCCGCTGGCGTCGCGCTGGTATCCGCCCGAGCATCAAGGCACCGCGCTCGGCATCGCCGGCGCCGGCAATTCCGGCACCGCCTTCGCCGCCTTGTTCGCCCCCTCGCTGGCGATCGCCTTCGGCTGGCAGAACGTGTTCGGCCTGTGCCTGATTCCGCTCGGCGTCGCCCTCTTCGTTTACATGGCGTTCGCGAAAGATGCGCCGTCCGCGCCGCCGCCGAAAGCGATGGTCGAATACCTGCATGTCTTGAAGGATAAGGACGCGTGGTGGTTCATGTTCTTCTACGGCGTGACCTTCGGCGGCTTCTCCGGCCTCGCCTCGTCGCTGACGATCTATTTCAATACCCAATACGGCCTGTCGCCGGTCAGTGCCGGTTACTTCACCGCGGCCTGCGTGTTCGCCGGCTCCCTGGTGCGTCCGCTCGGCGGCGTGATCGCCGACCGCATCGGCGGCATCCGCACGCTGTCGCTGATGTACGCGCTGGCCGCCGCGTTCCTGTTCATCGCCAGCACCGGCCTCGAGTCGTCGATCGCCGCCGTCGCCGTGTTCGTGTGCGCGATGCTCTCGCTCGGCACCGGCAACGGCGCCGTGTTCCAGCTCGTGCCGCAGCGCTTCCGCAAGGAGATCGGCGTCATGACCGGCCTGGTCGGCATGGCGGGCGGCATCGGCGGCTTCTATCTCGCATCCAGCCTCGGTTATTCGAAGCAGATCACGGGCAGCTATCAGCTGGGGCTGACCGTCTTCGCCTCGCTCGCGGTGATCGCGCTGCTCGGCCTGTCCTTCGTCAAGGCGCGCTGGCGCACGACCTGGGGCAGCGCCGCGATGACGACCGCCAAGATCTGATTCGTCGCGGATCGGCTGCATACTACCGACATGCCCCTCGCCATCTCCACCGGTCATGCTTCGCTCGCGGGCCAGCGCGAGCGCAACGAGGATTTCGTCGGCATGGTCACGCCGAACGAGCCCGAGCTGTCGGCCAAGGGCTTGATCGCCGCCGTCGCCGACGGCGTTTCGGGCAACACCGGCGGCCGCGAAGCCTCGGAGTACGCGGTGCGCGGCTTGCTGGCCGATTACTACGCCACGCCCGATACCTGGCCGGTCACGCAGGCGCTCGACCGCGTGCTGAAGGCGACCAACAGCTGGGTGCAGCAGCAAAGCTCGGTGCGTCCGGAACTGGCCGGCATGGCGACCACGCTCACCGCGCTGGTCTTGCGCGGCCGCTTCTATTACTTCGCCCATGCCGGCGATTCGCGGCTCTACCTGCTGCGCCGCGGCGCGCTGACGCGCCTCACCACCGATCATGTCTGGGACCGGCCGGAGATGCGGCACGTTCTCACGCGCGCCATCGGCCTCGATTCGCATCTCGCCGTCGACCACGGCATGGGCGAATTGCGGGAGGGCGATGTCTTTCTGCTGGCGACCGACGGCGTGTGGTCGCCGCTGACGGAGTTCGACCTGTCCTGCAAGCTGTCCGAGCTCGCGCTCGGCAAGCTCGACGCCGAGCGCGCGGCGAAGGAGCTGGTCGAACAGGCGCTCGCCGCGGGTTCGCAAGACAACGCCAGCGCGCTCATGCTGCGCGTCGAGAACCTGCCGCAGACGAATCTGCGCGACGCCTTGTCGATGTCGGCGCGATTGCCGCTGCCGCCGAAGCTGAAGCGCGGCCAGTACCTGGACGGTTACCTCGTCGATGCCTTGGTCCATATGTCGCCGGCGACGCTGCTCTATCGCGTCATCGATCCGAAGACGCAGCGCAAGCTGGCGCTGAAGACGCTGCATCCCGACCGCGAAAAGGACGAGCACGAACGCTCCGCCTTCGCGCACGAGGAATGGCTGGCCAGGCGCGTCGTCGCGCGCTTCTTCCCGCAGGTGATCACGCCGGAACAGAGGAATTACGTCTACTACCTGACGACCTGGCACGACGGCAATTCGCTACAGCAGCATCTCGACGCCGGCGCCCATTACACGATTCCCGACGCCGTCGCCCACGGCGTGAAGCTGGTGCGCGCCGTCGGCGCCCTGCATCGGCGCAGCATCGTCCATCGCGACATCAAGCCCGGCAACGTCCACCTCGGGGACGACGGCGAATTGCGCCTGCTCGACCTTGGCGTCGCCCGCTCCGGCCTCGAAACCGACGACGAAGTGCGCGCGCCGCGGGCCGGCACGCCGTCCTTCCTCGCGCCCGAGCAATTCGACAATGCGCCGCCGTCGCGCCAGACCGATATCTATGCGACCGGCGTGACGCTGTACCACATGCTGACGCGCCGTTATCCCTACGGCGAGATCGAGCCGTTCCAGCATCCGCGTTTCGGCGACCCGGTGCCGCCTAGCCGGTATCGGCCGGACCTGCCGCTCTGGTTGGAAAACGTCTTGCTGAAAGCCGTGGCGCGCGATCCGGCGCGGCGGTTCGAGACGGCGGAGGAATTCCTGCTGGCGCTGGAGCGCGGCGCCGCGCGGCCGCTGGCGGCGCCTGCCGCGAAATCGCTGGTGGAGCGCGATCCGGCGGCGGTGTGGCGCGCCGTGGCGGTGGTATCGGCGGTATTGAACCTGCTGTTGCTGTATCTGATCGTGGTGCGGTGAATCGGCGCCGCTGCCCGACGGCAACCGGCGTCCGGCACGCCTGAAGAACGAGCGCAGGGATCGTCGTCACCGCACGAAATTCGCAGCGTTCGCGGAGAACGCCCACGCCTCCAACTCCGCGCAGGTCGCGGCCGCGACCATCTCGACTTTCAGGCTCGCCGCATCCGGCAGGGCCATCAACAGAACGCCGTCGAGCCGGGTCAAGGGCATGCCGCCCGGCGACCTGCCTTGCAGGAAATTGTCGAAGCAATAGACATTTCCGTCGGCGGCGACCGCGTCGAAGTTCCGATTGATCTTCCCGGATTGCGCGACGGTGTACGCATACAAACCCATGCTCATGCCGGGAACGGAAGTGCCGATCGCCATGATGGGTTGCGACGGATCGACGTAGTCGTGCGCCAGGCCGAGGAAGATGCTCAAGTCGGTCGTATTGCTGTGATACTTGCCGGGCAAGAACCAGTTCCCTTGCGCGGTTCCAGGAATATCCTGCATATAGGTGCCGCCGACCGGCGCGGCCGTGCGCAGCGCCGTGCCGAACACGTCGCCGGTCTTGCCTTCGATCGCGGCGCGCGTCGCGGCGGTGAAATAGTCGAGCGGCGAGGTGTAATAGAGGTAATAGTGATCGTAGTGCGTGGCGTCGGCGAACGCGGCCGGCGTCCTGCGAAAATCCAGGGTTCCGAAATCGACGCCGGCGGTGTCGGGGCCAGTCCCGAATTGTTCGCCTTCCTCCAGCAGGACCGACAGGTTTTCGCGGCGGCAAGTCGTGACCGTCGACGACCCGTCGTCGAATGCATTGCAGCTCGGCGTTCCGGCGTTGAATGCCGCCAGCAGCTTGTCCGAGATCGTGGCGAGATGCCCGAAATACGCGCGAACCTCCAAACAGGGACGCAGGAAGACTTGGTAGTTCGTTCCGCCGGTGCTGAACGACGCTTCGTAGATCTCGGTCACGAATCCCCGGCCCGGCGCGACCACGGGCTTCGGCGCCGCCGCCTGTCCTATCGGCGTCATGGAGAACGAGGAATGCTTGGCCGGGAACATATGGATAGGCGTCGACAGGAAACCGAGCGGACGGAACGCGATGAAGTCGGCCGGCGCAACCGGGCTGGTTCCGAACAATGGCGCGGCGATATCGGCCGGGCATGGGGCCAGCGTGGAAGGCAGCAGGCCGGCGATCGTCGCCTCGATCGCGCCTTGGAACGCGGCGGTATCGGTCGTCGCGCTCACCGAGGCCAGCAGGGTGCGCGCCGCGGCTGCGGCCGCGGCGCCGCGATAGGCGTTGATCCGCGCCGGATCGTCCAGGGCGGCGGTGAAATCGGCGGCGATGGCCGTCTTCCTGTTCACCACGGCTGCGTCGACCGCTCCCTGGGCCGAAGTGTTGAGCAGCGCGCCGGCCATGATGGACAAGGCGGCATGTCCCTTGGTGAGTCCGCCGTAATCGATCGCATCTGACCAGAACCGCTTGCCGTCCTGCGCCGCCGCGCGATTGAGCACATTGCGGTAGATGGCTTCGACGAATTCCTCGGTGTCGCCCGCGTAGAGCGCATTCGATTCGGCGCTGACGCCGAAGGCATCGACCAATGCCCTGACCGCGGCATTGGTATCGTAGGCCGCATTCAAGGATTGGATGTCGGAAGGCGCGCCCGCGGCCGCGAGCGCGGCCGAGAAATTCGTCAAGCCACTGCTATCGGCGGGCCGTCCGAAGTAGGCGATGTACAACTGCTGCACTACCGTGCCGTAGGCTGCCGGCGCCGCCTGCGATTGGACCAATTGGCGCGCTTGCCGCGGTGCGCGGTGGGATTCGGCAAGGTCGTTGCCGCCGCAGCCCGCCGACAGCATCGCGAGCGCGACGAACAGGCACGCCATGCCGCGCATCATTCCTCCCTCGTGAATGAATCGCGCCGCGAGAACTCAATGCATCCGGTGCGAGCAATGCACGCGCTCGGTCTCTCCCATCAGCGACAGGAAATCCTGGATATTCATGTGGACGAGCGCTTCGTGGTCGCCGGCCTCGAAATAAACATCGGGCTGACGCGCCAGGCTTTCGTCGAGATAAGTCTGCATGCCGTACGCCATCGCCACCGGCGGCACGGCGCCCGCCTCGCAATCCTTGAACAGTTCGCGCACCTCGTCCTCGGTCGCCAGCACCAGCTTGCGGCCGGTCTCCTCCCATAGCTTGTAAAGCTGCAAATGGTAGGTCGACGGCAGCACGGCGGCGGCGTAGCCCTGGTCGTCCTGGAGAATCACGGTCTTGGCGAGACGATCGCCCGGGATATGGGCCGCTTGCGCGGTGCCCATGCTGAATTCGCTGTGGGGATGGTGCAGGATCTCGTAGCGGCTGCCCGTGCGGCGCAGGCAGTCCTCGAGGGTGGGTGACATGAACATGATCGTCCTCCTCGCGGTCCAGTGACAAGCTCTGGTTTTCACTATAGTGTCCGGTTCGGCCGATTGCCAGATTTCGCCGCGCGCCGTGCGGCCGGCGCGCAACAACCTGTCGCATAGCAAGCCCGTACTCCGCCGCCCGTCAAGACGCCGACGAAAGCTTGTCAAGCGGCTTTCTGCAGCGCCGGATGCGCCTGGCGGCGATAGAGGAATTCCAGCACCGAGGTGCGATATTCGATATACAACGGATCCTGCGCCAGGACGACGCGGTCGCGCGGACGCTCGAGCAGTACCGGCAGGATCTCGCCGATGGTCGCCGCCGGACCGTTGGACATCATCACGATGCGGTCCGACAGCAACACCGCTTCGTCCACATCATGCGTGACCATGATGACGGTGGAACCGGTCTTGGCGACGATCTTCAGCAACTCGTCCTGCAAGTGGGCGCGCGTCAAGGCGTCCAAGGCACCGAAAGGTTCATCCATCAACAACACTTTCGGTTCCATCGACAACGCGCGCGCGATGCCGACCCGCTGCTTCATGCCGCCGGAAATCTCGTGTGGGCGCTTCTTCTCGGCATGCGTGAGTCCGACCAGGGCCAGCGCGGCCATGGTGCGTTCGCGCAATCGGGCCGCGCTTTCGGTGCCGCCGAAGACGCGCTCGATGGCGAGATGGACGTTTTCATAACAGGTCAGCCACGGCAACAGCGAATGGTTCTGGAACACGACGGCGCGTTCGGGCGCCGGTCCGGCGATTTCGCGGCCGCCGCAGATCATGGCTCCGCCGCTCGGCCGGAGCAAGCCGGCGATCAGGTTCAAGAGCGTCGACTTGCCGCAGCCGCTATGGCCGATCAGCGTGACGAACTCGCCCTTCCTGACGGTCAGGTTGATGTCCCGGAGCGCATGGAAGGCGCCGTTCCTGGTGTGGAATACCATTTCGGCGTGCTGCACTTCGATGAATTTGTTGTTGGGTTTGCTCATGATCTACCCTCAATGTCGAACGTCTTCATAGGTGAAAGCCCGCGCCAGTGCGACCAGCGCCTGCTCCAGCAGCAAGCCGACGCCGCCGATCACGACGATGGCGATGATGATGTGCGGCACGTTCAGGTTGTTCCATTCATCCCATACCCAGAAGCCGATGCCGACTCCGCCGGTGAGCATTTCCGCGGCCACGATCACGAGCCAGGCGGTGCCGATGGCAAGACGAACGCCGGTCAGCATGTAGGGCAGCACCGACGGCAACAGGATGCGAGTCAGTATCGTCCACTCCGACAGGTTCAATACCTTGGCGACATTCATGTAATCCTGCGGCACGCGCTGCACGCCGACCGCCGTGTTGATGATCATCGGCCAGATCGAGCAGATGAAGATGGCCCAGATCGCGGCCGGATTGGCAGCCTTGAACACCAGCAGGCCGATCGGCAGCCAGGCCAGCGGCGACACCGGCTTCAACAGGCTGATGATCGGATTGAACATGCCGCCCATGAACTTGAAGCGGCCGATCATGAAGCCGAGCGGGATGCCGGCCAGCGCCGCGAGGCCGAAGCCGAGGGCGACGCGCTGGAGCGAGGACAGCACGTTCCAGCCGATGCCCTGGTCGTTCGGCCCTTTGCGGTAGAACGGATCGGAGAACACCTTGACGGCTTCGTCGAAGGTCGACGCCGGCGAGGGGAAGTCGCTGTTGCCCAGCGAAACGATTTGCCATACCAGCACCAGCATCGCGATGCCGAACAGCGGCGGCAGCGCGGCCAGCGCATACGAACGCCAGGCACCGGGCACCATCGCCACGGCCGGCGCGTCGACGCCGACCGCGACACGGCGGCGCGTTTCGTCATCCTCGGGATGGGTCCTATCCTTGATCGCCGGAATCTCCGGCGGCGAGTCGATTTCACGGATGAGCGGTTTCATGACTGCACTCATGTTTTCTCCTGTTGGAATCACGCCTTGACCTTGAAGCCGTCGGCGTACCTGGCCGGGTTCCTGCCGTCCCAGACGGTGCCGTCGATCAGCCTGCTGGACCGCAGCGGGTCCTTCGGCACACTGATCTTCAAGCCGGCCGCCGCTTCCTGGTACAACTCGATCCGGTTGACCTGCTTGGCGACGGCGAGGTAATCCGGATGTTCCTTGAGCAAGCCCCAGCGCTTGTGCTGCGTGAGGAACCACATGCCGTCGGACAGGTAGGGATAGTTCACGCTGCCGTCGTTGAAGAATTTCATGTGGTTCGGATCGTCCCAGGTCTTGCCGAGGCCGTTCTGATAGCGGCCGAGGATGCGTTGGTTGATCGCGTCGACGCTGGTGTTGACATAGGCCTTGTCGGCCACCGTCTCGGCCATCTTCATCTTGTTCTGCAAGCCGGCATCGATCCAGCGGCCGGCATCGATGATCGCCATCATCACGGCGCGGCAAGTGTTCGGATATTTCTTCACGAAGTCGGCCGAGGCGCCGAGCGCCTTTTCCGGATGGTCTTTCCAGATATCCTGGGTGGTGACGCCGGTGATCCCGATGCCATCCATGATGGCGCGATGGCCCCAGGGCTCGCCGACGCAATAGCCGTCCATATTCCCGACCCGCATGTTGGCGACCATCTGCGGCGGCGGCACGGTGATGATCTTCGCCTCCTTCTGCGGATGGATGCCGTAGCTGGCGAGCCAGTAATACAGCCACATCGCGTGGGTGCCGGTCGGGAAGGTCTGGGCGAAGGTGTACTCGCGCTTCTCGTTCTGCATCAGCTTCGCCAGCGAGGGACCGTCGACCGCGCCCTTGTCCGCCAGCTTCCTCGACAGCGTGATGGCCTGGCCGTTGTGGTTCAGGTTCATCAGGATCGCCATCTCCTTCTTCGGGCCGGAGACGCCCAGATGGACACCGTAGATCAAGCCCCACAGCACATGCGCCATGTCGAGCTCGCCGCTGACGAGCTTGTCGCGCACCGCAGCCCAGGAAGCTTCCTTGGTCGGCGTGATCTTGACGCCGTATTTCTTGTCGAAACCGAGCACGGAAGCCATGACCACCGAGGCGCAATCGGTCAGCGGAATGAAGCCGATCTTCACTTCCTCCTTCTCGGGCTTGTCCGAACCCGCCGCCCATGCGCCCTGGGTCGCCAAGCCGCCGAACGCGGCCGCGGTCAGGGTTGCGCCCGTCTTCAACAGCCGGCGGCGGATCGGTTCGTTCTTGCGGTCGTCATGCGTCATCTTGTCCTCGTCTGGTACTTATTCTTGCGTGCCAAAAAGAAAGGCGTCCGAACCCGCGAGATATCTCCCCGGGTTCGGACGCCTTTGTCCAAGTCATCGAACCAGCCGTGGTTCGACTTGCCTTACTGAATCTTCGCGCCACCGTTGGCGCTGTTCATCTCGTTGCAAGCCGCGTGCCAGCGAAAACCTCCGACCGTGCGGTCCCCTGTGCCAGAAAACCGTGCGTGACATGCCCCGTCTTTGTGCGTTTCACCAAATCAGATCAAGAGATCGGCCACATCGAGTATGCGCTGCGCGACTTCCGACAATTTCAGGTTGCGATCCATCGCCAGGCGCCGCAGCTTGCGATAAGCCTCGTCTTCGGAACAGCGCTGGCGTTCCATGAGCAAGCCCTTGGCCCGCTCGATCAACTTGCGCTCGGCGAGCTTCATTTTCGTCTCGGACAATTCATGCCGCAGTTTCTGCTCGAACTCGAAGCGCGCCAGCGCCACATCCAGCACGGCGGAGACCCGGTCCGACGACAGCCCGGCCACGACATAGGCAGTGACTCCCGCCTCGATGGCGGCCTGCATCTTGGCACGGTCATCATCTTCGGTGAAGCAGACGATCGGACGGCGCGCACCGGCCGTGGCTTCGACCACCTGCTTCAAGGCGGCGTCGGATTGCTCGTCGACGATGATCACGTCCGGCTGCAGCTGCACGATCTGCGCCGCCAGGTCGCCGGTCGGCGGTAGCGCCGCGAGAATGTTATAGCCGCCCTCGAGCAAGCCGATGCGCAAGGCGCGCGCCCGTTCCGCTTGCCGCAGGGCGGCCTCGTCCGCGCCTTCCGGCGCGACCAGCGAATTGATGACGATTATCTTGAGATGTTTGGGATCGGTCATGGCGGGTTCGCGAAAAACTGGTGCTCTCCCGCCTCAGCAAGATCCTTGCCACGCGCAAATATAGAGTCGGCCACAGGTAGTGGAGGCCGAATTGATATCTACTTATTCGCCTGCTTGGTGTCCGGCGCCGGCCGGTGGCGCTCGATCTTCGGCAGTTTCATGTCGAGCTGGTCGAACAGGAAGCTGTAGATGTCGGCGGTCTGGTTGATCTTGATGGAGAGCGAACTGCCGATGCCGTGTCCGGCATGCGCGTTGATGCTGAGCAGGACCGGATAGCCGGACGCCGTCGCCGCTTGCAGGCGCGCCACCATCTTGCGCGAATGCATCGGGTTGACGCGGCCGTCGGTCTCGCCGGTCGCCATGAAGATCGCCGGGTACTTGGTGCCGTCGACGACCCGGTGATAAGGCGAATAGCCGAACAAGGCCTTGAACTCGTCCGGATTCTTGACGCTGCCGAATTCGGTGACGTTGAAGGCGCCGTTCGGATCGAGCTCGACGCGCAGCATGTCGTAGATGCCGACCGTCGCGACGACGGCACGGAACAGGTCGGGCCGCTGGGTGAACGCCGCGCCCATCAGCAGGCCGCCGTTGCTGCCGCCGATGGCGGCAAGGCGCTTGGGCGTCGTGTAACCGGCCTTGACCAGATATTCGGCCGACGCGATGAAGTCGTCGAACACGTTCTGCTTCCTGGTCAGCATGCCTTGTTGGTGCCATTCCTCGCCGAACTCGCCGCCGCCGCGCAGGTTGGCGACGACGAACACGCCGCCGGCGTCGAGCCACAGGCGGGTAGCGGCGCCCAGGTAGCGCGGCGTCATGCTGACGCCGTAGCCGCCGTAGGCGTTCAGCAGCACCGGGTTCGAGCCGTCGAGCTTGAGATCCTTGCGGCGCACGATATTGAGCGGAATCCTGGTGCCATCCTTCGAGGTCGCGAATTCGCGCACCACCACGACGTCGTCGAACACGACCGGGCTCGTTTGCGCCAGCCCGGTCGGCAGCGCCTTGCCGCTCGCCTCGTCGTAACGCGCGAAATACGGCGGGTTCAGATAGGCGCGCACCGAATACAGCAGCGTGCCGTCGGCCAGCGGCTCGATCTCGTCGACATTGACCGCGCCGGGCAACGGCAATTCGCCGCGCGGGGTGCCGTCGTGACCGAAGATCGCGACGCGCGACGGGCCGCCGACCAGCTGGCTCACATAGATCGCTTGCTTGGTCACGACGACCGGCGCGCCGTTGGTCTCGCCGCTTCCCTGCAGCACCGCTTCCGATTGCGGCACGATCACCTTGGCGCGCGCCAGATCATAGTCGTTCGGCGCCAGCTTCAGCAGTCGGCCGCGCGGCGCATCCTTGCGCGAGACGAGATACATCGCGCCGTCCGGGCCGACCGTCGCGGCGACCACCTTATCTTCGAAACGCGTGACCTGCTTGACGGCATCGTCCGGTCCGATCACGTAATGCGCGAACTCGCCGCCGTCGCCGTTGGCGACGGTGACCACGGTGTGGTTCGGGTTCTGGCGATTGTCGAGGAAGATCTCCGCCACTTTCGGCAAATCCTTGCCGAGCACGTAGACATCCTTGACGAGATCGTCGCCGAGCTTGTGGTAGTAGAGCTTCTCGTAGAAATGATGTTCCTCCGCCGGACGGTCCGGCCCCGGGTATTGGGTGTACCAGAAGCCGCTGCCGTCGGCGCGCCAGGCGAGGCTGCCGCCGCCGGTGGGATATTGCACGCGCGGAATCACCTCGCTCAATTTCTTGCCGCTAGCGACCTCGAACACGTGGAGCGAACCGTCTTCGCTGCCGTTTTCCGACATCGACACGGCCACGTGCCGGCCGTCCGGCGACGGCACGAACCAGTCGATCGCCGTGGTGCCCTTCGGATCGATCGCATTCGGATCGACGATGACGCGCGCCTCCTTCGGATCGGCCGCGTTGCTCAGCAAGGCGATCATCGGCTGCTGTTTCGGCGGCTGGTTATACATCGCGAACAGCTTGCCGCCGGCCGCATGCAGCGCATAGTACGAACTCGAGGTGGCCGCGGCCTGTTTCATCAGGTGCTGGAACATCGGCTTGCGGTGCGGCAAGCGGTCGAGATAGCGGCGCGTGCGCTTGTCCTGGGCCAGGCTCCAGGCGCGAGTCCGGTCGTCGTTCTGTTCCAGCCAGCGGTAGGAGTCGGTCACCGTGATATCGCCGTCGTACTTGTCGACGACATCGATTTTCGCGGTGGGCGGCGCGCCGCGGTCGGCCGCCGCGACAGTGCAGCAGAGCAGCATGCCGGCGGCAAGCGCGCCGGCGCAAGCCGCCCGGCCATTGAATCGTTTCATCGTGTCTTCCTTTGGTTTGCGATCGGGATTCCGGGCAGGGCCGGGTCGGCGATCGGTAAGAGCACGGCGCCCCGCCGTGGGCGCAACGATAGCATTTTAGGGGAGGGACGGCTTTGCGAAAATCGTCATGATCGGCGACAAGCCATTGCGCCGCCGTTGCCCTCATCCTCTCCTCATGGCAGCATACGCCGGCAGCCGGCCATGTTTTACTAGAACTCATTTCATAAATAGGAGGGGCCGCTCCTATTTATGAAATGAGTTCTAGGCATGTTTTTCCAATTCGCGACAGCAGGAGGAAAGTATGTCGAGCATCGAGAAGGCAATCCTCGGGGCATTGGGCGGATTCTCCGCGGTGCTGGTCAAATTCCTGGGCCAGGATTACGCGCATGTCGTGGCGCATGCGTCGAACCTCACCGCCGATCAACTGCTGGCCTACCAAGTGGGTTACGGGCTGCTGACGCCGATCCTGATGTTCCTGGGCGGTTTCGTCGCCTGGATCTCGGACGAACGGAAACGCATCAAGATCGTCGCGCTCGCCGTGGCCGCGCCCGCCATGATCACCACCTGGTCAGGCGGACACAAGGTCGATTCGGTCGCGGCCGCCCTGCCCGGCTTTCTCATCCCGACCGCCCATGCCCAGCCGGCCGATCCCCGCCAGGCGCCGCCGCTGCGGAACCCGGACGCCGTCACGCAAAAAGGGACGTTGCAGCGGATCAAGGAAGGCGTCGGCGTTTTCTTCGGATACGGCGGCGAACCGAAAAAATACTGGGTCATCGTCGGATCGTTCAAGGATCGCGACGCCGCCCAACGGTTTGCCGACCAGGTCAACGCCGAAGACAAGACCCTGAACGCCTGGGTCGGCGTGACGACGCCGGGCAACGACTATTACCCCGTCATCGTCGGCGATTACGCCTATCTCAGCCAGGCCAAGGACCTCAGGCAAAGGGCGCTCGCCACCGCTTCGGTCAAGGAAGCTTATCTCTCCACCGGAGAGCGCCGGTGAGATAGGCCGCACCTGGCCGAGAATCGTTCCTCTCTGCCGTCATCCCTTAGAATACGGGCGCCCGCCGCGCCGCGGCCGCCGGCGTTCCGGCTGGACGGCGCTTCGATTCAAGACTCTCGGAAACATGAACATCAGCATCAATGACGAACTACGGACCTACGTCGATCCCTTGACGCCCAACGAATACGCAGCGCTTGAGCGCAGCATCCTGGCGGAAGGCTGCCGCGACGCGCTGGTGCTCTGGGGCGACGTGCTCATCGACGGCCACAACCGCTATGCGATCTGCCGGAAGCACGGAATCGAATTCAAGACCGTGCAGAACGACAGGTTCACCTCGATCGAGGATGTGATGCTGTGGATGATCGACAACCAGCTGGCGCGCCGCAGCGTGACCGACTTCCAGCGCGGCATGCTCGCGTTGCGCAAGAAGGCGATCCTGACCGATCGCGCGAAGGCGCAGGAAGAGGCCGCGACGAAAGAAGTCGCTGCGGAGAACGCGCCGGCAAACCTGCCCGCCGATCCGCCGCCGCTCCCGCTCGGCACGCGCGAGGACGTCGCCAAGGCGGCCGGCATCAGCAGCAACGCCATCAGCCGCATCGAGAAAATCCAGAAGACGGCCGCGCCCGAACTGGTGGAAGCCGTGCGGCTGGGCACCATTTCGATCAATGCGGCGGCGGCGGTCGCCTCGCTGCCGCCGGAGAAGCAGGTCGCCGCCGTGATCGCCGGCAAGGAGGAATTGAAGCAGTTGGCGAAACAGGTGCGCGAATCGCGCGCGGCTCCCAAGGCGGCCAGGGTGGAAACCCGGACCGAAGCGCGCAGCGAAGCGGCGGCGCCGCCATCGGAAACCGCCGCGCTGGCGGCGCGCATCGATGAACTCAATGCGGAGAACGCGGCGCTGAAGGCGCGGATCGCCGAGCTGGAGGCGGCTTTGCGACAGGCGGAACGCGCGGCCTAGTGGTTCGACACGTCCCGATTTGCGGTTCATGCCGCGGCGATCGAAGGCGAGTGCAAGGCGCACACCACAGCGATAGTGTTGCTATCGCGCGGATGTGCAACGCGGCAATCGTCTCCGAGCGCCCGGCAGAAGCCGTAAATCAGGGCGTGTCGGAGCACTAGGGCGCAACCCTCTGCAATTTTTCCGGATTGCGCACCACGTAGATCGCCTGGATCTTGCCGCGCGCGTCCGGTTCGATCGCCAGCGTCTGGATCGGCACGCCATCCGCCGTCGACAGGACAAATCCTTCGAGGCCATTCATGCGTGCGCGGCGCACGCGGCACTCCCGCGGATCGTACTGCCGGGCGAAGCCGATAATGAGCTTCGCCACCTTGTCGCGTCCGATCACCGGCAACGGCACCGCGGCCACGCGGCCGCCGCCGTCGGAGGTGAAAGTCGCATCCTGCGCCAGCACCGCCGCCAGGGCCGCCACATCGCCCAGCCGGATCGCGTTGGCGAAGGCTTCAGCCAAGCGTTGCACCTGGTCGGGCGCGACCTTGAATGCCGGACGGTTGGCATGCACGTTGTTGCGGGCGCGCGCCGCGAGCTGGCGGCATGCGCTTTCCGAGCGTCCCAATGCCTGCGCGATCTCGCCGAAGTCCATGTCGAACACATCGTGCAGCAGGAAAGCCGCGCGCTCCAGCGGAGAAAGGCGCTCCAGCGTCAGCATGAAAGCGAAGGAGAGGTCGCTCGCCAGTTCGTGCATCGCCTCCGGCCCGGGCTGGAATTCCGATTCGTCGTCCACCACCGGCTCCGGCAGCCAGGCGCCGACATAGACCTCGCGCTGCGCCTGCGCGGACTTGAGGCGATCGAGGCAGAGCCGCGTCACCGTGCGCGAAAGATAGGCGCGCGGATTTTCGACAGCGCCTCGATCGGCCGCGCGCCAGCGCAGCCAGGCATCCTGGACCGCGTCTTCCGCATCGGTGCGCGAGCCCAGCATGCGATACGCGAGCGAACGCAAATAGCGGCGATGCGCCTCGAATTCGTCGGTATCGCAATTCCCTTCCGCCATGCCTGTTCTCCTGGTCGTCGTTGTCATGCCGGCGCGGCGGCCGGACGCATGTCGACGTCGCCGACGCGCACCCGGCTGCACGCCATGCCGTGGCCGAGCGCATATTTTACGGTCGGGAAGACGCGCGATGCGGCGATGGCCAGCGCCAGCGACAACACCGCGCGCGCGCCCCAACGTGCGGCGATCTCTGTCCTCAAGGCATCGGCGCCGGCATCATGCGCGAGCACGGCGCGCGCGAATCGCACCGACAATGCGACGTCGTTTCCCATCCCCTTCTCGTCATTCAAGAGAACGCTGCGCAATACCGCTTGGGAAACGCCGTCCGCCTCGGCCATTCTCACCACCAGTTGCGTGCACGGCCCGCAATCCTCGACGAGCAAGGCGACGATCTTCGCCGCGTACCAGGCATCGACAGGTACGTCTTCCCGATAGGCCGCCATCTTGGCGACCGGCGAAAAACGCATGAAGCCGCGCCGGCTCGTGTCGAGCATCTCGCGCATGTAGCTCACGTCATAATCAAAAGCGCGTTCAAACTTGTCGAGTTGGGCCCGTGCGATCCACTTGAGCATGATAGATCTCCTTATGTGAATGGATATTGCGAATACGCCGGCCCGGCCAGGCAAGCCAAAGCGCGAATACTGGGATCAGGAAGACGCCGGGCAGATCGCGCAGCAAGTGATGCGGGTCGATCGAGCCGGCGAACATTTCGCCGACATGGATGAGCGCATGCAAGGAGAGGAAGGCGCCGCCGGTCAACGCCGCCGGCCAGGCCTCGGGCCTGCTCCGGAGCCAGGCAAAGGCGCCGCCTGCGATCAGATAGGCGGCGCCGACATCCCGTACGAAGTGCGGATTCAAGGGGCCGGTATGCGCGACCCCTGGCATCATCGAATACCATGCCTGCGGCATGGCGAGCATGGCTATTCCATTGCCCGCAAGAATGAGGGCAAGCAGTAATCGGGCGTTGCGTCGGTTGAGCATGGGGTCCTCGACTGGTCCTGGTCACACACAAGACGAGCCAGGCCGGCGATGTGTGACATTCGCGCCCGAAAATTTTTCATGGGGAAACCGGGCGCAGGATGGCCCGGCCCGCCGTCAATGCCCGGCGCCGGCGGCCGTCCCGCCATCGTCCGCGACCGCGCCCGACGCCATGCCCGGGACCGCCGTCGTTTCGCCGCCGTCGAAGCCGACCGTCCGTACCGCGCCCTCTCCCACGAATTCGTCGTACGCCCAGTCGCCGTCGACCTGCGACAATCCGGCCGGCACGGCGCGCCGCGCCTCCTGCTTGCCGGCCAGCGCGGCCCGCATGTAGTCGATCCAGATCGGCAACGCGAGCGTGGCGCCGAACTCGCGGCCGCCCAGCGATCTCGGTTCGTCGTATCCCATCCATGCCACCGCCACCACGTCGCCCGCATAGCCGGCGAACCAGCCGTCGACGGCGTCGGAAGTGGTGCCGGTCTTGCCGGCCAGATCGCCGCGCCCCAGCTTCAGCGCCGCCGCGCCGGTGCCGCGGCCGACCACGTCGCGCAGCATCGAATCGATCACGAAGGCATTGCGCTCGTCGAGCACGCGCTCGGTTTCCTCTCCGGCGCGCTTGGGCTCGGCTTGCGACAAGAGATTGCCGCGCGCGTCGGTGATCTTGCGGATCAGGTAAGGTTCGATGCGATAGCCGCCGTTGGCGAACACGGCGTAGGCGCCGGCCAACTGCTGCGGCGTGGTCGCGCCGGTGCCGAGCGTCATGGTGAGATTGGCCGGATGCCTGCCGCTGTCGAAACCGAAGCGGGCCAGGTAGTCGCGCGCGTGCGCCGCGCCGACCGCGCGCAGTATGCGCACCGAGGGCACGTTCTTCGACTTGGCGAGCGCGGTGCGCATCGTCAACGGGCCGTCGAAGCCGTCGTCGTTCCTCGGCTCCCATGCCTTGCCGCCGGTTTCCGCCGCGCCGACGACCAGCGGCGCGTCGTTGATCAGCGTCGCCGGCGAGAAGCCCTTTTCCAGCGCCGCCGAATAGACGAAGGGCTTGATGCTGGAGCCGGGCTGGCGCCATGCCTGCGTGGCATGGTTGAACTTGCGCAGGCCGAAATCGAAACCGCCGACCAGCGCGCGGTAGGCGCCGTCGCGGGCGTCGAGCGCGACCAAGGCCGCCTCCACGCGCGGCAATTGCACGACCGTCCAGCGCGGCGGCGCCCCGGCGGCCGCCTCGCGCGTCACGCGGATCAGCGAGCCGGCCTGCACCCGCAACTGCTTGCCGGCGTTCGCGCGCAGCGCGCCGGCAACGAGGCGCAGGCTGTCGCCGCGCAGTTCGAGGACCTCGCCCGACAGCAATTGCGCGCGGATCGCTTGCGGCGTCGCGGCGAGCACGATCGCCGGCTGCAGATCGCCGGCGTCGGGCGCATCGAGCAGGGCGTCCTCGATCGCTTCCTGCCGCTCGTCCTCGCCCTCGGGCAAGTCGATCCGCGCTTCCGGGCCGCGATAGCCGTGGCGCGATTCGTATTCGATCACTTGGCGCCGCAAGGCGCGATACGCGGCTTCCTGTTCGCGGCTGTCGAGCGTCGTATAGACGTTGATGCCGCGCGTATAGGCCTCGTCCTTGTATTGCGCGTAAATCGCCTGGCGCACCATCTCGGCGGCATGCTCGGCATGCGCGCCGAACGGCTGGCGGCGGCTGCGCACATGGATCTCCTCGCGCCGCGCCTGGTCGTATTGCGCCGCCGTGATATGCCCGAGCTGGTGCATGCGCGCCAGCACCGCCTGCCGGCGCTGCTTGGCCCGCTCCGGGTTGACGACCGGATTGGCGGTGCCGGGGCGCTGCGGCAAGCCGGCCAGCAAAGCGGTCTCGGCGATCGTCAGTTCCTGCAAGGTCTTGCCGAAATAGGTGCGCGCGGCGCCGGCGAAACCGTAGCTGCGCTCGCCGAGATAGATCTGGTTCATGTACAGCTCGAGAATCCGATCCTTGGAAAGGCGGCTCTCGATCTGCAGGGTGAGCACGATCTCGGTCAGCTTGCGGCCGAAGTTTTTGTCGCGTGTGAGCAGGAACTCGCGCGCCACTTGCATCGTGATCGTCGAAGCGCCCTGCGAGCGCGGCCGCAGCAGATTGGCCAGCACGGCGCGAATGCCGCTCTGGAAATCGATGCCGCCGTGTTCGTAGAAGCGGCTATCCTCGATCGCCAGCAAGGCGTTCTTCATCAGCGGCGGCATGTCCTTGATCGGGACGAAGTCGCGATGCTCGGCGCCGAATTCGCCGATCAAGACATTGTCCGCGGTGTACACGCGCAAAGGCAGTTTCGGCCGGTAGTCGGTCAGGCTGTCGAGCGGCGGCAGGTTCGGCACGACGACGATGAGGGTATATGCCAGCAGCAGCGCGGCGAGGGATGCCGCCGCCAGCGCGGCGCCCGCGGCCAGCAGCGCGAGGCGGCGGCGGAAGGGAAGTTGCATGAAGTTTTTCAAGCCGATCGATCCTTGTTCTATGTCGGCACGCCGGTGCGCGACAAGCGGCATCATAATCGAACGCGGAGCGGGCCCCGCTGCGGACCTTATCTTGACACAGGACGCTACAATCGGCGCTTCGCCTCTACCCTCTGCCCCGTAACCTCTGTAACCCGGAAAAGCCAGTGAAACCAAGCGCAACGCTACTCTGGCCGCAGGCGGCGGCAGGCACGCTTGCCGGCTGAGGCGACCGCCGAGGCCCGGGCTCGCGGATTCCGACCCTCGTCATCTCGCCCTTCGCCAAGCGCGGCCGCGTCGATCACACGACGATGGATACGACCTCGATCCTCGAGTTCATCACCAGGCGTTTCCGGCTCGAACCGCTGCCGGGCGGTGCGTCCGAACATGGGCGACCCGACCAGCGCGTTCGCTTTCGAGCGACAAGGCGCTCAAGCCTCGGCGCGGAAGTTGGCGCCGAGCCGGCCGCCGGTTCCGAAGTAATGGCGGAACACGTAGAGCAGCGGCTCCCACGCCGAGGTGTCGATGTGATGCGTGCCCGGCACGACGATGTCGCAATGGGCATGCACCCTCAGCGCTTGCGTTTCGAGCATCACGAAAGCCGTCGCGTCCGGGTCGTGCGGCCAGCCGGCCGGGCGATGCGCCTGCAACAGCCTGGCTTCGATCTGCAGCGGGCATTCGAGCACGCGCAGCGGCGCGACTTCCTCGGAGGCAGCCGGCGTCAATCCGGCGCGCGAGAACTTGTCCGCTTCGTGGACATAGCCCATCGCCCGCTTGTGCTCCGGCACCGGGTCGCGTCCCGTGGCGCGGCCGATGCTCTCGACCTGCCGCCACAGCGCGGCCGACGGCAAGTTGATCACGCATTCGCCGCCGCGCATCAGGTTTTCCGCGCCGAGCCCGCTGCAGCCCATGCCGAGCACGATGCGCCGGCCGAGTGCCCACAACGAGGAAATCGGCGACAGGTTGGTGGTGCCATCCTCGCTCAAGGTGCTGATCAGTGCGACCGGCGTGCCGAAGTAGAGGATGGATGGCTCGATGACGAGCGTCTGCGGCGCCGGAGCGCAAGCATGGGCGGGACAGGCGGTGTGCATGGCAATCGGGAACGAATGGCGTTGATGCCGACTATAGCCGCGGACGCGTTTCGAAAGATTCGGCATGGGCCGAACCATGAAATCAGAACGTCATGACGAAACACGCGCCGGCGCCCACCTGCTTCGCATAACGCACCGTGCCGCCGTTCCGATGCACGAGCTGCCGCACCATCGCCAGCCCGATGCCGCTGCCTTTGTTCTTGGTCGAGAAGAATGGCGTGAAGATATGCGATATCCATTCATCGTCGACGCCGGGACCGTTATCGCGGATCTCGATGCGTAGACGGCCGCCTCGAATCAAGCGCGCGCTCACCGCGAGCTCCGGTCCTGCCGTGGCAGCGGTCGCTTCCTCCGCGTTCTTCAGCAGATTGATCAATGCCTGTTCGAACTGGCCGGGATCGATCATCAATTCGAGGGATGCCGGCTCGACCGAGAAATCCGCCCGTCCGCCGCGCGCCTGCCAACCCGGGGAGACGAGTGCGGACAGGCGGGCAAACACCGCGGCGACCGCCACCGCCTGCGGTTGCGCGGCCGGAACGCTGGCGAGCGAACGATAGTTGCCGACGAAATGCGCCAGGCTGCCGGCACGCCGGCCGATGGCATCGAGCGCCACATCGACGTCCTGCGCCAGATCTTGCTCCGTTCCCGCCGGCAGCGCCGCGCGCACGTCGGCCAGCAGGTCGCGCGAGGTTTGCGACAACGACGCGACCGGCGTAAGCGAATTCATGATTTCATGCGTCAATACGTGAACGAGCCTCTGCCACGCCTGCATCGCCTCCGCCTCCAGTTCGCTTTCGACAGGTATCAGCATGGCGATCCGCTGCGGAACGCCTTCCACGGTCATTTCCGAGGCCAGCCCGATGGCGCGCTCGCGGCCGCGCTCGGTGTCGAAATCGATGACATGACGTTGTCCCGGCACCAGGGCGTCGAGCCTGGCGAACAAGCCGTTCGCGTCGACGGCGCGGCCGGGCGCCAGCAAACGGCGGGCATTGATGTTCATCGGGGAGATGGCGGCGCCCCCCGCGCTCGACCGCGCGGACAGCAGGAACAACGCCGCCGGCGCATGTTCGAGCCGCGCCTCGAGCGCCAGCAATTTCGCGGCCAGCTCGGCGCGGTCCCGGGGCATGCCGACCGGCACCTCGATCGGTAGCGCTTGCGAAGCCGGCGCCAATTCCGCCAGGCCGCGCCGCATGAAGACGCATCCCATGAGCACCGCCAGCGCGGCTGCCGCCGTTGCGCCGGCTTCGGGCGTCCCGGCAATCGTCATCCCTGCCCCCAGCGCGCCGGCGGCCAGCAGCAACGCGCCTGCCGCCACGCGGCGCTTCGGGCCGGAATACGAAGGCCTGTCCCGTTCAAAGGCCATGTTTTTCGAGCTTGCGATACAGCGCCGCCCGGCTCACTCCGAGCAACTTGGCGGCGCGACTGACATTACCCTGCACTTGCGCGAGCGCCGCGGCGATCGCGCCGCGCTCGATGGCGTCGAGCTTCAAGGTTTCCGGCCCGTCGGCCGTTCCGGCGGCGGCGTGCGGCGCTTCCGTCGGCGCCCGCTCGGCGGCGCCGAGACCGAAGTCGTCGAGGCGATAGCGTTCTTCCTGAGCCAGGATGACGGCCCGCTCGCAGGCATGGCGCAAGGCGCGCACGTTGCCGTGCCAAGCGTGCGCGCACAAGGCCTCGAAGGCCGGGACGGCGATTTCGCGCGCCGGCTTGTCGTAGCGGCGCTGATAGTGCGACAGATAGTGCCGCAACAGGGCGGGGATGTCTTCGCGCCGCTCGCGCAAAGGTGGAACGCGGATCACGACGGTATTGAGGCGGAACAGCAGGTCGGGGCGGAACACGCCCGCGTCGAACAGCTTCGCCTCGTCGAGATTGGTGGCGGAGACGATGCGCACATCGATCGTCTGCGGCCGGTCCGCGCCAAGCGGCGTCACCTCCCGCCGTTCCAGCGCGGTGAGCAGCTTGGCCTGGGCCGCGAACGGCATGTTGCCGATCTCGTCGAGAAACAGCGTGCCGCCGTTGGCCGCTTGAAAGCGTCCCGCGCGATCGTGGCGCGCATCGGTGAACGATCCTTTGCGGTGACCGAACAATTCGCTTTCGAACGTGGACTCCGGGACGGTTCCCATGTCGACGGCGAGAAAGGAACGTTGCGCCCGGCGCGACGCCTGATGGATGGCGCGCGCCACCAGTTCCTTGCCGGCGCCGTTCTCGCCCAGGACCAGGACGTTCGCTTCGGTCGGCCCGACATTGGCGATCAAGGCCCGCAACTGGCGCATCGCCTGCGAATTTCCCATCAAGGATTGCGTAGCGGGACTCTCCGGAGGCGGTTCGGCGATGCGGCGCGCCAGCGCGCTCTCCACCGCCGCGGCAAGGCGCGCATTGTCCCAAGGCTTGGTGATGAAATCGCAGGCGCCCCGCTTCAAGGCTTCGACGGCGAGTGGCACGTCCGCGTAAGCCGTCATCGCGATCACCGCCGGCGGCCGCGGCAGCGCGCGCAGTTGGTCGAGCACGGCCAGTCCTTCGGCGCCGTCGGCGCGGCCGGCCGTGAAATTGAGGTCGAGCAGCACGACATCGGGAGCGCCCGCGTTCAGCGACTCGGGCAAGCGCCGGGGATCGGACAGTACCTGCACCTGCGTCGCCGCGCCGGAACGCCGGCGCAGCAGCAGTTGCGCGGCGCATGCGACGTCGGCGTCGTCTTCAAGTATCAGGATACGGGCTGCGCGGTCGGACATTGTGGTGAAGTGGCGGAGAACATGAAATGCCGGCCGATTCTAGCAGTCGCGATTCGCCATCCGTAAAAAAATCCCTCGCGTCCCGGACAACTGTCCGTATTCGAACACTTCATTGTCCGGTCATGGACACATTGCGCCGCCGGTCTGCGATTCCGGCCGCCGTCAACGCATGGCATGGAGCTTGCACTGTCGCAACCAACGCTTTCGCATCCCATGAAACCCTATTCCGCCACTCCTCCCGACCTCACCGGCGCCGCCATGGACGCGCCGCTTCGTCCTCGTCACGGCAAGCGCGTCGCCGCGGCCGCCGGCGGATTCATCCTGGCGCTCGCGGGCATCGCGGCGGCGTGGCAACTCATGCCGCGCGGCCTGCAGGTGCGCGCCGCCGAGATTCGGGTCGCCGCCGCCGAGCGCGGCATGTTCCGCGACGATGTCGTCGTGCGCGCCCAGGCCGTTCCGCTGACATCGGTCGTGCTCGATGCGGTGGAAGCCGGCCGCGTCGAAGAAGTGTTCGCCCGCGACGGAATGCCGGTGAAGAAGGGAGATTTGCTGTTTCGCCTGTCGAATCCGCAGCGTCAGCTGGATTTTCTTGCCAGACAATCGGAGCTCGCGCAACAGATCTCCAACCTGTCCAACCTGCGTGTCGCGCTCGAAGCGAGCCGCGCGGAACATCGGCGCCGCCTGTCCGACCTGTCCTTCAACCTGGACCAGGCGAAAAGGCAGCACGCACGCCATGCCGGCCTCGCGGAAAAGGGTTTCGTTTCGACCGCCGTGCTGGAGGAGTCGGTCGATCGCCTGGCCCGGCTGCATAGTGCATACGTCGACGAAAAGGACGCCGGGGCCACCGACCTGGCCATCAAGCGCGATGCGATCAAGCAGCTTGAACACGCGATCACGCGCCTGGCGGCAGGATTGCGCCTCGTCAGCGCGAACCTCGATGCGCTGGCGGTGCGCGCGCCGGTCACCGGCCGCCTGACCGATTTCCAATTGCAGGTCGGCGAAACGGTCAAGGCCGGCCAGCATCTCGGCCGCATCGATGATCCCGCGCGCTTCAAGCTGGCGGCCCAGATCGACGAGTTTTACCTGAATCGCGTCGCGGTCGGCCGGCGCGGCAGCGCGGCGCTCGATCGGCATCATCACGCGGTCGAAGTCGCCCGCGTCCTTCCGCAGATCAAGAACAGCCGTTTCACCGTCGAGCTCGTGTTCGCCGGAACGCCTCCCGCCGCGCTCAACCCCGGCCAAGGCGTCGATGTCAGCATCACGCTCGGCGAATCGACCGACAGCCTGCTGCTGCCCAACGCCGGCTTCCTCGCCGAAACCGGAGGCGCCTGGGTATTCGTTCTGGCGGCCGACGGAACGACCGCCGAACGCCGCACGGTCCGCATCGGCCGCCGCAACAGCCGCCAGGTCGAAGTGCTGGCCGGACTCGCCGAAGGCGAAAAGGTCATCGTGTCGAATTATGCGGCTTTCGGCCGGGCCGAACGGCTGCATCTCGTGAAATAGTCGACAGGCGCCTCGAACATGACACAATCCCCCCGCAACCGAGCAGATAACAAGGAGACTTCATGCTCAAGCTCGTCAATGTCAGCAAATCCTATATCGGCGGCGAAGTGCGCACGACCGCCCTCGACCGCGTCACGCTGGAAATCGATGCCGGCGAATATGTCGCCATCACCGGACCGTCCGGCTGCGGCAAGTCGACTCTGCTTTCGGTGCTCGGATTGCTCGACATTCCCGATTCCGGAGAATACTGGTTCGACGGTCAGAACGTCGCCGGCTGGAGCGAAGCCCGCCTCAATCGCCTGCGCCGCGGAAAGATAGGATTCATTTTTCAGAGTTTCAATCTGATCGAGGAATTGAGCGTCGCGGAAAACGTCGAGCTCGCGCTCGAATACACCGGCCTGCCAAGAAAGGAGCGCCGCGAACGCGTCACCGAGATGCTCGACCAGCTCGGCGTGGCGCATCGCGCGCGCCACTATCCCTCGCAATTGTCCGGCGGCCAGCAGCAGCGCGTGGCGATCGCCCGCGCTCTGGTCGCGAAACCGGCGCTGCTGCTGGCGGACGAACCGACCGGCAACCTCGACACCGCGCATGGCAACGATGTGATGCGCATCCTGCGCCAGATCAATGCCGAAGGCACGACCGTCGTGATGGTCACCCATTCGCCGATGCATGCGGCGCAGGCATCGCGCACCTTGCAGCTGCTCGACGGCAGCATCCTGGTCGATGCCTTGTTGGCGGCGTGAGGTGACGGCGATGAGACTGCGAGATTTCCGCATCGGCTGGCGTTTCCTGATGCAGGAACCGGCCTATTCCCTGGTGGTCGTGCTCGGCCTGGCGGTCGGCTTTGCCGCCTGCATGCTGCTGCTCGGATTCGTCCGGCATTCGCTGCAATACGATGCGCATGTGCCCGACGTGGACAATGTCTACTACGTGAAGCAGCGGTTCAACGTTCATCAGAACGAGCCTTGGTTCGAGCAGGCGCCGTTGATCTTGCAACAGGTGGCCGCCGCCGCGCCGGGCGTCGTCGAGGTCGCGGTCCACCATCGGAGGGTGCCTGACCTGATGGTAAAGCTAGGCGGCAGCGCCCGCGCCATGAAAACCGCCATCGCGCTTCCGCCGTTTCCGGCCATGGTCGGATTGAAGACGATCGACGGCGATGTCGACACGACGCTCGAGAGTCCGGACGGGCTTGTCGTCACCGATGCGACCGCCAGGCAATGGTTCGGCGATGTCCGCGCGGTCGGCCGCGTCGTATCCGCCGGCGGCAAAGCCTTGCGCATCGGCGCCGTGGTCGCCGCGCCGCCCGCCGCCACGACAATGCCGTTCGAGGTTATGCACGGACTGCGCTCGGTGACCTTTCCGCCCGAAATGGCCGAGGCCGTCCAGCAACACTCCCCTCATCTCTGGTTCAAGATGCTGGTGCGCGTGAAACCCGGCGCCTCGATCGACGGCGTCGCCGCCGCCATGCAGCAGGCCGTCGACAACCACTCCTTGGTGCAAAACCTGCCGCCGGATATCCGCGCGCGCCTCGGCCAGCGCAAGGTGATGGACATCCGGCTCGCGCCGTTGCGCGAGGCCTATTTCGATCAGGACATCGCCCGCAACGCCGGAGGCCAGTCCGGCGATCGCGGCAATCGCATGGCGGTCGCCGGACTGGCGGCCATCGCGGCCTTGATTCTCGGGCTGGCCGCCGCCAACTACATCAACCTGGCGACCGTGCGCGTGCTGCGCCGCCAACGCGAAATCGGCATGCGCAAAATACTCGGCGCCGACGCCAGGCAAGTGGCGCTGCAATTCCTCGCCGAATCGCTGCTGGTCGTCATGATCGCCGCCGTCGCGGGCTTGCTGCTGGCGTGGTGGCTGCTGCCGGCGTTCGCCGCGCTCGTGGCAAGGGATCTCGAGAGCATATTCTCATGGCCCCATCTTGCGTCGGTATTCGCCGCCGCCGCCGCCATCGGTCTGGCCTGCGGCATCCAGCCGGCGCGTATCGCCCTGCGTGTTCCGGCGACGCGCGTGTTGACCGGCCGCGCCAATACCGAGACGGCAGGCGGGCGACGCGTTCGCTTCGGCCTGACCGTGTTCCAGTTCGCCGCCGCCATCGGTTTGGCTGCCGCGACGCTGACGATCGCCTGGCAGATGCGCCATGCGATGCATAGCGACCCCGGCTTCGATCCGGCGCCCCTGCTAGCGCTGGATCTGCACGAACCGGTCGGAGAAAGCGCCCGCGCCCGCGCGCTGATCGCCGATCTGCGGCGCTTGCCCGGCGTTGCCGGCGTGACCACCAGTCTCGACGCCGTCGGGCGGCATGTCGACTTGGCGATCCAGCAACTGCGCCGTCAGGGCGGCGCCAGTACGACGCTGGAGAAAAAGATCGTCGGCCGTGAATTCTTCGATGTGTACGGCCTGCGGCCGACGGCCGGCCGGCTGTTCGACGAAAAGAGGGATGGCGAGCAGGAATGGCAGAAGGTCGTCGTCAGCGAGACCGCGGTCCGGATGCTCGGCTTTGCCTCGAACGAAGCCGCGGTCGGGCAATTGCTCTACAACGACGGCGACGACGGCAAGGTGTACGAGCGGCGC
Organism: Paucimonas sp.; assembly: GCA_035627375.1. Taxonomy (GTDB): domain Bacteria; phylum Pseudomonadota; class Gammaproteobacteria; order Burkholderiales; family Burkholderiaceae_D; genus DASPLX01. The sequence continues at coordinate 20,989 of DASPLX010000057.1, read as the reverse complement.
ATCATCGGCGTCGTGCGCGACATCCGCTTCGATTCGCTGCGCGAGCCGACCCAGCCGGTGTTCTATGAACCGGGCAGCAACGCCTTCGTCGTGACGTTGCGCGTCTCCGGCTCGATACCGGAAACCGAACGCGCGGTCGAGGCGCTGTGGGCGCGGCACTTCTCCGATTCCGTGCTCGACTTGCACCCGGCCAGCCACTACCTGGCGCTCGATTACGCCGAGGATGCGCGCGTCGGAAAGCTGCTGGCGGTCTCGACCGGCATCGCCATCGCGATCGCCGCGTTCGGCATGTATGTACTGTCGGCCTACACCGTGCAGCGCCGCACGCGCGAGATCGTGCTGCGCAAACTGTACGGCGCGCGGCGGCGCGACATCGCTGGCATCGTCGCGCGCGAATTCGGCACGCTGTGCGCGGTCGCGGCGATCATCGCGCTGCCGTTTGCGGGCCTGGCCATCGCGCACTACCTCGCCACCTTCGTCGACCGAGCGCCGCATGTCTACTGGGTGCTCGCCGTCGCGCCGGCCGCCGGACTGGCCGTCGCGGCGCTGGCCGCCGCGCGCAATACCTGGATCGCGATGCGCATCGCGCCGGCCGACGCGTTGCGCGATTAGCAACGCGGCGACGAGGCGGGACGGGCGCGGCGACAGTTCCATTACAATGGCGCTTTGCAACGCGCACTTCCCGCCTTCTCATGATCGTCCTCGGCATCGAATCCTCCTGCGACGAAACCGGCCTCGCCCTGTATGACACGGAGCGCGGCCTGCTGGCGCATGCGCTGCATTCGCAAGTCGCGATGCATGAAGAATACGGCGGCGTGGTGCCGGAACTGGCGTCGCGCGATCATATCCGGCGCGCAATTCCGCTGCTCGAACAAGTCCTGGACCAGGGCGGCGTCGCCCGCACCGGTATCGACGCCATCGCCTATACCCAGGGACCGGGGCTGGCCGGCGCGCTGCTGGTCGGCGCCTCGGTCGCCTGCAGCCTCGGGCTGGCGCTCGGCAAGCCGGTGATCGGCGTGCATCATCTCGAAGGCCACCTGCTGTCGCCGCTGCTGGCAGCCGATCCTCCCGAATTTCCCTTCGTCGCGCTGCTGGTGTCGGGCGGCCATACGCAATTGATGCGGGTGGACGGCGTCGGCCGCTATCGCTTGCTCGGCGAGACGCTCGACGATGCCGCCGGCGAAGCGTTCGACAAATCGGCCAAGCTGCTCGGCCTCGGCTATCCGGGCGGGCCGGCGATTTCGCGCCTCGCGGAATTCGGCGACGCCGACGCCTACAAGCTGCCGCGCCCGATGCTGCATTCGAAGGATTTGAATTTCAGTTTTTCCGGCTTGAAGACGGCCGTGCTGACGGCCGTGAAGAACCATCCCGCCAATATCTGCGAGCAGGACAAGGCCAACCTGGCGCGCGCCTTCGTCGAAGCGATCGTCGACGTGTTGACCGCCAAGTGCGTGGCGGCGCTGAAGGAAACCGGCTTGAAGCGGCTCGTGATCGCAGGCGGAGTCGGCGCGAACAAGCAGTTGCGCGCCGCGCTCGACGCGGCCGCGCAAAAGCGCCGTTTCCGCGTCTATTATCCCGAGCTTGCGCTGTGCACCGACAACGGTGCGATGATCGCGTTTGCCGGCGCGCGCCGGTTGATGGCGAATCCAGGGGCGGCGATGCATGACTACGGCTTCAACGTGCGGCCGCGCTGGCCGCTCGAGGAATTGCCGGCGGCATGATCCGCCGCCGGACGGCGCGGCGGCTTTCCGAACCGGCTTACATGTTGAAGGGTAACGGCAGCAATCCGAAACCCTCGTCCATCATGCCGATGCTGTCGAGCAGCGCCTGCATGCCGGCGTCGAGTTGCGCCAGCGTCGCCGCATCGAGCTGCAGCAGCGACTGCGGCAACAGGCCGCGCGCGGGCTTCGGCGCCTGCATCAGCAGTTTCCCTCCCTCATGCGACAAGGATAGCCGCACGGCGCGCTGGTCGTTCGGATCGCGTACCTTGACGATCAGGCAGCGCTTTTCGAGCGCATCGAGCAAATTGCTGGCCGTGGTCTGGTGAATCGCCAACCGGTCGGCGATTTCGCCGACGCGCAAGCCGGGCGCCTCGTGCAGCTCCTGCATGATCCACAATTGCGCGCCGCTGACGCCGCATTGGGTTTCTATCCAGGCGGAATGCCGCTGCGCGGCCCGCATGACGATGCGCAGCTTCTTCAAGACATCCAGGTGCTTGAGCGACTCGTTCTCCTGCGTCGCCAAGGACGCTGCTTGCGCCGATTTCTTGCGTGGCATGAGCTCTCCAGGGATTCGATTACGCAAAACTATATTCGCTGCAATATAATTGCCCCACTATATCGCTGCGGCCGCAGGAATTTCACCGTCGTTTTTCAACATCCGCGATACGAAAACAGGATATTTGATTTTCGGCATGACCGCGCATGCGATTCAGGGAAATATGAGAGATTACAAGCATGCAATCCCGTCGTTCGACTCGCATGCTCAAATGCGATAACCACACGTGCGACGGATTCGCCATTACATCGTTAGCCAAGGAGAAGAGAATGCGCAACACCACCACTACCCTGTTTACCGTCATTTCGGCCGGCGCACTGCTGGCCGCGTGCAGCAGCACACCGGTCAAGCAACCGGAACCGGTCGCTGCCGCCAAACCTGCCCCGGCGGCGCAACCGGATTCGCGCACGGTGACCCCGGTCGTCGCGGCATCGGTCGATCCGCTCGACGATCCGAAAGGCGAACTGGCCAAGCGCAGCGTCTATTTCGATTTCGACAGCTATGCGTTGCGCGACGACGGCAAGCCGGTCGTCAATTCGCATTCGAAGTATCTGGCGGCGCGCAAGGAGCGCAAGATCGTCATCCAGGGCAATACCGATGAGCGCGGCGGCAGCGAATACAACCTGGCGCTCGGCCAGAAGCGCGCCGAAGCCGTGCGCAAGTCGCTGGCGATCCTGGGCGTGGCGGAAAACCAGATGGAAGCCGTGTCCTTCGGCAAGGAAAAACCGAAGGCCACCGGCCACGACGAGGCCTCCTGGGCCGAGAATCGCCGCGCCGATATCGTCTACTCGGCGAAATAAGCGCAGGATACGCGCTGTCCGCCCGATAGCGCGTTTCCTCTGTCCAGACGCCATCGGTGCGAACCGATGGCGTTATTTTTTCTTGGCGCCGATGCGGCTTTCCTTGCCGGCCAGGAGATTGCCGATATTCTGGCGATGACGGTAAACCAGCAAACCGCTCATGACCAGCACCGCGAACAGTCCCGGTGCCACCCCGAACAGCAAGCCGTAATAGAACGGCGCGAACGCGCTCGCCACCAGGGCTGCCAGCGAGGAATAACGGAAGGCATACGCGATCACGAGCCAGGTGGCGAGCGTGGCGAGGCCGAGCCAGCCGTTCAATGCGAGCAGCACGCCGAGCGCGGTCGCCACGCCCTTGCCGCCCTTGAAGCGGAAAAACACCGGCCACAGGTGGCCGACGAAGACCGCGACGGCGACCAGCGCGACGCCGCTCTCGCCGACGCCGTATTGCTCCGAGAAACGCTGCGCCAGCCAGACCGCGAACCAACCCTTGATGCCGTCGCCTAGCAAGGTCAATGCGGCGGCGGCCTTGTTGCCGCTGCGCAGCACGTTGGTGGCGCCGGGATTCTTCGAGCCGTAGGTGCGCGGATCGGCCAGCCCGAACAGCTTGCTGACCACGACGGCGAACGAGATCGAACCGATCAGATAGGCGATGACGGCAAATAGAGCGCTGTACATTGTTTGCATTCTCCCTTGCGCCGGATCACTTCATGTCCGGCGTCGCTTGTTCAAAACGAGTTCCGGTGCGTGCGCCCCGAAAAAACGGCACATGATACGTGCCCCTGCCGGCTCTGGAAAGCTATTCTTCCAACGCGCAACGGACCGGCTTCGCGGCCAGCAGCGGCGCCAGCACTTGCGGCGAAATGCCGACCAGATAGCCGCGCCGTCCGCCGTTGATATAGATCTTCTCGAGCGCCAGGATGCTTTCCTCGACATACACGGGCATGGCCTTGCGCGTGCCGAACGGCGAAGTGCCGCCGATCAGGTAGCCGGAGTGGCGATTGGCGACTTCCGGCTTGCACGGCTCGACCGATTTGCAGCCGATCTGGCGCGCCAGGTTCTTGGTCGATACCTTGCGGTCCCCGTGCATCAGGACGACCAGCGGCTTGGCTGCCTCGTCCTGCATGACGAGCGTCTTGACCACGCAATGCTCGTCGACGCCGAGTTCGCGCGACGACACGGCTGTGCCGCCATGGTCTTCATACTCGTACGGATGTTCGGAAAAAGCGATGCCGTGCTTGCGCAGGAACTGGGTGGCCGGGGTCTCGGAAACGTGTTCTTTCTTCGCCATGCGTACATAAGGAGTGGAATTTCCAGCCGCACATTATGCCCGAGGAATCGGCGCCGCCCAGGGTGTGCAAGCGCACGCTTTCGCGATCGACTCGGAAAGTTTGTTCCGGAACAAGAAAAGCCGATTATTTTGTGCAACGCATCAAAAACTCCTTGACTTCATAAGGCTCGACCTCATAATACTCATTGTTGCGATGCACAAATGCAGCGCCCGCAGCCACCGTTTTACTCCCCCGCGATCACCCTCATTCAAGGAGAGCATCATGTTTGCGATTCCGGAACAATTGTCGAATGCCACCAAGGCCAATCTCAACGCCCAGCTGAACATTTTTGCCGCCCTGTCGGGCAAGGCGCTGGAAAGCGTCGAAAAAGTGGTCGATCTCAACATGAGCGTCGCCCGCGCATCGCTCGAAGAATCCGCCTCCACCGTCAAGCAATTGCTGACGGCCAGGGATCCGCAGGAATTCTTCACTCTGAGCGCAGCCCAAGTGCAGCCCGCCGCGCACAAGGCCGTTTCCTACGGCCGTCACCTGGCCGGCATCGCCTCGAACGCGCAGGCCGAATTCACCAAGACCGCCGACGAGCAAATCACCGAGACCAATCGCAAGGTCATCGCTTTCGTGGAAGATGTCGCGAGGAACGCGCCCGCCGGTTCCGAATCCGCCATCGCGCTCGTCAAGACCGTGGTCGGCAATGCCAACGCCGGCTTCGAGCAACTGAGCAAGGCGACCAAGCAGGCGATGGAAGCCGTCGAAGCCAACCTGGCGACCGCCGCCGACCAGTTCGTGCAAGCGACGGAAAAGACCGCCGTCCGCGCCAAGAAAGCCGCCGCCTGATTCCCGCCTGATCCGTATCGAGCCTCTCTCCGCCCCCGCGTCCGAGCAATTCGGCCGCGGGGTTTTTCATGTCCGCTCCGGCGGCGCCGCGCGCACGCAATTGCGGCCGGCGGCCTTGGCATCGTACAGCGCGGCATCGGCGCGATTGATGACTTGGCCGATATCCTCGTTCTGGCGCCAGGAGGCGACGCCGATCGACACCGTCACTTGCAGTTCCGGCGCGATCCGCGACCAATCATGCGACTGCACGCCGCCGCGCATTCTCTCGACGGCCGGCAGCGCGGCTTCGAGGTCCACATCGAGCAGCAGCAGGATGAATTCCTCGCCGCCATAGCGCGCCAGCGTATCGCTCACCCGGCGCGTGCGATCGAAAACCTGGGCCAGTTCCCGCAGCACGGCGTCGCCCGCCAGGTGGCCGAAACGGTCGTTGACTTGCTTGAAGTGATCGGCATCGATCAATGCCACACAGAACCGTCCGCCGCGCCGTCCGATCCGCTTGCGTTCTTCTTCCAGCCGATGCATGAATTCGCGCCGGTTCCACAATCCGGTCAGTTCGTCGCGGCTCGCCAGGTCGGCCATGCGTGCCGCCATCAACCCCAGTTCCCGGTTGCGTTCATGCAGGCCGGCGCGCAGGCGCGAGACTTCGGCATGGATCGCCAGGAAGCGGCCGAGCGCGATCGTCACGACCGCCCAGAAGAACCAGCGTTCGCCGCCGGTCGTGGCGGCGATATCGACATACGCCCCGACCATGCGCAATTCGATGCCGAGCACGACGGACAGGGCGACCCAGGCGAACAGGAAAGTGCGCTGCGAAAAATGCAGGCTGCCGTAGGACAGCAGCACGAACAGGTTGACGATCGCCATGTAGGCGATCTGCGGCGCGAGCAACAGCGCCAGCAGGTTGATGCCGCAAGCGGCGAACACCTGGAGCGCGGTCATCGAAGGATCGCGGAAACGTTGCGTGAAGCCCGACACGATACCGGCGACGAATACGGCATTGAACACGACGGCGATCGCAAGAACGCGCAGCGGTACCTCGAACGGGACGGTGCCGATGACGGCAAAGCCGCACAGGATCAGAGTATTGAGCGCATAGTCGGCGGCGGCGAACCAGGTGGCGCGCAGATGCATGCGACGGCGGGTCGCCTCGCGTGCTGTCGACGATGCGGCAGAATCCGGAGAGCTGGAGTTCACCGCGGCGGCTTCTTGCAGGATGGCATGAAATCGATGACGGCCGCGCGCCGGATCGCGGCCGCGGCCGGCGCAACGGGTCGGCTGCGCGCCGCTCCGCCTGCGGTTAGCGTAACGGGAAAGTCAAGCCGCCGGCTTGAGCGCAAGCAGGATCGCCTATCGTCGACGGCGGAACGAGCCTCGCGGTTTCCGCCACGGAGGATTTCTCATCCGCGCGGATGATGCCGGGCATGCAGCTGCTTCAGGCGTTCGCGGGCCACGTGGGTATAGATTTGCGTGGTCGAGATATCGGCATGGCCGAGCAGCAATTGCACGACGCGCAAATCGGCGCCATGGTTCAGCAGATGCGTCGCAAAGGCATGGCGCAAGGTATGCGGCGACAAGGGAGCGTTGATGCCGGCCCGCAGCGCGTATTTCTTGATCAGCGTCCAGAACATCTGGCGCGTCATCGCGCCGCCGCGCGCCGTGACGAACAAGGCATCGTCGACCTGGCCGTTCAGGATGGCGCCGCGCGCTTCCTGCAAATAACGCTCGATCCAGGCGCGCGCCTCTTCGCCGAACGGAACCAGGCGCGTCTTGGCGCCCTTGCCGGTGATGCGCAGCACGCCTTCGTTCATGCCGACCTCGACCGATTTCAGCAGGACGAGTTCGGACACGCGCAAGCCGCTCGCGTACATCAGCTCGAGCATGGTCCGATCGCGCAGGCCGAGCGGCGTATTCACGTCGGGCGCGGCAAGCAAGGCCTCGACCTGAGCTTCGCTGAGCGTCTTGGGAAAACGCGGCGCTTGCTTGGCCGACTTCATCTTCAGGCAAGGATCGGCGGCGATCCGGTTTTGCCGCAGCGCCAGGCGGTAGAAGCGCTTGAGCACGGCGAGGCGGCGATTGGCCGAGGTCGCCTTGCTGCCTGCATGGCGCGCCGCGAAATAGGCGTTCAAGTCGTCGGCTTGCGCGGCGTACAACTCCTTGCCGCGCGTCTCATGCAGCCAGCACGCGAACAGGTGCATGTCGCGCCGATAGGCTTCCAGCGTGTTTTTCGCCAAGCCATCCTCGAGCCACAACGTATCGCAGAATTCGTCGATCGCCGCCTGGCTTTCCTGCCGCGCTTCCGCCATCAGTAACCCGGGACGCCTTCGTGGGCCAGCAACCAGCGCTTGACCCCGAGATGGAATCCGGTCTCGTCGTCGTGATTGGAAAAGCCGCCGATGCCCCCCGAAGCGGTCACACGATGGCAGGGAATGACGAGTGGAAACCAGTTCGCGCCGCACGCCTGACCGACCGCGCGCGGCGCCGATTTGATGTGCCTGGCGACCTGGCCGTAAGTGAACACTTCACCGCGCGGTATGGAAGAAATCACGTTCCAGACCTTGCGCTGGAATTCGGTGCCGACCGGCTCCAGCGGCAGGTCGAAGCGGAAATCGGGATCCTTCAGATAGCGCTCGATCTGGCGCGCCGCCTGCTCCGACAGCGCGTCGCCCGGGGCTTTTTCGGCGAAGCTCGGTTGCAGATAAACCATCTCCCGCACGGCGCCGGCCGCGGTGCGGATGCCGACGGCGCCGAACGGCGCAGCGACGATGGCGGAGAAAAGAGCGTGGCGTTCGGGAGTTTTCATCACGCTGGTGTCCTGAGTGAGAAGTTCGTTGATTCAGGACGCTAGGATAGCGAATTTTGCGCGCACAAAGAAAAAGGCGCATCTGCCGATGCGCCTTGAAATGCTGCCGTTGTGCTCCAGACTGCTTTATGAGGCCGCAGACTTCACGACCCTGCAATTTTCTTGAAACACGCGTCTCCTGAGTACATTGGTATCGCTACCTTTCTTTTGCACCATCCCCTTCTGAATTCGAGGCCGCGACGCATATCCCATAAATTGGGTAGTCGCGAGGTGGCGCAATTATAAACCAAACATTTACCGATAAATCAAGTTAGTCGACCAAAGCGAGATTTGCGGCAAGTGAGCCGCCGCGAGTAGGGAGCCGGTCGTCGTTAGCAATCATGACATAACAACAACAGCCGGTTCGTCGCCCGCATCCTGTTATATCGAATGCAACGACCTTGCAGCCCGAGAACCGCGAATCCGGATAGAGACAGTTAGCGATGCGCCGCGGCGACGAAGACGAGGAGCGCCGTCGCGCATGGCGCGGCCGCCTCCGAAGGCTTATTTCTTCGGCATCGATTCCTTGTAGATGGCCTCGATCAGCTCCTTGCCAATACGGCCTTCCATTTCCTTGTGCACCGGCAGCAAGGCCTTGCGCCATTCCGCCTGCTCCTCGAGCGACAAATTGTAGATCTGCGTCTTGCCGCTCTTTTTCACCTCGGCCAGCGCTTCCTCGTTCTCGCGCTGCGCGATCTGGTTGTTGTACTTGGTCGCCTCCTTCATCGCGCCCTCGAGCCGGGCACGGATATCGGCCGGCAAGCCATCCCAGAATTTCTTGTTGACGATGACGGCATAGCCCAGGTAGCCGTGATTGGAGACCGTCAAGTGCTTCTGCACCTCATGCATCTTTTGCGTGTAGAAATTGGACGGCGGGTTCTCCGTGCCGTCGACCACGCCGCCCTGCAGCGCTTGGTAGACCTCGGAAAACGCCATCACCTGCGGAATCGCGCCGAGCGTGCGCATCTGCGAATCGATCACCTTGGACGACTGGATGCGCATCTTCATGCCCTTGAAGTCGGCAACCTTCTGCAGCGGCTTGTTGGATGACATGACCTTGAAACCGTTGTCCCAATACGCGAGGCCGGTGATGCCCTTGGATTCCAGCTTCTTCAGCAAGTCCTTGCCGATCGGCCCCTCGGTGACCTGGGTCAGCACATGCTTGGACGGGAAGATATAGGGCAGATCGAAGACTTCGAACTCCTTCACGCCGAGCGGACCGAACTTGGCCAGCGACGGCGCCAGCATCTGCACCGCGCCGAGCTGCAGCGCTTCGAGCTCTTCCTTGTCCTTGTACAGCTGGCTGTTCGGATAGACCTCGACCTTGACCCGGCCGTTGGTTGCCCTTTCGGCCAGCTCCTTGAACTTCAGCGCGGCATTGCCTTTCGGCGTGTCGTTGGCCACGACATGACTGAACTTGATGACGATCGGCGCCTGGGCGAAAGCGTTGGCGTTCGCGATCGCCGCGGCGGACAGGGCGAGAAGCAGGGATGTCAATTTCATCGGGGGTCCCTTGGGCGGAGGAGCGGTTTCCTGGCGCCCATTGTCATCAGGCGAAAATGCTCCGGCAAGTGTGGTTAACCACAATCGATGCATTTGCACGAAAAACGATGCCGCTCCGCTACACTGGAATCCATGCAAGTTCCCCGACCGCGCCTGATATCGAGTTCCTCCTTTCGCACGCGCAAGTACACCTGGCGCTGGTTCGTGCCGCTCCTGCTGATGTTGCTATTCCTGCCGATCGTGTTATGGCTGCCATGGCAGGCGCAGAAGATGGAAAGCACCGAGCGCCAGGAGCAATTGATCGCCGATACGCTCTGGGTCGAGCAGGCGATCCGCTTCCAGCTCGGACGCGACGAGGAAAGCGTCGGCCTGATCGCCGCCGATCTCGCGGCCGGCACGCTGTCGCCGGAGAAATTCCGCGAACGCGCGAATACGCTGCGGCGCAACAACCGCGAATTGGTGCGCCTCGCATGGCTCGACGCGGAAGGAAAATCGATCGCGTCGAGCGACGAGGCGCCGCTCGACGCGACAAGCCTGTCCCATCCCTCGCGCCTGGCCGCCCAGGAAGCGCGCGCCACGCGGCGGCCGCAATACAGTCCGCCGGCCGCCGCGCCCGGCCGGCGCGCGCCGATGCTGCTCGACTACCATGTTCCGCTGCTGGCCGGCGAACGCTACACGGGCAGCCTGATCGCCAGCTATTCGACCACCGCCATACTGGAAGAAATGGTGCCGTGGTGGTTCGCCCAAGACAATGAAATCGCTCTGCTCGACGGCGAAGACAACGTGATCGACCGACGCGCCGCCGGCGGCCTCGGGCGCGGCGTCTATACCCACAGCCGACCGCTCGATCTTCCGGGCCTGATGCTCACCCTGCGCACCAACAGTCTCAAGAGCGCGCCGAAGCTGCTGCCCAATCTCCTGGTCGGTTCGGTGATCCTGCTGTCGGTCGGCCTCCTGTGGAGCCTGTGGGCGCTGTGGCGCGACATCACGCGCCGCATCGCGGCCGAAGGCGCCTTGCGCCAGCAGGTCGCGTTCCGCACCGCCATGGAGAATTCGCTGCTGACCGGTTTGCGCGCGCGCGACCTGGAAGGCCGGATCACCTATGTCAACCCGGCGTTCTGCCAGATGGTCGGCTTGCCGGCCGAGGAATTGATCGGCAAGGCGCCGCCCATGCCTTACTGGGCGCCGGAAGCGATGGACGAATACCAGCAGCGGTTCTCGCAAGTGCTGCAAGGCACGGTGACGCCGCAGTTCGAGACGATTTTCCAGCGCGCCGGCGGCGAGCGCTTTCCGGTCTTGATCTACGAGTCGCCGCTGGTCGACGACAGCGGCCGGCAAACCGGCTGGATGGGCTCCATCCTCGACATCTCCGATCGCAAGCGCGCCGAGGAGTTGAACCGCCAGCAACAGGAAAAGCTGCAAGCCGGCGCGCGCCTGGCCACCATGGGCGAGATCGCCTCGACGCTGGCGCATGAATTGAACCAGCCGCTGGCGGCGATCTCGAGCTATGCCGCCGGCGCGTTGAATCTGCTCGACAGCGAGGCCGGCAGGGCCGGCAAGCTCGACATGGCCTTGCTCAAGACCGCCCTGGAAAAGGCCGGCGCCCAAGCCCAGCGCGCCGGCCAGATCATCCGCAGCGTGCATGCCTTCGTGAAGAAGCGCGAACCGGCGCGCGAAACGGTCCGCATCGCCGCTCTGATCGACAGCGTGCTGCCCTTGGTGGAATTGCAGGCGCAGCGCTTCTTCGTGGTGGTGCAGACCGCGATCGCGCCCGATCTTCCCGCCGTCTCCGCCGACCGCGTCCTGCTCGAACAGGTCTTGCTCAATCTCACGCGCAACGCGATCGAAGCCATGCGCGACGCGCCGTCCGAAAAGCGCGTGCTGCGGATCGCCGCCGGGCTCGGCCGCGATGCCGCGGACGACAAGAGCGCGCCGAACGTCGTCATCTCGGTCATCGACCAGGGACACGGCATCGCCCCGGACGTCGCGGAACGCTTGTTCTCTCCGTTCTTTTCGACCAAGGCGGAAGGCATGGGCATGGGTTTGAACATTTGCCGCACGGCGGCGGAATTCCACGGCGGCACGCTGGTGCACGAACCGAATCCGCTGGGCGGTACAATCTTCCGATTCACCCTGCCATCGCTACCCGAGCCATCCGAGGAGGCCGCATGCTCCATATCGTCGACGACGAAGAAGTGATCCGCGATTCGCTGACCTGGCTGGCGCAATCGCGCGGCATCGGCGCCACGGCGCATGCGAGCGGCGCCGCCTTCCTGGCCGCTCTCGACGCCGCGCCGGCCGCCGATCCGCAAGGCGATTGCCTCCTGCTCGACGTCCGCATGCCCGACCTGTCCGGCGTGGCCTTGTTCGACCTGCTGGCGGCGCGCGGCCTGACCCGGCGCCTGCCCGTGATCTTCCTGACCGGCCATGGCGACGTGCCGATGGCGGTCGATACCCTGAAGCGCGGGGCTTTCGATTTCTTCGAAAAGCCGTTCAACGACAACAAGCTGATGGATCGCGTCCAGGAAGCCTTCGCCGCCTCGCGCGCGGCCGGCGCCAGCGCCGCCGTGCACGAACGCCTGGCGACGCTGTCGGTGCGCGAACGCGAGGTGCTCGACCTGATCCTGGCCGGGAAGATGAACAAGGTAATCGCCGACGAACTCGGCATCAGCATGCGCACGGTCGAAGTGCACCGCGCCCACATCTTCGACAAGATGCAGGTGAAGACCGCGGTCGAGCTCGCGCGGCTTTTGAAATAAACCGTTACACTTTTAGCACTACTTTCGATCGCATTCCGGCCGTACCGCAACGGGTCCCTTCGCTTCCATGTCCATCGCCACCCTGCTCTTTCCCGATTTCGCCCTCATTCTCATCGGCTTCCTGCTGCGGCGCAAAACGGACTGGGGCGACGGTTTCTGGAACGGCCTCGAAAAGCTCGTCTACTACGTGCTGTTCCCGTCGCTGCTGTTCTACGCGACTTCGCGCACCTCGCTCGACTTCGACTCGACCGGCAAGATGCTGCAAGTCGCGCTGACGGCGGTCGGCGCCGGCATCGCGCTCGGCTGGCTCGCCAAGCCCTTGTTCAAGGCCGGCCCGATGGTATTCGAATCGGGCGTCCAGACCGCCTTCCGCTTCAATTCCTACATCGCGCTGGCGATCGCCTCGCGCCTGGCCGGCGACCAGGGCACGACGCTCATGGCGCTCATCATCGGCTTCACGGTCCCGATCTGCAATGCGGCGGCGGTCCATGCGCTGGTGCACAAGAGCGGCGGCCTGCTGAAGGAACTGGCGCGCAATCCGCTCTTGCTGGCGACCGCCGGCGGCATGCTGTTCAACGTGGCCGGCCTGCAGTTGCCGGAATTCGTCAACGCCACCTTATCGCGCATGGGCAATGCCTCGATCGCCCTCGGCCTGCTGGCGGTCGGCGCCGGCCTGCGCTGGTCCGGCCTGCATGAATCGAAAGGCATGGCGGCCTATCTGATCGGAGTGAAGCTGCTGGCCCTGCCGCTGGTGGCCTTCGCCATGAGCAGGGCGCTCGGATTGCCGGCGCTGCAGCAGCAGATCGCGGTGATGTTCTGCGCCCTGCCGACCGCGTCGAGCGCCTATGTGCTCGCCACGCGCATGGGCGGCAACGGGCCTTTCGTCGCCTTCCTAATTTCCGCCGGCACGCTGTTGTCGGTCGCGACCTTGCCGTTCTGGCTGGCGCTGGTGCGCTGAAACTCTCCCTCTAAAAACGAAGAGCTGTATTTCCTCCCGGCAATAGAGCCCGTCATCAAACGGCCATGTTGACCGAATACCATTCCCCCCCTACCATTCGCGGGGCAATCGTTTGCGCAAACGATTGCTGCCGCTGCGATCCCGCTTTCGAGCGCAGAAACATCCATACCAACCGAGAAGAAAAGTAGAGGGGAAACCGTGAGTCAAGATAAAAAGAAGGAATACATCAACATTGCATTCAAGCTGGGCGAACTGAAACAACTCGTCAGAAAATTCGCCGGCACCGCCACCACGCCCGATGCGCTGGCCGATCAATTGATCGCCGCCGGCGTCTTCGCCGACACGGAACACAGCATCAAGTTCAAGCAATTCGAGGACGCCGTCGGCCAAGCCTACGACCTCCTCATCAAAGCCTATTTCAATGAAGCGCCGGTGGCCGCCGACGACGCGTTGAGCATGCTGGAAGACCGCTCGGTCACGCTGAGCGCCGCGCAACTGCTCGCCAACGACAGCGACGCCAACGGCGATGCGCTGCACATCGCCGCGATCGGCAACGTCAGCGGCGGCACGGCGACGCTCAATGCCGACGGCTCCGTGACCTTCACGGCAACGCCCGACTTCGCCGGCACGGCCGGCTTCACCTACCAGGTCAGCGACGGCGGCAAGCTCAAGAGCCTGAGCAACACGGCCCACGTCGCGATCGATGTCAAAGCGGTCAACGACGCGCCGGTACGCACCGCGGGCGGCGCCGACAAGCTCTTGCTGACGGAAGACGCGGCCGCCACGCCGCTCGGCCTGGCGGGCGTTACCTATGGCGTCGGCGGCGGCGCCGACGAGGCCGCGCAAACGCTGACCTACACCGTCACCCAATTGCCGGACGCCGCGCTCGGCAAGATCGTATTGGCGGACGGCGTCACCGCCGTCGCGGCCGGCACCGCTTACACGCTCGAGGAATTGCAAGGCATGGCCTTCGTGGCGGCAAAGGATGCCAACGGCAGCGCCAGCTTCTCCTACACCGTGCGCGACAGCGGCGGCAGCGCGAACGGCGGCGTGGATACGCTGACCCAGGCCGTCGCCATCGAAGTGCAAGCCGTCAACGATGCGCCGGTCGCCGCGAACGATTTCCTCAAGGTCGCCGACGACCGCACCACCACCTTCAGCGCCGCGCAATTGCTGGCCAATGACAGCGACGTCGAACAAGACGCCGTGAGCATCGCTGCCGTCACCAGCGGCGTCGGCGGCACGGCGGTCCTGAATGCCGACGGCACGGTATCGTTCACGCCGGACGCCGGCTTCACCGGCCAGGCCAGCTTCACCTACACGGCCACCGACGGCAAGGAAAACGGCGTCGGCAACACGGCGACGGTGACCGTCGACGTGGTGTCGCTGATCAGCTCGATCCAGGGCGAAGGCGCGATTTCGAGCCGCGCCGGCCAGACCGTGCTGGTGGAAGCGCGCGTGACCGCCTGGGCGCCCGACATGAAGACCTTCTGGGTCCAGGAAGAATCGACCGACCAGGATGGCAACGTCAAGACGTCCGAAGGCATCGCCGTCTTCTACGGCAACAATCCCGCGCCGATCACGGCCGACAACATCGGCGACATCGTCCGCTTCAACGCGACCGTCACCGAATACAAGGCGTCCGGCCAGCCGGCCGGCGCGGGCAGCCTGACCGAACTCATCAATCTCGCCAACTTCACCGTGGTCACCGACGGCACCAAGGCCGACCTCGACCCGGCCGTCAAGGTGACGCTGCCGGTCGCCACCGACGGCCTGCTCGAGCAATACGAAGGCATGCTGGTCGAGATCGGCGCCGCCAGCGGCGGCAAGCTCTACGCGTCCGATATCAACACCTTCGGCCGCTTCGGCGAAGTCGTGTTCCAGGCCGACGCCGTCGCGGTGCAATACACCCAGACGCATTTGCCGAGCGCGAGCGGCAACGCCGCTCATCTCGATTTCCTCGCCCGCAACAGCATCCAGCTCGAAGACCGCAGCACGACATCGAACCCGACGCTCGAAGCGCTGCAGATCGGCAGCATGCTCAAGCGCGACGGCGCCGACCTGTCGAAGGACAACTTCCTGCGCATCGGCGATGCGGCCGACAGCCTGACCGGCATCTTGAGCTTCGATCGCGGCCTGTACGAGTTGCAGCCGGCCGAGATCATCAACCTGACCGGCAACGCGCGCACGGCCGGACCGGACGAAGCCGCGATCAACGCCAACGGCAGCGCCGAGATCCGGGTCGCCAGCATGAACGTGCTGAACTACTTCACCTCGCTATCGATCGCCGGCACGACGTCCGACAACTTCCCCACGCCCTACGGCAACGTGATGGAGCCGCGCGGCGCGAACACCGCGGCGGAATTCGCGCGCCAGCAAGCCAAGGTGATCGAGGCGATTCTCGGCACCAACGCCGACGTGCTCGGCCTGATGGAAATGCAGAACAACGGCTTCGGCGACGGCACCAGCGCGATCGACCACCTGGTCGATGCGCTCAATGCCCGGGTCGGCGCCGGCACCTACGCCTACGTCAAAGCGCCCTACAACGACGGCGACGGCGTGTTCGAACCGACCGCCGGCACGGACGCCATCCACAGCGTGATCATTTACAAGACGGACGTGGTCAAGCCGCTGGGCCAGGCCAGCACGCCGGACGTGGATGTCTACACCGCGTTCACGCGCGGCAATCGCGTGCCGGTCGCGCAAACCTTCTCCTATCTGGCCGACGAAACGAAGCAGTTCACGCTGGTCGTGAATCATCTGCGCTCCAAGGGCTCGGGCACGCTGCGCTTTTCCGGCGATGCGGACCAGGGCGACGGCCAGGGCGGCTTCAATTCCAGCCGCCTGGAAGCGGCGGTGCAGCTCTCGCAATGGTTGGCCACCAATCCGACCGGCGCCACCGACGGCGACTACCTGCTGGTCGGCGACTTCAACGCCTATGCCATGGAAGACCCGATCCGTTTCCTGACCGGCAACGAGTTCAACGCCTCCGCCGTCTACGGCGGCTACGACATTCCCACCGCCGCGGAAGCCCTGGCCGGACGCTACAACTACCTCGGCTCGGTGGACGACTACAGCTACATGTTCGGCGGCATGCGCGGCTCGCTCGATCACGCCCTGGCCAGCAGCGGCCTGCTCGGCGAGATCACCGGCGTCACCCATTGGCACAACAATTCCGACGAATCGACCCTGCTCGACTACAACACCGAGTTCAAGACCACGGACTTGTTCAGCGCCGATCCGTACCGCGCCTCCGACCACGATCCGGTCATCATCGGCCTCAAGCTCGGCAGCGAAGCCGGCAGCCCGGTTCCGCCGCCGGCGGATACCGTCGCGCCGACCCTGCGCGCGTCGACTCCGGCCGACAACGCCGTCGCGGTCGCGCCGGGCGCCGACATCGTGCTGAGCTTCAATGAACAGATCCGCGCCGGCAGCGGAGCCATCGTGCTGAAAGGCCTCGACGGCGCCGCCGACGTGACGATCGACGTCAACAGCAGCCAGGTCAGCATCTCGGGCGATACGCTCACGATCAATCCGAGCGCGGACCTGGCGGCCGGCAAGCGATACGCAGTGCAGATCGCGGCCGGTGCGATCGAGGATCTGGCGGGCAACGACTTCGCCGGCATCGCCGATACGACGACCGTCGACTTCACGACCGCCGCCGCGGTCGCGGCAACGGTCCGCATCAGCGAAATCCACTACGACAACGCGGGCGCGGATACCGGCGAGACGATCGCGCTGTCCGGCATCGCCGGCACCTCGCTGCAAGGCTGGTCGCTGGTGCTGTACAACGGCAACGACGGCAAGGTCTACAACACGAAAGCGCTGTCGGGCACCATCGACGACGAAGGCAACGGTTGGGGCGAAGTGGCGTTCGCCTATCCGGCAGACGGCATCCAGAACGGTTCGCCGGACGCTGTGGCCTTGATCGACGGCAGCGGCAAGGTCGTGCAGTTCTTGAGCTACGAAGGAAGCTTCACGGCGGTCAACGGGCCGGCGGTCGGCATGGTCAGCACGGACATCATGGCCGCGGAATCTTCCTCCACCGCGATCGGCATGTCCTTGCAATTGATCGGCAACAGCTGGCAAGCCGGAACCAGCAGCTTCGGCATGCTCAACGCCGGATTCGCCGGATTCTAAACGGCGGCCCTCCAGGCATCGGGCCTTTCCCGCGCAGGCGGGAAAGGCCTTTTTTCTTGGAGCAGCGGATTATCGAATCAGTTTCGAGGAACCTGGGCCAGCGCCCAGGCGACATGCTCGCGCACGAGTTCGGAAGGGTGCGCGGCGCGCGCCTGCAATGCCGCGCAGATCTCTTGCGCCGGCGCGCCGGCACGCAAGGCATTGCCGAGGCCGACCGCGAGATTGCGCAGCCAACGCTCGTAGCCGATCCTGCGCATCGCGCTGCCCTCGGTCTTCTTCAGGAATTCTTCCTCGCTCCAGGCGAACAATTCGATCAGGCTCGCCTGGCCCAGGCCGTGCCGCTCGTCGAAATCGGGCAGGCTGGCGCGCTGGGCGAACTTGTTCCAGGGGCACACGAGCTGGCAATCGTCGCAGCCGACCACGCGGTTGCCGATCAGCGGCCGCAGCTCGACCGGGATGCCGCCCTTCAATTCGAGCGTCAGGTAGGAAATGCAACGGCGCGCGTCGAGCTTGTACGGCCCGACGATGGCGCGGGTCGGGCAGATATCGATGCAGGCGCTGCACTGGCCGCAATGCGCGCTGGTCGGCGCGTCGACCGGCAGGGGCAGGTCGGTGTAGATCTCGCCGAGGAAGAACATCGAGCCGGCTTCGCGATTCAACAGCAGCGTATGCTTGCCGCGCCAGCCGAGACCGGATTTCGCCGCCAGCTCGACTTCCATCACCGGCGCCGAGTCGGTGAACACGCGGTAGCCGAATGCGCCGATCTCCCCGGCGATGCGATCGGCCAACTGCTGCAGGCGCGAACGCAAGACCTTGTGATAATCCCGGCCGCGCGCATAGACGGAAACCGCGGCGGCGGCGGGATCGCCGTTGTGCGCCTCCGTCCGCTCGCGCCACTGCTCGCCGGCATCGCGCGGCAGGTAATTCATGCGCGCCATGATCACGCGCACGGTGCCGGGAACCAATTCGGCCGGACGCGCGCGTTTCGTGCCGTGGGCCGCCATGTAATCCATTTCGCCATGCATGCCGGCGGCCAGCCACGCCTGCAAACCGGCTTCGGCCGATGACAGATCGATATCGGCGATGCGGGCCTCGGCGAAGCCGAGCTCGCGCGCCCAGCGCTTGACGGCGAGCGCAAGATGGGAAAAATCGGCGGGCGGCGTGGACATTTTTGGGATAATGCGCGGCAAACACTTATTTTAGAGCCGTTCGCAAGCCGCAGCGAACGGACGATCACGCGATGCGCCATCTCCGCTTCCATCTCCACGACGAATCCGCCACCGCCACGCTCGGCGCCGCGCTCGCGCGCGCCCTGGAGCCAGGCTTGTCGATTTACCTGCACGGCGACCTCGGCGCCGGCAAGACCGCCCTGACGCGCGCGCTGCTGCACGCGGCCGGCCACGCCGGCCACGTCAAAAGCCCGACCTATACGCTGGCCGAACCGTACTCGGTCGTCCTCGGCGGAGCGCCGGCCGAGGTGATCCACTTCGATCTCTACCGCATGGCGAGCCCCGAGGAATTCCTCGACGCCGGCTTCCGCGAGCATTTCAACGAGCGCAGCATCTGTATTGTCGAATGGCCGGAACAAGGCGCTCCCGTGTTGCCGCGACCGGACATCGAAGTGTTCCTGGGCATTGCCGGCGCAGGCCGTGATGTAGAATTGCAAGCGTTGTCCGACAAGGGTTCCGCATGCCTCGCCCGACTGAAGTTCGCTCCCAACCTGTGAGACGGAAGAGCCGCCGCACTCTCCTCAAAGCCGGCGGCACGCTGTTGCTCTCCGTGTTCGCACCGTTTCCTTCGCACGCCGCCCAGATCATGGCGGTGCGCGTCTGGCCGGCCGAGGAATACACCCGCGTCACTCTCGAGAACGATAGCGAGCTCAAGACCAGCCATTTCATCGTCAAGGACCCGGAACGCCTGGTGGTCGACATCGAGGGTCTCGAACTGAATCCGACCCTGAAGGAACTGGTCGCCAAGATCCAGCCCAACGATCCCTACATCAAGCAGGTGCGGGTGGGGCAGAACCGGCCAAACGTAGTGCGCCTCGTGTTCGACCTCAAGGAAGAGATCAATCCCCAGGTGTTCACGCTGGCGCCGGTCGGCAGCTACCGCCATCGGCTGGTGTTCGACCTGTATCCGGTCAATCCGCCCGACCCGATCGCGGCCTTGATCGCCCGCGGCGAATGGTCGAAGGAAGCGAAGGAGACCATGCCGGAGGCGGCCCCGAAACCGCCCGACGTGCAACTCGCCAAGGCGGAGGTGAAGCCGGAACCGGCGCAGGATGAGAAAGCGGCCGCGAAAACGCAAGAAAAGCCGCAAATCACGCGCATGATCACGATCGCCCTCGATCCGGGCCACGGCGGCGAAGACCCGGGCGCGATCGGCCGCGGCGGCAGCCGCGAAAAGGACGTGGTGCTGGCCATCGCCAAGCGCCTCAAGGCCAAGATCGAGGAGCAACCGAACATGCGCGTGATGCTCACGCGCGACGGCGACTACTTCGTGCCCCTTCACGTGCGCGTGCAAAAGGCGCGCAAGGTCCAGGCCGACCTGTTCATGTCGATCCACGCCGACGCCTTCGTCGAATCGACGGCGCGCGGCTCCTCGGTCTTCGTCCTCTCCGAGAAAGGCGCTACATCGACCGCGGCGCGCTGGCTCGCCAACAAGGAAAACGCAGCCGACCTGATCGGCGGCGTCAATATCAAGACCCACGACAAGCAGCTGGCCAGCGTCCTGCTCGACCTCTCGACCACGGCCCAGATCAACGACAGCCTCAAGCTCGGCAAGGCGGTTCTCAACGAGATCGGCGGCATCAACCGGCTGCATCGCGGCGTGGTCGAGCAAGCCGGCTTCGCGGTGCTCAAGGCGCCCGACATCCCCAGCATCCTGATCGAGACCGCCTTCATCTCGAACCCCGAGGAAGAAGCCAAGCTGACCGACGACGCCTACCAGGACAAGATGGCCGATGCGGTCTTGAAAGGCATACGCAAGTACTTCGCGAAGAATCCACCCTTGGCGAAAAGCAAACTCGCCTGACGCTGGCGGACAAAACGCATTCATGGCGCTTTGACAAGCCGGGCGCGGCGGATTCCGGGCGTCGCAGAAATGTATTAGCCCAACGGAAAAAACGAGGTTTTTTTGCGGTTTCCCCCCTGCTCTGCTACTCTTTTCTTGCAAGGAAGAAATCGGGCCGCAAAAGAAAAACAGAGGCCCGGCTCTACCGAGATAGTCTTCAACCCGAAGTCTTCACCGTTCATCTTCTAGAGGGAGGCAAGTCATGAACGAGGCATCATCCGCTTCCGGCGCATCCAATGGCGGCCGCGATGTGGCCGGACGCGAATTCCTGGCATTCAAGCTGGGTGACGAAGAATACGGGATCGACATACTGAAGGTGCAGGAATTGCGCGGCTACGAAGCCTGCACCCGCATCGCCAATTCCCCCGAATTCATCAAGGGCGTGGTCAATCTGCGCGGCATCATCGTGCCGATCGTCGACATGCGCATCAAGTTCAACCTCGGCACGCCGACCTACGACCAGTTCACCGTCGTGATCATCCTGAACATCGCCGGGCGCGTGGTCGGCATGGTGG
>DASPLX010000056.1:0-49694 GCA_035627375.1 Paucimonas sp. | reverse complement strand
CATCTGGTACAAGCTGTGGGGCAACATGACGATGAACCCGGTGTCGGCGATCACCGGCGCGACCTGCGATCGCATCCTCGACGATCCGCTGGTGGCGCGCTTCTGCCTCGATGCGATGGCGGAAGCCGCCGCGATCGGCGCCCGCATCGGCTGCCCGATCGCGCAAAGCGGCGAGGACCGCATGGCGGTCACGCGCAAGCTCGGTGCCTTCAAAACCTCGATGCTGCAGGATGCCGAAGCCGGCAAGGAATTGGAGATCGATGCGCTGGTGACGGCGGTGCACGAGATCGGCAAGCTGGTCGGCGTGGCGACGCCGCATATCGATGCCTTGCTCGGGCTGGCGCGTCTCTACGGCCGGACGCGCGGCCTCTATCCGGCTTGAACGTGCTTACGCGGCGCGCGCGGCATCCGTCAGCCGGCCGCGATACAGCGCGGCGATGATGTCCGAATGGGTGACCATTCCCGCCAGCCGCCGTTCGGCGTCGACGATCGGCACGTGATGCAAGCCGCCGTCCGACAAGAGCGGCACCAATTCCACGATAGGCGTCGACGCCGCGATCGTGCGCACCGGAGCGGTCATGATCTGGCCGGCGACTTCCGGCTTCTCGGAGTGCGTGCGCAGCGTGCGGCGGATCAGGCGCCGCAGCTTTTCCTCGAGCGTCGCGTGCAGATCGAGATCGGCATGCTTGATGAAATCGGCGAGCGTCAGGATGCCGATCACGCGGCGCGCGCGGTCGATCACGGGCAGCGCCTTGATGCGATGGCGGCGCAGCAGCGTCCAGGCTTCCTCGAGCGTGGTGCCGAATTCGACCGTGACCAGGTCGCGCGACATGATGTCGGCGCAGGTGATTTCGCCGTAACGGCGCCGGTAGGCTTGCATCTCGGCTTGCAGGAACAGCGATTCGAGGTCGTCGAGGCTGACGTCGAGCACCTGGTTGTGGCGTTTCAGGACTTCCTCCAGATCGCCGGGCGTGAAGCCGATGCGGTCGGTCGGACGCGCGTCGGCCGTCCGGTGCGTCGTCGCGTGATGCAGATGCGGCGGATGCGGATAACGCCGCCGCGTCGAATTGTTGAAGAGGATAGCGACCGCCAGCAGGATCAGGGAATTGACGGCGACCGGCGCCACCAGGAAGTCATAGCCGGAGGCGCGTATCGCGTCGCCGCCGATCACCGCCGTCAAGGCGATCGCGCCGCTCGGCGGATGCAGGCAGCGCAGGAGGAACATGGCGGCGACGGCGGCGCCCAGCGCCACGGCGCCGGCAATGATAGGGTCGCCGATCCAGCGCGCGCATGTCACGCCGACCGCGGCCGAGACCAGATTGCCGCCGATGAGCGCCCAGGGCTGGGCCAGCGGACTGGCGGGAACGGCGAACAACAGGATTGCGGAGGCGCCCATCGGCGCGATCAGGAGCGGCAGACCGGAGCCGGGGCCGAGCAGCAGTCGCGTCGCCAGGCCGGTCAGCAGGATGCCGAGCAGGGCGCCGCCGCAGGCGCGCAGGCGCTCCTTGCCATCCACCGTCACCGGCCCCGGCCCGAAGGCGCGCAACCATTCCCACCGTTTCCCGAAACCCTTCACGCCGCCTCTCTCCAAACAAAAAGCCGGCGCGAACCGGCTTGCCTATATTTTAGTCGAGCGGGAAAAAGGCGGCATGCGGTGCTTCGCGCGCCGGACAGGACTATTGCGCCACGCGGTTTTCGCGCCACGGCGGACGATGCAAGGGCTCGGCCGATAGCGGCGCGTAGGTCGCCGTCAGGCCCTTCGTGAAACTCGTCGCCGGGCACGAACCGCTCGCGCTGTAGCCGAGGGCAGTCGCCAGCAAGCGTTCGCTGGTGTCGCCGAGCGGATGCTCGAGATCGTCGGAGGCGGGGCAGTTGGGACCGAAGCCGCCGACATAACCGCCCTGGTTCAAGGCGTTGACGCCTTCGAACTGGACGGCGAAATAGGCGCGGCCGCAGTTGTTGGCCTGAAGCATGCCGTACGGTTTGCCGCAAGTCGTGCCGCCGATCGTGATGACTTGCACGAAGGGCGAGAGGCCGTTGATGATCGATTCGCTGGCCGAGCAGGTGCCGCGGCCGGTCAGCACGAAGACGCGCTTGAGATTCAGCCGCGGCAAGGGCTGATCTTTCGTGCTCGTCGTGAAGAATTTCATGCTGTTCCGCGGATCGTTGGTCTTTTCCGGGTGCTTGTCGTTGAAGCGCAATCGCTCGAACACCTGGCCGGCCACGGCGTCGCCGCCGATCATGGCGGCGACTTCGTTGGCGAGATAGAGATAGCCGCCGCCGTTGTAGCGCAGGTCGAGCACCAAGTCGTCGATGCCTTCCTGCTGGAATTGCGTGAAGGCGGCGATCAAGGGATTTTCCGCCGTGGCGATGTGGTCGTTGAACACCATGTAGCCGACGCGCTTGCTGTCGGAGGTCGTGATGATCTTGGTCAGCCATACCGGCCGGTGGATCACGCCGGCCGCCATCCATTGCACGGTGCGCGGCGTCGTCGATCCCGGATCGAGGATGGTGAAGTTGTTGACGGTGCCGACCTCGTCGGGGTAGAGCGCCGCGATCTGTTCCGCGCGGCTCAGGTTGCCGATCGGCGTGCCGTTGACGGCCGTGATCTCCGCGCCGCGCGTTATGCCGGTCAGGGATGCCGAGGTGCCGTCCTCGACATAGGCGACGCGCATGCGATTGTCGACGACGACCAGCTCGGCGCCGTAGCCGACGTCGACGCCGGAGCGGAAGAAGCTGCTCGCCGCTTGTTGCGTATCGGTGAAGCTGAAGCGGTCGCGCGCGCGGACCACCAGCGCGTAGAAATAGTCGGCGGGGCTGGCATAGCGCGCGGGATCGACGTCGACGATTTCCTTGTACCAGAGATAGACGTCGTGCAGGTGCGCGCGCACCCACTTCTTCTCGCCTTCCGGCGTGCAGATGTTGGCCAGCGCCGCCGGTTCTTCCTTCGGTATGTAGGAGGAAGTCGGCGCCTGGGTGTTGCCGCCGGAGTTGGGCGGCGGCGAGCAGACCGCGGCGCTGCCGACGCAGGTGCCGGGACTGCCGCCGCCCCCGCCGCAGCCGGCAAGCAGGGACAGGAGGACGGCGGACAGGAAGAGCGATTTTTTCATGTGCGGGACGATTCCGGCCGGAACGGCTTGACGAGAAACGCCCGCACTATAGCACCTTCGCCGGAACGCCATCTCCTGTCCGCGCGCGGCGGCGCGAAAGGATGGCGACGCCGGCGCTTACTTCGCGGCCTGGGCCATCTTGCGTATCGTTTCCAGCGTCGCGCCCGGCGTGATCAGGTTGCCGTCGTAGCGCAACTCGATCAGGGCCGGCAAACCGGTTTCCTCGATATGGGCCAGCGCGCGCTGCAAGGCCGGCGCGAATTCGGCCGTCGTATCGAGCGCCTCGCCGTGCGCCCCGTAGGCGCGGGCCAGGGCAGCGAAATCCGGGTTCTGCAATTGCGTGCCGGAGACGCGCGCCGGATAGGTCTTTTCCTGGTGCATGCGGATCGTGCCGTACATGCTGTTGTTGAACACGATGAACAGCACGCCGGCGCTGTATTGCACGGCGGTCGCGATTTCTTGCCCGTTCATCATGAAGTCGCCGTCGCCGGCGAAGTTCAGCACGCAGCGCTTCGTGCCGCGCTCCTGTTCGACGATGCGGGCCGCGACCGCCGCTGGAACGCCGTAGCCCATCGCGCCCGAGGTCGGCGCGAGCTGGGTCCGCAGGCCGGAGCGCTTGTCGCCGTAGCGCCAGAAGCGATGGCCCCATGTGGCGAAGTTGCCGGCGCCGTTGGTCAGGATCGTGTCGGCCGGCAGCTTTTCGCGCAGGGTTTGCACCAATTGCCACAGATTGAGCTTGGCGCCGGTTTCGCGGAAGATCGGCGGTTCGGCTTGCCATGCTTCGTAGTCGGCGCGCGCCGCCGCCACCGTTTCCTGCCAGGCGCCGGCGTCGACCGGGGGCAGGGCGGCGAGCGCGGCGGCGATTTCGGCCATGCCGCTGTTGATCATGAGATCGGCCTGGTAGACGCGGCCGAGTTCCTCTGCGCCGGTGTGCACGTGGATCAGCTTCTGTTTCGGGCACGGCGCCTCCAGCAGGGTGTAGCCGCCGGTCGTCATTTCGCCGAGGCGCGGACCGATCGCGAAAACCAGGTCGGCTTCCTTGATGCGCGCCGCCAGCTTCGGATTGATGCCGATGCCGACGTCGCCGGCATAGTTGGGATGATTGTTGTCGAACAGATCCTGGAAGCGGAAGGCGCAGGCGACCGGCAGGTGGTTCGCCTCGGCGAAGCGGCGCATGGCGTCGCAGGCTTCGGTGCTCCAGCCGCCGCCGCCCAGTATCGCGATCGGGCGTTTGGCCGTCGCCAGCATGGCGCGCAACTGCTCCAGCTGTTCCGGCGCGGGCGCAGCCTGCACCGGCCGGTAGGGGCGCGCGTCGGCCACGGTCGCGCTATCGGTCAGCATGTCTTCCGGCAGCGCCAGCACCACCGGACCCGGCCGGCCGCTGGTGGCGACCTGGAAGGCGCGCGCCACGTACTCGGGAATGCGGTCGGCGCGGTCGATCTGCGCCACCCATTTCGCCATCTGGCCGAACATGCGGCGGTAATCGATTTCCTGGAACGCCTCGCGCTCGATGAAGTCGTTGCCGACCTGGCCGATGAACAGGATCATCGGCGAAGAATCCTGGAATGCGGTGTGCACGCCGATCGAGGCGTTGGTCGCGCCCGGTCCGCGCGTGACGAAGCAGATGCCGGGTTTGCCGGTCATCTTGCCGTAGGCGTCGGCCATGAAAGCCGCGCCGCCTTCCTGGCGGTTGACGATGAAACGGATCGGCGAGTCGTGCAGCGCATCGAGCACCGCGAGATAGCTTTCGCCGGGAACGCCGAAAATCGTGTCCGCGCCGTGGGTTCGCAAGGCATCCACGAGAATCTGGCCGCCGGTACGTGCTGTGAGCATGGTGTTGTCCCGCTGTCAAAAAAAGCGATACCGTAGCAGAAACGTCTTGCCGAAGCCAGACGAAAAATCACGGTTATTGCTCGTGCCGGATGTTGCATCGCGGTAGAATAGCGGCCGAAGCAAGCCAGACAGCCGCTGGCCGTCGCAAGACGGCGGGAGGAAGGTCCGGACTCCATAGAGCAGGGTGACGGCTAACGGCCGTCCGCCGAAAGCCTGTCCGGCGCAAGCCGGGGAGGTATAAGGCGAGGAATAGGGCCACAGAGACGAGTCTTCGCGCCGTTCGCGGCGCGAAGGGTGAAACGCGGTAACCTCCACCTGGAGCAATTCCAAATAGGCACGCATTGATGTTGCTCGCGGAGCGTGCGGGTAGGAAGCTTGAGCCGTGGAGCAATCCACGGCCTAGAGGAATGGCTGTCATAGCGCGCGGGTCCGCTCGCGCGCCGTAACAGAATCCGGCCTATCGGCTTGCTTCGCTTGATTTCCCCGCGGCGGGCGCGCCTTGGCCCCCTGCCGCCGCCGCGATTGAGCGGGGTCAATCCGCCCGCTTCCTCTCTTTGTACAATCCTCGCAAGAGTTTGTCCGCCGCCGGGGTTCCGGCAGTCCCGCTACGAGATACCGATGTCTCCTTCAAATCGCCGGGAAATGCGGCGCCGGCTGCGCCGCGCTTGCGCGCTGGCGGTACTGGCGGCGCACACCGCGCATGCTGCGCCGGCCGCTTTGCCGTCTTATCGCATCGACATCCGGGAAACCTCGGTGTCCGGCCTTTCGTCCGGCGCCTACATGGCGGTCCAGTTCGCGGTGGCGCATTCGGCGCTCGTGAAAGGCGTCGGCGTGATCGCCGGCGGTCCGTACTTCTGCGCGCGCGGCAATGTGTTCACCGCCACCACGATCTGCAGCTGTACCAGCAAGCCGCTGTTCGTCTGCCAGGTCGCGCCGGGCTCCACCAAGGTCGAGGAGCTGATCCGCGTGACCGACACGCATGCCGGACAGCGCGCGATCGATCCGGTCACCCATCTCGGGCGGCAACGGATCTGGATGTTCTCCGGCCGCGCCGACAGCGTCGTGCCGCCGGCGGTCATGGACGATCTGCACGGCTATTTCCGGCATTACATCGATGCCGGACGCATCCGCTACAAGAAGGATCTCGCGGCCGAGCATGCGATGCCGACGGACGGTTACGGCAACGGCTGCGGCCATCTGGGGGAACCCTACATCAGCAATTGCCGCTATGACGGCGCGGGCGAGTTGCTGCAGTGGATCTACGACGGCGCGCTGAAGCCGCGCAACGAGGGGGCGCCGGCCGGACGGTTCATCGAGTTCGATCAGCGCGAATTCGTCGCCGACCGACTGCCGCGCCTGCACGGTCTCGCCGATACGGGGTTCGCCTATGTGCCCGCCGCTTGCGAATCCGGCCCCGGCCCGGCTTGCAAGCTGCATGTGGCGTTCCACGGCTGCCGGCAGAATGCCGCTTTCGTGGGCGACAAGTTCATCAGGAACGCCGGCTACAACAAGTGGGCGGACAGCAATCGCATGATCGTGCTGTATCCGCAGACCACGGCCACGGCGGGCAATCCGAAGGGCTGCTGGGACTGGTTCAACGCCGAGCGCAACAACCCGGGGTACGCGACCAAGGGCGGCGTCCAGGTATTGGCGATCAGGCACATGATCGACCGCCTGGCCGGAGCGACGGTTCCGGGTTCCGGCGGCGCGCAGCCGGTCTGTTTCACGACTTCGAACTTCGAGCATGTGCGCAGCGGCCGCGCGCATCTCGACTTTTTCCTATGGGCGCGCGCCAACGGCTCGAATGCGAGCCTCGGCTTCGCCGATGCGTTTTCCAAGAGCACGCTCAAGCGCACCGGGCCGAACCATTATGTGACCGGGTCTTGCCCGTGACGCGCGGCGTCCGGGCTCATCGACGGAGGATCTTTATGGATATTCATGTGAGCCTGGGACCGTTGGTGGCGCTGATCGCCGGCATCCTGATCCTGATCTTGCCGCGTCTTCTGAACTACATCGTCGCGCTCTATCTGATCGTGATCGGCTTGTTGGGGCTGCTTGGCGGCTTGCGCTAAGCGGATCGGTGAGCGTCTTTTGACGACGGCAAGCGAGGTGTTGCACGCGCGTACGCCAGTGGCGGGCGTTCGGGCTACCTAGGCAGGGGCGGCGGGCGCGGGGCTGGCCCGGCGCCGCTAGACGCTGCCCCTGCGGGGTTCCCGAAAGAGGAACCGCCAACGCGGGAAGCGCAAAAACTCGCCTGCGGCTCAGACATTTGCGCTTCTTTATCCGCGCTGGCGGTTCCTCTTTCGGCAGCGTCCCAAAGCGACGCCGGGCCAGCCCCGCGCCCGCCGCCCCTGCCTAGGTAGCCCGAGCGCCTTCTTGGCACGCGCGAGCGTAGGAGCGGTCGGACTTGCGTTTCTCATGTCTCTCATAAGTTCGTCAAGCCAGAAACGGTCGTGTCGGGGCTGCGGTCGCCCCGCTTGGGGACGCTGCCGAAGAACTGCCTGCCGCCCCGGAAAAAGAAGCGCAAATGTCTGAGCCGCAGGCGAGTTTTTGCGCTTCCCGGGGCGGCAGGCAGTTCTTCGGGGACCCCGAAGGGGCAGCGTCTAGCGGGGCGGCCGCAGCCCCGACACGGCCGTCCACGCCAACCGAGGAAAAGTTTTCCTTTGGTTTCCCACCAGAACTTCGTTTGCATCCAAGAGTCTCTCCTTCGAAAGGGATTGCTACGGCGTGCGGAAAAACGTCGTTGCGCTTTTGTCTTCGCGCGATTGCCGAAACCCAGGAAGTCATTTGGCGCATCTCAAAGCCCAACAAGGGCGCTACGACGGTCACAGCGCACGAAACACATGTATTTAGCTCAGGTCTTACATTCAATGTATCCCGTAAGTGCTTAATTTGATTCAGTGTTTTACTTTCGATCTTGCATCAATGAAATGCGCTAAGTCCTTGGTTTCATTGAAAAATTTCCGTATTTCACCCTCGAATTTTGCTTGACCGCAAATAAACCATCCTCTAAAGTGGGCGACAGTGTGAAAAAGTGTTTTTTTGTGGGTGAATTTAACGTTCTCGCACCCGCCGCAATTTCCAAAACGATTACCAAGACCGACAACACAAAGGGCTATCAGGGTGTTCCAAGGGGCTTCAGCGCTGAATCTCGATGCGAAAGGGCGGATGTCCGTTCCGGCCAAGCATCGCGACGCCCTGATGATCCAGTGCGACGGCCGCGTCACTTTGACCAAGCATCCGCACGGCTGCCTGTTGTTCTTTCCGCGTCCGGTCTGGGAAAACCACCGCGAGCAGATCGCCGCCTGGCCGATGTCGGCGCGCGCCTGGCAGCGGATCTTCCTCGGTAACGCCTCCGATGTCGAAATGGATTCCGCCGGGCGCATCCTGATCGCACCCGAGCTGCGCAATGCCGCCGGCCTGTCGCGCGACGTGATGCTGCTCGGCATGGGGAGCCATTTCGAGATTTGGGATGCCGCCAAGCTGGCGGAAAACGAAGCGCAGGCAATCGCCAACGGCATGCCTGACGCGTTGAGCGACTTCTCTTTCTAACCGGCCGTGACGAATACGGTGCCTGGGCTGCAGCACAAGACGGTGCTGCTGGAGGAAGCGGTCAACGCGTTGGCGATCGAGGGCGAGCGCGCGAACGGGATTTATGTCGACGGCACTTTCGGGCGCGGCGGCCACAGCCGCCTGATCCTGGAGCGGCTCGGCGTTCACGGCCGCCTGATCGCCTTCGACAAGGACACACAGGCGATCGCGAATGCGAACGGCATCGCCGATCCGCGCTTTGCGATCGAGCACGACAGTTTCGCCACGCTGGCCGACGCCCTGGCCCGGCGCGGGGTGCGGAAGGTGGATGGCGTATTGCTGGACCTGGGCATCTCGTCGCCGCAAGTCGACGACGCGGCGCGCGGCTTCAGCTTCCGCGCCGACGGCCCGCTCGACATGCGCATGGATACGACGCGCGGCATGTCGGCGGCGGAATGGCTGGCGACCGAAACGGAACAGAACATCGGGAAGGTGATTAGAGACTATGGGGAAGAACGGTTTGCTCTTCAGATTGCAAAGGCGATTGTTGCTCGCCGGGCAATCGAGCCAATTTCAGGCACACGACAGCTTGCCGAGATCGTGGCACACGCCGTCAAAACCCGCGAGAAGGGCAAAGACCCGGCCACTCGTACCTTTCAGGCTATCCGGATTCACATCAATAAAGAGCTTGAAGAACTCGAAATAGGACTGAACGACGCGTTCAGGCTGCTGGCCCCATTTGGGAGGATGGTTGTGATCAGCTTTCACTCGCTGGAAGATCGCATCGTCAAGCGCTTCATGGCTTCGAAAGCCAGCGCGCCGCAGCCCGACCGCCGCCTTCCGATCCGCGCCGCCGACCTGCCCCAACCCGAATTGAAGCTGCTGTCCAAGACGAAGCCGTCCGACGCCGAGGTCGCCGCCAATCCGCGCGCGCGCTCGGCCGTCATGCGCGTCGCGGAGCGCCTGACGCGGCCGTCCCCCGGCGGGGAGGGCGCATGAGCGGGCGCATCAACCTCGTGCTGACCGCCGCGCTCGTGCTGTGCGCGCTGTCGCTGGTCAATGCCCAGTACCAGGCGCGACGCCTGTTCATCGAGCTCGAACGCGCCCAGGCGGCGGCCAAGCAGCTCGACATCGAGTGGGCGCAGTTGCAGCTCGATCAGTCGACGCTCGGCAAGCACGCCCGGATCGAAGCCAACGCGCGGCGCGATCTGAAGATGATGCCGGTGACGCCGGCGCGCACCCAATATCTGACGGTGGGCGAGAGATGATCCGCGCCGGTTCCCGCACCGCGGCGGCCAAGGGCGTGCCCTTTTCCGCGAGCCCCGTACTGGCGGTCAAGCTGCCGGTCTGGCGTTCGCGCCTGGTGCTGTTCGTGCTGTTCTCGGCGTTCGCAGCGCTCGCCGGCCGCGCGCTCTACCTGCAAGGCATCTCCACCGAGTTCCTGCAAAAGCAGGGCGAATCGCGCTATGCGCGCACCATCGAATTGCCGGCCACGCGCGGCAAGATCATGGACCGCAACGGCCATGTGCTCGCTTCCTCGATGCCGGTCAAGGCGATCTGGGCGATTCCCGACGACGTGCTGCAGGCGCCGGCGGACAAGCTGCGCGAGCTGGCGCGATTGCTCGACATGGACGAGCGCGATCTGCGCAAGAAGCTCGATTCCGATCGCAACTTCGTCTATCTCAAGCGCCAGGTGGAACAGGATATCGCCGACAAGATCGTCAAGCTCGGCATTCCCGGCATCCAGACACGCAAGGAATACAAACGCTTCTATCCCGAAGGCGAGGTCATGGCCCACGTGGTCGGCTTCACCAATGTCGAGGACGCCGGACAGGAGGGGATGGAACTGGCGTTCCAGAAAAGCCTCGCCGGCGTCACCGGCAGCCGCCGCGTCATCAAGGACCGCCTCGGCCGCATCGTCGAGGATATCGAGTCGGTGCGTGAGCCGCATGACGGCAAAGATCTGACTCTGTCGATCGACAGCAAGATCCAGTACATCGCCTTCACTCAGTTAAAGGAGGCGATCGAGAGGTATCGCGCCAAGGCGGGCGGCGTCGTCGTCCTCGACGCTAGGACCGGCGAGATCCTGGCGCTCGCCAACCTGCCGACTTATAACCCGAACAACCGCGCCGTCCTGACCGGCGCCCAGTTGCGCAACCGCGTCCTGACCGACACTTTCGAACCCGGTTCGACCATGAAACCGTTCCCGGTCGCCTGGGCGCTCGAGACCAAGCGCGTGGTGCCGGCGACGACCTATCAGACCGCGCCCGGCAGGATGACGATCGGCTCGGCCACCATCGGCGACGCGCATGCGCACGGCCTGCTGACGGTATCGCAGATCATCCAGAAGTCTTCGAACATCGGCACCGCCAAGATCGCCTTGCAGATGCCGCCGCAGGAGATGTGGGAATTGTTCACGACGGTCGGCTTCGGCCAGCAACCCAAGCTCGGCTTCCCGGGCGCCGTCGCCGGCCGCGTCCGTCCCCACAAGTCGTGGCGGCCGATCGAGCAGGCGACGATGAGCTACGGCCACGGCATTTCGGTTTCCCTGATCCAGCTCGCGCGCGCCTATACGATCTTCGCGCGCGACGGCGAATTGATCCCGCTGTCGTTCCAGAAGCTGGACCAGGCGCCGGCCGGACAGCAGGTGATCAGCGCGCAGACGGCGCGCCAGATGCGCGCGATGCTGGAGACGGTGGTCAGCCCGGAAGGCACGGCGCCCAAGGCGCAGGTGCCGGGCTATCGCGTCGGCGGCAAGACGGCCACGGCCCACAAGCTCGCCGGCGGCAGATATGTGAACCAATATGTTTCCTCCTTCGTCGGCCTGGCGCCGATGTCGGATCCGCGCGTCATCATCGCGGTGATGGTCGACGAGCCGATCGGCGCCCACTACGGTGGTGAGGTCGCGGCGCCGGTGTTCGCCGCGGTCGCCGCCAACGTGCTGCGCGCGATGAACGTGCCCCCAGATTCGTCGGTGACCGACATCATCATCCCCAAGGATGCAGTACAGGAGAGCTTGTGATGACAGCGACCGATACTCTCGTGGCGGAAATCGCGGGCTGGCTCAGGCAAGCGGCGCCGGAAGGGCAATTGACCTGCGATTCGCGCACCGTCGCCCCAGGCGACGTATTCTTCGCCTATCCGGGCGAGGCGGCCGACGGCCGCAAATACATCGCCCAGGCGATCGAACGGGGCGCCGCCGCCGTCCTCTACGAAGACGGCAGTTTCGCGTGGGAGCCGACCTGGCGGGCGGCGCACCGCGCGGTCGACGGCTTGAAGAAGAAGGCCGGCGCCGTTGCCAACGCCTTCTACGGAAAGCCCGATGCGCAGATGTTCACGGCGGCCGTGACGGGAACCAACGGCAAGACCTCGTGCACCCAGTGGATCGCCAACGCCTTGTCGCGCTTCGGCGAGCCGGCGGTCGTGATCGGCACGCTCGGAGTGGGGATGTATCGCGACGGCGAGGCCGAAACCTTCGAGGACACCGGGAATACGACGCCCGACGCGGTGACCCTGCAGCGCAGCCTCGCCAAGGCGCGCGCCGCCGGCGCCGCGGGGCTGGCGATCGAGGCCTCGTCCATCGGCCTCCACCAGGGACGCATGCATGGCATGCATATCGATGCCGCGCTGTTCACCAACCTGACGCGCGATCATCTCGATTACCACGGCGACATGGCGGCCTATGAAGCCGCCAAAACCATGCTGTTCGACTGGCCCGGCCTGAAGCACGCGGTGATCAATCTCGACGACGAGATGGGGCAACGCCTGGTGGCGCGCATGCGGCAGGCGCATGGCGCCGCCGCCGTCGTCGGTTATACCTTGCGCGGCAATGCGCCGGACGGCATCGCGGTGCTGGCGGCGACCGACGTGCGCACCAGCCATGCCGGCACGGTCTTCAACCTGGCGTCGCCGTTCGGCTCCTGCCAGGTGCGCACCCAGATGGTCGGCCAATTCAACGTCAGCAATGTGCTGGGCGTGCTGGGCGTGCTGCTGGCGAAGGGCATCGAATGGACGGAAGCGGTCGATGCGATCGAGGCCCTGCTCCCGGTGCCCGGGCGCATGCAGCAGCTCGGCGGCCAGGACGCGCCGCTGGTGGTGATCGACTATGCGCATACGCCCGACGCCTTGGAAAAGACGCTCGCGTCGTTGCGCCACGTCGCCAAGGAGCGCGGCGGCGACCTGTGGTGCGTGTTCGGCTGCGGCGGCGACCGCGATCCCGGCAAGCGTCCGCAGATGGGGCGCATCGCCATGGCGGCGGATCATGTCGTCGTCACCAGCGATAACCCGCGCGGCGAGGAGCCCGGCCAGATCATCAAGCAGGTCGTGTCCGGCATGGATGTCGGCAAGGCGTCCACGCTGCAGGAGATCGAGGATCGCGCCGCTGCCATCCTGTGGGCCATCAAGCATGCGCAGCGCAACGATGTCGTGCTCCTGGCCGGCAAGGGCCATGAGACCTACCAGGAAATCAAGGGCAAGAGACTGCCGTTTTTGGATGCGGACCATGCCGCGCTCGCGCTGGCCGCACGCGTAACGATGAAGGGAACAAGTTGATGAAATCGTCATTGGCGCAACTGCTGCCATGGATTTCCAACGCTGCAATGCTGAATGTTGCGGGCGACGCCGCCCATGGCGAGTTTTCGGGCGTCTCGACCGATAGCCGTAGTGTCTCGAAAGGAAATTTGTTCATCGCCTTGCGCGGCGAGCGCTTCGATGCGCATGACTTCCTGGACGACGTCCTCGCGCAAGGCGCGGCGGCGGTGGTGGCGGAGCGCGTGCCGGAAGGTTTCGCGGCGCCGGCATTGATCGTGCCCGATACTCGCGCCGCGCTCGGGCAGATCGCGCGCCATTGGCGCGCCCAATACCATGTGCCGGTGATCGGCGTCACCGGCAGCAACGGCAAGACCACGGTCAAGGAAATGATCGCGGCGATCCTGGCGGCAGCCTATGGTTCGGAGCACAGCCTCGCCACGCGTGGCAATCTGAACAACGACATCGGCGTGCCGCTGACATTGCTGCGCATGGATGCGCCATGCCGGGCAGCGGTCATCGAGCTGGGGATGAACCATCCCGGCGAGATCTCCGGACTGTCCGGCATCGCGCAACCGACCATCGCGCTGGTCAACAACGCGCAGCGCGAGCACCAGGAATTCATGGAAAGCGTCGAAGCGGTTGCCAAGGAGAACGGCGCCGTCATCCTGGCGCTGCCGGTGGACGGCGTCGCGGTGTTCCCGGCCGACGATGAATTCACGCCCTTGTGGCGCGGTTTCGCGGGCGGCCGCAAGATCATGACGTTCGGCTTCGCGCCGGATGCCGACGTGACTTGTACTTATCAAGCCGATGCCTTCGGCAGCGCGCTGGACGTGAGCGCGGGCGGCCGCGAATTCCGCGTCCGGCTGTCCGCGGCCGGCGTGCACAATGTGCGCAACGCCCTCGCGGCGATCGCCTGCGCGCTTGCCGCCGGCATCGATGCCGATGCGATCGTGCGCGGCCTCGAAGCCTTCGCGCCCGTCAACGGCCGGCTGCAGCGCAAGACGGCGAGCAGCGGCGCGTTGGTGATCGACGACACCTATAACGCGAATCCGGACTCGGTGCGCGCTGCGATCGACGTGCTGGCGCAACTGCCGGCGCCGCGCTTGCTGGTGCTCGGCGACATGGGCGAAGTCGGCGATCAGGGACTGCAATTCCACGAGGAAGTCGGCGCCTACGCCAAGGCGCGCGGCATCGAGCGATTGTTCACTCTCGGCGAGCTTGCGCGGCACGCCGCGCTCGCCTTCGGAGAGGGCGGCAGGCATTTCGGCGACATCGACGGTATCCGGCAAGCCGCGCAGGCCGCGGCGACGGCCGATACCGCCGTGCTGATCAAGGGTTCGCGTTTCATGCGCATGGAGCGCGTGGTTCAGCATCTGCTCGGGCAACCGGAAACAGGACAGGGGGCTCATTAAATGCTGCTTTGGCTCGCGCAATATTTCCAGCAAGACCTCGGCTTCATGCGGGTCTTCAACTTCATCACCTTCCGCGCCGTGTTCGCGACGCTGACGGCGCTCGCCATCGGCTTGGTCGCGGGACCGTCCGTGATCCGCATGCTGACCCGCATGAAGGTCGGGCAGGCGGTACGCACCTACGGCATGGAAACCCACCTGGTCAAGAGCGGCACGCCGACCATGGGCGGCGCGCTGATCCTGATCGCGATCGGCATCGCGACGCTGCTGTGGGCCGATCTGACCAACCGCTTCGTCTGGATCGTGCTGATCGTGACGCTCGGCTACGGCGCCATCGGCTGGGCCGACGATTACCGCAAGGTCGTGTACAAGGATCCGGAAGGCATGCCGTCGCGCCAGAAGTTCTTCTGGCAATCGATCATCGGCTTGGTCGCGGCGGTCTATCTCGCGTTCTCGGTATCGGCGCCGACCAATACCCAGGTCGTGCAGCTGTTCCTCGATTGGGTGCAGTCGGGCTTCAATCTCGATCTGCCGCCCAAGGCCGACCTGATCGTGCCGTTCTTCAAGACCATCAGCTATCCGTTGGGCGTATGGGGCTTCATCGGGCTGACCTTCTGCGTGATCGTGGGGGCTTCCAACGCCGTGAATTTCACCGACGGCCTCGACGGCCTGGCGATCATGCCGACCGTGATGGTCGGCAGCGCGCTCGGCATCTTCGCCTACCTGACCGGCCATGCGACCTACTCGAAGTACCTGCTGATCCCGCATATCCCGGGCGCCGGCGAGCTGCTGATCTTCTGCGGCGCCATGGCCGGCGCCGGCCTGGCCTTCCTGTGGTTCAACGCCTACCCGGCGCAGGTATTCATGGGCGACGTCGGCGCGCTGGCGCTCGGCGGCGCGCTCGGCACGATCGCCGTGATCGTGCGCCAGGAGATCGTGCTGTTCATCATGGGCGGCATCTTCGTGGTCGAGACCTTGTCGATCATGCTGCAGGTGACTTATTTCAAGTACACCAAGAAAAGATACGGGGTGGGGCGACGCATCTTCCTGATGGCGCCGCTCCATCATCACTTCGAGAAAAAAGGTTGGAAGGAAACGCAAGTCGTGGTGCGCTTCTGGATCGTCACGATGATGCTCGTGCTGTTCGGTTTGTCCACGCTGAAGCTGCGATAGCAAGACTGGGTCGATGAACTACGAAGGCAAACACGTTCTGGTGCTAGGACTCGGCGAATCGGGTCTCGCGATGGCGCAATGGCTCGCGCGCCGCGGGGCGTCCGTGCGCGTCGCCGATACGCGCGCCGAGGATAAGGTGGCGGATCGCCTGGCGCAGTTGCGCCAGGCGGCGCCGAGTGCCGAATTCGTCTCCGGCGGGTTTTCCGCGGGCCTGCTCGATGGCATCGATTTCGTCGCCCTCAGCCCCGGCCTGGCGCCGGGATGCGAACTGGCGGAAATCGGCCCGGCGGCGGCGGAGAAGGGCATTCCGCTCTGGGGCGAGATCGAATTGTTCGCGCAGGCGCTGGCGGCGCTCGCGCAAGAGCGCGCTTATGCGCCGAAAGTCATCGCCATCACCGGCACTAACGGCAAGACCACGGTCACCAGCCTGACCGGTCTCTTGTGCCGGCGCGCCGGCCTGACCACGCAGATCGCCGGCAATATCAGCCCGGCCGCGCTCGACGTGCTGCGCACCGCGCTCGACAAGAACGAATCGCAAGGAGA
Source organism: Paucimonas sp. (assembly GCA_035627375.1). GTDB lineage: Bacteria > Pseudomonadota > Gammaproteobacteria > Burkholderiales > Burkholderiaceae_D > DASPLX01. The sequence continues at coordinate 33,565 of DASPLX010000056.1, read as the reverse complement.
GCCGTTGCCCCAGGCCTGGGTGCTCGAATTGTCGAGCTTCCAGTTGCATGCGACGCATAGCTTGCGCGCCGACGCCGCAGCGGTGTTGAACGTCACGCAAGATCATCTCGATTGGCACGGCGACATGGAGGCTTATGCCGCCGCCAAGGAGCGCATCTTCGGCCCGGATACGATCCGCGTCCTCAACCGCGACGACGCGCGCGTGATGCGGATGGCGCCGCCGACGGCGCCGGTGGTCACGTTCGGCGTCGACGAACCCGAGCGCCCGGAGTGCTTCGGCTTGCTCGACGAGAACGGCATGCAGTGGCTGGCGCTGGCGGTGGCGGCGGAAGAAGGCGAAGCGCCGAAGCGCCGCCGCAAGAAAGAAAGCATCGAGGAAGTGCCGGTACTGATCAACCGCCTGATGCCGGCCGACGCGCTCAAGATTCGCGGCCGGCACAATGCCGCCAACGCCTTGGCCGCGCTGGCGCTGTGCCGCGCCGTCGGCCTGCCGCTGGCGCCGCTGTTGCACGGCTTGCGCGAATATCGAGGCGAACCGCATCGGGTCGAACTGGTCATGTCGATCGGCGGCGTCAACTATTACGACGACAGCAAGGGCACCAACGTCGGCGCGACGGCGGCGGCCCTGAACGGGCTCGGTCCCGAACTCGGCGGCGCCGGCCGCATCGTACTGATCGCCGGCGGCGACGGCAAGGGCCAGGATTTCCAGCCGCTGGCCGAACCGGTCGCGAAGCATGCGCGCGCGGTGCTGCTGATCGGCCGCGATGCGCCGGCGATCCGGGCCGCGCTGGAGCCTTCGGGCGCCGAATTGATCGATTGCGCGACGCTCGAAGCGGCCGTGCAACGCGCGGCGGAGATCGCCCAGGCCGGCGATGCCGTGCTCCTGTCGCCGGCATGCGCCAGCCTCGACATGTTCAGGAATTACGCGCATCGCGCCGAAGTGTTCATCGACGCGGTGCGCGAAGTCGCCTTGTCGCGCGGGGAGATGCCGGCATGAGATTCGCCTTGCCCTCCTTCTTCGCCGCTTCGTCGCCGGACAAGCCGCTGGCCGCATCGGTTGGATATGGCCAGCGCTCGAAGATGATGGAATACGACCAGCTCCTGGTCTGGGTCGTGTTCCTGCTGATGCTGTTCGGCATGGTGATGGTGTATTCGGCGTCGATTTCGCTGCCCGATTCGCCGAAGTACGCAGCCTACAAGAACTCCTATTTCCTGACGCGCCAGGCGACGTTCATCGGCGTCTCGCTGATCGCGGGCTTGCTGGTATTCCGCGTGCGGGTCGAGGATTGGCAGCGCGCGGCTCCCTACTTGTTCGTCATCACGCTGATCCTGTTGGCCCTGGTGCTGATTCCCGGCGTGGGCAAGGTCGTCAACGGCGCCCGGCGCTGGTTGTCGTTCAAGGGCTTCAATCTGCAGCCTTCGGAGCTGATGAAGCTGTTCATCGTGCTGTACGCGGCCGATTACACCGTGCGCAAGCAGCAATACATGCACAAGCTGACCAAGGGTTTCATGCCGATGGCGGCGGCGGTCGGTACCGTCGGCCTGCTGTTGCTGCTCGAGCCCGATCTCGGCGCCTTCGGCGTCATCGTCTGCATCGCGATGGGCATTCTCTTCCTCGGCGGCATCAACGGCATCTGGTTCGGCGGCATCGGCGCCACCCTGGTCGGCATTTTCACCAGCGTGATCCTGCTGTCGCCGTGGCGGCGCGAGCGCATCTTCGCGTACCTGAATCCGTGGGAAGAAGAGAATGCCTTGGGCAAGGCATACCAGTTGTCGCATTCGCTGATCGCGTTCGGACGCGGCGAATTGTTCGGCGTCGGGCTCGGCGGCAGCGTCGAGAAACTGCACTACCTGCCGGAAGCACATACCGACTTCCTGCTGGCCGTGATCGGCGAGGAACTCGGCTTCGCCGGCGTGCTGGTGGTCGTGCTGATGTTCTACTGGATCGTCAAGCGCGCCTTCGACATCGGCCGCCAGGCGATCGCGCTGGACCTGACGTTCGCCGGCCTGGCCGCGAAGGGCATCGGCATCTGGATCGGCGTCCAGGCCTTCATCAACATGGGCGTCAATCTCGGCCTGTTGCCGACCAAGGGACTGACCCTGCCGTTGATGAGCTACGGCGGTTCGGGCGTGCTGATCAATTGCGTGGGAATGGCGATCCTGCTGCGCATCGATTATGAAAACAGGGTTCTTATGCGCGGAGGGCGCATATGAATGGAACCCTGTTTCGGTGGAGGCTAACTTTGCGCAGCAAAGTTAAGGTCGCGGAAGCGACCGGCCGGAACCAAAATCGCATTCTTATGCGCGGAGGGCGCATATGAGCAAACGCCTCCTGATCATGGCGGCCGGCACCGGTGGCCACATCTTCCCGGGACTCGCGATCGCGGAAACGATGCGCGCGCGCGGCTGGCAAGTGTCGTGGCTCGGCACCAGGAGCGGCATGGAAGGAACGATCGTCCCGAAACACGGCATCGAGATGGACGCAATCGATTTCACCGGCCTGCGCGGCAAGGGCCCGATGCACACGATCACCGGCGCATTCAAGCTGGTGGCCGGCTATTTCCGCTGCTTCGGCATCATGGGCAGTCGCAAGCCGGACGTGGTGCTGGGCATGGGCGGCTATGTGACCGTGCCCGGCGGCATGTCGGCCAGGCTGCGCGGCATTCCGCTCGCGCTGGTCAATGCGGATGCCGCGCTGCTGCTGTCGAACAAGGCGCTGACGCCATTCGCGCAGCGCGTGCTGTTCGGGTTTCCCGCCGATTTCGGCAAGGCCGCCGGCAAGGCGGTCGTGACCGGCAATCCGGTGCGCAAGGAAATCCTGGCGTTGCCGGCGCCCGACGAACGCTACATGAAGCGCGAAGGCCCGTTGCGCGTGCTGGTGGTCGGCGGCAGCCTCGGGGCGAAGGTGTTGAACGAATGCCTGCCGGCGGCGCTCGCTCAGGTGCCGGCCGATCATCGTCCGATCGTCACCCACCAGTCGGGCGCGAAGCATATCGATGCCTTGCGCGCCGCCTATGCGCAAGCCGGCGTCGAGGCGGAGGTCGTCGACTTCATCGACGATATGCCGCGCCGCTATGCCCAGGCCGATCTCGTGATCTGCCGCGCCGGCGCGATCACGGTGTCGGAATTGACGGCGGCCGGCGTCGCCAGCGTGCTGGTGCCGTTCGTGGCATCGACCACCTCGCATCAGCGCGACAACGCGATCTGGATGGCGAGACAGTCGGCCGCGATGCACGTGCCGCAAAGCGAGTTGACGGCGGAGCGGGTGGCGGCGCTGCTGCGATCGCTGACGCGCGCCACCTGCCAGAAGATGGCCGACGCGGCTTACGCGATCGGACAGCGCAACGCCAACGAGGCGATCGCAGGGATATTGGAAGAATTGGCGGAAGGGTCCGCCGACGCGGGGAAACCGGCATGAAACACAAGGTCAAGAATATTCATTTCGTCGGTATCGGCGGCGCCGGGATGAGCGCCATCGCCGAGGTCCTGCTCGACCAGGGCTACAAGATCACCGGTTCGGATCTGTCCAGAAACGCGGCGACGCAACGCCTGGAGCAGCTCGGCGCCGGCGTGAAATACGGCCACGCCGCCGACAACATCGTCGATGCGCACGCGATCGTCACGTCGACCGCGGTGAAGCAGGACAATCCGGAAGTGCTGGCGGCGCGCGCGCGCCGCATTCCCATCGTGCCGCGCGCCGTGATGCTGGCCGAGCTGATGCGCCTGAAGCAAGGCATCGCGATCGCCGGCACCCACGGCAAGACCACCACCACCAGCCTGGTGTCCAGCGTGCTCGCCGAGGGCGGGCTCGATCCGACCTTCGTGATCGGCGGCCGCCTCAACAAGGCCGGCGCCAACGCCAAGGTCGGCAAGGGCGATTTCATCGTGGTCGAGGCCGACGAATCGGATGCCTCGTTCCTCAACCTGGCGCCATGCATCGAAGTCATCACCAACATCGATGCCGACCACATGGAGACCTACGGCCACAGCTTCGCCAAGCTGAAGCAGGCTTTCATCGAATTCACGCAGCGCATGCCGTTCTACGGCGTCGCCGTCGTTTGCATGGACGATGCCAGCGTGCGCGAGATCATGCCCTTCATCTCGACGCCGGTGGTGACCTACGGCTTCCATCCGGAGGCGCAGGTGCGCGCGGCCGACGCCAAGGCGGTGGACGGCATGATGGAATTCACGGTGCACCAGGAAGACTACGCACCGACGCTGTTCCGGCTCAACCAGCCCGGCATGCACAACGTGCAGAACGCCTGCGCGGCGATCGCCATCGCGCGCGAACTCGGCGTGGACGACGAGGCGACCCGGAAGGCGCTCGCGGAATTCGGCGGCGTCGGCCGCCGCTTCACGCGTTGCGGCGAAGTGCGGCTGCCGGCCGGCGGCGCCTTCACGCTGGTCGACGACTACGGCCACCACCCGGTCGAAATGGCCGCGACCCTGTCCGCCGCGCGCGGCGCATTCCCGGGCCGCCGCATCGTGCTTGCCTTCCAGCCGCATCGCTTTACGCGTACGCGCGACCTGTTCGAGGATTTCGTGAAAGTGTTGTCCACGGTCGACGCCTTGGTGTTGGCGGAAGTGTATCCGGCCGGCGAGACACCGATCGTCGCCGCCGACGGCCGCGCCCTAGCGCACGCGCTGCGCGTGCTCGGCAAGGTGGAACCTGTTTTCGTGGAAGAGATCAACGACATGCCGGACACCGTCTTGAGCATCGCCAGGGATGGCGATGTCGTCATCACGATGGGCGCCGGTTCGATCAGCGCCGTGCCGGCCAGACTCGTGGGCCAGGTGGCGCAGGCGGCCCAGAAACCCTAGGAAGCGTAACGAAATGAGCAATGAATTCGGAAAAGTCGGTGTGCTGTTCGGCGGACGTTCCGCCGAACGCGAAGTCTCCCTGATGTCGGGCAAGGGCGTGCTGCAGGCGTTGCTCAGCAAGGGTGTCGATGCCCATCCGTTCGATCCTGGACAGCGCGGCATCGCCGAGCTGGCGGCCGAGAAGTTCGATCGCGTCTTCATCGCGCTGCACGGCCGCTACGGCGAGGACGGCACGCTGCAAGGAGTGCTCGAGCAGCTCGGCATTCCCTATACCGGTTCCGGCGTGATGGCGTCCTCGATCGGCATGGACAAGGTGATGACCAAGCGCATCTGGCAGAACTACGGCTTGCCGACGCCGCGTTTCACCGTGCTCGACGCCCGGAATGCGACCAACGAGGAATTGCGCCTGGTGCCGGACGAGCTCGGACTGCCGTTGATGCTGAAGGCGCCGCACGAGGGCTCGACCATCGGCATCTCCAAGGTGGCCGGGTATTCCGACATGCGCGGCGGCTTCGATCTGTGCGCGAAGTACGACGACGTGGTGCTGGCGGAGGAGTTCATCAGCGGCCGCGAGTTGACGGTGCCGATCCTCGGCAGCGGACGCGACGCGAAAGCCTTGCCGATCGTCGAGATTCGCGCGCCGCAGGGCAATTACGACTACGAGCACAAGTACTTCAGCGACGACACGCAGTACCTGTGCCCGGCGCCGCTCGACGAGGAACTGACCAAGCGCATCCAGTCGATCGCGGTGCGCGCCTTCAATGCCGTGGGAGCCGCCGGCTGGGCGCGCGTCGATGTGATGCTGCGCGCATCCGACAACGAACCCTTCCTGCTGGAGATCAATACCTCGCCCGGCATGACGGGACATTCTCTCGTGCCGATGGCGGCCAAGGCGGCGGGCATCAGTTACGAGGATTTGTGCGTGCAGATCCTGCGCGCGGCGCGGCTCGAACTGAAGCCGTCGAGCGATTGGAAACCGGCCTGAGCAAAGGGAAGGAGAGCGACCGCCATGTGGCACGACGTCAAAATGTTGAATGCGGCAGCGAACGCCTTGTTCGGCCTGCTCGTGCTCGCATTGCTGGCGGCCGGCTTGTGGTGGATCGCGCAACGGCCGATGTTCACGTTGAAAGTGATCCGTGTCGAGGGCGTGGAAGCGTCCGGCGCGGCGACGCCGCTGCGGCACATCGATCCGTCGACGGTGCGCGCGACGGCGCTGCCGCGCATCAGGGGAAATTTCTTCACGGCCGATCTCGATGCCGTGCGTTCCGCCTTCGAAGCGGTGCCGTGGGTGCGCAAGGCGAGCGTGCGGCGCGAATGGCCGAACCGCCTGATCGTGACGCTGGAAGAGCATATGCCGCTCGGCACCTGGGGGGACGACGGCCGCCTGTTGTCGGTGAAGGGCGAGATATTCACCGCCAACCTGGCGGAGGCGGAAGAGGACGCGGAGCTGGCCGAGTTCGGCGGACCCGACGGCAGCGAGAAGGAAGTGGTGGCCCGCTTCCAGGAACTGCGGCAATGGTTCGCGCCGGTGAGCCTGGCGCCGGAAGGCTTGCATCTGTCGGGGCGGTATGCATGGTCGGTGAGGTTGAACAACGGCATGACGATCGAACTCGGCCGGGAACAGAGCCGGACCACGCTGCGCGAACGCGTCGACCGCTTCGTGAAGGTCTATCCGAGACTGCTGACGCTGCTGCAGGACCGGATCGAGAGCGTGGACATGCGCTATCCGAACGGATTGGCGTTGAAGGCGAGCGGCTTGACGCTGAGCGCCGATAAGGAATTGAAACGGGTGAAGTAGAACCACATGACAAAAGACGCAAAAAACCTGATCGTCGGTCTCGACATCGGCACTTCGAAGGTGGTGGCCGTGGTGGCGGAAGTGCTGCCCAACGGCAGGCATGAAGTCATCGGCCTCGGCCAGCACGAATCGAAGGGCTTGAAGAAAGGCGTGGTCGTCAACATCGAGGCGACCGTCGAGTCGATCCAGCGCGCGCTCGAGGAAGCCGAGCTGATGGCCGACTGCAAGATCCGCAACGTCTTCACCGGCATCGCCGGCAGCCATATCCGCAGCTTCAATTCGAGCGGGATGGTCGCGATCAAGGACAAGGAAGTCACCGCGGCCGACGTGTCGCGCGTGATCGAAACGGCCAAGGCGGTCAATATCCCGACCGACCAGCAGTTGCTGCACACGGTGCCGCAGGAATTCATCGTCGACAGCCAGGAAGACGTGCGCGAACCGATCGGGATGAGCGGCATCCGGCTCGAGGTGAAAGTGCATATCGTCACCGGCGCGGTGTCGGCGGTGCAGAACATCGTCAAGTGCGTGCGCCGCTGCGGACTCGAGGTTTCCGACCTGATCCTGCAGCCGATGGCGTCCGCCGACGCGGTGCTGACCTCGGACGAGAAGGAACTCGGCGTGGTGCTGGTCGACATCGGCGGCGGCACGACCGATATCGCGATCTTCACCGAGGGCGCGATCCGCCACACGGCGGTGATCCCGATCGCCGGCGACCAGATCACCAACGATATCGCGATGGCCTTGCGCACGCCGACGGCGGAAGCGGAAGAGATCAAGCTGCGCTACGGCGTGGCCAAGCAGGTGCTGGCCGACCCGAGCGAGACGCTCGAGGTGCCCGGACTCGGCGATCGCGGCGCGCGCACCTTGTCGCGCCAGGCGCTGGCGGCCGTGATCGAGCCGCGCGTCGAAGAATTGTTCGCGCTGGTGCACCAGGTGGTGCGCGAATCCGGCTACGAAGAAGTGCTGTCGTCGGGCATCGTGCTGACCGGCGGCACGGCGATGATGCCGGGCATGGTGGAATTGGCGGAGGATATTTTCCTCAAGCCGGCCCGGCTCGGCACGCCCGAATACAGCGGCCAGCTCGCCGACGTCGTGCGCAGCCCGCGCTACGCGACGGTGCTCGGCCTGCTGCTGGAAGCGAAGAAGCAGTATCTGCGCGGCCATATCGTCACGCGTCAGGACGGTTCGATGAAGGCGATCTGGCAGCGCATGAAGGAGTGGTTCTTGGGGAACTTTTGATTTCTTTTTTACATAGTGTTGAGGATGGAGTAAGTCGTCGCGCTGCGGCGCCTCGCGAACTCTGTCCCACAAAAGTTAACAACTTGCAGTTAGCAGCGGCTAGTCGTCACACCGCGTGAGGCCTAGCCACTGAAAACTGCACTCATCAAGGAGTCAACATGGAAATCGATATGATCGACAACGCAAACGCGGGCACTGTCATCAAGGTGGTGGGTGTCGGCGGCGCCGGCGGCAATGCCGTGCAACACATGATCAACAAGGGCGTCTCGGGGGTGGAATTCATCGCCGCCAATACCGACGCCCAGGCGCTGCAGCAATCGAAGGCGCATAACGTGATCCAGATCGGCGAGACCGGCCTCGGCGCCGGCATGCGTCCCGACGTCGGCCGCCAACTGGCCGAGGAGTCGCGCGCGCGCATCGAGGACGCCTTGCGCGGGGCGCATATGGTGTTCATTGCGGCCGGCATGGGCGGCGGGACCGGCACCGGCGCGGCGCCGATCGTCGCGGAAGTGGCGAAGGAGCTGGGGGCGCTGACCGTCGCGGTCGTCTCCAAGCCGTTCTCCTACGAGGGCAAGAAGTGCATGGAGATCGCCGAGCAGGGCATCGAGGCGCTGTCCCAGCACGTCGATTCGCTGATCATCATCCTCAATGAAAAGCTGGAAGAGATCTACGAGGACGACAGCATGATCGAATGGCTGCAGCATGCGGACGACGTGCTGAACAACGCGGTGGCCGGCATCGCCGAGATCATCAACGTGCCGGGCCACATCAACGTCGACTTCAACGACGTCAAGACCATCATGGGCGAGCAGGGCAAGGCCATGATGGGCACGGCGACGGCGCACGGCGTGGATCGCGCGCGCATCGCGGCCGAGCAGGCGATCGCGTCGCCGCTGCTGGACGGCATCGACCTGTCCGGCGCGCGCGGCGTGCTGGTCAACGTGACGGCCAGCCGCAGCCTCAAGGGCAAGGAAATCAAGGAAGTCATGGCGACGGTGCGCGCCTTCGCGGCTCCCGACGCGTCGATCGCGCAAGGCATCGCCTACGACGACACGATGGGCGACGACATCCGCGTCACCGTGGTGGCGACCGGCCTCGGCCGCGGCCGCAAGAACGTGCAACTGGTGCAGACCCCGATCCTGCGCACCGGCACGCACAACGAGCCGATGATGGCGAACACCGGCGCGCTGAACCAGGGCGCCGCCCAGCCGCATGCGCCGTCCTTCGACGGCTTGAAGGCGCCGGCGGTATGGCGCCGCGAGTCGGCATCGGAAACGGTGCGCGCGCTCGAGAAGAACGGGATGGAGACTTACGACATTCCGGCCTTCCTGCGCAAGCAAGCCGACTAAAGCGAAACGCCGTTGATTCCTGATGGCGCCCCGGCTGCGGCCGGGGCGTTTCCTTCGGCGGGGCTGCAAAGCCGGACGGAACAGTGCATACTTCCGGTTCTGTACAAATTATCAATGTGAGGATTGATCATGACCATCAAGATCGGCGACCGCCTGCCGGAAGGCTCCTTGTCCGAATTCATCGAAACCGCGACCGAAGGCTGCTCGCTCGGTCCGAACACCTTCAACGTGGCCGACCTGGTCAAGGGCAAGAAGATCGCGATCTTCGGCCTGCCAGGCGCCTACACCCCCACCTGCTCGGCTCAGCATGTGCCCGGTTACATCAAGCACGCCGACGCCCTGAAGGCGAAGGGCGTCGACGAAATCTGGTGCATTTCGGTCAACGATGCGTTCGTGATGGGCGCTTGGGGCCGCGACCAGAAGGCGACCGGGATCGTGCGCATGATGGCCGACGGCAATGCCGCCTTCACCAAGGCGCTCGGCCTGGACGCCGATTTCAGCAAGTTCGGCATGGGCACACGCTCGCAGCGTTATTCGATGCTGGTCGACGATGGCGTGGTGAAGCAGTTGAACGTCGAGCAGCCGGGCAAGTTCGAAGTGTCGAATGCCGAGACCATGGTGTCCCAGCTCGGCTAAGCCGATCGGCGGTTTCCGTCGATGAAGAAAAAGCGGCGCCGCGATCGTCTCGCGACGCCGTTTTCTTTGAAGGCTGCCGCTATGTTCGCATGGCGGCCGCGGTTACGGCCGGTAACAACGGTAAAGAGCGGCCATTGTTATAATGCATGGATGCTCAAGCAACGCACCATCAAGCAAATCGTCAAGACCGTCGGCGTCGGCCTGCACTCCGGCACCAAGGTGGAACTGACCCTGCGTCCGGCCGCGCCCGACACCGGCATCGTGTTCCGCCGCGTCGACCTGGATCCGATCGTCGATCTGCCTGCGAGCGCCACCATGGTCGGCGATACGCGGCTGGCGTCGACGCTCGACCGGAACGGCGCCAAGGTTTCGACGGTCGAGCACCTGATGTCGGCTTGCGCCGGCCTCGGCATCGATAACCTGTATATCGACGTGACCGCCGAGGAAATCCCGATCATGGATGGCTCGGCCTCTTCTTTCGTCTTTCTCTTGCAGCAGGCGGGCCTGGAAGAGCAGAACACACCCAAGAAATTCATTCGCGTCAAAAAGCCGGTGGACGTGCGCGATGGCAAGGGCGATCAGGAGAAATGGGCGCGCCTGGAACCCTACAACGGCTTCAAGCTGCGGTTCTTCATCGAGTTCAAGCATCCCGCCGTCGACGGCACGGGCCAGATCGCGGAAGTCGATTTCGAAGTCGACTCCTATGTAAAGGAAATCGCGCGCGCGCGCACCTTCGGCTTCATGCAGGAAGTCGAGATGCTGCGCGGGATCGGCCTGGCACGCGGCGGTTCGCTCGAGAACGCGATCGTGATGGATGAATACCGGATTCTCAACCCGGACGGGCTGCGCTACGAAAATGAATTCGTGCGCCATAAGATCCTGGATGCGATCGGCGACCTGTACCTGATCGGACATCCCTTCCTGGCCGCCTACACGGCCCACAAGTCCGGCCATGCGCTCAACAATCAATTGCTGCGCGCCTTGCTGGCCCAACCCGATGCCTATGAGATCGTCAGTTTCGACGCGCTCGAGACGGCGCCGGAAAGCTACGCCCGCCAAGTCGGCCAGGAGTGGGCGCTGAACTAGCGTTCAATCGGTTCCCGTGTCGCCTCGATGTCACGCCGCGAATCCGGTGAGGCAGTCCTTACTCAAAATTCCTTGAAAACGGCCGGTGAGGGAGTATAGTGAAAAATACTGGATTACCGCCCAGCAAGACGAGGATTGTCAAAAATACCAAGGCGAGTATCCGGCTTGGGCGCGCTGTGCTTCAAGCCAGGATACGCAACGTCGTCGCCGGATCACCTGTATCGATTAACTTCCCGCTTGACGGGCCTTCACCATCGCGGCGATAGCCATCTTCAAGGCTTGGTTACGAGGCGTATCCTCGAGCGCGTCGGCTAGACTGGAAAACGATGCAAGTGCTTGTTTTGAAAGCGATCGTTGTCTGAAGGTTGGCGGTTTTTCCGCAGGTTGCGAAACTTGCACTTTGATACGGATTGCGTTAACCTGCCAGCCCCGCTGCAGCAAGCCGTCTTGCAGTTTCGGTAACTGCTGCTTGAGGCGCGTAGCCAGCGCGGCATTCGGCGCCGCCAAGGTCAGCTGGCCTTCGGCGAGATGCAGTACCGAGCAGGTTTCGAACAGCGCGGGCAGCAGGGCCGAACAATCTTTCCGGATGGCGGCCAGGCGCTTGAGCGTCGGCAGGATGACGGACATCTTGTCGTGCGAACGCAAGAAATCGACAGCGCCGGTTGCGGTTGGCACCGAGCGGGCGCGCGGTGGATGAGGAATGAAGTTGGTCGACTTGGCCATGCCGAAACCTTATCACACCTCCTCACGATGGACGAGACAGAGGAGTTTGCATGCAAATCATTCTGCTGCACCCCCGTTTTTCAACGAAGTCCGTAACACTGGGTTCCAGGCATCTCGTTCTGATGATGTTCGTCTTTGCCGTATCGGTGCTCGCGGCCGCTTCCCTGCTTTATTACTTCACCATTCGTTACGCGACGGAGCTCAAGCTGCCGTTCGTGCAAGACATCGTCGCCTCGGCGACACAGGATGACGCCAGCAAGAAGGATCGGTATGTCAAGGAGAACCTCGCCGCCATGGCGATGCGGCTCGGCGAGATGCAGGCGCAATTGATGCGACTCGACGCGCTCGGCGAGCGCGTGCAGGGACTGGCCGGCGTCAAGCCGGAGGAATTCAACTTCAAGGAAAAGCCGGGGCGCGGAGGCATGGAAAGCGCGAGCAGCGCGGACCGTGCGGCGCGCGACCTGACCATGGAGGAATTCCAGAAGTCGCTCGACATCCTGGCGCGCGATGTCGAACATCGTGCGGATTACATGAATGTCGTCGAGACGGCGCTCATGTCCGACAAGATCCGCTCCAAGTTCCTTCCTACCATCCAACCCGTCAACGTGAGTTACAACGCCTCGGGTTTCGGCTGGCGGCTCGACCCTTTTTCCGGACGCCAGGCGTTTCATGAAGGCATCGATTTCGCGGCGCCAGTCGGCACGCCGATCCTCGCGGCTGCCGGCGGCGTGGTCGTCGCCTCGGAATATCATCCCGAATTCGGCAACATGATCATGATCGACCACGGCAACGATATCGTCACCCGCTACGCGCATTCCTCCAAGGTGTTCGTCAAGATCGGCGATATCGTCAGGCGCGGCCAGCAGGTCGCCACGATCGGCTCGACCGGGCGCTCGACCGGCGCCCATCTGCATTTCGAAGTCCTTGTGCGCAACGTGCCCCAGAACCCGCACAAGTTCCTGTCCGCCGGCGCCGATCAGGCCCGGCTGGCGGCCCTGGCCGGCAAGCGTTAGCCGAGGTCGCGCGGCTCTCGCATCGGCCTGGCTTCATTCCCTCGTCTCCGCGTTCCGGGCGATTTGACACGCCTGGGCCGTCGCCTATTGTTTCTCGCCGATTAACCCCAATCTGGCGAAGACCGCATGATAAAATCCGTGGTTTAGCTAAATTCCGGCCTGTTGCGTGCAACTCCGAATCAGAACAACACGCATGGGCGTTGTCACTGTACTGCCGTCTTTATAAAACTCAAGCATGTCATTACTGACCAAGATTTTCGGTAGCCGCAACCAGCGCCTGCTCAAGCAATATCAAAAGACCGTCCGCGAGATCAATGCGCTCGAACCGGCGATGGAAAGGCTTGCCGACGCCGAGTTGCAGGCCAAGACTCCCGAATTGAAGGAGCGCATCGCTCAGGGCGCGACGCTGGACGACATTCTCGTCGAAGCCTTTGCCGTGTGCCGGGAAGCGAGCAAGCGCGTATTGAAGATGCGCCACTTCGATGTGCAGCTGATCGGCGGCATGGTCCTGCATTACGGCAAGATCGCCGAGATGCGCACCGGCGAGGGCAAGACGCTGACCGCGACGCTGGCCGTCTACTTGAATGCCCTGGCCGGCAAGGGCGTGCATGTCGTGACCGTCAACGATTATCTCGCGCAGCGCGATGCCGAGTGGATGGGCAAGCTGTATGGCTGGCTCGGTCTGAGCACGGGCGTCAACCTGTCGCAGATGGATCATGCCACGAAGCAGCGGGCATACGCTTCCGACATCACCTACGGCACCAACAACGAGTTCGGTTTCGACTATCTGCGCGACAACATGGTCTACGATGTCGCCGACCGTGTGCAGCGCAGCCTGTCGTTCGCGATCGTCGACGAGGTGGACTCGATCCTGATCGACGAGGCGCGTACGCCGCTGATCATCTCGGGCCAGGCGGAAGACCATACCGAGCTGTACATGAAGATGAACGCGGTGCCGCCGCTGCTGACCCTGCAGATCGGCGAGGAAACGCCGGACGGCAAGGGCAAGGTCGAAGTGCCCGGCGACTACACCAAGGACGAGAAATCGCACCAGGTGCTGCTGACCGAGGCCGGCCACGAGAAGGCGGAGCAGATCCTGACCAAGATGGGCTTGCTGCCGGAAGGCGCCTCGCTCTACGATCCGGCCAACATCCTGCTGATCCATCACCTGTATGCCGCCCTGCGCGCGCATACGCTGTACCACAAGGACCAGCACTACGTCGTGCAGAACGGCGAAGTCATCATCGTCGACGAATTCACGGGCCGCCTGATGGTCGGCCGTCGCTGGTCCGACGGCTTGCACCAGGCGGTGGAAGCCAAGGAAGGCGCGCGCATCCAGAACGAGAACCAGACGCTGGCCTCGATCACGTTCCAGAATTACTTCCGCATGTACGGCAAGCTGGCCGGCATGACCGGTACCGCCGACACCGAAGCCTACGAGTTCCAGGAAATCTACGGCCTCGAGACCGTCGTCATTCCGCCCAACAAGCCGAGCCAGCGCAAGGATCGCCAGGACCAGGTCTACAAGTCGGCGCAGGAGAAGTACAACGCGGTGGTCGCCGACATCCAGGACTGCTACGAGCGCGGCCAGCCGGTGCTGGTCGGCACGACCTCGATCGAGAATTCCGAACTGATCTCGGCCATCCTGACCAAGGCCAAGCTGCCGCACAACGTGCTCAATGCGAAACAGCATGCGCGCGAAGCCGAGATCGTCGCCCAGGCAGGCCGTCCGAAGATGGTCACGATCGCGACCAACATGGCCGGCCGCGGCACCGACATCGTCCTGGGCGGCAACGTCGAGAAGCAGATCCAGCTGATCGAGGCCGACGCCAACCTGACGGAGACCGAAAAGCAGCTGAAGTCGCAGAAGCTGCGCGACGAATGGCAATCGTTGCACGATCACGTGGTCGGCGCCGGCGGCTTGCACATCATCGGCACCGAGCGCCACGAGTCGCGCCGCGTCGACAACCAGCTGCGCGGCCGTTCCGGCCGCCAGGGCGATCCGGGTTCCTCGCGCTTCTATTTGTCGCTCGACGATCCGCTCCTGCGCATCTTCGCCGGCGACCGCGTGCGCGCGATCATGGACCGCCTGAAGATGCCGGAAGGCGAACCGATCGAGGCAGGCATCGTCACCCGCTCGATCGAATCGGCGCAGCGCAAGGTCGAAGCGCGCAACTTCGATATCCGCAAGCAATTGCTCGAATACGACGACGTCGCGAACGACCAGCGCCGCGTGATCTACCAGCAGCGCAACGAATTGCTCGAATCGCAGAACGTGTCCGAATTGATCGCCTCGCTGCGCCACGGCGTCTTCACCGACCTGTTCCGCACCTACGTGCCGGCGGAGTCGATGGAGGAGCAGTGGGACATCAAGAGCCTCGAGACCGCGCTCGCCGCCGAATGGCAGCTCGAGGTGCCGGTATCGAAGATGCTGGTCGCCGAACCGAACCTGAGCGACGAAGACCTGCTGCAGCGCGTGCTGGCGGCCGCCGACGAGGCCTACGAGGCGAAAGTCGCGCTGGTCGGCAAGGAGTCGTTCGCCGGCTTCGAGCGCAGCATCATGTTGCAGAGCATCGATACGCATTGGCGCGAGCACCTGGCGGCACTCGACCACCTGCGCCAAGGCATACATCTGCGCGGCTATGCGCAGAAGAACCCCAAGCAGGAGTACAAGCGCGAAGCCTTCGAATTGTTCGGCCAGATGCTGGACATGATCAAGAACGAAGTGATCCGCGTTGTCATGACGGTGCGCATCCAGTCGCGCGAAGAAGTCGAGGCGGCAGAGGAGCAGCTGGCGCAATCGCAGGTCAGCAACGTGCATTACGAGCATGCGGATTTCAATCCGAACGCCGCGCCGGAGGAGCTGCTGGCGCCGACCGCGCATGCGGACGAGGGCGGCCGGCAGGTCGTCAATGCCCTGCCCAAGGTCGGGCGCAACGACCCTTGCCCCTGCGGCAGCGGCAGAAAGTACAAGCAATGCCACGGCAAGCTGGGCTGAGCGCGCCGATGCCAAGCGAAAAAGGGGAACTCGGTTCCCCTTTTTCGTTGGTGCCAGCGATTACAATTACACCCTGATTCCACCCCTTTTTCCGATTCGACTTCCATGGCCGTCAATCTTCCTCTCCCTGTCGCTTCCGATCTCCATTCCGTCGCCGGCATCGAACTCGGCTTCGCCCAGGCCGGCATCCGCAAGGCCAACCGCAAGGACTTGCTCGTGATGCGGCTCGCGCCGAGCGCGACCGTGGCCGGCGTCTTCACGCTGAATCGTTTTTGCGCCGCCCCGGTCCAGGTGTGCAAGGCGCACCTGGAAGGCGCGCGGATTTCTGGCGCGCCGATCCGGGCGCTGGTCGTGAACACGGGCAATGCGAATGCCGGCACCGGCGAGACCGGCCTGGCGAACGCGAACGCCACCTGCGCGGCGCTGGCCGCATTGCTCGGCTGCGAGCCGTCGCAGATCCTGCCGTTCTCGACCGGCGTGATTCTCGAGCCGCTGCCGGTCGAACGCATCCAGGCGGGCTTGCCGCAGGCGATCGCCAACCTCAAGGAAGACAACTGGCTCAACGCCGCCGAGGCGATCATGACCACCGACACGCAGCCGAAGGCGGCCTCGCGCAAGGTCGTGATCAACGGCGTGACGGTGACGCTGACGGGCATTTCCAAGGGCGCCGGCATGATCAAGCCGAACATGGCGACCATGCTCGGCTATGTCGCGACCGACGCCAAGGTCGCGCAGCCGGTGCTCGAGCACATGCTCAAGCAAGCCGCCGACCGGTCGTTCAACTGCATCACGATCGACGGCGACACCTCCACCAACGATTCCTTCATGCTGATCGCCACCGGCACTTCGCAGCTCGAAGTGAACGACATCGACACGCCCGAATACGCGGCGCTGGCGCAAGCCGTTACCGCCTTGTCGCAAGAGCTCGCGCAAATGATCGTACGCGACGGCGAAGGCGCTACCAAGTTCATGACGATCACGGTCGAAGGCGGCAAAAGCGTCGAGGAATGCCGCAAGATCGCCTACTCGATCGGCCATTCGCCGCTGGTGAAGACCGCTTTCTTCGCTTCCGATCCCAACCTCGGCCGCATCCTGGCGGCGGTCGGTTATGCCGGCGTCGACGATCTCGACGTGACGAAGCTGAATCTTTATCTCGACGACGTATGGGTCGCGAAGAACGGCGGCCGCAATCCGGACTACCAGGAGGCCGACGGCCAGCGCGTCATGAAACAGAGCGAAATCACGGTGCGCGTCGTGCTCGGCCGCGGCGACGCGGCGGCGACCATCTGGACTTGCGACCTGTCGCACGATTACGTCTCGATCAACGCGGATTACCGCTCCTGAGGCCGGCGCCATGAGCGATGCACTGGACAAGTTCCTGGCGCGCGCCGAAGCTGTGCTGGCCCGCGTCGAGGCGTTGCTGCCGCAGGCAGGCGCGGCGCCCGACTGGAATGCCGGCATCGCCTTCCGCTGGCGCAAGCGCAAGCAGGGCGGAGACGGCATCGGGTATCTGCAGCCGGTGCGGCATATCGCCCCGATCGCGCTCGAGGATTTGCATAACGTCGACGAACAAAAGCGGCAGATCGAGCAGAACACGAAGCAATTCGTGGCCGGTCTGCCCGCCAACAACGTGCTGCTGACCGGGGCGCGCGGCACCGGCAAATCCTCGCTGATCAAGGCTTGCCTGAATCGTTTCGCCGGCCAGGGATTGCGGCTGATCGAAGTCGACAAGAACGACCTGGCCGACCTGCCCGACATCGTCGATCTGGTCGCGGAACGGCCGGAGCGTTTCGTCATCTTCTGCGACGATCTCTCGTTCGAGGAAGGCGAGGTCGGCTACAAGGCATTGAAGGTCGCGCTCGACGGCGGCATCGCCGCGCAGTCGGACAATGTGCTGATCTACGCGACCTCGAACCGGCGTCACCTCATGCCGGAGCGCATGTCGGACAATGCCGGCTACACGCATACCGAGGACGGCGATCTCCATCCGGGCGAGACGGTCGAAGAGAAGATCTCGCTGTCGGAGCGCTTCGGCCTGTGGATTTCCTTCTACCCGTTCCGGCAGGACGACTATCTCGATATCGTCGCGCACTGGCTTCGCCATTTCGGTTGCGGCCCGCGGCAGATCGAGGAAGCGCGTCCCGAAGCCTTGCGCTGGGCGTTGCAGCGCGGTTCGCGTTCCGGCCGCGTCGCCTGGCAGTTCGCCCGCGACTACGCCGGCAAGACGCATTGAAGTCTTCGTTCGATCGTTTATCTCCCCATGACCCAACCTGTCTCCCGCCCGATCGACGTAGCGGTCGGCATCCTGATGCGGCCCAACGGCGACGTCTTGCTCGGTCAGCGGCCGGACGGCAAGCCGTATGCCGGCTATTGGGAGTTCCCGGGCGGGAAGGTGGAACCGGGCGAACCGATACTCGATGCGCTCAAGCGCGAATTCGTCGAGGAGCTCGGCATTCGCATTCTCTCGGCCGAGCCATGGTGCGGGATCGAGCATGTCTATCCGCACGCCCATGTGCGCCTGCATTTCTACATCAGCCGGGAGTGGGCCGGCGAACCGCAAAGCCTCGAAGGGCAAGCCTTTGCCTGGCAAGGAAGCGTCGACCTGGAACCCTTGCTGCCGGCGACCATTCCCCTGATTCACTGGCTCGATGCGGTGCGCTACGGCGGTTGATGCTGATTACGCTTGTCCGGCATTCTGTCAAGAGAGTGTAAAAAATTGGATACGCTGTATTCGATCTTTTACACTTAAGGATTCATGCGGGTTTGCGGCCAATTTTTACTGCAAATACGGCCTTTGACCGCCATTGCTGTATCATTTTGTGTACATTGGTTTGAGCCTGCCTTGCCCGGCTGATCGTAACTCATTGATTTCAAATGAAGATTCATTCAGGCATGGATGTTGCCAAGGACTCTCTCAATTCTGATGAGGGGCAGCAATGATCCAGTCACCATCCCATGCCGGTGCAGTTCTGACCATCGATCTCGATGCGATCGTCGGCAACTATTGCTTGTTGCGCGAGCGTGCCGGGCGCGCCTCGTGCGCGGCGGTTGTGAAAGCCGACGCTTACGGCCTGGGTGCCGTGCACGTGGCGCCGACACTGGCGGCCGCGGGCTGCCGCCAGTTCTTCGTCGCCCATCTCGACGAGGCGATCACACTGCGGCCGCATCTGCCGGCCCATACCGAAGTTTTCGTGCTGCACGGTCCGCCGCCGGGCAGCGACGCCGAATTCCTGCAACATCGATTGATTCCGGTCCTGAACGGTTCGACCCAGCTTGCCGCCTGGCGTCGCCTGGCGCAACGAGAAAATCGCCGCCTGCCGGCCATCGTTCAAGTCGACACCGGCATGGCGCGGCTCGGACTGTCGCCGGATGAAGTCGATGCCTGGCTGGCGATGCCGGACTGCTTGGAAGGAATCGAGCTGCGCTATCTGATGAGCCATCTCGCTTGCGCCGAGCAGCAGGAGCACCCGATGAACCGCATCCAGCTCGACCGCTTCAACGCCTTTCGCGCCCGCCTGCCGGCTTGTGCGGCGAGCTTCGCCAATTCCTCCGGTATCTTCCTGGGCCCGGACTTCCATTTCGATCTCGTGCGCCCGGGCGCCGCCCTGTACGGCGTCGCGCCGATCGACGGCGCCGCCAATCCGATGCAATCCGTCGTCCGGCTGCAAGGCCGGATCATCCAGACGCGGACGATCGCGGCCGGCGATTGCGTCGGCTACGGCGCCCGTTATCGGAGCGCCGGCGCCGCTCGCATCGCGACGGTGGCGGTCGGCTATGCCGACGGCTGGCTGCGCAATGCCAGCAATCGCGGCGTGGCGTTCATCGACGGCATCGAGGTGCCGCAAGTCGGCACCATTTCGATGGATACGATCACGCTCGACGTCAGCGCCATCGATCCGGCGCGCGCCTTGCCGGGCATGGCGGTCGATCTGATTTCGCCGGAGAATCCTATCGATGCCGTCGCCGCACGCGCCGGCACGATCGGTTACGAAATCCTGACCAGCCTGGGCGTGCGTTATCAGCGCGAGTACATCGGCGGCAGCGGCGGGCAGGCGGCGCGTTGCGCATGACACCGCGGCGCATCGGCACAGGGAAAGAACCAGACCAGTCCACACACAGGGAAGAGCCATGAAAATCATCGTATTGGGCAGCGGCGTCATCGGCACGGCAACGGCCTACTATCTCGCCAAGCAGGGGCACGAAGTCACGGTCGTCGACCGCCAGGACGGCGCCGGCCTCGAGACCAGTTACGCCAACGCCGGCGAGGTCTCTCCGGGTTATTCGGCGCCATGGGCCGGCCCGGGGGTTCCGCTCAAGGCGATCAAGTGGCTCATGATGCGCCACAGTCCGCTCGCGATCACGCCGAGCACTGATCCGCACATGTGGCGCTGGGTGTTCCAGATGCTGATGAATTGCACCGCGCGCCGCTATGAAATCAACAAGTCCCGCATGCTGCGCCTGGCCGAGTACAGCCGCGACTGCCTAGCCGAGCTGCGCGCCGCGACCGGCATCACCTACGACGAACGCACGCAAGGCACGATGCAATTGTTCCGCACCCGCAAGCAACTTGATGCATCGAAGGGCGACACCGCGATTCTCGACCGCTACGGCGTGCCCTACGAAGTGCTCGATCCGGCGGCTTGCATCAAGATCGAGCCGGCGCTCGCCGAGGTGCGCGAGAAATTCGTCGGCGCCCTGCGCCTGCCGGGCGACGAAACCGGCGATTGCTTCAAGTTCACGCAGCGCCTCGCCAAGATGGCGGAAGAGCTGGGCGTGAATTTCCGCTACGGCGTGACGATCGAGCGCCTGGTCGCCGACGGCGGCAAGGTGACCGGCGTGCTGACCTCGGACGGCGAATTGAAGGCGGACAGCTATGTGCTGGCGCTCGGCAGCTATTCGCCGATCCTGTTGCGCGAGATCGGCGTGAGGATTCCCGTCTATCCGATCAAGGGCTATTCGATCACGGTGCCGATCGTCGACGCGAAGTTCGCGCCGGAATCGACCGTCATGGATGAAACCTTCAAGGTCGCGATCACGCGCCTCGGCGACCGCATCCGGGTCGGCGGCACGGCCGAAATCTCGGGCTACGACACGCGCTTGAAGCAGCGCCGCCGCGAGACGCTCGAGCATTCGGTGTGCGATCTGTTCCCGAAAGGCGGCGACGTGGCGAAGGCCGAATTCTGGACCGGCCTGCGCCCGATGACGCCGGACGGCACGCCGGTCGTTGGCCCGACGCCGTACCGCAACCTGTTCCTCAATACCGGCCACGGCACGCTCGGCTGGACCATGGCATGCGGTTCGGGCCGGGTGCTGGCCGATCTGGTGAGCGGGAAACGGCCGGAGATCGACATGGAAGGCTTGTTCATGGACCGTTACGGATCGATCAATCGCCCGATCGTGCAGCCGGTCGCCGAAGTGCCGGCCTGAACGGTCTTGCCAGCGGCCGCTCCGCAGAGGGGCGCGTCGCCCGCGCGTTGCTTTTCCGCTTGCTTGCGGCGGATACGGCGCGCGGTTAAAGTGGCGGCGAGCCGTTTCCATTCTCTCGACCCATGCGCATAGATGTCCAGTTCACCGATCGCGTCGGTATCGCGCACGAAATCCTGGCGGTGCTGGCGCGCCGCGACCTGAACGTCGTCGCGGTCGAGGTCGAGCCGCCGCACGTCTTCATCGACATTCCCGAATTGACAGGCGAGGCCTTGCCGTCGTTGCGCGCCGATTGCCTGGCGGTGGCCGGCGTGAACGCCGTCGAGGTGGTCGATATCCTTCCCGGCGCGCGCCGCCGCCTGCATCTCGATGCCTTGATGGCCGCCATGGCCGATCCGGTGATGGCCGTGGATGCGCATGGCCGCATCATCGCCGTCAACGCGGCCGCGGCCGCGGTCGCCAATGCCACCGAGCGCGGCCTGTACGGCAAGACCGTGCGGGAATTGTTCGACGACGCGCGCCTCGAGGCCGAACTCGTCGGCAGCGGTTTTCGCATGCCCGCGCGCGAAGTCTTGCTGCAGGGAGAACCGTTCTTGTTCGAGGTGACGCCGGTCTCGGAACTGCCGGCCGCGGCGCCCGCCTCCGGCCTCGGCATGACCGTCGGCGGCGTGATCAGCCTGCACGCGCCGCGCCGGCTCGGCGAGCGCATCCATGCATTGCAGCACTCGGAAGGCAGCGGCTTTCACCTGATCATCGGCGAGTCGGCGCCGATGCGCGCCTTGAAGGCGCGCGCCGCGCGCGTAGCGACGGTCGACGCGCCCTTATTGATTCTAGGCGAGACCGGCACCGGCAAGGAATTGGTCGCGCAGGCTTGCCATGCCGCCAGTGCGCGCAACGGCGCTCCGTTCCTGGCCTTGAATTGCGCGGCCTTGCCCGAAAGCCTGGCCGAGAGCGAATTATTCGGCTATGCGCCGGGAGCCTTCAGCGGCGCCCAGCGCAGCGGCAAGCCGGGACTGATCGAAATGGCCGACGGCGGCACGGTCTTCCTCGACGAAATCGGCGAGATGTCGCTTTACCTGCAGGCCAAGTTGTTGCGTTTCTTGAATGACGGTAAATTCCGCCGCATCGGCGGCGATCGCGAAATCAAGGTCGATGTCCGCATCATCAGCGCCACGCATCGCGATCTCGCGAGCATGGTGACTGAAGGGACGTTCCGCGAAGACCTCTATTACCGCTTGAACGTGCTCAATATCGAAGTGCCGCCCTTGCGCGCGCGGCGCGACGATATTCTGCTATTGGCGCGTCATTTCATCGAACGCGCCTGCGCCCAGGCACGAAAGCCGGTGTGCCGCCTGAACCCGGCGGCCAGCGCCGCGCTCATGGCCAACGACTGGCCGGGCAATGTACGGCAACTGCAGAACATCGTGTTTCGCGCGGTGACCATGACCGATGCCCACGTCCTCGAGGCGGCCGATCTCGACCTGGCCGAGAGCAGCATCATGACCGAGGAGAGCTTGCCGCAGCTTGCCGTCGGGGATTTCGAGGATTGGGATGCGGCGACCGCTCACTTCGAACGCACGCTGCTGGAGCGGTTGTATGCGGAATTCCCATCGAGCCGCAAGCTGGCGCAACGTCTGAAGACATCGCACTCGATGGTGGCGAACAAATTGCGCAAATACGGTATCGGAAAGCTTCCGCGATAAATCCGCGAACGGGGGCAAACAGGGAGCGGGCTCTTAGCGTTGCGGCGCGTTGTCGTCGTCTTCCGGAACGGGCGGGGAGGGAATCACGTATTTCTCTTCGGCCCAGGCGCCGAGATCGATTTTCTTGCAGCGCTCGGAACAGAACGGACGATACTTGTTCTGCTCGGTCCATTCGACTTTCTTGCCGCAGGTCGGGCAATCGACGACAGTAGGCATGGCGATTTCGCGTGTTCGATGGTCAGAAATTGCAGAGCGACAGCTCGAACGGCACATCGGCTTCCAGCGGTTTCGGCTTCATGTCGCCGTCTTGCGAAGTGAAGCGCACCCAGAGCATGTATTTGTTGGCCGAGATCTCCGGAATCACATGGAGCGATTCGTCGATCGCCAGGCGCAGCATCTGGTAGACCTTGCCTTGCAACATCTGCTGGTAGCTGCCGGCTTGAGCGATCATTTTCGCCGGGCGTCCCGACTCGCGCAACAGTCGCAACACCATCGAGATAGCGTCGAACAAGGGGGTCAACGGCGCGAACCAGCCGGCGATATCGTTGAAGCGTTGTTCGGCGGAATGATGCTGCCAGGCATAGTAGGACGGCAAGTCGAATTCGCAAGCGCCACCGGGAATGATGGTGCGGCCGCGGATGCTCATCAGCCATTCGTTGTCGCGGATGTGCTGGCCGGTCTTGCCTTGCGCCGCCATCAGGTTGGCGCTGACGCGGTCGAGATCGACGAGTATGGCGTCGAGGCGTTCGACTTCGACGTTGGGATGGGACTTGAAACCGAGCAGGGTCTGCTTCTGGCGCTCGAGTTCTTGCAGCAGGTCGGATTTCAGATCGGCTCGGCCGGCGACTTCAAGCATTTCGAAGATCGTCGCCAGGGCGACGTGGTGCTGCTGGGGATGCTGCTGGTGCAAGAAGTAAACGAATTTCTCGTAAAGATCTTCCAGCCGCAACAGCGTGCGAATACGCTCGTTGAAAGGGTATTCGTAGACGATCAAAATAGCATCCCTGAAAAGTTGAGCCGGGCAATAGTCCGTGATTCTGAACGAAGCCGCAAGAAATTACAAATTCTCCCTCTCGGGCGTGCCATCGATCGGCATCTCCCCAACCAATGATGGCGCGCCCTAGCGCCGTCGTTGTTCATCGGCCAGCTGGGAATAACATGCATGCAGCCGGTCGATCTGCGGTATCAGGGCGGCGGCATCGCCGTCGTTGACAATCGTGTCGTCGGCCGCCGCCAGGCGCGTTGCGCGCGAGACTTGCGCGGCCATGATGGCGCGGACTTGCGCCTCGCTCAGGCTGCTGCGCCGCATCACGCGCTCGATTTGCAATTGCTCGGGACAGTCGATCACGAGTACGCGCGAGACGCGCTCGCGCCAGGTGCCGGATTCGATTAGCAGCGGCACGACGAAGATCACGTAGCGTCCGTCCGCATGCGTCGCCGCGCGTTCGGTTTCCTGCCGGATCAGCGGATGCAGGATCGCTTCGAGTTTTTGCTTTTCGGTCGGATCGGCGAAGACATGGGCGCGCATCCGGCTGCGATCCATGGCGCCGTCCGGCCCGATGAATGCATCGCCGAATTGCGCTCGGATGGCCGGCAACGCGGCCCCCCCCGGCGCCGTCAAGCCGTGCGCGATCAGGTCGGTATCGATCACCGAGGCGCCGCGCGCCGCGAACAGATCGGCCACCGTCGTCTTGCCGCAGCCGATGCCGCCGGTCAGACCGACCGAGAACGAAGAAGCGGCGGGCGGCATGCTCATCGGTTCACAGGACGTGATCGAGATAGGTGGCGACGATCGTCTTGCCGTACAACAGCGCGATGAATCCGGCGGCTGCCAGATAGGGACCGAAAGGAATCGGCTTGTCGCGGCCGTGCCGGGCGAACAGGATCAGCGCGATGCCGACGGCAGCGCCGACCAGCGAGGACAGCAGCACGATGACCGGCAGCATCTTCCATCCGAGCCAGGCGCCGAGCGCGGCCAGCAGCTTGAAGTCGCCGTAGCCCATTCCTTCCTTGCCCGTCGTCAGCTTGAACACCCAGTAGACAGCCCACAGGACG
The DNA here is from genome assembly GCA_035627375.1 of Paucimonas sp. Classification (GTDB taxonomy): domain Bacteria; phylum Pseudomonadota; class Gammaproteobacteria; order Burkholderiales; family Burkholderiaceae_D; genus DASPLX01. The sequence continues at coordinate 8,720 of DASPLX010000056.1, read as the reverse complement.
AGGTAGCCGGCGGCGGCGCCGATCACCGCTTCCGGCAGCGGGGCGAAGGTGCCGTTCAGATTCACCAGCAAGCCCAGCCACAGCAGGGGGAAGGTCAAGTCGTCGGGCAGCAATTGCGTGTCGGCGTCGATGAAGGTCAGCGCGATCAGCGCATAGGCGAAGACAAGCGTCGCCAGCCCGGCCATTCCGCTTCCGAAGCGCCAGACCAGCAACGCGGACAGCGCGCCGGTCAACACTTCCACGATCGGATAGCGCGCGGAGATCGGCGCCTTGCAGGCGCTGCATTTGCCCCCCAGGACGAGATAGCTGAAAAGCGGGATGTTCTCGAGCGCCGTGATCTGGTGGCCGCAATGGGGGCAGGCCGAGCGCGGCACGATCAGGTTGTAGCGGTCGGTGTGCGGCAGGGGTTTGCCGCTTTCCTCGGCGACATAATTGTCGGATTCGCGCTGCATCATCTGCGGAACGCGATGAATGACGACGTTGAGAAAGCTGCCGATCAACATACCGAACACGCCGGCGACGGCCGCCGGCAGGGCGCTGCCCGGCGCGGCGAACAAGAGAACGTCGAGCATCAAACCACGGCTCCCAGTTTGAAGATGGGCAGATACATCGCCACCACCAGGCCGCCGATCAGCGTGCCGAGAATCACCATGATCAACGGTTCCATCAGGCTGGAGAGCGATTCGACCGCTTCATCGACTTCGGCCTCGTAGAAATCGGCGACCTTGCTCAGCATGGAATCGAGCGAGCCGGATTCCTCGCCGATGGACACCATCTGCGTCACCATGTTCGGGAACACGTTTGCATTCTGCATCGCCGCGGTGAGGCTGGTGCCGGTACTGACTTCGGTCTGGATCCGCTTCGTCGCTTCGACGTACAGGGCGTTGCCCGAAGCGCCGCCGACCGAGTCGAGCGACTCCACCAACGGAACGCCGGCGGCGAACATGGTGGACAGGGTGCGGGTCCAGCGCGCGATCGTGGCCTTGCGTATCACGGCGCCGAAAATCGGCGCCTTCAGGAGCGCCAGGTCCATGAAGCGCTGGACTTTCGGGCTGCGCCGCCAAGCCTGGAAGAAGAAATACAGGGTGGCGAACAAGCCGCCGAAGATCAGGTACCAGTTCTGGACGAAATAGTCGGAGATCCCCATCACGATCAGGGTCGGCCCCGGCAGGTCGGCGCCGAAGCTCTTGAACACTTCCTTGAACGCCGGCACCACCCAGATCATGATGACGGAAGTCACGACGAAGGCGACCACGAGGATCGACACCGGATAGAACAGCGCGGACTTGATCTTGCCCTTGATCGCCAGCGTCTTTTCCTTGTAGATCGCCAGGCGGGTGAGCAAGTCCTCGAGAATACCGGCCTGTTCGCCGGCGGCGACCAGGTTGCAGAACAGCGGATCGAAGTACAGCGGATATTTGCGGAAGGCTTGATTGAGGCTGGTGCCGGTTTCGACATCGGCGCGGATGTCCTGGATCAGCTTGGAGACCGCCGGATTGGCATGGCCCTTCGCGACGATATCGAAGGATTGGAGCAGCGGCACGCCAGCCTTCATCATGGTGGCCAATTGGCGCGTGAACAGGGTGATGTCCTTTTCCTGGACCTTGCCGCCGCCGCGCGTCGACTTCTTCTTGACCTTGGTGACCATCACCCCTTGCTTGCGCATGGTGGCGCGGACGATCGACTCGGTGTCGGCGCGCAATTCTCCGCGCACGACCTTGCCGGCCTTGTCCTTGCCTTCCCAGGCGAAGATCATTTCCTTCGAAGCGCGCGCGCTGGCGGCTTTGCCGGCTGCAGTAGCCATGCTATGTCTCCCTATTCATTGGTGCAGCCGAGCACTTCCTCGAGGCTCGTCAACCCCTGCTTTACTTTCAGCAAGCCCGATTCGCGCAGATTCCTGATGCCGTCGCGCCGGGCCTGTTCTTCGATTTCCAGTGCGGTGCCGTGCGCAAGAATGATGCGTTCGATTTCCTCGGAAATCGGCATGACTTGATAGATGCCGACGCGGCCCTTGTAGCCGCTGCCGCTGCAACGCTCGCAACCGACCGCTTTATAGGGGACCCAAGTGCCGTCGAGCTCGTCTTCCTTGAATCCGGCCTCGAGCAGGGTCTCGTCGGGTATCGAGGTCGGCTGCTTGCAGGTACACAAGCGGCGCGCCAGGCGCTGGGCCGTGATCATGATGACCGAGGACGCGATATTGAACGGCGCCACGCCCATGTTCATCAGGCGCGTCAGCGTGCCCGGCGCATCGTTGGTGTGCAGCGTCGAGAACACCATGTGGCCGGTTTGCGCGGCCTTGATCGCGATGTCGGCGGTTTCGAGATCGCGGATCTCGCCGACCATGATGATGTCCGGGTCCTGGCGCAGGAAAGACTTGAGCGCAGCCGCGAACGTCAGGCCGGCGCGGTCGTTGACGTTGACCTGGTTGACCCCCGGCAGGTTGATCTCGGCCGGGTCCTCGGCGGTCGAGATATTGATGCCGGGCTGGTTGAGAATGTTGAGGCAGGTGTAGAGCGACACCGTCTTGCCCGAACCGGTCGGCCCGGTCACCAGGACCATGCCGTACGGACGCTGAATCGCATGCAGCAGCAATTCCTTTTGATCGGGCTCGTAGCCGAGCGCATCGATGCCGAGCGTCGCCTGGGTCGCGTCGAGGATACGCATGACGATCTTTTCGCCGAACAGCGTGGGCAGCGTGCTGACGCGGAAGTCGATCGACTTCGTCTTCGACACGACTAGCTTCATGCGGCCGTCCTGCGGCACGCGCTTTTCGGAGATGTCGAGCTTGGAAATGACCTTGATGCGCGAGGCGAGCTTTTCCTTGATCGCGAGCGGCGGCTGGGCGATTTCACGCAGGACGCCATCGATGCGGAAACGTATTCGGTAGAACTTTTCGAAAGGCTCGAAGTGCAGGTCGGACGCGCCCATGTTGATCGCGTCCATCAGCACTTTCTGAAGGAACTTGACGACCGGAGCGTCGTCGATATCCGCCACGGCGGTCTCGGCCGGCGCGGTCAAATCCTCTTCGGTGAAATTGACTTCGAGATCGTCGCCCACCAGGTCTTTGAGGTCCTGCTCCGCGGTCTTGCTGAGCTTCTCGACCAGCTTCAGGAGCGCCGGATGCTCGACGATCACCGGCTCCACCGCCAGCTCGGTCTGGAACTTGATCTGGTCGAGAGCCTGGGTGTTGGTGGGATCGGATAACGCGACGGCCACCTTGTTGCCGCGCTTGGAAAGAGCGATCACGCGCTGCGCTTCCATCAGCTTCGCATCGATCACCTTTTCCGGGAGCGATTGCAGATTCAGCGACGACAGGTCGAGCAGCGGATAACCGAAGGTTTCGGAGCAGAACACTGCCAGCGCGCGCGCATCGATGCCGCCGCTGTGGAGCAGGACGTCGATGAAAGGTGTCTTTTCCGATGCCGCTTGCTTGTTGAGCGTTTCTATCTGTTCGGCAGACAGGCGGCCGGCTTGCAGCAGTGCGCGCGCAAGACCGGAGACGGCGCTTGAAGCTGAGCTGGGGAGTACAGCCGCCATATTGTCTGTAGGAAAGAAATGCGTCCGAAAAACATCAAAGTAGCGTTAGATGATGCCTCTAGGCACCTGATTTGTAAAGATATTGTGACGGAATGTTACGCTTTTAGGAGTGTGGTCCGAAACAATTTAGGGCTCGGCGATATTTGTTGCAATGCGTACGGCCTTGTTATATGGGCGCTTCAGTTTGACCATTTTGATCGCCTGGTTTTGAACTTGCACGATTTCGACGATGCAATTCTCGATCTTCAGGCTGACGCCGGCATCCGGAATATCCTGTAACAACTCGAGCAGCAAGCCGTTGAGGGTTTTCGGGCCGTCCAACGGAAAGTCCAGCCCGAGGCGCTTGTTCAAATCCCGCAGCGTCGCCCCGCCTTCGATCAGGCACTCGCCGTTCGCGTCCCAGAAAAAGGCATCGTTGCGCGCGCCGCCGGGAATCGACGTCGTGAATTCGCCGATCATCTCTTCGATGATGTCTTCCAGCGTCACCAGTCCCTGGACTTCGCCGTATTCGTCGACGATGATCGCGAGCCGCTCGTGGTTTTCCTGGAAATATTGAAGTTGCGTGAAAACGTCGGTGTCTTGCGGAATGAAATAAGGAGGCGTCAGCAACTCGCGGAAGTGCTCGACCGTCAGTTCCTTTTCCTGGTCGAGCAGGGCGATCGCTTTGCGGATATGCAGGATGCCGACGATCTGATTGATCTCGCCCTCATGCACGGGCAATTTGTTGTGATAGCAGGTGATCAACTGATTCTTGATGTCGGCCACCGGTACCGAGAGATTCAGCGATTCGACCTGGGAGCGCGGCGTCATGACGTCTTCGACCGAGATCTTTTCGAGGTCGAACAGGTTCAGCAAAATGCTTTTGTGCTTCTTCGGTATGAAGTTGCCGCCTTCCAGCACCATGGAGCGCAGCTCTTCGGGCGACACGCGCTGATCGCGCGCTTCGCTGCCGGTCTTAATGCGCAGCAGCCTCAGGAAACTGGAGACGAACAGGTTGACGAACCAGATCGCCGGCCGGGCCAGCGCCATCAGGGGTTTGAGCAGGATGCTGGTCGGCAGGGCGATGCGCTCCGGATAGGTGGCGCCGATCACCTTGGGTGTGATCTCGGTGAAGACGATGAGAATGAAGGCGACCAGGCCGGTGGCGATGGTCAGTACCGCTTCGTTGTTGCCGAAGGTGGAGATGGCAATGGCGGTGACCAGGGCCGTGGTCAAGGCATTGATGAGCGTATTGGAGATCAGGATCAGCGATAGTACCCGGTCGGTACGGTCGAGCAGCCAAAGCGTGACCTGGGCCAGGCGGTTGCCGCGCTTGGCCAGATGCTTGACCCGATGGCGATTGAGCGCCATCAATGCAGTCTCGGAGATCGAGAAAAACGCGGAAAGAAAGATCAGTATGGCGAGCGCGAGAATTTGCGCCCATAAAGGAACGGTATCCACAAGGTCACCGCAGAGAAATTTGCATAAGAAGTCGTATTAACCGAAGCTGCGTCATTACGGACTATCCGTAACGTATTGCGGGTTGGTCGACGATTTCCGGCAAGATGGTCGGGGTGAGAGGATTCGAACCTCCGGCCTCTACGTCCCGAACGTAGCGCTCTACCAGGCTAAGCTACACCCCGATTGCGATGCCGCCATCGAGCGGAATACACTCAATGATTGCGGTCCACCGCGAAAGCCGACAATTGTAGCAAAGAATCTCTGAAATGACTAGCGTGCAGCGAAGAAATCGATTCGATCGCCCGCCGCGCCGCTTTTTCAGCCTTGTCTCGCGTATATGCCAAGGCGCCGGAAGTCGTGATGGCCGCCAAGACTTCGTCGAAATGCTGCTCGTCGCCGGTTTCGATGCAGGCGCGTACCAAGGTGCGTTGCTCGGCGGTGCCGTGCTGGAGCAGATAGATGAGAGGCAGCGTCGGCTTGCCTTCGCGCAAATCATCGCCTACGTTCTTGCCGATATCGACGGCATTGCCGGAATAGTCGAGCACATCGTCGATCAACTGGAAAGCCGTGCCGAGCGAGCGGCCGTATTCGGCGGCGGCTTCGATATCGGATTCGGATGCGCCAGCCAGCAGCGCACCCAACTGCGCGGCCGCCTCGAACAGCTTGGCGGTCTTGGAGCGGATCACCTGCAGATAGCGCTCCTCGGTCACGTCCGGGTCGTGCATGTTCAGGAGTTGCAGTACCTCGCCTTCGGCGATCACGTTGGTGGCGTCCGCCAGTATTTGCATCACCCGCATGTTACCGACCGCGACCATCATCTGGAAGGCGCGCGAATAGACGAAGTCGCCGACCAGCACCGAAGCCGCGTTGCCGAACATGGCGTTGGCCGTCTGACGGCCGCGTCGCAGCGAGGATTCGTCGACGACGTCGTCGTGCAGCAGCGTCGCGGTATGAATGAACTCGATGACCGCGGCCAACTGATGATGATCGGTGCCGCGATAGCCGTGCGCATTCGCCATCAGCAGCACCAGGGCCGGGCGGATCCGCTTGCCGCCCGCGCTGATGATGTATTCGGCGATCTGGTTCACCAGCGGCACGTCGGAGTGCAGCTGGTCCCGGATGACGCGGTTGACGGCATCCATGTCAGCGGCGATCGGGGCGATGATGGGATTCTGTGTGGCTTGGGAGGCGGCAGACAAGGTAAAACCCGCTGAAAAATCGTGAATTGAGCGGAATTATACGATGCCCGCGCGCGGCATTCGTCGCTTCGCGGGCATTTGCGCAGGGCTGTCGCAGCTATCCCGCCTATCCGAACGCGGCGGGCATTTCCGGCGCTTGTCCCAGGATCACCACTTCCCCGCTCGCCGCCGCGCTGACGTTGCCAGCCATATCCACCGTGTAGAGGTGATAGGTTCCCGATGGCAGGCCGGCGCTGCTGCAGGTGTTGGGCATCGCCGGGCAAACTAGTTGCATGACGTTCGCCATGCCGCTGGCCACGTGGGAGTTCAGCGAATCAAGGTCGATGACGACGGCCAGGGTGTTGACGAGATAGGCGAATCCGGCTTCCGAACTGAAGATGTCGGTGATGTCGTCGCCCGGCGATACGGTCGCCGATGCGATAGATGCGACAGGTGCTTGCGTGTCTTGTCTATAGAATTGTTCGATGACGGGGGCGACATTGCCGGCGGCATCCGTCACTTTCAGCAGCATTAGGCTGTCGCCGAACAGATTGACGGCGTCCCAGTTCAATGCGGTTCCGCTGACTTTTCCGGTGATGTCGATCCAATCGTCGTAGCCCCAGCACAGCGAGGCCGACAAGATCTCGCCGTCGGCCAGTTCGCCGGACAATGTCGCACTGATCGTCTGGTTCGCGGTTTGCGTCACGAAGTCGGTCGCGCTGATGCCGGTGTCGTCCGACAGCGCCAGATCGCTGAGCGCGATTTGCGGGGCTGCGGTGTCGAGAACGAATTCCAGTGCCGCGATTCCCGAGACATTGCCTGCCGCATCGATCTGCCGTACCTGTACCGAGTTGGCGCCTTCCCGTGCGATGAACGCCGCGGTCCAATGCGCGCCATTGTCGATGCTGTATTCCACCTTCGCTCCCGTTTCGATGCCGCCGACGTTCAGGGTCGCGTCGTTGGTGATGCGATCCGCGCCGGACCGGCCGCTATCGTTTGCTAGTGCCACGGTGGGCGCGGTCGGGGCCTGGGTATCCAGGGTAAAGATGAGCGCGCCGGTAGCGGCGGATACGTTGCCGGCGACATCGACTTGGCGCACCCGCACCGCGTTGTAGCCTTCGACGGGCGTGAAATCTGATTTCCAATGCACGCCTCCGTCCGTGCTGTATTGAACCGCTGCGCCGGCTTCGACGCCGCCGATGCGCAAGCTTCCCGAATTGGTGAGGCGGTCGGCGCCGGAGCCGCCGGTGTCGTTGGCGAGCGCGAGAGTCAGGAGTGCCGCGGAGGTGTCCAGCGTGAAGGCAAGAGCCGTCGACGAAGCCGAGACATTGCCGGCCGCGTCGATCTGCCGAACCTGTACCGTGTTGCTTCCTTCCGCAGCCGTGAAATTCGTCATCCAGTGCGCGCCGCCGTCGATGCTGTATTCCACGCGGGCGCCGGACTCGACGCCGAACAGGCTCAGTGTACCGGTATTGGTGACACGATCGATGTCGGATTTGCCGGTGTCGAAGGTCAGGGCGACGACTGGGGCCGCGACTGCCGTATCGAGAGTGAATGCCAGAGCGGCGCTTGATGCCGATATGTTGCCGGCAAGATCGATCTGCCGCACCTGGACCGAATTGATGCCTTGCGCGGCGGCGAAGGAGGCGCTCCAGTGCGCGCCGCCGTCGATGCTGTATTCGACACGGGCACCGGCTTCGATGCCGCTCGTCGCCAGCTCTCCCGCATTGGTGATCCGGTCGGTCGAGGAGCCGCCGCTGTCTACTTTCAGTGCCAGCGACGGCGTGGCGGCGACCGTGTCCAGGGTGAATGTCAGTGCGCTGCTGGCGGCCGAGGCTCGGCCCTTCCAATCGAGCTGACGGACCTGTACCGAATTGAAACCTTCGGTCGGCGTGAAGCGCGCGCTCCATGTGAGCCCGCCATTGATGCTGTACTGGACGGTGGCGCCCGCCAATACTCCCGAAACGGCGGTTGCACCGTTCGCGGTGATCTTGTCGGTTCCCGATGTGCCGGTGTCCTGGATCAGGGTGATGACCGGGGTGGGGATTTGCATGGCCATATGTTCTCCGCTGGTTGAGAAATGTCTTTCCAAAACGACAACCTTCTCGCCGATTCGCAGGCGAAACTTCGAATTTCTCAAAAACAATTCAAGGTGGTTTTGTGAAAAAGCAAGGTTATTGCGGGCAGATATGGCCTGAGGCGAGCAGATGCCGGAGCGGGGCCGGTCGGTTCTTCAGGGAGGCCGGAAAAAAGAAATACTTCGGCGTGTCTCCGGCCAGCAAATCCACCCTCGCCCCGGATTCGCCCGCGAGGCTGCGTTTGGCTTTGACCGGTGCGCTGAGTCTATGTATAATGAGCGGTTTTCCCGATTCTGCGGCTTGTTTCAAAGCAGGGCGGCGAGAAAAACGTTCATTAATTCATTCGTGAGGTTTCACATGTACGCGGTCATAAAAACCGGCGGCAAACAGTATAAGGTTGCTGCTGGCGAAAAACTCAAAGTAGAACAGATACCGGCTGACATTGGTTCCGAAATCACTCTCGATCAAGTGCTCGCAGTGGGCGCTG
>DASPLX010000055.1:0-38129 GCA_035627375.1 Paucimonas sp. | reverse complement strand
CGCCTGCCCTTGCGCACCCACCTCGTACACCGCACGCCCGCCCGCGTCGTACACCGTACGGCTGACGATGCGGTTGTCCGCCGCATTCGCGCCCGATTCCACCAGGCTCTTGAGCTTATCGGCCGCCAGCGCATCCGCCGCATCGCCGCGCGTGCTCCAGCCGGGCACCACCGTGCCGGCTTGCACCACCTTGACCGTTTCGCCGAACGCATTGCGCTCTTCCACCGTCACCCGACCGGCCGCATCGATCCGGTACGTCTTGCGCTCGCCCAGCACCTGCACCACCGCTTCGCGCCGGTCTCCATTCGCCGCCGCCGGCGTCGTGTATGCACCATTGCTGCCGTCGCTCGTCCCCGCGAAGCTGCCGCTGTTGACGTACTGTGTCATCACCGTCACCGCGCCGAACGCGTCGTAACCGTAGCCGGTCACCCGGCCTTGCGCATCCTGTTCGTATCGCAGTTGCCCGGCATTGTCGTACACCATGCGGCTCACCACGCGGTTGCCGCCCTGGCTGGCCAGCGTTTCCAATTCGCTCAACGTCACCGGGTTGGCGCCCAGATTGCGCGTGCTCCAGTTCGGCAGCACCGTGCCCAGTTCGGTCACGCGGTCGGCTTGCCCGAAGTTGTTGTAGTGCACCACCCGCACCCGGCCGGCCGCATCGATCTCGTACCGCAAGTGCTTGGCCAGGTCTTGCACCACCGCCGTCTGCCGGTCCTCCGCGCTCAGGTTCGGGTTCGGGCCTTCGCCTTCGGCCGGGATCTTGTAATACGCATCCAGCGCCTCTTGCGTCAACGCGCCGCTGTACAGCGCCGCATAGCTGATCCGGGCTCGCACCGCCCCGAAGGCGTCGTACAGCGTCTTGCTCACCTGCCCTTGCGCACCCACCTCGTACACCGCACGCCCGCCCGCGTCGTACACCGTGCGGCTGACGATGCGGTTGTCCGCCGCATTCGCGCCCGATTCCGCCAAGTTCTTGAGCTGATCGGCCGCCAGCGCATCCGCCGCTTCGCCGCGCGTGCTCCAGCCAGCCACCACCGTGCCGGCTTGCACCACCTTGACCACCTGGCCGAACGCATTGCGCTCTTCCACCGTCACCCGCCCGGCCGCATCGATCCGGTACGTCTTGCGCTCGCCCAGCGCCTGCACCACCGCTTCGCGCCGGTCTCCATTCGCCGCCGCCGGCGCCGTGTACGCGCCGTTGCTGCCGTCGCTCGCCGCCGCGAAGCTGCCGCTGTTGACGTACTGCGTCGTCACCGTCACCGCGCCGAACGCGTCGTAGCTATAGCCGGTCACCCGGCCTTGCGCATCCTGTTCGTACAGCAGCTGCCCGGCATTGTCGTACACCGAGCGGCTGACGATGCGTCCCCCTCCCTGGCTGGCCAGCGTCTCCAATTCGCTCAACGTCACCGGGTTGGTGCCTAGTTTGCGCGTGCTCCAGTTCGCCAGCACCGTGCCCAGTTCGGTCACCCGGTCGGCTTGCCCGAAGTTGTTGTAGTGCACCACCCGCACCCGACCGGCCGCATCGATCTCGTACCGCAAGTGCTTGGCCAGGTCTTGCACCACCGCCGTCTGCCGGTCCTGCGCGCTCAGGTTCGATGACGAACTGTAATAGCTGTCCAGATAGCTTTTATCGATTCCGCCCCACTCGCTGTACTTCGTCGCGTACTGGACGCTGCCGACCAGCTCCCCGAGCTTGTTGTATTGGTAGCGCGTCACCTGGCGCAATGCATCGACCTTGTACGCCAGCCGTCCGGCCCGGTCCCGCACCAGGTATTCCGTGCGGTCTTGCGCCGACCGGTTCGGCGAATACTGGGCGTAATACGCATCCAGCGAAGCCTTGTCCATCGCCGTGCCGGTATAGCGTTTCGCAAACTGCGTGCTGCCGATCAGCAAGCCGCCGCCGTCGTATTGATACAGTGTCACTTCCCGCTGCGCATTGATGCGGTACGCCACCCGCCCGGCCTTGTCGTAGATCGCCGTCTCGGTCCGGTTCAACGCATGCGGCTCCGCCACGATCGCCGCCGCCTGGCTTTCAATCGTCGCGTCCCCAGTCCAGTCCGCCGCCACGGCATGCTCGGTGGTCGTGGCCACCTGCCCGCCAGGGCCATAGGTGTAGCTCGTGACCCGCCCCGATGCATCGACGGCAGCGCGCACCCGGCCTGCCCCGTCATACACCTGGCCGCTGCGCACGGCGCCCGCCGCGCTCAATCCCTCCAGGTCGCCCGCCGTCAACGGCGTCGTCTTCGGCCAGGCAATCGTTGTGCCGTATTCGATGCGCCGCGCCTGCCGTCCCGCCTTGTCGTAGGCGTAGCCCGTCACCCGGCCCAGCTCGTCGACCGTATAGAGCGCCCGGCCGACCGCGTCGTACACCGCGCCCGTCAACCGATCCTCGCCCGAAGCCGCGATCGTCAGCTTGTTGCCGGCATCCCGGCTCCAGTCGGTCCGCGCGTAGCGCGTCGTCTTGACGACCTTGCCGTTGCCGTCGTATTCATAGCCGGTCACGCGCCGCGCCGCGTCGATCGTGTATCGGATGCGGCCGTCCCGGTCGTACACCGTGTGGTCGCTACGGTCTTCGGCGGTGACGGCCGGCACGATGTTGGCAGCCCAGTTGCTCGACGCCGCCATGTCCGCCGGGGCCGGCAAGCCGCTCAGCGGCGTCGCATGGACAGTCTTTTTGATCTGGCGGCCGTTGGCGTCATAAACATAACTGGTCGCCACCCCGTCCGGCGCCACGCTCAACACCAGCCGGTTGTTCGCATCGTAGCCGTAGCGCCAGATCCGTCCCTCCGGATCGGTCCTGGCCACCATGTTGCCGGCCGCATCATAGGTGTAGGTCGTCTTCAGTTGCAGGCCATTGGGATCGACAATCTCCGCCACCCGCCGCAGCAAGTGGTCGTATTGATATTGCGTGGTCCGGGTCAAATAGTCCCCACCCTCGGTTACCTGCGTGATATTGCCTTGGGTATCGCGGTAGTACGTAGTTCGATCTACCGAGTTATTGGTCCCGTACGAGACGGCAGTGACATGCCCATTCAAGTTGAATTGCGTCTCGGTGACGAATCCGGCCGGATCGGTCACCCGGATTTGCTGTCCCTTGCCGTCGTAGTCGTACGTCGTCACCAGCTTCAATCCGCCCGGATCGACCGTCACCTTGCTGGTGCGCCCGGCCGCATCGTACACATGCTCGGTCACCACCCCGCTGGCGTCGGTCACCGTCATCTTGTTGGCCGCATAGGCATGCGTGACGGTATTGTTGGCCGCATCGGTGGCCTGCGTCAGCCGCCCTTCCTGGTCGTAGGCATATGTCGTGCTCTTGCCGTTGCCATCCGTGACCTTCACCGTCTGGCCGTATAGGTTGGATTCGGTCGTCACGCTGATGCCTTCCGGGCTGGTGACCGTCACGCTGCTGTGGTCAGCGCTGTAGCTATACGTCGTCGTGCGGTCGAGCGCATCGGTGTGCGTGAGCACGCGGTTAAAGGCATCGTAGGTGCTGCGGCGCTTCTGGTTGAGCGGGTCGCTGACCGTGATGACCCGCCCCAGGCGGTCGTATTCCGTGACGGTGATGCCGCCGCGCGGATCCGTTTGCTTGATCAGGCGGCCGAACGCATCATAGGCGTACTGTTCTTGCGCCGTGACAACGTTATTGTTGTTATCGCGCTTTTGTTGCTGCGTCGCCCGGCCGAGCTTGTCATACAGATAGTCGGTGCGCAGCGTGCGGCCTCCCCAATGGTGGTAACTTTGCCGCAGGTTGCCCAGCACGTCGTACTGAGCGGAATACGTGGTGTAATTGTTCGCATCGGCCGTCAGCGCGAGCCGCCCGACCTGGTTGTATTCCCATCGCAGCTTGCTATCCTTGGCGCTATTGGCAATCCCGTTGACCGCTTGCCGCAAGGTCTCGTTGACCAGGCCACCCGCCAGGCTCGGCAGCGTCACCGCCGTGTCGATCCGGTTGCCATAGCTGATCCTCTGCACCACCTGCGAGAATTGGTCGTACACCGTCTGCCTGACTTCCCCCAGCGCATTGATCTCGTACGCCAGCCGGTTCTGCGCGTCGTAGTAATACACCGTCTTGTTGCCGTTGCCGTCGGTCTTGCTCGCCAGACGGTCGGCCTGGTCGTATTCGTACGTCGTCGCCCGTCCGACGCCGTCCGTCTCTTTCCACAGCCGGCCCTTGCTGTCGTACGTGCGCAGCACCGTCCGGCTCTGCGCCGTGCCCGCGCCTTGGATCCTCTTGAGCAGCCGACCGTCCCCCGAGTATTCGTACGCCGTCACCAGGCCGTTGGCCGCCGTCTCCTTCACCAGCAAACCGCGCCCGTCGTATTCGTAGCTCGCCGCCTGGTCTTTGCCCGGCACCTGCGCATTGGCGCGCATCGCCTCCACCGTGCTGCCCGGCACCGCCACCGTCAGCTTGCCCGCGTGCCGCACCACGGCCGTCCGCCGGCCATTGCCGTCGTACTGGTACGTCGTCAGGTATCTCTCCGCATCGACCGTGGCAATCAGCAGCCCCCGGTCGTCGTACCAGTGATACGTATGCTGATCCTCGGGACTGGCCGCCGGCCGGATATCCTCCAGTTTCGGCCGCAGGCTCGCCGTCGCCGCTATCCGGTTCGCATATCCTGTCATCTGCGTCAGGCGGCCGGCGCCGTCGTAGCGGTATTCCGTCAAGCCATTCTCGGCATCGATCGCCGCCAGCAGCTTGCCGTCGGCATCGTAGATCCGCCGTTCGATCGGGTCGGCACTGCTTGCCGTTCCCACCACGCTTTCAGGCGGCGTATCCACCGTCAGGCTGTTGCGCGCCCAGCCGGTAAAGGCGGTCGCATAGCGGATCGTCGCCAGCACTTCGCCCGCTCCGCCGTACTGGTATTCGGTCAACCCGTTGACGGCGTCGATCCTCTTGGCCAGCCGCCCCTGGTCGTCGTACAAATCCCATTGTTCGCGGTCTTGCACGGCATTCTTCACCGGACGGTACGGCGTCAGATCGGCGATATTGCCAAACAGCGGCGCGACTCCGCTCGTGCCTGCCGTGGTCAGCTGCGTCAGCTGCGTCGCCGACAGCGCATTGGCGTATTCGACCGTCTTGGCCAAATAGCCGCGCTTGCTGTAGCCGTATTCGACCATCTTGCCGTCATTGCCGTTGATCACGGCAATCAAGCGGTCGACGCTGTCGTACAGATAGTATTTCCTGACCCCGGTCGGATCCGTTTCCCGGCGCAGCCTGCCCTTCTTGTCGTATTCGTAGGCGGTCACCGCGCCGGCTTGCGTGACGCTGAGCAATTCCCCGGCCGCCGAGTATTGCCGCACGCTTTGCACGTTGTCGGCCGTCGTGATCGCGGTCCGGTTCAGCGCGTCGTCATAGCTGTAGCTGGTGACGTGGCCGGCGCTGCTGCTGGTCAGCACACGGTCCAGGTCGTCATAGGTGTAGATCGTCCCTGCGCCATTGCCATCCAGCCGACTGAGCAGCCGGCCATGCTGGTCGTAGACGTAGTGGCTGACCTGCACCGTGCCGCCCGCATCGCCCGTGCCGTCGGCCAGCGTGGCCGCATAGCGCTTGACCGAGCTCAGTTGCCCGCGGAAGTCGTAGGCGTATTCGGTCAGCTCGGCCTGCATCTTGTCTTGCTCGGCCGCCCAGCTTTCCAGGGCGGCCAGGTCCGCGCTGCCCGCGTACGCAGCGCCGGCGTAGCGCATTTCCGCGATGAGCTGCCCTTGCCCGTCGTAGCGGTATTCCACCACCCGCCCGGCGCCGCTGACCGTAAAGCGTCGATGCCCTTGGCCGTCATAGGCATGGCGCGTGGTGCGCCCGCTGTTCGGATCGTTCGGCGCAATGCGTTTCTCGCTCAATAGCCGGTTCTGGCCGTCGTAGATCGATTCGATCCGGTCGCCCGTTTCGTTCTGCTGCCAGATGCGGTTGCCGGCAGCATCGTAGCCGTAGCTGACCTTGCGCCCAGCCGCATCCGTGGCGCTCGTCACCCGGCCGTCGGTGTCATAGGTGTATTTGACGACGTTCGCCACGCCGCCGTTCTGGATCGACGTCTCGAGCAGGCGGCCCTGGCTGTCGTAGCGCAGCACCGTCTGCCCGCCCAGCGCATCGGTGACCAAGGTGGTGTTGCTGGCCATGTCGTAGCTGAAACTGGTGATCCGGTTCAGCGCCACGTCCGTGATCGTCGCCAGCCGATATTGGCCGCCTGCTTCGACATAGCTGAACGCCAGGTGCGTGCCATCCTTCTCTTGCACGCTCGCCAGCCGCTTGCTGTCGCCGTCATAGGTGTAGGCAATCGTGTAGTCGTTATCGTCGCCAAGCTTGATCCTGACTTGCGACAGCCGCCCCAGCGCATCGTATTGATAACCGGTGCGCGTGCGCTGCACTTCGTCACTGCCCAGCACGCTGACCGATTCCAGGTTGGCGCCGGCATAGGTAAAAACAACGCTTTCTCCGCTCGACAGCCGCACCTTGGACAGCAGGCCCGTCTCGCCATACTGGTAGGTCTGCTCGTTGCCGTCGCCATCGTACAGCCTGGTCAGCCTGCCGCGCCCGGCCGCCGCATCCCATTGGTAGGTCTCGAACCGTTCCGTGGCGCCGTCGTTCCAGGTCCAGACGCCGCCCGACGCATCAAAACCGAGCGTGTCGTTCGCGCCGCTGCCGTCGACGCCGCTATAGACACCCTTGACGGCGTCATAGGTATACAGGCTGCGCCGGCCGTCGCCATCGACGCGCGTGATCGTACTGCCCGCCGTATTGGCCGTGCCCGTGAGCGACTCCACCCAGCGGTACGCGCTCATGCGCCAGCCATCGTTGTTGTCGCCGTCGAATCCGCCCTGGCTGTTGTAGGTGCGGATCACGCCGAGATCGTCGCCCTTGGCGGCAAGGTATTCGTCGCCACGGCGCACCACCAGATTGCCGCTCGCCGCATTCAGATAGAAATTCTCCTTGCCGCGCCCGGCCGCCGGATTCCCCAGCAATCCCTTGATGCCCAGCTGATCGATCGAACCGCCCAGACCGTGACTGCCAGCGCTGAAAATCCCTACCATAATGCCTCTCCCCTTACTATTCCCGCCCTCGATAACAGCCTCGTTCGATCACGCGCAACCTGATTCAATGTCCACATCGGTCGGACACAGCACGCGGTCGAACAAAACACCATACGATTGAAATTATCTTTACCGCCGAGCATTTGTTTATACCCATGCTGATTAAATTGCGATGGCGATCGAAAGGACATCGGAGAGGAGAACCGGCGTCCGACGAGCACGCACTCGAACGCGTGTCCAAAGAGGGAAATCATTAGCGGAACAACGATCAGAAAGTATTAGCAAGATCTCGGCAGCGGACGATCAGAACGGGATGTAATTGGAATGAGCGCGGCGGCAGGGATGCAGCCGTGTACTGTGCGCGGCAACTAGAAACGCGCCGGCCAAGTATCAGTAGATCGAGGAATGCAATTCTCGGCAGAAGCCGCGAGCCGAGCCGCGACAAACCGTCGAAACCGGACGCCATCCGGCAGGCTCCGCCAGTTCGAAATCAACTGCACCAGAGCGGGCGCGGCGGAAGCGGCGGGCAACGCGCTAGCGACGCCGAGTTCGCACACATTGCCGTTGAATGAAGCGCACGAGGAGCAATATTGGCGCGAGCTCGAGAATTCGGCGCGCCGGCGATCATCGCCTTCCAAACATCAAATGGAGATCTGGTCCGTTCGGAATAATCGGTCAAGCCATACATTCTTGGGAGAGCTTCACCCAAGGCATCGACACACTGCAATCATGGGAAGAGCGACGGCAGCATCCAGTCTTGATCATTACCGAATGCGGAAGCCACCCGCCGGCGCCCAAGTTCATTCGGCGATATCGAGCGTCCCATGCCTCTTCTACGTCGGAAAAGGGTCTGCCGACATAAATCCGAGTTGCGCCGAAATCCCGCGCGCCGCCGCGCACAGCAATCGCGCCGGCTCACCCTCATAAGACACGTCGAACGACATTTCCGGCCCGACGATCGTCAGCGCCAGCACGATCCTGCCGTGCGCGTCGAACACAGGCGCAGCAAGCGCATCGATACCGGGCGCATTGAGGCCGCGCACGCGGCTCACGCCTTCCCTTCGGATTTCATCGAGCACCTTATCGAATTCCTGGCGCGTCCGCGGCGCCTGCTCGGCATGCGCGGCGCGATGGTGCGCCAGTTCGCGTTCGATCATGGCCGCGGTCTCGTCCGACGGCAGATAGGCGGCGAACACCCGGCCGGTCGCCGACATCGTCAGATTGAACACGGTGCCTTCGGCGATGCTGATCGCCACCGGACGCTGTGACTTGTAGAGGCGGATCACGGTCGCGCCGCCGCCGCCCCAGACGGCGACGAAGCAGGTTTCGTTGCAATCGATCGCCAGCCGCGCCGCGGCCGCCGCCGCCAATTGGATCGGGCTCTGGCGTGCCAGGTAGGCGATCGACAGATCGAGGACATACGACCCGACATCGTATTGACCGCTTTCGTCCTGCCGCACGAAGCCGGCTTGCATCAGGCTGGCCAGATAGCGATGCGCCTTGGCGCGATGCATGCCGGCCGCCCGCGCCAAGTCGGACAAGGCGATCGGCTTGCCGGCCCGGACCAGGTGCTTGAACAAGTCCAGGCCGATCTCCACCGACTGGACGCCGCCGCGGCTGGACTCCTCTTGATCCGCATCACCGGGCGAGACGGGTTTCATCGTTGACATGGCAAGACTTCCGGTTTATCGTAGTTCCACATTACGTTACGTTGTTACGTATAGTGTAACAACAGATTCTTGCGTTGTGCAATCCCTGGAGAACACGATGAGCAAACGACCGATCACCTTCCCCAAGTGCGAAGGCGTCTACAACAAGCAGGCGCACTGCGACATTCCGAAAGGCCTGTACGAGCGCGAGCACGGCCGCGACGGCTTCTTCGGCGCCGCCAGCCACATCCTGCACCAGCACATGCCGACCGGCTGGATCGATTGGGAAGGCCCGCTGCAGCCGCACAGCCTCGATCTCAACAAGCTCGAGACGACCGAGATGTGCCCCTGGACCGCGCATGCGGTGATGTCGAACGCCAACGTGCGCGTGCGCATGTGGAAGACCGGCCCCGGCAAGATGTCGCACCTGGTGCGCAACGGCGACGGAGACGATCTGCTGTTCGTCCACGCCGGCGCCGGCGACATCTTCTGCGATTACGGCCACATGAGCTTCCGCGACGGCGACTATGTCATCATGCCGCGCGGCACCGCCTGGCGCATCGAATCGAGCGAAGCGGTGCAGATCCTGCTGGTGGAGGCGACCGAGGATTTCTATCAATTGCCCGATCGCGGGCTGGTCGGCCGCCATGCGCTGTTCGATCCGGCGGTGCTCGAAACGCCGAAGATCGACGATCAGTTCAAAGCGCAGCAAGGCGAATTCGAAACGAAGGTGCGCATCAAGCGCCGCAACCAGTTGACGACGGTGACCTTCCCGTTCAACCCGCTCGACGCGGTCGGCTGGCACGGCGACTGCGTGCCGGTGAAGCTGAACTGGCGCGACATCCGCGAGATGATGTCCGACCGCTACCACCTGCCGCCGTCGGCGCACACGACCTTCCTCGCCAAGTCTTTCGTCATCTGCACCTTCGCGCCGCGGCCGCTCGAGTCGGATCCCGGCGCCCTGAAAGTGCCGTTCTTCCACAACAACGACGAGTACGACGAAACGATCTTCTATCACAAGGGCAATTTCTTCAGCCGCGACAACATCGGCCCCGGCATGATGACGCTGCATCCGTCCGGCTTCGCCCACGGCCCGCATCCGAAGGCTTTCGCGCTGGCCGAGGCCAACAACACCGGCGAGCGCCGTTACACCGATGAAGTGGCCGTCATGATCGACACCCGTTTCCCGGTCGATCTCGCGCCCCTGCCGGAAGGCGTGGAAGACAAGAATTACCTGAATTCCTGGAAGCCGAAAAAGTAACCGACATCAAGAGCAGACCCATGAAACTCGCCACTCTCAAAGCCGGCGGCCGCGACGGCACGCTGGTCGTCGTCAACCGCGATCTCACCCTGTACCAGGCCGTGCCCAACATCGCCCGCACGCTGCAGGCGGCGCTCGATCATTGGAATGACGCCGCACCGAAGCTGCAGGAAGTCTACGCGGCGCTGAACGCCGGTGAAGCCAAGAATGCGCAGCCGTTCGACGCCGCGCTCTGCCATTCGCCGCTGCCGCGCGCCTATCAATGGGCCGACGGCTCCGCCTATGTGAACCACGTCGAACTGGTGCGCAAGGCACGCAATGCCGAGATGCCTGAATCGTTCTGGCACGATCCCTTGATGTACCAGGGCGGCAGCGACAGCTTCGTCGGACCGCGCGATCCGGTGCTGGCCGTGACCGAGGAATGGGGCATCGATTTCGAAGCCGAGGTCGCCGTCGTCACCGGCGACGTGCCGATCGCCGCGAGCGCCGAACGCTGCGCGCAAGAGATCCGCCTGGTCATGCTGGTCAACGATGTCTCGCTGCGCAATCTGATCCCGGGCGAGCTTGCGAAAGGCTTCGGCTTCTTCCAGTCGAAACCCGCTTCGGCGTTCTCTCCGGTGGCGGTGACGCCGGACGAACTCGGCGACGCCTGGCGCGACGGCAAGCTGCATCTGCCGCTGACCGTGCATTTGAACGGCGAATTGTTCGGCAAGCCGAACGCCGGCGTCGACATGACCTTCAACTTCCCGCAGCTCGTGGCCCATGCGGCGAAGACGCGCGAACTCGAAGCCGGCTCCATCATCGGCTCGGGCACCGTCTCCAACAAGCAAGGCGGACTGTTCGGATCGAGCATCAAGAACGGCGGCGTCGGCTATTGCTGCCTGGCCGAGGTGCGCATGTACGAGACGATCGAAGGCGGCAAGCCCGCCACGCCCTTCATGCGTTTCGGCGATCGCATCAAGATCGAGATGTTCGACGCGGCCGGCAACAGCATCTTCGGCGCGATCGAGCAGCAAGTCGCGCAGGCCAAGTAATCCGCGCGATTCCTCCGGCGGCGCATCCGGCGATCCGGATGCGCCGCCGTTTTCTTTTGCGCGCGCGAACACCTTGGGAGAGACGGTGTGGCGAGTTACCAAATGTTTCCGGCGCAGCCTTTCCTCTCGCCAATATGAAATAATGCGCCGCAGAGGGAGGAGCCATGGAAAGAAGAATGAAGATCCTACGCCTTGCCGCCGGATTGACTGCGGCCGCGCTGCTCGGCGGTTGCGCCAGCCTAAGCAAGGACGAATGCCTGTCCGCCAACTGGCGCCAGATCGGCTTCTCCGACGGCGCGAAGGGCTTGCCGAACAAGCAGATCGAAAAGCATGGCAAGGCTTGCGCCGAGCACGGCGTGCAGGTCGATCTCGACGAATATCTCAGCGGCCGGCAGCAAGGCTTGCAAACCTATTGCCAGCCGGCGAACGGCTTCCTCGTCGGCCGCAGCGGCGAACGGCAAATCGCGCCGGATTGCCCGGAACATTTGCGCTCCGGCTTCCTGGAACAATACAACCGCGGCCTCGTCGTGCACGCTATCGAAGCGGAATTCGAGAGCCGGCGCAGCAGGGCCGCGCACTACCGCCGCAAGCTGCATCAGAACGACGACCGCATCACCGAGATCCGGGCGGAGCTCAACCGCAAGGACTTGGGCACCGACCGTCGCACGGCACTGCTCAACGAATACAACAAGCTGGTCGAGGAAAAGGAGCATCTGCTGCGCCACGCGGCCGAGCAGGAGCGCGAAGCGGATCGCTTGCAATACCGCTTGCGCCAGAAGTTGCGGGAATTCGGATATTGACCCGGGCAAGCGCCCGGGTTACTCACATTCTCCGTGGACAATCCTGTGGACAAGTCGCTTGACGAAGAGCCAAGCGATTGATTTTCAACACATTTATTTCATTGACAAAAATCAAGGCAACGCCGCGCGCCCAAGTCACTTCTGTTTGCCCGGACGCCCCATCTGCCCCATCGGCGCCACGTTGCCGCAATCGGCGGAAAGCCACTTGCCCTTGGTTTCCTGGTGCTGGTTGACCGGGCGGCCTTGCGCCGTGCCCTTGAAGTCGTAGACCGAGGTGAAGCTCTCGCTGCCGGAAAAGCTGCCTTGCGCCTTGCCCTGGCCTTTCATCACCGGCCCGTCGCAAATGATGTCGACCGAATAGCCGCTGCCGGTACGCTGATAGTTCCTGGCTTCGCAGCCCGCCTCCTTCTGATTCATCTCCGGCGGTTGGTCGCGCTCGGCCATCTCCTTGGTGATGCAGACCTTGGTCACCATGCCGCCGTCCTGCATGTGGGGAATGTTGACGCCCATCTGCTTCATCTTTTCCATCTGTTCCGGCGGGATCTTCGGCATGTTTTTCATCATGTCCGACTTGATCGACATTTCCCACAAGCCCGGCTTCATCGGACCGGCCGCGAAGGCGGCGGCGGAACAGCACAACAGGAGGGAAACCAGCACAGGATTTTTCATCGCGACTCCCGAAAAAAGGAAAACCTGATGCTACTCCCGATCGGTATGGCCGGCAATCGACCGCGAGCGCCGTGTTGCGCATCCGCATGTCTTGCGCGCGCCGGTTTATGTTAGCCTTGCAGCCGGATTACCGAGCCATGTACACGCAATTCTTCCGACTGACGCACCCGCCCTTTTCGATCGCTCCCGACCCGCGCTATGTTTACATGAGCGAACGGCACCGCGAGGCGCTCGCTCATCTGTTGTACGGCGTCAACGGCGGCGGCGGGTTCGTCCTGCTGACCGGCGAAATCGGCGCGGGCAAGACCACCATCTGCCGTTGCTTCCTGGAGCAGGTGCCGGAGAACTGCAACGTCGCCTACATCTTCAATCCGAAACTGTCCGTCATCGAACTGCTGCGCACCATTCGCGAGGAGTTCCATATCGAAGCCCTCGCGCACGGCGGCGACGCGACGAGCGCCAAGGAGCACGTCGATGCGCTCAACCGTTTCCTGCTTGCCGCCCATGCCGCCGGCCGCAACAATGTCTTGATCATCGATGAGGCGCAGAACCTGTCGGCCGACGTGCTCGAACAATTGCGCCTCTTGACCAATCTCGAAACCAATGAACGCAAGCTGCTGCAGATCATCCTGATCGGCCAGCCGGAATTGCGCGCATTGCTGGCGCGCCCCGAGCTCGAACAACTGGCGCAGCGCGTGATCGCGCGTTATCACCTCGACGCGCTCACGGCGGACGAAACCGCCGGCTATATCGCGCATCGCCTCTCGGTCGCCGGTCTTGTCACGGCGCCGCCGTTCCGTCCGCGCCTGACCAGGACGATCCACCGCATCACGCAGGGCGTGCCGCGCCGCATCAATCTGTTGTGCGATCGCGCCTTGCTTGGTGCCTATGCGGAAAACCGGCATGAAGTCGATGACCGCATCGTCGCCAAGGCGGCGCGCGAAGTGTTCGGCGGCGGCGCGGCCGCTGCCGTGCAGGGAGCGGCGCGCCGGCGCCTTGCCTGGGCGGCACTGCTGGCCGGCGGCGCGGCGGCAGCCATCGCCTGGGGCATCCTGAACGGAATGCGGATCGAGGCGACGGCCGAGCGGCCGCCCGCCGTTTCGGCGCTGCCGGAAAGGAGCGCCGCCGATCGCAAGCCGGCGGCCATGCCGGTCGCGGCCTCCATGCCTCCTTCCGTCCGTGCCCCGCAGTCCGGGCCGCGTGTCGCCGCGATGGAAGCGGCATCCTTGCCGGCGTTCGATGCGCGCGACGCCAATGCAGCATTGCGCGCGCTGGCCGGCCTGTGGAATCTCGCGCTCGAGGACTCGGCGGTGCCGTGCGAGGCGGCGCAGGCGAACGGACTGCATTGTTATACGAGCGCGGCCGGCTTCGCCGAACTGCGCCAGCTCGATCGGCCTGCGGTGCTGAGCCTGCGCGACGAAGCAGGCCAACCCTATTACGGCGTCCTGACCGGCTTGAGCGCTACCGAAGCCCGCCTGCGGATCGGCGACGAGACGCGCACGCTGGGCATCGTCGCCCTGGCGCGCCAGTTCGACGGCAGCTTCACTTCGTTGTGGCGGGCGCCGCGCGACTATCGCGGACGGATCGCCATCGGCGAACGCGGCGCGGATGTCGACTGGCTCGCGCGGCACCTGGCGCAACTGAACGGCGGACCGGCGCCGACCGCCGACGCGCCGTACGATCGGGAGCGGGCCAGGCAAGTGCGCGAATTCCAGTTCGCGCAAGGCTTGAAAGTGGATGGCATGGTCGGCCCGCGCACCATCATGCAGTTGAACCGGGCGGCCGGCATCGACGAACCGCGCCTGCAAACGATCCCTGCAACCGCACAACGGAAGTAACACGTCATGTCGTATATTCTCGACGCATTGAAGAAGGCGGAAGCCGAGCGGCGGCAGGACAAGGCGCCTGGCCTCGACGCCCAGCCCCTGCCGCTCCCCGCCGCTCCCCGGCACACGGCGGCCCGGCTGCAGTTGCCGTACCTGCTGGGCATCGCGGCCGGTGCGGCGCTCTTGTTCGCGGCGGCATGGTACAAGCCATGGCAAGCCGGCACCGTGGCGGTGCCCGCGGCGCCGCAATCGCTCCCGGCCCCGGCGCCGGCCGCGGCGGTCCAGGCGCCGGCAGCCGCGCCTCCGCCGCCGATGGAAATGCCGCCTCCGCCGCGCCAGGCGTCCGTGCAAAAGTCCGCACCACCCGCCGCGGCGAACCGGGCCGCATCCGCACCGGCACCGGGCCGCCAGGAGCGCGCGCAAAGCCGGCGGCCAGCGGAGAGCCCGGCACGTCCGCCCGCGCCCGTCTCTTCCGCGACGACGGCGGAAAACCTGCCGACGCTGCGCGAACTGCCCGAATCCATCCAACGCGAGCTGCCCGAACTGCAAGTCGGCGGTTATCTCTATGCGGATAAGGCGGCCGACCGTTCGGTCTTGATCAACAAGCGCCTGCTGCACGAAGGCGATGAAGTCGCGCCCGGCGTGACGCTCGAACGCATGCAGCCGAACGGCATGATCCTGCGTTACCGGGAGCATCGGTTCCGCATCTCGTACTGAGAGGAAAATCATGAAGCGCGCTTTGCAATCCGCCGCCGCATCGATCGCACCGATCAGTTGGATGAACTAGAGGCTGTTTGAGTTCATAACAGCCTCTAGGCGCCCTGGGTTTTCGCGGCGGCCGCCACCCTGGGACGCATGAACGCCAATAGATTGCCGGCCAAGACCATGGCCAATCCGGCGAATGCGGCTGCCGTCCATTGATATCCCTCGAAGATCGTCGAGACGCTCAGCGCGACGACCGGGAACAGCACCGTGCAATAGGCCGCGCGTTCCGGCCCCATGCGTCCGACCAGCAGCAGGTAGGCGGTAAAGCCGACCACCGAACCGGGTATCGCGAGGTACAGCAGCGAACCGACGTAGCGCGCGCTCGTCTCGATCGCGAACGGCAAGCCGAACGCCAGGCCGGCGACGGTAAGAATCGACGCCCCGATCAACATGGCCCAGGTATTGGTCAGCCACGGCGTCAGGCCGAGCGCCTGCATGCGCGACGAGAGCAGATTGCCGGTCGAGAAACACAGCGTGCCGAGCAGCGCCAGCCCCAATCCGCGCAGCATGCCGCCGTCGCCCCAATGGCCCGCCATTTGCGGCAGGAACAGCAGCGTGATGCCGGCCAAGCCGAGCAAGGCGCCGAACACGACGTGCGGCTGGACCTGGCGGCCGAGGAACAGGCGGCCGTTGATCGCATTCCACAGCGGCGCCGTCGAGAACACCACCGCGACGAGCCCGCTCGGCACCCATTGGCTGGCGAAGTAAAAGCACAGGAAATTGCAGCAGAACAGCGCCAGCCCTTGCGGCACGAGATATGCCCAGGCCCGGCGCGGCGGCCAGACCTGCTTGCGCATCGCGACCAGCAAGAGCAGCAGCACGAAGGCGGCGATCCAGAACCGGTACGCGATCGATACCGGCGCCGGCACGACGCCGAGCTGCCATTTGATCGCGATCCAGGTCGTCCCCCAGATCAACACCGTCAATGCGTAGAGAAAACCGTTCATCTTTCCGTTTCCAAGAGATCGAGCAGCGACGACAGGCCGCTGTTCTCCGGACAGCATGGACGTCGGCGGCGGCCGGCGCTTGTCCGATCTTGCGCTCTTGCGCGAGCGCCGCGAAGCCGCGCACGGGATTTGTCCATTCTTGCGCTTGTTCGCCGGCCGGCGCCCGGCCAAGCCGCGAACGCGCGCCGAAAGTGGTAGAGTGAACAGCCAGTTCCAAGCCTTGCCATCGTCATGCCGCAGCAATCCGCATCGCCGTCCGCCGCCCAGCCCGATCTTCCGGCCGGCGCCATCTCGCATGCCGTATTCGACACGCTGCGCGGCACCAATGCGACGCTCGAGCGCTTCGCCTGGCTGGGAGACGATCTCGCGCTCGCGGTATGGCAGCGCGAGACCGATATCAGCGAGACCTCCTATGTCCAGCCGGGGCACCACACGCTGTCCTACTATCTGTCCGGCGGCTACCGCACCGAACGCGAGGAACTGCCGGGCCAATACGGCAGTCCGGGACGGTTGTGCACGCTGCCCGACGATCACGAGTCCCGTTGGCGGGTGCGCGACAACCTGAGCTTCCTGCACGTGTATTTCCTGCCGGGGCATTTCACGCGGCGCGCCGTGACCGAGCTCGACCGCGAGCCGCGCGAATTGACGCTCGCCGACCGCACCTACTTCGAGGACCCGCCGATCGCGCGGCTATGCGATGCGCTGCTGCACATGCCGTGGGACGGACCGGACGCGCGATTGCGCGCGAATGAAACGACGCACGAGATCCTGAGCTGCCTGCTGCGTTCGCAATCGACGCCAAGACGCGGCGCGCGCCTCAAGGGCGGATTGGCGCCGGCGGTGCGGCGGCAACTGGCCGAATACATCGATACCCATCTCGAACAGCCGCTCACGCTCGGCATGCTGGCGCAGCTGGCCTGCCTGTCGGAATACCATCTGGCGCGCATGTTCCGCGTTTCGTTCGGCATGGCTCCCTATGCCTGGATCGCCGCGCGCAGGCTCGATCGCGCGCGCAGGCTGCTGCGGACGACGGATCTGCCGCTGCAACAGGTCGCCGACGCCTGCGGCTACGCCGACCTCAGCCACTTCAGCCATCGCTTCCGGGCCGGCGCCGGCGTACCTCCGAGCCGCTATCGGCAATTGACCGCGCCGGGAAATCGCTCCTAATCCGCGGCCAGCTTCAGCGGTGCATAGGAAGGGCAGCCGTTCTTGCCCCATTGGCCGTTGCAGGTCCGCCACCGGCATTGCTCGCGGCGGATGATGCCGTCGATGCGTTCGCAACGCGCCACGGCCTGCCGCATGTCGCGCCGCTGGCGCGCGGCGGGGGAACTCACGGCCTTGGCCGCCTCTATTCCGGTGGAACGCCGCTTTCTAGTCTTTTTTTTTAATTCTTCGCTGGCTTGCTGCTGTATCCGGCTGATCTCGCGGTTGCGTGCGATCTTCTGTTGCGCCGACGACTCCTTCCTGGCGGCCTTCGGCGCCGCCGGCTTGGCCGATTGCTCGACGGTTTTCGCCGCCTTGGGTGGCGCCGGCTTAGGCGGTTTCAGCGCGCGGGCCGAGTTGGGGGAGTCCGTCGCCTCTGCGCTCTGCCCATTGCCGCCGCCGGAAGATGACGGCTCCTCGCGGCCGGACCGGGTCTCGATCGTCTTGGCCGAGGGTGGCGGCGCCGTTACGGCCGGCGCGGCGCCGTCATAGGGTAGTTCCGAACCGGCCGGCGCCCTGGCGAACGGCCGCTCAACCTCGGGACGCGCAGCACGCGGCTCGAAGCGGCTCATCACGGCATCGATACCGCCCAGGTCGTCGATCCAGCGCGCGCCGAACGCACCGGCCGCGATCGCGCCGACGAACGCGACGGAGAGCAGAAACATGCGAGCGACGGCGCGCAACGCCCGATAGCGCCGCGCGGGCGACGGGAACCGGCGATCATATTCCTCGGGATCGAGCGCCACATGGATGAGCGGCGGCGGCATCGATATCGCGGCGGACGGCGCCCCCTCCGCCGGAGGCGGCGCCGTTCGCGATCCCGCTCCCTGCGTCGGCTCAGCGCCTGCGGGAGGCTCGGCTGGCGCTCCGGCCATCGATTCCGGCGGCGATGCCTTCGACCCCGCAGGCCTCCTCGGCTTGACGAACGGCTTGCCGCAAACGATGCATTCCTCGGCCGAGCTGCGGTTTTTTGCTCTGCAATATCGGCAGTACATAAGCGATCCGGCCTGGTGATACTTCTCTTCTCGGCGATGTTTTCGCCCCGGCTATGCAGTGACGCACGCCATCCGATTTAGTTCGTCGCTTCCCAGGGGAAGCGCCTGCTTTCTCAACACTGTGCGGCGCGCGACGATGGAGTCTTTGATCGCGCTCATGAATCGGTACCGTGCAAAGCGGTCCGGGATGCTGCATTGCGGCAATGGACGCGCAAGCCGGCACATATTCGCCCTGAACTTGATTTGAATCGCGTAAGCACCTGTTTCTTTTGACAAATCCCAGTGGTAAGCTTGTCTTATTACCGAGAGGAAACCCCTCATGCCCTTACTTCGCAAGCTAGTGCCGTTGGATCAGGCGACCCCGGGTATGGTGCTGGCGGACGACCTGACCGACGCCCAGGGAAACATCCTCGTGGCCGAAGGCGTCACGCTGAGCGAAGCCATGCTCAATTCCCTGCGCCGGCACCGGATCGAATCGCTATCGATCGTCTGCGGCACGCTGACGACGGAAGAACTCGCGGCCAAGCGCCTGCGTGACGAGGGCCGCCTTGCCAAGCTCTTCCGCAAACCGACCAACGATGTGGAAGACGCCACCGGCATTCTCATGCAATACGTGCGCTATTACCGCCTCGGAGGAGAAGAGGAATGAGCACGCCGTCGGCCGGTATCGCGACAATCGATCTGGATGAGCTGATCGGACAGGTCGATCAGTTGCCCGCCTTGCCCGAAATCGTTACCGATCTCCTGCGAAACATCGACCGCGAAGATCTCGACATCAGTGTGCTGGCGCGCAAGATCGCTCACGATCAGACATTGACCGCGAAGACCTTGCGCTTCGCCAACTCGTCCTACTACGGCGCCAAGGGCAAGGTCACGACGATCCAGCAGGCGATCACGCTGCTCGGCATGACCACCATGCGCCAGCTCATCACCGCCGCGGCGCTGGCGGTGAGCTTCCCGGACAACCAATGCAAAGGCTTCGATTTCAAGGCCTTCTGGCGCCACTCGATGGCGACGGCCGTGTGCGCGCAGAGCATGGCACGCCACCTGCACCTGAACCAGGATTTCGCCTTCACGGCCGGATTGCTCCATGACATCGGCCGGCTCGTCCTGGTGACGCGCTTTCCGGCCGAATACGAGCAGGCGATGGCGTGGCGGGCCCGGAACGACGCCTATGTGATCGAGGCCGAGCGCGCCGTGCTCGGCATCGATCATGTGCAGGCCGGGCACGCGCTCGCCGTCCGCTGGCATTTCCCGGAAGTGATCGACCACGCGATCCTCGGCCATCACAAGCCCGATCCGATCGGCCGCGGTTCGATCGCTTCGCTGATCAACGTCGCCAACGCGATCGTGCATGCGCTCGACCTGGCCGGCGAAGAGGACGATGTCGTCCCGCCAGTCGCCTTGGGCGCATGGTACGACGTCGGACTCGACGCCGACGTCTATCTGCAGATCTTCCGCGAAACCGAGCTCGAATTCGAAAAGATCAGCAGCGTCCTGTGATTCTCATGCTAATCTTGCGCAGCCGGCCGGGACCGCGCCGGCGACGGAGAATCATTGAATCGACCTGACGATGTCCGCGCATACCTTCCTCTGGCACGACTATGAAACCTTCGGCGCGGTAGCGCGCCGCGACCGCCCGGCGCAGTTCGCCGCGGTCCGCACCGACGCCGAACTGAACGAATGCGGCGACCCGATCATGCTGTACTGCCAGCCCGCGCCGGACTACCTGCCCGACCCGCAGTCCTGCCTGATCACCGGCATCACGCCCCAGCAGTGCATCGCGCTCGGCGTTCCCGAATACCGGTTCGCCGCCCGGATCGAACAGGCGCTCGGCGCGACCGGCACCATCGGCGTCGGCTACAACACGATCCGTTTCGACGACGAAATCACGCGCTTCATGTTCTGGCGCAACCTGATCGATCCGTATGCGCGCGAGTGGCAGAACAACTGCGGCCGCTGGGATCTGCTGGACGTGGTGCGCACCGCCTATGCCTTGCGGCCGGACGGCATCGAATGGCCGCGCAACGAAGACGGCAAGCCGAGCTTCCGGCTCGAGCATCTGACGGCGGCCAACGGCATCGCGCATGCCGCGGCCCATGACGCGCTGTCCGATGTGCGCGCGACCGTCGCGCTGGCGCGCCTGGTGCGCGCCAACAATTCCAAGCTGTTCGACTTTTGCCTCGGCTTGCGCAAGAAGGAGCGCGTCGCCGAGGAAATCGGCTTCCCGCAGCGCCGTCCGCTGCTCCATGTCTCGGGCATGTTCCCGGCCGAACGCGGCTGCCTCGGCGTCGTCTGGCCGCTCGCCGTGCACCCGGTCAACAAGAATGAAGTGATCGTCTGGGATCTCGCCGCCGACCCGAGCGAATTGCTCGACCTCGATGTCGAGACGATGCGGCTGCGCATGTTCACGCGCGCCGACGCGCTGCCGGAAGGCGTGGCGCGTCTGCCGATCAAGACCATCCACCTGAACAAGTCGCCGATCGTCATCGCCAATCTGAAGACGCTGTCGCCGCAGATGGCCGAGCGCTGGCAGCTCGATATCGGCCAGGCGCTGCGCCATGCGGAGCTGGCCGCCGCGCCGAACCTGTCGGCGGCGCTCGATGCGCGCTGGCGCGAGGTGTTCGAGCGGCCGCGCGAGGCCGCGCCCGACGTCGACGAGGATTTGTACGGCGGCTTCATCGGACCCGGCGACCGCCGCCTGCTCAATCAATTGCGCGGCCTGCCGCCGGATCAGCTCGCGGCGGCCCGGCCGGCGTTCCAGGACGGCCGTCTCGACGATCTGCTGTTCCGCTACCGCGCCCGCAATTTTCCGGACAGCCTGTCGCACGACGAGCGACTGCGCTGGGAGGAGCACCGCGCCGCCCGCCTGTTCGACGGCGACGGAAACGCGCGCACGATCGAGCAATTGTTCGCCGATATCGACCGTCTCTCGGAATCGGTCGACGAACACGGCGAGGATATTCTCGGCGCGCTCTACGATTACGCGGAATCGATCGCGCCCTCTCGCCGCGACAACAAAGCACTGATTGCCTGACCATGGAAGCCACCAAAGCATCCTCTCTCGCCGCCCCGACCACGTTCGGCGCGGCGGGCCATGCGCTCGACAAGCTGCAGCTGTTCGAAGGCGTCAACCACGCGAGCGTCGCGACGTTGCTCGCCGATTGCCCGATATTGCGTCTCGAGGCCGGACAACCGGTCGCCGACGGCGGCAACAGCGGAAGCAGGCTGTACGTGGTGCTGCGCGGGGCGCTCGGCGGCACGACGGCGGACATGCATGACAAGACCGTCACCAAGGTGTTGCCGGGCGAATGCATCGGCGAATTGTCCGCGCTCGACGACCATGCGAGCCCGATCTCGGTGATTGCGCTGCAGGATAGCGAAGTCCTGGCCATCGATTCGGACAAGCTATGGCGTTTGATCGACGAGTCGAACGGCGTCGCCCGCAATCTGCTGCGCATGCTGGCCTTCCGCATCCGGGCCGCCAATGCCCAGATCCGCAAACGTCAGAAGCTCGGCGAGTTCTATCGGCAGCTGTCGATGGTCGACGGCCTGACCGGCTTGCAGAATCGCTCCTGGCTCAACGAGCAATTGCCGCTCCTGATCGGAAATGCCCATGCGGTCGACAATCCGCTGGCCCTGATCATGATCGACATCGATCACTTCAAGCGCTTCAACGACGAGCATGGCCATCTCGCCGGCGACGATGCGCTGCGCACCGCCGCCAAGGTCTTGTTGGACCAATTGCGCCCGCGCGATTTCGCGGTGCGCTACGGCGGCGAGGAAATGATGGTGATCCTGCCGAATACGAATCAGAAAGGCGCCATGATCGTGGCCCAGCGCCTGTGCGAGCGCATGCGCGAATCGGTGGTGTTCGGCGACATGCGCAAACCGCTGCCGCACATCACCGCGTCGTTCGGCGTCGCCAGCTTGACCGAAGGTCAGCAAGCCGACGACCTGATCGCCGCCGCCGACCGCGCGCTCTACCAAGCCAAGGAAGCCGGCCGCGACCGGGTGGCGGCGGTATGAGCATGCTCCCTCATGCGCAACGACCGGCGGTCGTGCCCGGCGTCTATGAACACTACAAGGGGAAGAAATATTTCGTCCTAGGCATCAGCAAGGACAGCGAGCGAGGCGAAATCTGCGTCGTCTACCGCCCGCTATACGATTCCGATTGGCCGCAACTGTGGCATCGCCCGCTGGCGATGTTCTGCGAGGATGTGGTGATCGACGGCGTGCCGCGGCCGCGTTTCAAGCTGATTTCCGCCTGACTCCCGCCCCGCGGCAGAAGCAGACGGCGCCATCACGCGAACGCTTCGGCCAGCGTCATGGTGCGCGGCTGGATCTTGATATCCAGCTTGCCGAACAATTCTTCGAGCGCCTTGAGATTGGCATCCCTTTCGGCGAGGGTCCAACCGTCGAAGATATCGGTGCCGGCCTTGTGGTAATGCAGGTCGAGCACTTTCTTCCCGTCCTGGTGCGTATAGGGAGCGGCAACCGTTCGTCGAAACCCCATGGCTTCGATCGAGTTGATCAAGTCTTGCGGCGGGTTGTCGGCGTCGACCGCAATGAATACACCGAAAGTCCGTCCCGGCGGCTTGGCGGCAATGTCGACCAAATAGAGGCCGGGAGCAAGCGGTGCGACGGTGCTCTTCAGGAATAACATTTTGTCTCCAACGGTGTTCCCAGGAATAATGGCCTGCCGCGCGGTTTCTTTCGTTGCTTGAGCGCCGGTCACCTTGACAGATTACCGGATAAATTGCCTGACATCCACTATCGCTGCACCGTTTCAGCAACGTCCGGCACCCGATAACGGGTCGGGTGCGTTCGCCATCATCGCAAGGAAATGCAACCGGATGTAACCGGCGCCCCGCTCAGAACGCTGTATTTCCGGGATTCCGGCAATTGCGCGGTTACATTCGCGCACACGCTGGCAAACCTGGCCGCGATGTTCTCCGCCAACATGACTCCGTCGATGCTGCGGCATCCACCAACGCGATACAAGGAGAACATCATGAAGGGAAGCATCGCACTGCCGTTCGCGACCGCGGCGCTCGGCCTCATCGGCATCTGCGTTCCGGCGCAAGCGGACCCGCCGCCGTGGGCGCCGGCGCACGGCCATCGCGCCAAGCAGGTCCGCGAATACCGTTATGTCTACTATCCCGCGCAGCGCGTCTACTACGCGCCCGAGACCCATACCTGGTTCTGGATGAGCGGAGGCAACTGGCAATTCGGCATCAACCTGCCCGGCCAGATCCGGGTCGACGCCAACCTCGGCGGCATTCCGGTCACGCTGCAGTCGAGCCGACCGTACGTCGAGCATGTCTATGTCGAGACGGAATACGGACGTCCCTGGCGCGAAAAGCGCCATAAGAAAGATAAAGAGGAAAAACACAAGCACAAGCATCATAAGCATGGACACGGACACGACCATGCGGACGATTGATTGATGCGCCGCATCAAGAAACCATCACCGGGCGAATGCATTTGCATAAGCCCGCTTTCTCATGCATCGCACAAAAATCGACGCTTGCCAGAGCGACAACGCTTTCCACGGAAGCGCGCCTGCAATTGGTTTTCCGTGGCGCGAGGCTGCTAAAATGCCGCGTGCCCGATTTCCGGGCCGCCGCTTGCGACACGATCGCGGGCCGGTTTTATCGACGCCCTGCATTTGGACGACTGCCATGAGTACATTGATGTTTTACAAGAAGCTGGTTCCGCTCAACCGCGAACTGCACCGCGATCTGCGCCTGAATCCGATGGTCGAAGGCTTTGCATTTGCCGCCAACGAGAATGCCCTGCCCCTCGCACCGGTCGAATTCGCCCAGGCATGCATCGAATATCCGATCGTGTTCGCGATGGACGACGACAAGACCGGCGGTCCGATCGTCCTCACCGGCATCCGCCAAAAAGAGAACCTGTTCGTGTCCGCCAACGGCAAGTGGGACGGCGACTATGTTCCGGCCTTCGTGCGCCGCTATCCCTTCGTGCTGCACGAGCAGGACAACGAAAGCTTCATGGTCTTGATCGACGAGGAATGCCCGGGCTTCAACGCCGAGGGCGGCGAGCGCCTGTTCGCCGAGGACGGCAGCGAGTCGCCGATGTTCGCCGAGGTCGTTCGCTTCCTCGACTACTTCCGCAACCAGGGCAATGCCGCACGCGAACTCGTCGCCCGCCTGGCAGCGCTCGATCTGCTGATTCCGCAGGGGATCGAAGTGCAAACCCACGAGGGCCAGAAAATGTCCCTGAACGGCTTCCATATCGTCGACGAAAAGAAAGTCGGCGAACTGGACGATGCCAAGCTGCTGCAACTTGCGCGCAGCGGCGACCTGGCGCTGATTCACGCGCACCTCGCTTCGCTCGGCAACATCTCGAAACTGCTGCGCCGCCTCGAGCCCCGGCTGGAAACCAGCAAGGCCGCCTGAGCTCCAACGGTCCGGAATGACCGGCTACCTCGCGATCAAGCATGTCCACATGACATGCGCCGCCCTGAGCGGAAGCTTTTTCGCGCTGCGCGGCATCTGGATGCTGCTCGACTCGCCGCTGCTGCGGCGGCGCTGGGTCAGGATCGCTCCGCACATCGTCGACACCGTGCTGCTCGCCAGCGCGCTGACGATGGTCGTGTGGAGCGGCCAATACCCGTTCGCGCAACCGTGGCTCGCGGCGAAACTGCTCGCCCTGCTGCTCTACATCATGCTCGGCACGATCGCGCTCAAGCGCGGCAAGACCAAGCGCGTTCGCGGCGCTGCCTATGCCGGCGCGCTCCTCGCCTTCGGTTACATCGTCGCCGTCGCACTGACGCGGCAGCCGATCTGACGTCTCCCGGCAGCGGGCTGGCGCCCTCCCACTGCTCCCTGCGGCTCACCGCGGTTCGGCAGGCGGCAATGGGCGACGCGTATAATCTCGCGCTACCCCTTCCTTTTCCTATCCGGCACATGCCTTACGATCAAACCCTGGCCACATTGAGAGACGCCATGTGCGAGCTGCGCGCCGGCAGTCTCGCGACCGATGCGTTTTGCCGCGCCTGGCGGGCGCAGACGGAATTGCTCGACGCGCTGCCGATGCGCTACCGTGCGGTGATGGAGGATTTGCTCGGCCGCCTCGAAGCCGGCAGCCTGTTCACGGAAGAAAGCTGCTCCTTCAGCCGGGCGGACTTGCTCGCCGGCCTGGACACCTGGATCGCCAAGGCGGAACAGGCACTCGACACTCCTACTTGACAACTTCATGACTCAACTCCGTTTCGCGGTCGATGGCGAATTCATCGAACTCAACCAGCTTCTGAAACTCGCCGGCCTGTGCGACAGCGGCGGCGCCGGGAAGATGCTGGTGGCCTCCGGCGCCGTAAGCGTCGACGGCCAAGTCGAGTTGCGCAAGACATGCAAGATCCGCCCCGGTCAACGCGTTATGCTCGGCGACGTCGCCATCGACGTGATCGCCGGATAGGGCGATAGCGAGCACCTACACGATACGAACGTTAGAGTCCCGGTTCCTGCTAAAACCATTGCGCGATACCATGAGCGGGTTCATTATTCCTAATTGGCAATGAATAGCCGACAGCAGGACGGCCGTCGCAGAGGCCGACGATATCATCGCGCCGCGACGACCGGACCTGGCTGATCCGAACAATTCCTGAAGCCACGCGGTATGCATACGGATAGAGCAATGATGAGCTCGGATGACCTGCTGGCCGTCAACGAGCGCCTGAGCCTGACTTTGCAAAGCGGCAGCCAGCTTGCGTTCGACTGGCTGATTCCGGGCGACCGCCTTCACTTCACCAGCGGCATTCCGGCGGACTTCCAGCATGTTCCCCTCGCCGGCATCCAGGATTCGGTCGGCTTGCATCGCTTGATACACGACGAGGACAAGCCGCTCTTCCTGGACGCGATACGGCACACGCTCAGCCTCGCGAACGCACCGAGCGGCACGCTGCAGCGCCTGCAGCTGCGGCTGGAGGACGAGGAAATCGGCTGGCGCTGGGTCGAGATGTCCGGCATGGTGGTGGAGCGCGACGGCGACGGCCGCGCGGTGCGCTGCGTCGGCATGTTTTCCGACATCAGCGCGCGCAAGGCAGCCGAGCGGCGCGAAGCCCGCCTTCTCGATCTGTATGCGGCGCTGCGGCGGACGATTCACGCCATCCTGCACATGCAGAACCCGGAGACGCTGCTCCCGGAAATCTGCCGCATCGCGGTCGAACACGGCAAGTTCCACATCGCGACGATCCGCCTGCTCGATCCCGAGACGGGCCTCCTGAATGTCGCCGCCGGCTACGGCGACAACCGGCCGCTGTTCGAATCCGTCGAAGTCTCGATCGACCCGGACAAGGATTCCGGACGCGGTCCGAGCGGCATCGCGATCCGCGAGAACCGGCCCAGCATCTGCAACGACTTCTTCGCTTCGGCCTATCCCGATCCCTGGAAGCGGATCGCCCTCGACCTGAACCTGCACGCATTCGCGAGCTTTCCCTTCTGCCGCAGCGGCAAGCCGGTCGGCGTGCTGGTCCTGTATTCCTCGGAACGGAATTACTTCGACGAGGCGTTGGTCGAACTGCTGTGCGAAATGACGAAAGAACTGTCGTTCGCGCTCGATAATTTCGATCACGAAAAGCGCCGCGAAGCCATCGAGCTGGCGCTGGCCGAAAGCGAAAAGCTCAAGGATGCGATCTTCCACGCCTCGCTCGACAGCATTGTGTCTTTCGACGACGGCGGCCGCATCGTCGATATTAATCCGGCCGCGGAACGCACCTTCGGATACCGGCGCCGCGACGCCGTCGGCAAGCAATTGGCCGACTTGCTGATCGCGCCCGAGTCGCGCGACATGCAGCGCCAGAACATCACGCAGTTCCTGACCACCGGCGACAGTCCGATGATCAATCGACGCGTCGAACTGATGGCCACGCATGCCAGCGGCATGACCTTTCCGATCGAGATCGCCGTCGCGCCCATCTATCTCTCCGACACGCGCATGTTCAGCGCCTACATCCGCGACATCTCGGAACTCAAGCAGAGCCAGGCGATCCTGCGCGACAGCGAAGCCCGCTACCGTCAGATCATCGAACTCTCGCCCGACGCGATCTTCGTCCATCGCCGCAACAAGTTCCTGCTCGTCAACGAAGCTTGCGTCAAGCTGCTCGGGGCGAAGAACGCCGACGAATTGCTCGGCAAGGACGTATTGCCGTTCGTCCATCCCGACTATCATGAAGTCGTGATGGCGCGCGCCCGCCAGCTGCCGATGGGCCTGACGAATCAGACGCTGTTCAACGACGAGGTGTGGGTACGCGCCGACGGCACGGAGTTCCATGCCGAGACGGCGGCCACCAAGTTCTATTATCTCGGCGTTCCGGCCATCCAGAACGTCATGCGCGACATCACCGGACGCAAGATGTCCGAGCAGCTGCAGCTCGCGCAGAACCGGATTCTCGGGATGGTCGCTTCCGGCCTGCCCCTGCAAGAGATCCTGCTGACGCTGTCACGCTTCGTCGAAACGCATTCCAAGGATGGTCTGTGCTCCATCCAGGTGATGGAAGCCGGCGGCCAGCTGTTGAATCCGCCGGTTGCCGCCAGCCTGTCCGAAGACTTCTGCGCGGCGATCGGCACGGTTCCGGCCGCTTCCGGCGACGGCAGCTTTTCCGCCGCGGTACGCCGGCGCCAGCGCGTCACCTCCATCGACATGATCAGGGACCCGCTGTGGGCCTCATGGCGCGACGTGGTCGTCAAGCACGAACTGAGCGCCTGCACTTCCTGGCCGATACTCGGCAAGCAAAAGAAGATCCTCGGCGCCCTGACGCTGTATTACTGCGAAACCCACGCGCCCGACGCCAAGGAACTGGAATTGGCCGAGATCGCCGCCAACCTGGCCGGCATCGCGATCGAGAACAAGCAGTCGGAGGACCGCA
This sequence comes from Paucimonas sp., assembly GCA_035627375.1. Lineage (GTDB taxonomy): Bacteria > Pseudomonadota > Gammaproteobacteria > Burkholderiales > Burkholderiaceae_D > DASPLX01. The sequence continues at coordinate 10,062 of DASPLX010000055.1, read as the reverse complement.
TCCGCTTCCTTGCCCACTACGACGAATTGACCTCGCTGCCGAACCGATCGCTGTTCAACCAATTGCTGAACCATGCAATGAAATCCGCGCAGCGTCACCAGAGCAAGCTCGCGGTGCTGTTCGTCGACCTCGACCGCTTCAAGAACATCAACGACACGCTCGGCCACGATGCCGGCGATTCCGCCTTGCGCGAGTTTTCCAAGCGCGTCCGCGCCTGCCTGCGCGCCTCGGACACGCTGGCGCGGATGGGCGGCGACGAATTCTATGTGCTGATCGAAGAGCTGGCCGACGGCGGTTACGCGGCGACGGTCGCGCAGAAGGTCCTGCACGAAGCGGCGCAGCCCTTCTTCATCCATGGACAGGAATGCCACCTGAGCGCGAGCATCGGCATCGCGATCTATCCGGACGACGGCACCGACGCGCGCAGCCTGTTGAAGAACGCGGATATCGCGATGTACCGCGCCAAGGCCGACGGCAAGAACGCTTTCCACTTCTATTCGCCGAACAAGAATATCCATACGATCGAAAGGCTGGCGCTCGAGTCGCAAATGCGGCGCGCGATCGACAACGACGAATTCGTGCTGCATTACCAGCCGAAAATCGAGCTCGCCACCGGCCGCATCACCGGCGTCGAAGCACTGGTGCGCTGGCAGCATCCCGAACATGGCCTGCTGGGTCCGGCGCGCTTCATTCCGCTGGCTGAGGAAACGCGCCTCATCATCCCGCTCAGCAAGCAAATCCTGCGCATCGCCTGCCGCGACGGATTGAAGATCAACGCCGACGGCCGCCATCCGATTCATGTGGCGGTCAATCTGTCGCCGCGCCAGCTCGACGATGCCGCCTTCATCGACAACGTGCGCACGCTGCTGACGGAAAGCGGCCTGCCCCCGCGCCTGCTGCAGCTCGAGATCACGGAAAGCATGGTGATGCACAACCCGGAGCAGGCGGTGCACATCATGAACGACTTGCGCGCGATGGGCATTCGCCTCGACATCGACGATTTCGGCACCGGCTATTCCTCGCTCGCCAATCTCAAGCGCTTCCCGGTCTACAGCCTGAAAATCGACCAAAGCTTCGTCAAGGATATTCCGGTCGGGCCGAACGATACGGCGATCACCAAGGCGATCATCGCGATGGGGCACTCGATGGGTATGCGCGTCGTGGCGGAGGGCGTGGAAAAGCCGGAGCAGATGCAAGCCTTGCGCGCCTTCGGCTGCGACGAATTCCAGGGTTTCTATTTCAGCAGGCCGCTGCCGCTCGAGGAATTCCTGCAATTGCAGAAGAACCACGTTCCCGCCGACTGGTGTTGAAACGGATGCGTCCGGGCGCGGGAGATCGGGGCGCGGCGGCGCGAACCTCCGGGCTCTCCGCCAGTCAATGATGATGCGGAACATCGCCGCTCGTCACCATATCGAATTGTCAGCATCATGAGCCGCCACGGCAAACTTCTTTTCGTCGACCTCGAGACCACGGGCGCCAACCCGGTCGCCGACCGCATCACCGAAATCGGCATCGTCGAAGTCGACGGTGGCCGGGTCTCGGCGTGGTCGACGCTGGTCAACCCGGAAATGTCGATCCCGCCCTACATCCAGAACCTGACCGGCATCTCCAACGACATGGTGCGCGACGCGCCGACCTTCGAAGCCTTGAGCGCCGATCTGTTCGAACGGCTGCAGGGCGGGCTGTTCATCGCCCACAACGCGCGCTTCGACTACGGCTTCCTGCGCAACGCCTTCAAGCAGCTCGGCCTCACGCTGCGCTGCGACGTGCTATGCACCGTCAAGCTGTCGCGCAAGCTGTTTCCCGAGGAGCCGAAGCATAATCTCGACGCCCTCGTCGCGCGTCATCGCCTGAACGCGAACGGCCGCCACCGCGCATTGGCCGATGCCGAGCTGATCCGGCAATTCTGGGAAAAGATGGAGCGCGAGACCGCGCCGGCGATATTCGACGAGGCATTGCAGGCGCAACTGCAGCGCCCTAGCCTGCCGCTCCATCTGTCGCCGGCCGTGCTCGACGACATTCCGGATACGCCGGGCGTCTATCTTTTCTACGGCGACAACGATGCGCTGCTCTACGTCGGCAAGAGCGTGCATCTGCGCCAACGCGTGCTATCGCATTTCAGCGCCGATCACCGGCTCTACAAGGACATGCGGATCGCGCATGAAATCCGCCGCCTCGAGTGGCGCGAGACGGCCGGCGAGATCGGCGCGTTGCTGCTCGAAGCGCAGTTGATCAAGGACCTGAGCCCCATCCATAACCGTGTGCTGCGGCGGCAAAAGGAGCTCTGTGCGTGGCAGTTGCGGCCCGGCGCCGGCGGCGCGCTGCAGCCGGCGCTTGCCTACGCCGACGAAGAAGACTTCGGCCGCGCCGAGCGCCTGTACGGTTTGTTCAAGTCGCGCCGCAAGGCCGAGACCGCGCTGCGCGAGCTGGCCGATGCGCATCAGCTTTGCCTCGTCACGCTCGGGCTGGAAAGCCGCACGCATGCCGGCAAGCCTTGCTTCGCCCATCAATTGAAACGATGCCGCGGCGCTTGCATCGGCGCCGAGCCGGCGGCCTTGCATCAAGCGCGCCTGGAAGCCGCGCTCGCGTCGCTGAAAGTCAAGGCGTGGCCGTACGCCGGTCCGGTCGGACTGGTCGAGACCGGCGCGGATGGACGGACGGAGGTTCATGTCGTGCACAACTGGTGCTATCTCGCGACCGCGCGCTCGGACGACGAACTGCAGGACGTGTTGGGCGGCATGCCGCGGCGGCCGGCCTTCGATCTCGATACCTACAAGATTCTCATACGCGCCTTCTCGCGAAAAGACTGCACCTTGCGCAAGCTCGCCGTTTGCGCAGCGGAAAGTTTGAGCTAGGCGAAATGCCGTTCCTCCCGCTGCTCCCATAATCGAATCCTCGGGGATATTCCGGCCTAAGGCCGTGTCTTATCTGATCGGATTCAACTCATTTCATGCCGCCGTATCGCGAGGCGGCGTTTTTAGGGGGTCTTATGCAGTCGGAGCTCATGCATCAAGTCGGGCAGAAAATTGGGGCCGATCTCGAGGAATTGAACGAGAAGCAGCGGCGCGAAGTCATGAAAAACCTCGAACAGTACGGCAAGGCCGGCCTCTCGGATCTGGGCGGCATGTCCGATGCCGAACGCACAAAGTGGTTCTTCTGGAATATGCATGAGAAGCTCGACGACTTGCGCAAGCTGGAACCCTCCCTGGTCGGGCAGTTGATCCGTACCCAGTTGACTGTCAGCGACGGCCAATCGATGTGGACCGACCAATGCGGGCTCGAGAAGCGTATCGAGCTGCATTGCAAATGGCAGTTGCTGCTGCGCGGCGACACCTATCAAAAGGAAGAAACCTATCCGCTCACGACCGGCTGGATCGATCTGTTCGTCGGCCAGGCGCCGCCGCCGCATCCCGCGCTGCAAGAGAAGCAGAAAGGTTATCTCGACGCCGACAGTGCGCTGTATCCGAACCAGTTGTTCCTTTACGGCTGGATTACCGAAGGGGTGTGGCAGGAAATCAAGCCCCAGTTATACAACGCCAGTTCAAATTGCCATACCGATATCTTTCTGCGCGACGATTTCCTGTTTCCCGTGAAGGCCGGTTTGCCGTTCGTCACCGGGCCGATCGGATCGGTCGGCATCACTAATCTCGAGTTCAGGACCTCCTCGCACCCGCGGCTCAATACCTGGGTGGCGCCGTAGCGAGCAGCGGCGCTTCCTGAAGACCTCGATTAGCGTGCGGCACGCTTCGCGATCCAGTGATCGAGCGCAAAGCGTCCCGGACCGAACATCGCCAAGGCCAGCAGCAACACTCCCCAGTAAAAATGATCATTGATCGCTGCCGGGCAGTCGAATTGAAATAATTGGGGATAGGAAATCACCGCCATCAAGTTGACGGCGAACAAGCCTAGGGCGGCCGGTCGCGACAAGAGGCCGAGCGCCAGCAATACCGGCAGCAGCAATTCACCGCCGGCGCCTGCGAACGCCGCCAGTTCGGGCGGCATGAGCGGGACCTGATATTCGTGGCGGAACAATTCGAGCGTCGTTTCCCAATCCGACACCTTGATCATCCCGGCCTTGAAAAATTGCCAGCCGACGAAAATCCGGAGCGCCAGGCTCATCAAGGAACCACCCCAGTCGGTCACTTGCGAGTCGAAGCGCGAAATGCGTCTATGAAGCCGAAGTATCGCTTCCATGTCATCTCCTTGATGTAGTTGGTTATTCGGTGATCTCGATCGTGCTGAACAACCGATGTCGCAGCCATTGCTGCAGACAAGCGCCGGGATCGAACTCGGGATCGGCGGCGAGCGCCGCATCGAGCGCGGCGCCGAACGCAGCGCCATCGCGTAGCGCCGCAAGCGCGGCAAAGGCGCCGGCATCGAGAGCCAGGACCTCCGGCTTCCAGCATGGTCTGGCGACGATCGCACGGCTCGCATACCGGAGCTGCGACGGCAGCGCTTGTTCCGCGTCCGGTTGATGCGCGCGCCAAATGTCGACGATCGCCCAATCCGAGACGAACAGCGCGCAAGCCGGATGAAAACGGAAACGTACATGATCGAACCGTTCCGGCGTCAGCTGCGCCAGCCGGGAAGCATCGAAAGGCGGCGCATCGTCGGCATAATGCGCGCAGTGCAGCATCCATTCGAGCCGCGCCATGTCCGGAAAGTACGGATAGTCCGCCACGTGGCGGAAGGCGGCGAGAAAATCCGCGAACTGCGCGCCGAACCGATTGAGATCCCCCGATTGCGAAGGATATGCCTTGCCGTAGGCGCGCGCCAGGCCGTCGAAGAATTCATCGCCGACCAGTGCTTTCAACACCGGATAGGCGGAGGACAAGGCCTTGCTCCAGCCGGCTGTCAGGTTGCCGCGATACAGCGCGAAACGCTGCTCCGCCACCCGGGCTTCGCCCTTGCACAAGGAGAGAATGCGCGGCTGCTCGCCGCGGTCGAACAAGGCGGCGGAAAATCGGGCCTGGGTCTGCCCGAGTTCATGCGCCGCTTCGGGCGGCAGGCTGATCTCGGCCCGCGCCTCTTCGGATCGGACGCCGTTCGCCATTTCGCGCGCGCGCTGCGCCTCGCTCAACAGGACCTCGAGCGCCGGAATGTCGGTATCCCATTCGATCAGCGTGGGCACCTTGCCAAAGCGCCGCAACGCGGCCGCGTACAATTCCCACACTTTGTCGTCGACGCGCGCGCCATGGTGATCGATCACCGCATCGTCGGTCACGAGGTGGCCGGCCAGGTGGATTTCGCCGACCATCGCCGGCGCGATCGACTCCAATGCGGCGAACGCATCTTCGCCGTGATTGCATTGGTTGACGTACAGATTATTCACGTCGAGCAGCACGCCGCATCCGGTACGGCGCGCCACTTCCGCCAGGAACTCCGCTTCGCTCAATGCGTCGTCGCGATAGCGCAGGTAAGTCGAGACATTCTCGAGCAGGATCGACTGCCGCAACGCGGACTGAATCAGGTCGACACGCTCGCAAACGAGATCGAGCGCCTGCCGCGTCAAGGGCAAGGGCAACAGGTCGTTCAAGTGGCGGTCGCCGACGGCTCCCCAGCACAAATGCTCGGACACGAGCGCCGGCTCGATGCGCTCGACGACTTCACGCACCCGTTCCAGATGCCGTTCGGAGAATCCATGCGCCGATCCGATACCGAGCCCGACGCCATGCAGGCTGATCGGATAGTGCTCCCGCAATCGCAGCAGCACATGCGTATCCCAGCTGCCGCGGTCGAAGAAATTTTCGGTGTGGACCTCGAGCCAGTCGACCTTGGGGCGATGTTCGAGAAATTCGCGGTAATGCGGAGCGCGCAATCCGATGCCGATACCGAGCGATGCGTCCATCGAACCAGGGCGCTGAAACGGGTTCATGCCTGCGCTCCGCTACCGCCGCGGTGAGTTACTTCGGCGCCGACAGTTTGCCACCCATCTTCTCGCAGGTTCCCTTGGCGACATACTTCCAAGTGTTCGGATCGTTGTCCTTCTTGGACTGGCCGGCGCAGGAATGCGCGCCGTTCGCCGCCGCGCAATCGTTCTGGCCGGCTTTGGCGACGCCGTAGCATTTTTCCTTACCCTTATTGTCGTCCGCGGCCTGAGCGGCGGTCGCGCCGACGGCGCAAGCGGTTGCGAGGGCTGTCGCAAGCAGAGCATGACGTTTGTTCATGAAAGATCTCCTCGATACATGATGTTGGGGTTGGATGAGCGCCAAGCATTGGCCAACCATAGTCGACCGGTGTCTGGCTTTCCTTACAGCAGCTGCCGCATTTTTTTATTTCGTGCGCCGCTCGGCTTGCCGCGCCAGGCATTGCCCGAAATAAACTGTATTCTACGGCGTGCTCCCTGTTTCAAAAGCGCTTTCCCTATGCGATGCTGGCAACGTGACGGCAAACGTCTTTTCCATGCCAATATTCGACAAGCAATCGCGCCGGGAAAACGGAACGACGTCATGCCGCAACGCAACAGGGGCCCGTGCTGCCCTCGTGGCCCGACACGTCCCGATTGGCGGTTCATGCAGCGGCGATCGAAGGAAAGTGCAAGGCGCACACCGCAGCTATAGTCTTGCTATCGCGCGGATGGATAACGCGGCAATCGTCATCGAGTGTCCAGCAGAAACCGTAAATCGGTGCGCATCGGACCGCTAGCCGACATGCCGGACCTGTCAACCTCACTGTGAAAGAGAACGCCTCATGCCGAGCCTGATTTATGTCGCCGACCCGATGTGCTCATGGTGTTACGGCTTCGCGCCGGAACTGGTGACGCTATTGCAAGGATTACCCGATATACCGGTCGACATCGTCGTTGGCGGCCTGCGCGCTTACAACAAGGAAGCGCTCGGCGAGCAAATGCATGCCACCCTGCGCGAGCACTGGCAACGCGTCGCCGGCGCCAGCAACCTGCAGTTCGCTCCCGACCACCCCATGGCGCCCGGATTCGTCTACGACACCGAGCCTGCATGCCGCGCGGTCGTCACCGCGCGCGCACTGGCACCGAGTGCGACGCTATCCGTATTTCACGCCATCCAGTACGCGTTCTACGCGGAGGGCCGTGACGTCACCCAAGCCGACGTGCTGGCCGAAGCCGCCTCGCGCGAATTGGCGGAAGCCGGATTCTCGATCGCGCCGGCGGCGTTTCGAGAGAAATGGATGACGCCTGAAATGGTGGCCGAAACCGCGGCCGATTTCGGGCAAACGCGACGCTGGGGCGTATCGGGATTTCCCACGCTGATACTCGAACGTGACGGCAAGCTGGATTTGGTCACGTCCGGCTATGTCAAAACGGAGCAACTGGTGGAACAGATGCAGGCGCTGGTCGACCGGGAGGCGGTTCCCGGCTGACGTCCCGTGGGGATGGGATTGGATCAAAAAAAGCCGGAACGCCCGTAAGCGCTTCCGGCTTTTCCTTAGTGATGCGCCGATGGATGCGCGAATCAATACATGTGCTGACCGCCGTTGATCGCGATATTGGCGCCGGTCACGAACGCAGCTTCGTCGGACGCCAGGTATGCCACCAGGCCGGCGACCTCTTCCGGCTTGCCGAGGCGTGCCATCGGAATTTGCGGGATGATCTTGCTTTCCAGGACTTCGGACGGAATCGCCATCACCATTTTGGTACCGATATAACCCGGCGAGATCGTGTTGACTGTCACCCCCTTGCGAGCGACTTCGAGCGCCAAGGCCTTAGTGAATCCATGCATGCCCGCTTTCGCTGCCGAGTAGTTGGTCTGGCCGAACGCCCCCTTTTGACCATTCACGGAGGAGATATTGATGATGCGTCCCCAGCCGCGGTCGCTCATGCCGTCGCATACCGGCTTGGTCATGTTGAAAACCGAGTCGAGATTGGTTTTGATGACGGCATCCCAATTGGCCTTGTCCATCTTCTTGAACGTCATGTCGCGCGTAATGCCGGCATTATTGACCAAGACGTCGATGGGACCGACTTCACGCGTAATCTGAGCCACGCATTCAGCGGCCGAATTGTAATCGGCGACATCGCACGGATAGGCGCGGAAGCTATAACCGGCCTCTTTCATCGATGCCAGCCAATCGTTGGCCTTGGTATTCCCCGGCGAATAGGTGGTGACGACTTGGTAATTCAATGCTGCAAGCTTGATGCAAATCGCTTCACCCAAGCCGCCCATGCCGCCCGTAACTAATGCAACGCGTGCCATTTTTACCCCTTCATGAAATCAAACCAAAAACAATAAACAAGTTTCTTCGCATTCCCTGACGATCAACGCTCGACCGCCAATGCAACTCCCATGCCGCCGCCGATGCAGAGACTGGCGAGGCCGCGTTTGGCATCGCGGCGCACCATTTCGTGCAACAGGGTCACCAGAACACGGCAGCCGGAAGCACCAATCGGGTGCCCAAGCGCGATTGCGCCGCCGTTGACGTTGATCTTACTGGTATCCCATCCCATTTCCTTGTTGACGGCGATCGCCTGAGCAGCAAATGCTTCATTGATTTCCATCAGATCGAGATCTTGGTGCGACCAGCCGGCTTTCTTGAGGCACAGTTGGGCAGCGGGCACCGGTCCCATGCCCATGATGGTCGGATCGACGCCTGCAGAGGAATAAGCCTTGATCCTGGCGAGCGGTTTCAGTCCGAGTTCATCCGCCTTGCGTGCCGACATCATGATCACTGCGGCGGCGCCATCGTTGATACCGGAAGCATTGCCGGCCGTAACGGTTCCATCCTTGGCGAAGGCCGGCCGCAAGCCGGAAAGCGCCTCCAGCGTCGTACCCGGTTTGATGTATTCGTCGCTGTCGAAAACAATACTGCCTTTCTTTTGCTGAATTTCGAGCGGCAGAATCTCGTCCTTGAATTTACCGGCATTTTGCGCCGCTTCGGCCTTGTTCTGGGATGCCACCGCGAATGCATCCTGCTCTTCGCGTGAAACGCCGAATTTCTTCGCGACATTTTCCGCCGTCGTTCCCATGTGATACTGGTTATACACATCCCATAGGCCGTCGACGATCATGGTATCCACCAGTTTGGCGTCGCCCATGCGAAAACCGTCGCGCGAATTGTTCAATACATGGGGTGAAGCACTCATATTCTCCTGGCCGCCTGCGATGATGATGTCCGCATCGCCGCATCGAATGGCTTGAGCAGCCAGGTGGGTCGCTTTCAGACCGCTACCGCATACCTTGCCGACCACGAAAGCGGGCACCATATCCGGCAAGCCGGCACGAATGGCCGCCTGTCGTGCGGGGTTCTGGCCGCAACCGGCGGTCAGTACTTGGCCGAGAATCACTTCATTGACCATTTCCGGCTTGATACCGGTCTTCGCGAGCAAGCCTTTGATGACATGGGCCCCTAGGTCGGCCGCCTGAATCTTTGCCAAGCTCCCGCCAAACTTTCCTATAGCGGTACGGCCTGCGGCCACGATAACAACTTCGTTCATTTCATTTCTCCAAGGTAGACGGCTGACAAGCGAATCTGCATTCGGAAGCCAATTGAAAGTCCGGCTCCTGTGCGCGCAGAGCCAACACGATATCGGCAATTAGAAATTTATCATTGATTGCTATCAATTCAGCATATTAGGTACATACATTCGATTTCAGCAGGGCAGAATAGACCAGAACCCTGACAAAGCCATGACAATACGTGGCCATGAAAATGGAATATTCGCCCATCGGTCAAGTTGATTAGACCCATGGAAGCGAATGCGGTTTGAAGAGGAGAGGTTTGAAGCGAGGAGAAATGAGCAGAAAAGAAAAAAGCCGCGCAAGCGGCCTTTATCTTGAGTGGTGCCGGTGGACGGAATCGAACCGCCGACCTTTTCATTACGAATGAATTGCTCTACCGACTGAGCTACACCGGCACTGCCTGTCGAAAATCGAACTTGGGCAAGCGCAAGATTGTAGCAGCTTGCGCATTCGTTTGGAATACCCTGCAGGAGAAAAACGTTGCAAATCTCGATGGACAAGGCGCAGAGCTATGGTGGCCGCCCTGACGGCGGTGCTGTCGACAGCGAAGGCGCATACTGGTGCGCGATGTTCGAAGGCGGACGAATTCTGCGCTTTTCGCCGACGGGCGAGTTGCTGCGCGAGATAC
>DASPLX010000054.1:0-106963 GCA_035627375.1 Paucimonas sp. | reverse complement strand
GTCTGAGCCCCCAAAGGGGGCGAGTTTTTGCGCTTCCCGGGTTGGCGCTTCCTCTTTCGGGAACCCCGCAGGGGCAGTGTCTAGCGGCGCCGCGCCAGCCCCCGCCGCGCAGCGCGCGCCCCTGCCCAGGCAAGCCCGCCGCACCCGCGCAACCCGCTCGCCGCGCCGACTACCCAAGCAAGCGCAAACGCAAACACAAGCGCAAATACAGACGCAATTCAATGAGAAGCAGACTCGGTCTCGACAACAGTCTCGGCCGAGGAAGACCCGTTGGTCTTCACGGTCAGGTATTTCTCGTAGAGTTCGAGATACTCCAGGTACCTCGGGTTATCCCACTTGAACCCCGTCAATTGCATATCCAGTTGAATCGCGTTCTGTTGCTCCTTGGAGAACACCTTCGCCCGTTGCAGGATCTCCTCCGGAATGCCCGGCTGATCCAGGTTCAAGCCCAGGCCATAGGGCTCCAGCTTGCCGAAATGGTGCGTCGAATGCTGGTTGATCATCTGGATGCTCTTCGGAACATGCGGATAAATCCCCGGGATGAATTGATGCCCGTCGATATCCACCTTCACATCGAAGCAATGGATCAGGAAAGTGACCACCGGGTTATAGAAAATGCCCGGTCCGCCCATCGTATGGCGCGCCACCCCCTCCAGGTAACCGTTGCCCGACACCCCGATCAAACCGCTCGGAATGGCATCGTGATGCGGACCATGCATGTACAGGAACTCCAGCTCCGAATGGTGGCCGAGCCAATGATCGCGATAGAACCACTCGTTGACCACCCGCAGGAACCGCGAATGGATGAAGAAACCGGCCACGAAAGTCGCCGGCAGGAAGATCAGCGAAAAATTGAAATAAGTGATGGCGAGATACCACGGCGCGATCAGCAGCACGTGCGTCAGCAAGCCGGTGAAATAAGCATGCAGGATTTCCAGCGTGATGCTCGGCTGCCGGTTCAAGACGGCGCGCCAGCTCGTCTGCATCAGGAACTCGCGGACATGCGCCCTGCCGCGCAGATGCGCGATCAGGATCGCGGTCCGGTACAGCGTCAACACGATGAAGTGCGTGTAGAACAAGCCGAACCCGATCTTGCGCATCAACTCCACGTTGTGCGGCAGCTCCGGCGTCATCGCGATCACGTAGTTCTCCAGCGCCAGAAGCGCCGCCGCGATCACATAGGTGAGCCGCATGTTCTGCACCTTGTAGACGAGCATGTAGAGCACCTCCTGCGGATGCCTCACGATCGTCGGTATGCGCCACTGGAAGCCGTGCCGCACCAGGAACGCGACGACCATCCAGGCGCACAATCCCAGCGCCAGGATGGTCATCGGATGCATCGGTCCGTAGACGAAGGCCGCGACGCCCCCGGTCAGCACGGTCATGAGCAGGTAATCGAGAAAGTCGTCGCCCCGATACACGAGCCGCGAGCTCTTGGCGCCGTATAGTTTGTGGAAGTATTCGGAATTGGCTTGTTTCATGTTTTTTTCCTCAGTTGCTTAGTACGTCGGACTGCCGTCCCCGTTTCGATTGCGCGCCGCTCCGCCGGCGAATGCTCCATTCGGCGACCGCGAGATTGATCGCCCAGCCGGCCCCGAGCAGCAGTTCCCGGGAGAATTCGTCGATGCTGCCTCCAAGCATCAACCATGGGATATGCACCAAGGCTTGCGTACCGGCGCCGACGCCGATCGCATAGCCGCGCGTCATCCAGGCGCGGTGACGCGCGATGTCGCCGCGCCGGATGGCGGTGTAACCCAGGACCATGCACGCCGCCATCGCCGCGCCGAACGCCAGCCGGAAGACATACAGCAGATCGCCGTCGCCCTCGACCGGCGGATAGAACAGCGTCATCCACACGCCGGTGAGCCCGGCGACGAGGCCGCATGCCGTCAGGATGCGGCCCGCTGCGCGATGCCAGCCCGGCCGCCTGCGCCGGAAGCCGGCCGCGAACTGGAATGCCCCGAGGATGCTGAACACGGCGGAACTCAGCACGTGCAGCACCGCCGGCGCCGGCGAGGCGAAGAAGCGCGCGTTGCCCGGCGTGATCTCCGCGCCGCCCCACAGCTCCGCGAGACGCACCGCGCCGCCGGCCAGCGGAATGGCGCTGAGCGCGAGCAGCCCGATCGGCAACAGCCATTGCGCGCTATTCCTCACCGGCGCACCATCCGCGACGACGATCCGATGGACGACAGCTCATCCGCGATTCCCGGGTCAGAGATCCATGGTCAGGGAAATCTGCGTCGGCTTGGCGGACGCGCTCGATGCGAAGGTCTGCGCTTCCGGCGCGCTCAGCACGACGCCGGTCCGCGCGAGAGCCGCCGCGGGAGCCGGTTCCGGGCGCGCCGCCGGCGCGGTCGGCGCGGTCGGCACCGTCGGCGCGATGAGCGCGGCCGGCGCGGCTGCCGCCGACGGCCTTGCCGTGTCGCGCAGCGATTCCCGTTCATACGTCACGCCACGCATCTGGACGCAGACATTGCCTTCCCGGTCGCAGAGATCGATGTCCAACCGCAGGCTGGCATGCTCCGCGTTCCCGTCCGGGGAATGACGCACCCAGGCGAACATCTCCCTGGCGCAAGCACGCAGTATCCGCAGCGATTCCAGCGCCAACGGCAGCGAGGGTTGATCCTGCGGCGCCAGCAGGGCGAACGCGGCTTGCAGCGCGCCGTCCAGCATGACCGGATGCAGGACCAGCCCCTCGTGCAGGGCAGGCGCATCGTCCACGGCGCCGGGCAGCATGAGTTGCGCCAGCAACTGGCCGTCGCCCACGTGCAGCGCCGCGATTGCCTGCTGCGACGCTCCGTAGTGCACGCCGGCCTGGGCGATGGCGCCGTAGTGAGCGGCGGTATCGCGCGCCCCATGCCGCATCTGCGAATTCAACTGCGCCAGGTCGATCCTCGCCGGCGCCGGCTCACCGCTCAGCACGGCTTGCCCCTGGCAATGGATGACCTCTTCGGCGCCGTCGGCCGCCGAGCTGTAGATTTCATAGCTCAGCAGATCGTCGCGCTGCGCGAACAAGGCGATCGAGACCTGCTTGCGCCCGCCGAGCAGCGCCGGCTCCGCCCAGACGATGTCGAACAGCTCCAGCGTCTGGCGGGCGCGGATCGCTTCGGGTACCGACGATGTGGCATCCGCCACCGCCGCCCGCGCCATTTCCAGGTAGGCCATGGCAGGAATCGCCTTTTGCGGCGTACCGTCGACGGCGATCCGATGGTCGGCGGCGAAGAACTCGCTGCCGTCGAAGACGGAGCGATAGCATTGTTGGCGGATATCCGAGACATTGCGATGCACCAGCGGATGCAGCACCGCCGCGCCGGCCGGCTTCGATGCGCCGTGCCGGATATCGGTCCGCTCGCGCCAGTAGCTCTCCCGGGCGAAAGGATAGGTCGGCAACGCGATGCGCCGCGGCCGCGCGCCCGCGTAAAGCCGCTGCCATTCCACCTTGGCGCCCTTGACCCAGGCGTCGGCAAGCTGCGGCAAGACGCGATCGTCCGTCCATCGCGCGACCGCTTGCTGCAGATCGGCATCGACGACTTCGTGATTGCGCTTGACGCGGCCGCGATGGACGCCCGCGCCGGCCTGCTCTCCGCGCAGCCAGGCATCGAGCCGGTCCTCGAGTTCGTCGAGCGAAGCGACGACGAAGCCGAGGCGCTCTTCCATGGCTTCCCTGCCGACTTGCAGGGTGAAGGCCATGTCGAGCAGGCTCACCGATTCCCGCGCGCGCCCGGAAGCGCGGAGGAAGTCGCGCAGATCGGCCGCCTTTTGCTTGAGCTGGTCGGCGGTGCGCGCGGACAGCGGGATGACGACGCTCGCCGGCCGGTGCTCCGTAGCGGCTGCCGCCGGCTCGTACTCTTGCACGATGATGTGGGCATTGGCGCCGCCGGCGCCGAACGACGAGATGCCGGCCATGCGCGGAATTTCCCTGGCGGCGCCGCTATCGTCCACGACGCGCCGCAGCCGGGACCATTGCTCCAGCCGGTTCTGGACGCGGAACGGCGTCTGGACGAAATCGATCTCGTGGTTGATCACATCGGCATGCAGGGATGGCGCCAGTTGCTTGTGCTTGAACTGCAGCAGCACCTTGGTCAGCGCGGCGATGCCGGCCGCCGATTCGCAATGTCCGATATTCGATTTCAGCGATCCGATCGCGCAGAACTGCTTGTCCTTGGTATGTTGTTCGAAGGCGCGTTTCAAGCCGGCGATCTCGATCGGATCGCCCAGCGCGGTGCCGGTGCCGTGCGCCTCGATGTAGCTGATGTCGGCGGCATTCACGTTCGCGCGCTGCAAGGCCTTGGCCACGACGGCGGCTTGCGCGATCGGATTGGGCACGGTGTAGCCGTTGGTCTTGCCGCCGGCATTGATCGCGCTCGCCTTGATCACGCCGTAGATGTGATCGCCGTCCTGTTCCGCTTTCCACAACGGCTTCAGCACCACCGCGCCGACGCCCTCGGCATCGATGAAGCCGTCCGCTCCGTCGCCGAAGGACTTGCACTGGTTGCCGGCGGACAGCATGGTGAGCGCCGACAGTTCCTGGTAGTGGACCGGATCGATGATCAGGTTCACGCCGCCGGCGATGGCGCATTCGCTCAATCCGCTATACATGCTTTCCAGCGCCAGGTGGATCGCCGTCAGGGACGAGGAGCAGGCGGTATCGACCGCCATCGACGGTCCCTGGAAATTCAGGACGAACGACACCCGGTTGGCGATCGAGTAATACAGCGGTTGCGTGTTGTAGCGCGCATTCATCACGCCGGCGAAGACGCCGATCTTGTCGATCTCGCCGAGCGTTTCCGGCGTATAGCCTGCGTCCTCGATCGCGTGATAGCAGGATTCCAGGAACAGGCGCTCCTGCGGATCCATGATCTTGGCTTCCTTCGGCGAGATCTTGAAGAACAGCGGATCGAAGCGATCGATCTCTTCCAGGAAGCCGCCCCACTTCGTGTAGATCTTTCCGAGCTTGCCCTTTTCCGGATCGTAGTATTCCTTCCAATCCCAGCGCTCGGCCGGAATCTCGGTCACGCAATTCCGGCCGTTCGCCAGGTTGCGCCAGAACTCGTCGAGCGTGCGCGCCTGCGGATAGCGGCCGCTCAAGCCGATGATCGCCACGTCGAAGATCGCGGAAGCCGGCGCGGTCGCCGGCGCCTGCGCCGCGAACCGCGACGAGCCCCGGCGCGCGAGGCGCGGCAGGCCCGATGCGGCGGCGATGGCGGCGGCGGCCGGTGCCGAAGGCAGCGACGGCGACGCCTGCGGCGCGGCGGCCGGCGCGTTCGCGCCGAGCAAGGCGAGCACGTGTTCTTTCTTGTTCTCCAGGAGATAGTCGGCCAGGCCGGCGATATTCTGCGCTTCGAAGAACAAGGTGCTCGTGATTCCCGGGAATGACTTGCGCAACTGGTTGGTCAGCCCGACGACCAGGATGGAATCGAGGCCGTAATCGGTCAGCGAGCGGCCCGCCGCCACCTGGGACGCATCCATCTTCAAGGTCTTGGCGACGACTTCCTGCAGGTAGGCGACGCACTTCTCGCGCAGCGATCCTGCGCCGGCCGGCGCGCTCCTGGCGACGGCCGTGGATGCGCCGCTCGCGGGCACCGCCGCCGCTGCCGCCGCGACGGCCGCCGGCGCGGCTTGCCTGGCGATGCGCTGCCGCGCCCGGCCGTTGCTGCTGGCCGCGATGATCTGCTGCCCCAGCTCGTGCGCTTCCGGCGCCAGGAAGGATACTGCCTCGAATCCTTCTTCCTCGAGGACGTCTTGCCATTTCTGCGGCGTCAATCCGGGGCTTCCCGCCAAGCGCAGCGGGGCGTCCTCGTACAACCACCAGCCTTCGAGCAAGCCGAAGGTCAGGTGGCTGAACAGGGACCAGTCGCACATCTCGTTGAGCAGCAAGACGCCCTGGTTCTTCAGCAAGGCCTTGGCATTGCGCAAGGTCTCGCGGATGTCGGGCGTCGCATGCAGCACGTTGGTGGCGATCGCGAAATCATAGCGATTCATCGCCACCGGCTGCGCCTGCAAGGGCTTGGAAACATCGAAGATCGCCGTGGTCAGCGCCGGCAGCTGCGGCTGGTACTGTTCCTCGGCATGCATCAGGAACGCCTTGGACAGATCGGTGTAGCAGTATTCCGCGATCGCGCCGGAGAACTCGCGCAGCATCGGCAATATCCGGGCCGTCGTGCCGCCGGTGCCGGCGCCGATCTCGAGGATGCGAATTTTTCCGCCACCGTTGCCGTCGGCTTCCAGCTTGCGCTTGATGCAGGCAACCAGGGTCGCGCCCAGCACATCATTGCTGTAGTCGGCCAGCGCATGGCCCTTGTAGACGCCTTCCACCAGTTGCATGGAAGAATTCGGGAACATGACGTCGGTCGCCGGGCGCTTCCCGGTCAGGATGTCGGGCAAGGCGCGCAGGCAAGCTTCCACCAGCGCCACCTGCGCCCCCAGATTGGGGTTGACGAGCCAGGCCGGTTTCTTCGCGTCCCACTCCGCCCAGGCGGCATCGAGCGCCATGACGCGGCAGGGTTCACGCCGCAGGTAATCGAGGCTGGTGCGCAGCCAGCGTTCGTGCAAGGGATGCGTCGCTTCCTCGGCCGGCCGCGCGGCGGCCGGGTCGAACAAGCCCAGCGCCGCGAGGCTGGAGGCGAGGATGTCGCCGGCCAGCGCCCGCGTTTCCTCGCCGAGCAGATCCTGTCGCAGCGCCGCCCGCGACTTGGCGGCGAAGGTCTCGCCGACATCCTTGCGCGCCTGCGGCAGGACGCTGGCGGCGCGTTGCGGGAAGCAGCTGACGCTTTCGGCCAGGGCGATATCCTCGATCACGCGGGCATCGAGCGTCTTGACCAGGGCCAGCTGGTCCAGCCCGGCGCCGACCAGCGCCTGCAACGCTTCCATCGCCTCCGGCGCCTCGATGGAACCGATGCCCATCTGCTGCATGCGCTTGTTGTAGAACTCGCTGGTCACCACGCCGACGTTGCCCCAGTATCCCCAGTTCATGATCTTGACGGGATACGGCCGCCGCTGCGCGAGGCTGTGCGCGAAGCTGTCCTTGAAGGTGCAGCCGGCGGCATAGTTCGACTGCCCCGCGCCCTTCGTGAAGGAAATCAAGGACGAGAAGAACAGCATGCAGTCGAGATCGTCGGCCCCGAAGACGCGCTCCAGGTTGACGCTGACATCCACCTTCGCCGACAGGCTGCCGCGGAACGTGGATTCATCCATCAGGGCGACGCTCTGGTCTTGCAAGTCGATCGCCGAATGCACGACGCCGTGGATCGCCGGATGGATTTCCAGGATCTTGTCGCGCACCCGCCGCAGCGCATCGAGGTCGGTCGCGTCCGCCGAGAAATAGGTCACGCCGCCGAGCGACTGGAGCTTGGCTTCGATGGCCGCATCCAGCGGACGGCGGCCGATCCATACCAGCTTCGCGTCGTAACGTTCGCGCATGAAACGGCTCCATACCTCGCCGATGCCGCCCGCGCCGCCGACGACGATATACACGCCGCCCTGGCGGTAGGCCGGCGGCGCTTCCGGCAACGCGGCGACTTGCGCCAAGCCCTGCCGGAACCATTCGCCGCGCCGATAAGCCAGGCCGTCGCCTTGCTTGTCGCCGGGCCAGGCCAGGCATTCGGCGGCGGCGAGAGAACCCAGATCGTCCACGTCCAGCAAGCGGATATCCCACTCGGGATATTCTTTCGCCATGCTGCCGACCAGGCCGAAGATGCCGGCATGCGCCGGCGCGAGGACGTCGCTCTCCTTCACGCGCTGCGTGTTGCGGGTGATCAGCGTCCATTGCAGGTTCTTGTCGGCATAGTCCAGGCTCAACAACGCCTTGGCCAAGCGGAACACCGCCAGCACGCCCTCGTCCTGCGCTCCGACGATCCGTTCATGTTCATCGCCGGCGCCGTTTTCCATGACATCCGGCGCGACCCACAGCAGATGATCGAAGGACATCGCCGCGAGCTTTTCCCGGACGGTGTCGACATCGGCATGCGCAGGCAATTCCAGCAGGCGCGCCTCGGGCCAGGATCGGCGCGCCCACGCCAGGGCGCGCTGGCCGCCGCCGGCGACGAGCACGTCGGCCGGCTTCGGAATCGCCTTCTCCGCGACCGGCGGCGATACCCGGTTCCACACCGGGGCCAGGGAATGCAATTGCGGCCGCGCCGGCTCGGACGGCTTGCCGTGCGCGGCCGGCTGGAGCTCTCCTTCCAGCGTGCGCGAGGAGAAGCCGTGCAACTGCACGCAAATATTCCCCTCCTGATCGCACAGATCGACGTCGAACCTGACCATGCCGGCCGCCGCGCCGGCGTCCGGCGCGCGGCGCACCCAGGCGTACATCTCGCGCGTGCACGGGGCGACGACGCGCAGCGTTTCCAGCGCGAACGGCAGGAACGGCCGGCGCGAGCGGCGGATGGAATCGTCCATCAAGCCGATCGAGGCTTGCAAGGCGCTATCCATCAGGCTGGGATGCAGCAGGTAGGCATCGCCGGTCGAACCGGCGGCGGCGGGCAGACTCAATTGCGCGAGCAGTTGCCGCTCGCCGAGGTGGACGGCCTGGATCGCGCGGTGCGCGGCGCCGAAGTCGACGCCCATCTCGCGGTAATTGTCGTAGATGCCGGCGACGTCTTCCCGGCCCTTGCTCATCGCGGCCTTGAGCCGTTCGATATCGAGCTTCGCGGGCGCGGGCATGCGAACGAAGACGGCCTGGCCCTGGCAGTGCAGCGTTTCCCCGGCCTCGGCGCTGTAGATCTCGAACTCGATCCGGTCATCCTCTTCCGCATGCAAGGCGATGCTGACATCCTTGCGGCAGGAGACGGCGATCGGCTGCGCCCAGGTGGTATTGCGCAGCTCCAGCAGGCTGTCTTCCACCGGCGCCGGCAGCGCGAGATCGACCGCGGTCCGCGCCATTTCGAGATAGGCGACCGCCGGCAGGATTTTCTCGCCGCGCACCTTGTGGTCGCGCAGGAAGAATTCGTCGCCCGTGAACACCGAGGTATAACGCTGTCGGCTGAGATCGGAGGTATTGGCGTGCACCAGCGGATGCAGCTTCGCCGCCCCGGCCGCCTTGGCCGGCGCATGGGCCGTTTCCACGACGGCATCGACCCACAGCCTTTCCTTGGCGAACGGATAGGCCGGCAGCGCGATGCGCGGCGGCCGCGTTTCGCCGTAGAGCTTGTTCCAGTCGAAGTCCATGCCGCGCGCCCAGAGCTCCGCCAGGCGGGACAGCTTGCGGCGCGCGATCCATTTGTCGAGCGTCTCCTGGAAATCCTCGTCATCGTCGAACAGGTGCAGCGCATCCTTGCCGCCGCCGGCCTGGCCGCGATAAAAATCGTCGATGTCTTTCCTGCCCGCGAGATGTGCCTCCAGCTTCTCCGCCAGCTGCCCGACCGAATCCGCCAAGCAGGTCAGGCGCTCGTCCATCGCTTCCCGGCCGATCTGCAGCGTATAGGCCATCGCCGCCAGATCGATCGGTTCGGCGGCGGAACGGATGAAGCGCAGCAGATCGCGCGCTTTCTGTTCCAGCTGCGGCGCGGTCCTGGCCGAGAGCGGAACGATGACTTTTCCGTCGCGCGCGGCAGCCGGCAGAGGACGCTCGGGGGCGACATATTCCTGCACGATGACATGCGCGTTGGCGCCGGTGGCGCCGAACGACGAGATGCCGGCGAGACGCGGCACGTTCCTGCCGCCGGCCGCCGGCGGCTGCCAGGGCGACAAGCTGGTGTTGACGCGGAACGCGGTCTTGTCGAAGGAGATGTTCGGATTGAGCTGCTCCGCGTGCAGGCTCGGGGCGATCTGCCGGTGCTTCATCTGCAGCAGCACCTTGGTCAATCCCGCGATGCCGGCGGCGGCTTCCAGGTGGCCGATATTGGATTTGGCCGAGCCGATCTTGCAATAGCCGGTTTCCTTGCCGTCCGGCGCGAACGCCTGCTGCAATCCGGAGATTTCGATCGGATCGCCCAGTTCGGTGCCGGTGCCGTGCGCCTCGATGTAGCTGATGTCGGTCGCCTTGATCCCGGCCTTGTCGATCGCGCCGCGGATCAGTTCGGCTTGCGCCTTCGGACTCGGGACCGTGTAGCCGTTGGTCTTGCCGCCGTGGTTCACGTGCGTCGCCAGGATCACGCCATGGATGTTGTCGTTGTCGCGCAGCGCGCTCGACAAGGGTTTCAGCAAGACCGTGCCCACGCCCTCGCCCGGCACGAAGCCGTTGCTGCCGATGCCGAAGCTCTTGCACAAGCCGTCGCGCGACAGCATCCGGTGCGAGCACAGCCAGGCATAGGTATAGGGATGCAGGTAGAGGTTGACGCCGCCGGCGAAGGCCACCTCGCATTCGCCGCGATGGATATGCTCGCAAGCTTCGTGGATCGCGATCAGCGAGGACGAGCACATCGTATCGACCGGCATGCTCGGCCCGGTGATATCGAAGATGTAAGAGATGCGGTTGGCGGCCGAGCTGAACGAGGTGTACGGCAGGAAAGGTTCGTCCGTATGCGTGGGATGCATCGCATACAGGTTGTAGCCGGGCTTGGTGATGCCCGCGAAGACGCCCACTCGTTGCCGGAAGCGGTGCTTCAGATCGCCGCGCGTGTAGCCGGCGTTTTCCATGGCGCGCCAGCATTCCTGCAGGAACAGCCGTTCCTGCGGGTCCATGTTCATGGCCTCGCGCGGGGAGATGTTGAAGAACAGCGGATCGAAGTCGGCGAACTGCTCGATGAAGCCGCCCCATTTGCTATAGCTCTTGCCCTGCTCGACCGCCTGGTCCACGTCGGGATGATAGAAATCGTCGAGCGCCCAGCGATCGGATGGGATTTCGCCGATGCAGTTCTTGCCGGTCCGCAGGTTGTCCCAGAATTCGTCGATATCGGCGGCCTGGGGATAGATGCCGCTGATGCCGATGATGGCGATCGGCTCGCGCCGGCCGGCGCCGCCGGCCTCTGTTCGCGCCGCCGGCGCGGCAGGCTGGCGGCCGGTTTCCGCCGCCGGGACGATGTATTCCGCCCGGATCGTATCCGGGGCCGCCGCTTGCTGCTCCAGGCCGGTCCACGCGGCGCACTCGGCCGGATATTCCTTGATGAAATGGCCGGCGACATCCGCCAGGGTCTTGAATTCGAAGAACAGGGTCTTGGAGATCTCTCCAAAGACCTTGGCCAGGCCGAGATTCAGATTGCTGATGATGATCGAATCGATGCCGTAGGCCGCCAGTTCCTCCTGCACGTCGATCTTCGCGGCCGGCCGCTTGGTGACCTCGGCGAACATCGACTTGATCTTTTTCAGCGTTTCTTCCTTGAGCCGCGCGGCATCGATCGCCGGCGCGGCACGCTTGACGATGCGTCCGCGCACCGGCTGCGGCGCGTAGGACAGCATGGCCTCGATCTTCTCGGCATCGCCTTCCAGCACCATCACCTGGCCGTGCCGCGCCGCCAGGCTTTCGTGGAAGATCCGCAAGCCGGTCGCGGTCCGCATCGGGCGCAGCCCGGTCGAGCGGCGCATGGCCTCGAGGCTGGCCGGGTCGATCGCCATCCCGCCCTCTTGCCACAGCGGCCAGTCGAAGGACAAGGTCTGGCCCGTGCGCTGCCCATCGGCCGCGAGCCGATTGCGGTAGGCCGCGTATTGATCCAGGAAACCGTTGGCGGCCGCGTAGTCGGCCTGCCCCGAATTGCCGTACACGCCGGCGGCGGACGAGAACAGCGCGAAGAAATCGAGGTCGACGGCGCGGCTTGCCTCGTCGAGATTGACGGTGCCGATCACCTTGGGCGCCAGGACTTTCCGGAATTCCTCGGCGGTCTTGTTCAGGATCAGGTTGTCGGCGATCATGCCGGCGCTGTGGATGATGCCGTTGAGTTGCTTGTATTCGGCGAGGATGGCGGCGACGAGTTGCGCGACCTGCTCCCGGTTCTCCAGGTCCAGCGGCCGGTATTCGAGCGGATTGCCGCCCTGCTGGACCGCCTCGCGCGACAGTTGGTCGAGAAGCTGCCGCCGCTCGGCGGACAGCTCCGCGCGTCCGGTCAGGATGATGCGCGCGTTGGCGGCCCGGCGCATGATCTCGCGGGCGAACACGATGCCCAGGCCGCCGAGTCCGCCGGTGATCAGGTAGACGCCGCCGTTCCTGAAGGAGGCATCCTCGCGCGCGGCGGCGGCCTGCGCGGTGCGCGCGGAGCGCCAGCGCAAGACCTGTCTCTCGCCTCCCGCGTAACGGACGACCGCGTTGTCCAGGCGGCCGCCTTCACGGCGCAAGCGCGCGGCCAGCTCCGCCGGGGATGCCGCGTCCGTGAGCACGATCTGGCCGACGACGTGGGGATTCTCTTCCGTCGCGGTCTTGAGCAAGCCCGACAGGCCGGCCAGCAGCGCCGGCTCCGGCGCGGCGGGCGCCACCAGCTGGAAGAGAACGGCGGCGCGCGGCTTTTCCGCCAGCACGCCCTTCACTTTTTCGAAGCATGCCTGCGCATATCCGAGGTAGCGCCGGCCGATATCGGCCTTCTCCGCGGCCTTCTCCGCGCCCGCCTTCGGCTGCGGCAAATGCGCGCAATCGGCGCCCGGGATCAGCGCGGCGAGCCGCGCGGCATCGATCTCGGCCAGGTCGCACAGGACGACGCAATGCCGGCCGACGGCATCGGTGGATTCCAGGTCGCTCCCGTCCGCCGCCGGCTCGGCTTCCCAGGCCGGCGCGACGAACAGCTGCGCGGGCGCGGCATCATCGGCGGGCGCCGCGGCGGCTTGCGGCGCGTCGGCCGCGCCCTCGATCCAGTGCCTTTCCTTGGCGAAGGGATAAGTCGGCACGCTGATGCGCCGCGGTTTGCGGGCGCTTGCGGCATGCAGTTTCTCCCAATCGATATCGGCGCCGGCGGTCCACAGGCTGCCGATCCGTTCCCAATCCTTGCCGGCGATGATCTCATCGAGCAGGCGTTGGCCGGATTCCCCGTGCCAGGGACGCGAGCTGTCCGCATCGCGCGCATTCACCTCGCCCGTCCAGGCATCGGCCACCGTACCCGGTTCCGCGATCCACTGTTGCAACTTGCGCTGAAGCTCGGCGCGATCCTGGATCTTGATGGCGAGACGCCGCTTCATCGCCGTGCGCGCGGCCTGCCAGGTATAGATGGCGTCGCCGAGGTCCAGGTCGGCGGGCGACTTCTCCAGCCATGCGGCCACCTTGGCGGCATACGCTTGCAGCCGTTCCTCGCTGGCGGCGGACAGCACGAACAGGTAACTGTCGGCTTTCCGCGAACGCCGGACGGGAGGTTTCTTTTCGGCGGCCGGCTTGGGGGCGGCGGCCGGCTTCTTGGCGGCGGCCGGCTTCGTCGCCTTGGCCGCCTTGGCCGCCTTGGTCACCTTATCGCGCTTGGTCGAGATGGTCATGCATCTGTCCTTACGAAACTCAAAATAATCTGGGTAGTCCTGATAGACCGGGAATCGCACTCAACTCCGGCACGTAGGCGTGAACGCCCGCGCGCGCCATGCTCGGCTCGCGCGGGTCGGACGGGAGGTACGGCGGGATGATGGCGGGGCGGCGCGGCGGCGGTCGCGGCGCCGTTCGACCCGACGATCCGTCGGATTCGTCGGGCGCGGCCGTGTCAGCTCTGGGCCTGGGCCACTTTCGGATCGTCGTGCAGTTCGGTGATGAATGCGGGCTTGCCGTTCTTGTACTTGTCCTTCTTCATCATCTCCCGCATCTTTCCGAACTCTTCATGGATCACGGCGGGCACCACCAGGTTCTGCATCAGGTAGGGCAATCCGAGATCCATTTCCGAGACGAGTTCGACGTCGGTTCCGCCGGTCTGCAGCGGCGTGAGCGTGAAGTTGTTGCTCAGATGGATGACGCGCTTGACGTTCGGATCGACCGGCTTCTTGTTCGGAGCGGCATTCACGTTGATGGTGACCTTCTTCGTCACCGGGTCCTGGATATAGTGATTCACGATCATGACGTCGAGCTTGCCGAAGGGCTTCAAGTCGAGCTTGTAGTTGTCGTAGGCGTAGAACACCGGCGGCGAGACGACTTCCTCGAGCCGGCGGATGTCGGAAGCGCCGACGTCATAACCGGTGTTGAGATCGCTCATGTAAAACACGATGTCGGACAGCTTCGACTCGGTGCGCATCTCGACCTTGTATTTCTTCAGGGTGTAGCCGGGGGACTTCATGCTCGAGACGCGTATCCCATCCTTCTCGCTTTCGAGCTTCCATTCGTTCGAGCCCGAATTGACCCAGACGACATGGGCGACGAACAGCACGGCGAGGATGCCGAGAGTCCACTTGCCGCCGGACCTGAGCACCTTGGCCAGCTTGCTGCTTTTTTCCGTTGAATCGTTCATTTCAGGGTTTCCCTAAGTTTGTTCGCGTTACGACGTTCAGCGCCGATAGCATCGGGCGGCTTACATCATCTCCTGCACCGAGACCAGCTTGGCCTTCTGGTATTTTTCCTTCAACACGAGCTGCCTCTGGTCGCTGATTCCCTTGAAGAGGAATTCCGGCATCGCCACGTTGGCGAGCGGATAGAACAAGCCCATGTCGACATCTCCCGTGACTTCCCATTCGACCTCGCCGTTCGGCAAGGGCGTCAGGCGGAACATATTGTTCAGATGGGTGACGCGCGTGGTGTTCGGGGTCGGCGGCTTCTTGCTCGGCGCCGCTTGCACGTTGATCAGCACTTCCTTGGTCTTGGGATCTTGCGCGTAGTTGAGCAAGCACACCAGTTCCTTGGTGCCGAACGGCGGCGGCATCGGTTGCTCGACCGAGAAGTAGGCGAGATACACCGACGGCGTTTCGACGCGGTCGAAGACCTTGAAGTTCTTGCCGCCGAAATCGTCGTTCGTGGATTCGTCCCCGCGGAACAGGAACACCGAGCTCGCCAGGCTGGTCTTGACCCGGGTCTTGGCCCTGAACTTGAGCAGGGTCGAACCCGGCGCCTTCAAGGAATAGATCTGGATGCCGTTCTCGTCCTTGATCAGCTTCCATTCGTTCGAACCCGACGCCTTCCATGCGTAATGCGCGATGGTCGCCATGACGACCAGTCCCAGCATGCCGGGCACGAAGTACTTGCGCACGGCCTTGAATGCCTTACCGAATACCGCTTTCATTGTTTCGTCTCCTGAAATTACATTGTTCCGCCATCGGCGTAGGTTGCTTCGTCAGCTGCTCAGCGCCTCTTCCTCGATCCTCGCCCTCGCCGGCGCCGCCTGCGGCTGCAGCGACAGCGCCAGATGCTTGGCGAGCCGTTTCGCCAGGCAGACAAGCGTGATCATCGGCGTGACTTTCACGTCGGGCATGACCGATTGGTCGCAGACGTAGAGGTCGTCGATCTGCGTCTGCAGGTTTTCGTCGAGATGCTCGCCGACCCACAGCACGCCGCCGGGAGTGCCCGCGACGAACTTGGACCGGAAAATATTCTCCGCTCCGGCATGCTCCAGGATCTTCACGGCGATCGCCTCGGCCGACTTCAGCTTGTCGGCTTCCTCGGCCGTCAGGCGCTTGTGGTATCCGCCGTCTTGCCTGACTTCGCCGCTCAACCCATCGTTCAGCGCCACCGCGACCGACACCGTCGTGGCGTGGGAAAACAGATGCGTCAGCTTGAGGTTCGACAGCATGAAGAGCTTGAACAGGGAAGACGTCATGGCGCCGTCGCCGATGGTGACCCCGTTCCCGAGGTCGCATTCCGTCATGCCCAGGAATGCGTCTCTTCCCTGCAAGCGCGGGACCGTGCCGAACACCATGAAGGCGGGCTTGCAAAAGAAGCCGCGGCTGCCGACGTTGTTGATGCCGGCGTCGATCAGCAATTTCGGCGTGGCCGGCGAACCCGCGCTCAGCACGATCTTCTTGCCGTAGGCCTTGCACGTCCGGCCGCCTGGGAAGCCTTGCTTGTGCACATACTCGACGCCGACGGCGCGCCCGCCTTCGACGATGACCTTGCGCACGGTGGCCTTGCTGACCAGGACGGCGCCCTTGCCGACCGCCTCGTCGATATAGGTCTTCGCCTTCCACTTGGCGTCGTAGGAATAATGTCCCTGCGGGCATTTGGATTTGTCGAGCAGCATCGGATGCGCCTTCATCGGATAGCCCAGGCGCTTCGCGCTATCCCGGACCGCGATCGACTGCGGCGGCAGGAAGTCGTCCGAGACTTCCACGATCGGCAATTCCTTGCGGACTTCCTCGAACTCCTCGGAAAGGTCGATGCCCAGCTTGGCGTAGGTCTCGGCCGTCGGCAACTTGCAGACGCCGAAATAAATGCTGGTGGAGCCGCCGACGGTGAAAGCGGTCGTCGCTTTCATGTTGTCCGCCACCGGGAATTCCTTGGCGATCGCGGCGATCGCGGAAAGCTTTTCCGACAGCGGAATGTCGGCTCCCCGTTCGAGCAGCAATACCTTCAGCCTGCGATTGGCCAGTTCTCGCGCCAGCGTGGCGCCGGAGGCGCCGGAGCCTACGATGATCACGTCGAATTCGTTGTCTTTCACGGCGACGCCTCTCTATCAAATGAAGACACAACAGTCCTACAGCTCTCTCGTCTTGATCCACGCGATCGTGTCTCGCAGCGTCTCGGCGATCGGGCGTGGCTGCCATCCCAGTTCGGATTGGATCCGCCGGTCCGAGTACCAGTAGGGCTGGCCGACCAGTTCGAGCGGCATGCCCGACTTCTCCGCCAGTTCCTTCGCCTCGTCCAGGGTCAGCACTCTCTCCGGAACCACCATCTCGGGATCGTGCTCGCTCAACGCCTCCACCATGTCGGGGATGTTCGTGCCGGCGATGAGATAACGCCCCGAGGCTTCCTTGTTCTCGTAGGCCAGGACGTGCGCCTCGGCGGCGTCCCTGACATCCACGACGGCGAACTGCACCGGGACCCGGAACGGAATCTGGTTATTGACCAGCGCGGCGATATTGACGGTGCTCGGCGTATGCTTGTAGAAGTTCGGCCCCAGGATGATGCTCGGGCACAGGACGACGAGATCCAGCCCGTGCTCCTTCGCGTAATTCCATGCCGCCTGTTCGCTTTCCAGCTTCGAGCGGCAATAGGGATCGGCCGGATTGCTCCAGTCGTCTTCGGCCAAGGGCCGCTCTTGCGTTCCGCCGAAACCGACGGCGGCGATGCTGCTCGTGAAAACGACGCGCTCGACGCCGCATTCCTTGGCCAGCCGCAATACGGTCTGGCTGCCTTCCGTGTTGTTGGCGACGATGCCCTCGCCCAGGCCCTGTTCGTCGTAGTTGTAGAGCGCCGCGACCTGGAAGACGCCGGAGACGCCGTCCATCGCCTTTCTCATGGCTTTCTCGTCTCGCATGTCGGCCTGGTGGATCTCCACCGGATAGCCGTCGAATATGCCGAAGGCTTCCGCCTCGGCCGGATTGCGCACCGTCGCGCGCACTTCATAACCCTTGTCGCAGAGCATCTTCGCCAAGGTATTGCCGACATGGCCGTTGCCGCCGGTGACCAGGACTTTTTTAGGTTTCACTCACGTTCTCCAGCATCGATTCGTCTTGCGCGGTTTTCTGGGATGCGGCCGTGTCTTTCGCTGCTGCCGTCGACGCGACCTTCTGCTTTTCTTCCAACCGGGTCCAATTCCGGTAGGCGTATATGGTCGACATGAATCCGCAATCGTCGCGGCTCCATCTGCTGAAATACTGGTCCAGCAGCGACTTCCAATCCGGCAGCGCGAAGCCGAGCGTCTGCAGCGCGCGCTTGAAGTTGTCCTGCGCGAACGGGAACAGCACGGCGAAATAGCCGTCCATGATCTTGCGCTTGCGCACCGATCCTTCCGCATCGCGCAGCACGCATTCCAGGACGAAGCCGCCGACCGGATTGATGGAATAGATGTACTGGACGAAGTCGTAGCATTTCGCCAGGTATTGCTCGCGCGTGACCGGGGCGAATTGCAAGCCGCAGCTCTCGGCCCGCCGATACAGGTTGGCGAAGCCGTAGGGCTTCAAATGGGTCGCATGGAGGATCTTGTTCCACAACGCCGGCGCGTTGCCGGCGCCGACGATGAGCCTGGCCGCGGCATCGACCGGCACCATGTCCAGGACATCGCTCGATATCTTTTCGCGGCAGCCGATCGCCAGCCGCATCTGCAGCAGGCGATGCAGCATGTCGTCGGTCTGCCCTAGGCCGGTCCGGCTGGAGCCCGACAGCTCGCCGAAGCGGTAGATGACATACGGGATTCCATGCTCGTGGGCGCGCTTGAGGAAGGTTTCCTGCACCCACTTCGATTGGCCGTAGCCGCCGTAGACGGATTCGCCGTTCTCGATGAAAGCTTCCTTCTCGAAGACGGAGAACTCGTCACCGTTCTTGTGGAAGCACGCAGCGGTGCTCGATATGAACTGGATCAGCTTCAGGCGCTGGCTGCCGGCGAGCCGGATGACCTCTTTCATCCCGTGCGTCGATTCGCGGAAGGTCGCATAGCCTTCGATATGGTTCACGTGCGCGGAGGCATGCAGGATCTGGTCGACTTCCCGCGAGCAGCGTTCCCACTCCTTCTCGGTCAGGCCCAGGCGCGGCCGGTTGATGTCGCCGCACAGGACGGAGATGCGCCTCTCGTCGAACGACAGTTCGTACTTGTCGGCCTGCTTGAGTATTCGCCTCATGCCCTGCTTCTTGTCCGGGGCCCGCACCAGGCACAGGACACGCACTTCCGGGTCCGCGTTGACGAACTCGGCCAGGGCATGGATGCCGAGGAAGCCGGTGGCGCCGGTCAGCAGGACGAAGCGCGCCTTGCCCTCATGCACGGGCTGCACGGACTTCGGATCGGGAAGCGCCAATTCGGATTCCGCATCCAAGAGGTGCGGCGACTTGCCGGAGGCGTCGCCGCTGTCTTCCTGCGGCGCCTCCTTCTTCCTGGGCTGCTTGACGGTATCGGCGTCTTCGACGACCCGTTTCGCGACGATCATTTTCTGGAAGACCGGCTCGTATTTCCGGACCAGCAAGTGGGCGAACGAACCGAGCGTCATGCACTCGAAGAACGCCGTCGGCGAAAAGGCCGGGTCGATCCTTTCCTTGAGCGCCTGCGTCATTTCCGCCATATCCATCGAAGTCACGCCGGTCTCCATCAGGTAGAGATCGTCGTTGACGTCGTCGACCGGAACCCGGATCTGGTCGGCGAACATTTGCCGCACGAACAGCCGCGCCTTCTCCGCGGCGTCCAGGTTCAAGCCGCCGTCGGGATTCCCTCCGTGCTCGCCGGCGGCGGAGAAATGGTATTTCTCCATCCGCCTGGCGGGACCGGGACGAGCCTCGGCCGCCGCCGCGCGCGCATCGTCGCGCGCCGCGGATTTCGGCTCGTCGCCGAGCGGGATCACCGCCGGCGGCAGCGCCGCCGGCTTGCGGTCGACGATCCAATGGCGCTCCTTGGCGAACGGATAGGTCGGCAATGAAATCCGTCGGCCGCGCTGCCCGAGATCCACGCCCTGCCAGTCGGCGATGACGCCGTCGCTCCAGAGTTGCGCCAGGCGGCGCGGCTCGCGGCTTTGCACCAGCAGGTTGACGAAATCCTGCTTCTCCCTGGCGTTCAAGAGCGCCGTCACGGCGTTCGCGTTCGCCACGTGGCCGGCCATGACGTCGGCGTCAGGCTTTCCCTCCACGAAGGATGTCAGCTTCGCGAGCAGCTCTTCCTTGGTTTTCGCGACGACCGCCAGGCGGTAGTCGAACGATTTCCGGCCGAACGCCAAGGTGTAGGCGATGTCGCTCTCCCGCGCCGGCGCGGAAGAGGCCGAGGCGAGCTCCCGTTGCAGGAAGTCGCGCAAGCGGACTGCCGCCGCCTTCAGTTGCTCCTCGGTCCGCGCCGAGAGCGGGAAGATTCTATCCACCGCTGCCGCGTCGGCGTCGGCCTGG
The DNA here is from genome assembly GCA_035627375.1 of Paucimonas sp. Classification (GTDB taxonomy): domain Bacteria; phylum Pseudomonadota; class Gammaproteobacteria; order Burkholderiales; family Burkholderiaceae_D; genus DASPLX01. The sequence continues at coordinate 87,192 of DASPLX010000054.1, read as the reverse complement.
GGCGGATCGGCCGGCGCGTATTCTTCGAGGATGATGTGCGCATTCGCCCCGCCGATGCCGATGGCGCTGATCGCCGCGCGGCGCGGAAAGCGGACGCCGTCCACTTCCTTCGCCCGCCACTCCTGCGCCTGCTGCTGCACGTAGAAAGGCGAATTCTTGAAATCGATGTTGTCGTTCAGCTCGGACGAATGCAGCGACGGCACCAGCCTGCGGTGTTTCATCTGCAGCAGGATCTTCTGCACGCCGACGATGCCGGAAGCGGCTTCCAGGTGGCCGATGTTGGTCTTGATCGAACCGATGGCACAGCTCTGGTTCTCGACGCCGTACTTGGCGAACGCGTTGACGAGCCCGGAGATCTCGATCGAGTCGCCGAGATCGGTGCCGGTGCCGTGGCCCTCGATGTAACCGATGGTGCGCGCGTCGATGCCGCCCTGTTCCAGCGCCTTCGCGATCAAGCCGGTCTGGGTGCGCGGATTCGGTATGGTGTAGGCGCTGGTCCGGCCGCTGTGCGTGACCACGGCGCTCTTGATCACGCCGTGGATCTGGTCGCCGTCCGCGATCGCCTGGGCCAGCGGCTTGAGGAACAGCGCGCCCACGCCTTCTCCCGACACATAGCCGTTGGCGCCCTTGCCGTACGAACGGCATATGCCGTCCTTCGAGAGCGAGCCGCCGGTCGAATTGATGTCGAACTTGCTCTGGTGCAGATCGAGATTCACCCCGCCCGCGATCGCCGCCGCACACTCGCCGCTGTTGATCGCGTCGCACGCCAGCTTGATCGCCGTCAGGCTCGCGGAACAGGCGGTGTCCAGGGTCAGGCTGGGGCCGGACAGGTTCATCCAATACGACACGCGGTTCGCGATGCTCCACAGGAAGGAGCTCGGATTGATGTTGTTGCCGGCGATCTTTTCTTCCACGCCGAGCATCTGATACGACGACCACACGGCGCCGACGAAGACGCCGATGTTGCGCGCCGCGTCGTCGCGCCCGAGCGCCTCGGGATAATAGCCGGCATCCTCGATGGCTTCATGGGCGACTTCCAGGAACAGCCGCTCCTGCGGGTCCATGATCTGCGCATCCCTGGAAGAAATGCCGAAGAACCTGGCGTCGAACTTGTCGACGTCGTCGATGAAGCCGCCGCGATAGCGCTTGGTGAAATCGTTGTGGCGGCGTTCGGCCAGGCGCGCTTCCGGGATCTCGTCGATGCAATCCGCGCCCTGGAGCAGCTTGTCCCACAGGTCGGCGAGGTTGTTCGCCTTGGGATAACGGCCGGCCATGCCGACGATGGCGATGTCCCGCGACGCCGGAGCGGCGCTCCGCGCCGGCGCTTGAACCGCCGAGGCCTGCCTGGCATCGACCTTCGCATCGGCCCGCGCGGACGGAGCCGGCGCGGCAGCCTGGGCGGAAGCTTGCGCCACGGGCGCGGCGGACGGGCGGTGATATTGAACGAGCTTGTATTTCGCGTGGATGTCGCCGAGCGATTCGGCGGCATTCCCCACGGTGTCGATGTCGGGGATATTCCTCTTGTCGGCGAACGCCGCGACCATCCGCTCGGCGATATCGTCGATCTGCTGCCGCTTGAGGCCGATCGGGACAGCGAGGCGGATCAGGCCGTTGATAGCCGAGTCCTTTTGCATGCCGGCATTGTGCGCGCCGGCGCGGATTCCGGTGTTGAGATACAGCCAGGCGACGAACGACGCGACCGGATGGCGCAAGCCCTGGAACTCGGGAATCCGCTTCACATCGATCAGCACGCAGTGCGCGCCGGCCGGCTGCGCCACCGGAATGCCGCGTTGCACGAGGACATTCCAGAGATGGCGGACCGATTCCTGGCGGCGCAGCGTCTGCGTTTCGAGGTAATTGCGGTCCTGGAGCGACAATGCCAGCAGCTTCTTGTCGATCGCGCCGAGGCCGCATCCTTCCTCGCGAATCATGTCTTGCAGCGTGCGCGCGAACGCGGCATCGTTGGTGGCGATCAAGCCGCCGCCGGTCACGCAGAAATCCTTGGCCAGGCTGACCACCACCGCGTCCGCATGGCCGAGGATCTCGCGGGCGACTTGCCACACGGAGCGGCCCGCGTATTCCCTTTCGTTCTCGATCAGGAAGCGCGCATTCTCCAGGACGCGGGTGCCATCGATGACCAGCGGGATGGCATGCCCGGCGAGCAGGGACTTGACCTGCTTCAGGTGCTCGATCGAGACCGGATGGCCGCCGGCGGCATTGTTGCTGATTTCGATGCAGACCATCGAGACCGCGGCGGCGTCACGCTCGAGTTGCTCTTGCAGCGCCGCCAAGTCCAGGTTGCCCTTGTAGGCTTCCTTCGAATCGAGCTTGAATACCTCGGGATGCGGCAATTCCCTGGGCGAGAATCCTTTGTCGATCTGGTGGAAGATCGTGGTCGGGAACAACAGGTTCTGCGGCACCACGCCCTTCCTCGGCCAGGCGCGGTAGAAGACGCCTTCGGCCGTGCGGCCGGAAGCCGTGAGCGCGAAGTGAGCGAACGGGAAAATCCCGCGCAGCGCCTGCTCCAGGTTCGCCGGCTGCTGCAGCCGCGCATGCAGATGCCCCATCTGATTCTCGATCGCGGGCATTTCCAGCTGCGCCCACGAATCGGTCTTCAAGTCGAATTCGACGTGTTCGTGCGGAATATTGAGGGGATTGAAACCGGATGCCGCCAGCACGAAGGAACGCGCCTCCCCTTCGATGCCCACGATCGGACCGGCCGCCGCCGCGCCCGCCGGCGCGACAGTCATCACGGCGCCGCCTTGCGCCGCCGGCGCGCCGTGCGCGGCCGGCTTGCCGACGTTATGGTTCTCCTCGTCCGAGGTCTGCATCTTCATCGGGTCCGCGATCATCATGATCACGTCGATGACGTTGTGCGGATTGCCCTTTCCGGCCGGGCGGCAGAGATAGATCGTCTTGTTCTCGGGGCGGAACTTGTTCTTGAATTGCAGGTTCCCTTCATCGTTGAAGATGTTCTGCATCCGCAATTCGTCCAGTATCTTGTCGACTTCCGGATCCGCGTTGGCCGACTCTTCCAGCTTGCAGCCGTAGGTTCCGCCCAGGCTCAGGACGTCGCACCCCTCGGCGACCAGGGTGCGGATGATGTTGATGATGGTGAACTCGAGTCCGCCGAGCGGCATGCCCTTGTGGTAGAACTCGAGGTCCATCAGGTAGCCGTTCATCTCGGCGGACAGCGGCGAAATGAGAATGACGTTCTGCAGCACGTCATCGACATAGGAGAGGAAGATGCGGTGCTCCGGGTTCAACGTGCCCGCGAGGATCTCGTCCTTGACGATATGGATCAGGGGATTGACCATGGTGCGGCCGGCGCACCATAGATCGATCATCTCGGCGATCTTCCTGCTGGTCTCGGGATCGGTGCCGCAGCGGAATTCCTCGGTACGGCAGACTCCGGCCTTTTCGAATTTCGAGACCTGGTAACGCAAGCGGCGCATGGCCTGGCCTTCGAGCGTGAAATTCTGCAGGTTCAGGACGCGCTGCAGGACGCCGAACGGCGTGGAGGAGAAACGCGCGCCGCCGATGGCGGTCAGCGCATCGGCGGCCAGCAGGTTGAGTTCGAAGCCCAGCCTGTCGCAATGCTGATGAAGCTCCCGCGCCACGGCCGGAAAATACTCGACCGGCCCGGTGTAGGTGTAAGCCACGATGACGTTCTTGCTGCGGGCGTAGTGGAAGTATCCCTTCCTTTCGCTGCCGATGAACAGATTGGGCGCGATATTCCGCGTGCCTCTCGAAACGGAACCGTCGTTCTTGTAGCGGTCGAAGATGTCCTTGACGAGCTTGCCCAGCTCGGGGTGCGCGTGGGCGTCCTTCTCCAGGATGAGGATGGGACCGGCCTGGAGAGGTCCGGCATGGAGGGGAGCGGCCTGGGCGGCGACCGGCGGCGCGGCGGTGTCGATGGGCGGCGCGACGGACTTGGCAAGCGGCTTCGCCAGTCCGGCGGCGGCTGGGGCGGGCGCTGGAGCGGGCGCGGCGGCGAATTTCGCCGACAGCGTTTCGGCGTGCTTGTCGACGAAGTAGCGCGCCAGGTCGTTGATGTTGAAATTCTCGAACAGCAAGGTCTTGGGCAGCGTGCCGAAATCGGCTTCCAGGGCCTTGACGATCTTCAGCACGCGAAACGAATCGATGCCGAGTTCGCCGAAAGGCGCAAAGGAATCGAAGTCCGTGCCCACGGCGCCTGAAGCTTCGGATATCAGGGACTTCAGGTAAGACTCCGCGAACTCTACTAGCCGGTCCTGATCGATCATTATTCTCTCTCGCTGTTACCGAGCTGCATAGGTGTCTTCAGCCCGGTCTTCTCGGGCTGCCGCACGGGAAGCGCGCGGCATGGCCCTGGAACGAACAAATGGAAAATCTCTTGAACCTACGGAAAATCTCGTGAACCTTTGCCCGGTCTGCGGATCGGTGAGCTCGGCATTCATGCATCGTGGCGGCTGCCGGAACGGCGGCCGGATCGCTGTTTCATGCCGGAAGAGTTCTTTCGTTGAACGGAGGATGCCGAGACGGGAAAAGGCCAGGCTCCGCCGTGTAACGTCACTCAGGAGTGCGTCACGCTACGGGAATAAGGCAAAAAACAACCCTTCCCTAGCAATCCAACGGACCGCCGGTACGGATTCAGGCGCATGGTTTGCCTTATAAAACAATGCGAATGCGGCAACTGTAGCGCGCGCTGGGGAGGCGGAGAACTACACGAACATGTAGTTGCCTCGTGGGGGTTTGTTGGCGACAGTTGGACCCCGTGGTCGGGACGGCCTTGAGGTCTTTCCCTGGCCCAAGAATGTCTTGCATCCCGTGGTTGATGGTCTGGATTTTCTTCCGGCGTGGAGGACTGGCCGGTCGCGCGGAAACATTTTTCCTTGAAGTGCGTGGACGGCCGCAGCCCCGGCACGACCGTTCCCTGGCTTGGCGAACGCATTTGCAGCACGGCGGTCGGAGGTTTCACGCTCGCGCGTGCGATGAAGGCGTTCTGGCCGCCCGGGTAGGGGCGCTTGGGCCAGGGGCGGCGCGGGGCGGCAGGCAAGCGGTACGCGGCGGGGGCTGGCCCGGCGCCGCTTTGGGACACTGCCGAAAGAGGAAGCGCCGACGCGGATAAAGAAGCGCAAATGTCTGAGCCCCGCAGGGGCGAGTTTTTGCGCTTCCCGCGTTGGTGCTTCCTCTTTCGGGGACCCCGCAGGGGCAGTGTCTAGCGGCGCCGGGCCAGCCCCCGCCGCGTACCGCTTGCCTGCCGCCCCGCGCCGTCCCCGGCCCAAGCGCCCCTACCCGGGCGGCCAGAACGCCCGCCGCCGACGTACGCGCGTGCAATGCAGACGTAGATGCGGAGTTTGATGCGGATGTAGATCCGGATGTGAATTTGCTTAACTGTCGAGGAATGAGAATGGACTTGGTGAATTTGTTGATTGCCCTGGCATTGATCCAATACGCCGTGTTCGGCTGGCTGGTCGGACGCGCCAGGTACAAATATGGCGTGCGGGCCCCCGCCGCTTCCGGCAACGAAATGTTCGAGCGCTATTACCGCGTCCAGATGAACACGCTCGAGCTGCTCGTCTTGCTGTTGCCGGCGGCCTGGCTCGCGTCCCGCTACCACGGGCCGGTGTTTGTCTCCGTATCGATCGGCATCTACATCGTGGGCCGCATCGTGTATTTCATGTCCTACCTATCGCATCCGGAAAAGAGAAGCCTCGGCTTCGGGATGAGCTTCCTGCCTATCCTCGTGCTGCTGGGCGCCGGCCTGCTGGGTCCGGTCCGCGCCCTCCTCGGCATGGGCGGATGACCGCCCTTCGACGCTTCCCGGAAGAATCAAGGACCTGACCCGGCATCGATAAGCCGAGGTCAGGCGTCGTGGAAGAACATCGACGCAAAGCGCTGCGCGATGGCCGGATCGATGCCATGGGCCGCCGGATCGATGGCGAAGCGCTTGGCGATTTCCGCGACCTTGGAATACTCCTCCGGGTTCTGCGTGCAATGTTGCAGCAAGCCGCGCGTCTGCTGCTCCAGCTCGCCGTTGGCCGCGACCCAGCGCGGGTCCAGGCGCGGAAGCCTCGAGAACGCCTCCTTCCGCATCTCCTCCTGCAGCCAATGGAAACGCAGGCTGCTGCCGTCGTGCTTCGCCGCGAGCGGCAGCGGCGAACCCGCTTCGACCTGCACTTCCGGCAGGAATTGCAGCCCCTGCTTCCAATGCAGCGCGTTCTCGGCGGCGGGATCGTTCGAGATCCAGGTGGTTTCGTCGAGCTGCAGATCGAACCAGAAAAGCACGGCTCCGGCCGTGCCGGGCGCGATCGCCGGCAGGCGACTCTCCTTCTCTTCCGGCGCCGGTCCGGCGCTGGCGAAATCGAAAGCGAAGACGTCGAACGGCTCGCTGAGCGCGCGATACGCCAGCTTCGAGGCATCGACGTTGATGAAATTCAGCGAGGCGCGATAGGGATTGAGCAGGTTCGCATCGACGTCCCAGATGCGGTCGAGGCGGTACTCGATCACCATGGCGCGGATCCTGGCGGCGACCGGGAGATAACGGGCATTCTCCGCGAGCAGATGTTCGCGCGCATGGGCCAGGAAATGCAGGATGCCCTCGCCGATGAGACTGCAGTCGAACAGCTCGAAAACGGCCAGGTCCGCGCGCCGGGGCAGATCGTCCGGCACGCTCATCTCCCGGCAATCCTTGTGGATCAGCGTGATCCTTTCGTCCAGGCCGTTGAGCGCGACGATCTCCCGCCCGGCCTCGAGGATCGCGCGGTGGGTCTCGCAACCGACCACGCGCTCGGCGCCGGCTTGCGCTGCCTTCATCGACAGCAGTCCGCAGCCGGCGCCGATGTCGAACACGATGTCCGCGGGATGCGCCGCGAGCGCCTTGGCAATGGCGTTGCGGTAGGCATCGTTGCGGCGGCGGTCGCCGAGCATCGGCACATACCAGCCCGGCAAGCCATGGGTGCGCCGTTGGGTCGCCGCCGGCAAGGTCTGGAAATACAACCGGCTTTCCCGCACATGGACGCGCGCATGGACCACGCCCGCCGCCTGCACCTCGATGGGATCGGTGTACTGGACGGCCGGCCTGATGCATTGCAGCTCGCCGCCCGGTGCATTGCCGATCTTCACATCGCCCAGATCCAGTTCGAACCAGTAGACGATCGCGTCGACGGAGCCGCCGGCCGTCACCGGCAGGACGGCTTCCCAGGTCGTCTCCAAGAAATTCGCGAAATCGATCTCCCCTACCCTGACCGCTTCGGTGCGCGCGGCCCAGAACTCGGAATCCAGGTCGAGGGTTTGCGGATACATGCTCCAACGCAAACGATTCATCGGCTCCAGCCGGAAATCCGTGCCGGGATAGGTCCATTGGATGCCCATGGCGAAGATCGCTGCCTTGGCCGGCAAGATCCGCGCGGGCGACATCTTGCCCGCGCCGCAGTGCTGCCGGATCGCCTTGACGATGCCGGTGCCGAGCAGGCTGTGGTCGATCTGCGGAAACACGAAGCAATCGCAGTCCCCCGCCTCCGGCGGCTGGCCGCTCGCCAGGGCGACGTCGATGCCGGCCGCGAATTCTTCGAAGGAGGCCCGGCGCTCCTCCTCCGACCATCCCTGGATCGCCGCGCCGTGCCGCGCATACCAGGGCGCCAGGAAATGCTTTTGCACCATGCCGGTCGCGATGCGGGCCTCGAGCGGAAAGGTTTCCAGGCAAAGCGCGCGCCGGGCTCCATGACGGAGGGCGCGCAGGGCGAATACGCCGAGCTCGCTGCCGCGGAACACGATGCTCGATCCGGTCGTCGTGGCAAGCGCGGCATCCCACGCGGCCAGCCACGCCGGATCCTCGAGCCGCGCGATCGCGTTCTTGGGCGACCATTGGCCGCTGTAGTGCCGCAGGTGTTGCCGCAGCCCGTCGACGCCGGCGTTCTCCAGCGCCGGCGGGATCGAGGGATCGTCGAGCAAGGCCGGGTCGAAGCTCACCGGCGGCAAGGGCGGCAATTCGATCCGCAAGCCCTCTTGCTGGGCGTCGGGATCGAAAGCCTGGCGCAGCGCCGCCTCCTTGCGGATGTCCGCTTCGAGCGCGCGGATGCGCTGTTCGATCGTCTTGTCGCCGGGTTCGGCGGTGGCCGCCCGGCGCAAGGCCGCCAGCGCATGGGGCAGCTCGCGCAAGCCTTCGCTGGCCTCGGCCAGCAGGCGGTAACCGATGGCGCGGTCCGGCGCGAGCTCCGCGACCCGGGCCGCGTCCGTCCGCGCGTCCGAGAAGCGCCGCAGCTGGAGAAACACCTGCGCGCGCGCGGTGCGCCCGTCCACGTAGTCAGGCATCACCTCGAGCAGACTGTCGTAGTACGCCAAGGATTCTTCCAGCTTGCCGTTCCTGGCGTGGACGCGCGCCATTTGGTCGATATACGGCAATGCCCGGTGCAGGACATCCTTCGGCACGCGAGCCAGCATCGCCTTCATGAAATCGGGATCGCCCGAGGCGAGCGCCGTTTCCAGATCATCGTTCCAGTAATTCATCGTGGGTTCTTGTTCCTCGGTATCGGTTCGGACGTCACGCCGTCGCCAGCAATGCCGCCAGGTTTTTCAGGTCTTGCCCGTAGGGCGTCAGGATCGCGTGCGCGCTGGATTCGGCGGTCTTCGGCAAAGCGTATTTGACGAATGTCGCCAATGTCCCGGAGGGGCCGACATCGATGTAGCGATGCGTTCCCTGGCGCTCCAGGTGCGCGACGGTATCGCGGAACCGGATCGGATCGCGCACCACGCGCCAGAAATAGTCGTCGGGCAAATGCGCCAGCGTCGCGGCATGCGCGCAGCATGCGAACGGCAGCTTTCCCTTGCCTATCGGGATCGAGTGCGTGGCCGCCGCGACCGGCTCCCTGGCGGCATCGATCCAGCGCGAGTGGAAGGGAAAGGCCACCGCCAGCCGCTGGTGGATCACTTCGCGCTCCTTCAAGGCCGACTCGATCGCGGCGAGAGCGCCACGCGGCGCGGAGACGACGAAATGCGTGTTGAAATTGACGCCCGCCATCTCGCTTTGCCGGTTCAGGAAGTCTTCCTCGTAGAGCGCGGGATCGGCCACGATCGCGATCATGCCGCCCGGTCCGCAGAAGGATTCGACCGCCACGGCCTGTTCGAGCACGGCGCTCATGGCTTCCACGGGGTCGATGCATCCCGCCACGGCGGCGGCGGCGAACGATCCGAGGCTCGCGCCCAGGGTCAGGTGGGGTTCGATGCCTTCCGCGATCAGGCATTGCGCCAGCGAGTATTCGACCATGAAGATCGCGGGATGGGTCAGCAGGAGCCGGTCGAAGCTCTGGGCCTTGTCGCCGGAATAGATCGCGTCGACGACGTGCTTGCCGGAGATTTCATGCGCCAGCTTGTCGAGCCGGTCCATCCATTGGCGGAAGACCGCGTTCTCTTGGTAGAGCTGCTTCCCCATTTGGTAGTACTGCGATCCCTGGCCGGAAAACATGAATACGGTCTTGGTGGACATCGGCGACTCCTGGATAGATGCGCAAGTCTTTCTTGGTTTGCTTGCATGGTGATGAAACTTCGGGACTTCACTTCCTGACTTCTCGTTCTATCTGACTTCTCGTTCTATCTGACTTCTCGTTCTTGGTTGGCGGGGGCGGCCGTGCCGGGGCTGCGGCCGCCCCGCTAGACGCTGCCCCTTCGGGGTCCCCGAAGATCACCCTGCCGCCCCGGGAAGCGCAAAAACTCGCCTGCGGCTCAAACATTTGCGCTTCTTTTTCCGGGTCGGCAGGGTGATCTTCGGCAGCGTCCCCAAGCGGGTCGGCCGCAGCCCCGGCACGACCTCCTCTGACTTGGCGAACTCCCTGGGAACACACCGGCAATATGTTCCTGCGCTCTCCTGCGCTTGCGCGGGTCACCCTCGAAGGCGATCGGGCCGCCCGGGTAGGGCGCCCGGGTAGGGCTGCCTGGCGGGGGCGGCGCGCGGCGTGCGGCGGGGGCTGGCGCGGCGCCGCTTTGGGACACTGCCGAAAGAGGAAGCGCCGACCCGGAAAAAGAAGCGCAAATGTTTGAGCCGCAGGCGAGTTTTTGCGCTTCCCGGGTCGGCGCTTCCTCTTTCGGGAACCCCGCAGGGGCAGTGTCTAGCGGCGCCGCGCCAGCCCCCGCCGCACGCCGCGCGCCGCCCCCGCCAGGCAGCCCTACCTGGGCGCCCCTACCCGGGCGGCCCGATCGCCGCATCTCCTGCGCACGCCCGTGCGATGTTGGAAGACCCGTGCGACGTTAGAAGGCCTGTGTGACGTTAAAAGACCTGTGCAACGTTAAAAGACCCATGCGATGTCGGAAAACCCGCGCGAAATGGAAAGCCCGCACAAAACAGAAACTCCAAGCGATCCGGAGAAAAGAAGCAACGCCCCGCTCAATTCTTGACCGACTGATCCATATCGAGCGCCGGCATATTGCTGCGCTGATGCCAGCGCACGATCTTCGCTGGCACGCCGGCGACGGTGCAATGCGGCGGCACGGCTTCCAGGACCACGCTTCCGGCGGCGACCTTGCTCATGGCGCCGATCTCGATATTGCCGAGTATCTTCGCGCCGGCGCCGAGCATGACGCCGCAGCGAACCTTGGGATGCCGATCGCCATGTTCCTTGCCGGTTCCGCCGAGCGTCACGTTCTGCAGAATCGACACGTTGTCGTCCACCACCGCCGTCTCCCCGATCACGATCCCGCTGCCGTGATCGAGCATGACGCCGCAGCCGATGCGGGCCGCGGGATGGATATCGACGCAGAAGACCACCGACGACTTGTTCGACAGCACGAACGCCAGCTCCCTGCGTTCGCGCTTCCAGAGCGCATGGGCGATCCGATAGGTTTGCAGCGCATGGAAGCCCTTCATGTTGAGCAACCCGTGCAGATGGTTCATGCAGGCAGGATCGCGATTCTTGAGCGCATGCATGTCCGTCACGATGTCGAGCAGGATGGCGTCGTCCTCGCCCAGGATCTCGTTCATCAAGCCATACAGCGACGATTCGCTCATGTCGGCCGACGCCAGCCGATCCGACAGGATCGCGCCGATCGCATCGGCCAGGGAAGACCGGTCGAGCACAAGCCTGTGCAAGCGCTGCCGCAGCAGCGGTTCGCGCGAAGCCACGTCCGCGGCGGCATCGCGGACATCCCGCCAGATCCCGTCGACGGCATCGGGAGGCAAGGACTCGCGGAGGAGCCCCGCTGCGGCCTCCTCCTCGCTCCACGCGCATCCGTCGTTCCGGCAGGACAAGGCGGGCTTCATCGCATGCCTTCGTCAATGATCCGTGAAGACGTTCAGCCCGAGAGAATGGTAGTAACGGCACCAGAACGCGGCCGAATTCCTGGCGTCCTCGGCCGACGGCGCCGATTCGATTTCGAAGATGCTGAGCTTGCCGCCATGCAGCGCTTCCTTGGCCCAATGCGCGAGATCCCGAATCCCCTTTTGCGCGAGCTCGGAAAAGATCTCTTCCTTTTCCTCGTTCACGGACTTCTCCGTCCAGCCGATGTAACGAAGATCGCCCGCGTCCACGCCAACCCCAAAGATATGATAATGAGCATTTTCCATTTGATCACCCGTTCGATGAACTGCACACACCAACCACACTACAAACCAAAAATGCTTGCGCGCCGCCTCGAATAGGCCCCGCATCCTCGCGGAATGCAGGGCCATCGTATCCATGGGAGGGGGTTATCGTTCTTCTTCTCAGGCAGGCGTCAATTCGTTCAAGTCGAAATAGCCGTTATAGCCCTTCATGTAGACCGCGGCCCGGTGGCCGAACAACACGACGGCGTCCGTCCTCGTCTCCAGGTCGCCGTAATCCGCGACCGTGGATTTCACCTTCGTTCCGATCGAGTACGCCCGGTTCCAGGCGGCCACTTTCTCGCGCACATCCGTGAGCTCGACGATGATGGAATGGTCGAATTTCTCCGCCGCTTCCTTCCCGGCCTTCTCCTCGGCCTTCTCCTCGGCCTTCGGTTCCGACAGCGCTTTCTCTTTCCTGATGATTTCCTGCAGCACGGATTCCGGAGTCTGGGCCTTGATGGTGAACGCCATGCGCGTCAGGACATCGCCGTTGCCCAGTTCCTCGAATTCGACTTCCTCGCCCTTGCTCGCGCCGAGCGCCAGCAGGTATTGCATGCTCTCGGACCAGCGGACCGTGCTCGCGATCTGATCCGACAGCGTCTCGAGCATGGTCTCGCTCTTGTAAGGCCGCGCGGTGACGTTCGACATGACCGGAATCTTCGGCTCCGCGAACCGGAATCCCTTGATGAATTCCTTGAACTGCGTCATGGCGTCGCGCATGAAGGCCGAATGGAACGCGCCGCTCGTGGCCAGCGGGTAGTAGCGCACCTTTCCACCCTGGAAGATCTTTTCGGCGGCGGCGATCTCGTCGTAAGCGCCGGAAAGAACGATTTGCGACGGCGTGTTGTAGTTGGCCAGGTAGACGTTGGCGAGTCCGTTCGCCTTCAGCTTTTCTTCGATTTCCTGCTTCGAGGAATTCATCACGGCCGCCATGGCGCCGTTGGAGACTTGCCCCATCAGCTCGCCGCGCTTCTGCACCAGCTTCAATCCGGTTTCGAAATCGAAGCACTGCGCGACCAGCAGCGCATCGAATTCGCCGAGGCTGTGTCCCGCCACGAAATCCGGCATCACGCCGGTGTCTTCGATTTTCCGGAAGTACGACAGCGCGTTGACGACGTAGAGCGCCGGCTGAGTGAACTGCGTTTTCCCGAGCTCGTTCCTCGGATCCTCCAGGCACAGCTCCTTGATGGAATATCCCAGGATGCTGTCGGCCTTGTCGGTCCATTCCTTGAAGCGGTCGAACAGGTCGCCGCCCATTCCCTTGGATTGAGAACCTTGGCCGGGAAACATGTAAATCTTCACGAGTGCTCCTCCTGATTTCTGGATCAAGAATATCGTTGCAAACAGACCGCCGTATTGACGCCGCCGAAACCCATGCTGAGATTCAATGCGTTTTCTATCGCGTGCGGCACCGCCTCGCCGCCGACCCACTTGAATTCGGGATCGATGGGATGATCGAGATTTCTCGTCGGATGCAGCCTGCCTTCTTTCATCTGCAGCAAGACCGCGATCAGTTCCACGGCGCCGGCGGCGGCCAGGCCGTGGCCGATGACGGATTTGGTCGCGTTGATGCGGGCGTGGCCGAGCTCGCACCGGCGCAGGCTTTCGAGCTCGGTGATATCGCCGATCGTGGAACCGGTGCCGTGCGGATTGACATAGTCGATTTCCGCCGGCGCGAGACCGGCGCGGGCCATGGCCGCCTGGATGGCGGCGACTTCGCCGTCGGCGGAGGGATTCGGATTCCGGTTGGCATCCATGCGCATCGCCCAGCCGGCCAGCCGCGCGTAAGGAGTACGTTCCCGCCGCTGCGCCGATTCCAGCTTCTCCACCACGACGACGCCGCACGCTTCGCCGAAGATGAAGCCGTCGCGGTCGCGGTCGAAGGGACGGCAGGCGAGCGCGGGCCGGTCGGCGTAGCGATCGGAACCCATCGCGCCCAGGGAGCGCAAGCCCTGGCATTCCCAGTAGGAGATATCCATCAGCGCGCCCATGGCGATGCAGGCGTCGACCCGGCCCGACTCGACCGCGTGGATGGCTTCGATCACGGCGACCTGGCCGCTGGCGGACGCGCCTCCCAGTGCGTAGGCGAAGCCCCGGATGCCGAACGCCTCGGTGCATAAACCGCATAGATCGCTGTCCATGAAGGACAGGCCATAGGTCGGACGGAGGAATTGTTCGCGGCCGCGAAAGGTGTCGTGCGCCAGCACCAGTTCCCGTTGCTGGACGTTGGAACCGCCGACGATCAAACCGATGCGCTCCGGCGCCACCCGGTCCAGCCGGGCATCCTGCCACGCCTCGCAGAGCGTCGCGAGCGCCGCCTGGCCGGACAGGGATGCGGTGCGCAGCAAGCCGCGCGGAATCGATTCCGGCACATGCAGTTCGGCGATCTCGGCGCCGATGAAACCCGAGGGCTGCTCAGACGACGGCCGTTGCCGGCCCGGGCGGCGCATCGTGTCGAAACGATGCCGCCCTTCCAGCAGCGCGGACGCGAACGCCGTCTTGCCCTGCCCGACGGCGGATGTCACGCCGACGCCGCTGACGACGATGTCGGAGCGGTCAGGCCTTGGCATGGATGATACCGGCCAGATCTCCGATATTTTGCGCCTTCGCCATTTCGATCAGGGGAATGCTCAAGGACAGCGATTCCAGGGTCATCATGATGATTTCGGAACGGTCGACGGAATTCGCGCCGAGCTCCTTGAGCGAATCCGTCAATTTGAAATCATGATTCGCCAGGGTGGGAATCACTTCCCGAACGTGACCGACGATGACGTCGAAGACCTCTTGGATGCTCATGTATTTGCTCCTTGGTGCTTGAAAAGGGCGCCGGCGCAACCCTGCTCCGGCGCGGCATTTTAGAAACGCATCGAGACGTTGAAGGTCATGCCCTCGATCTTGAAGCCGACTCCGAACGGATCGGTGCCTTTGATGAAGCGCGCCCATTCGGCGCCGAACGTGATGTCCTTCGTGATCGGGACGTCGATCCCGATGCCGTAAGAGAAATCGCCGTCGGAACCCGCGCTGCTCATGCCGATGGCGCTGATCTTGGCGGTCTCCTTCCCGTGCGTGTAGCCGACCAGCAGATAGGGCGACACGCGTCCGAGCGGCAGCATGCCCTTGGCGTACACGCCGTAGATCTGGTTGAGTTCGAGCTCGACGTTCATGCCCGACACGGTGTTGTTGTCGCTCTTGACGCCGGCGGTATAGCGCGCCTCCACCGCGACATTCGGATGCACCTGCATCCCGCCCCGGATGCCGAGCCCGAGGGGATAGAAGGCGGGAGCATGGTCTCCTTTGTCTTTCATCCGCATGAGATCGACGCCGGCGTAGAACTCGCCGGCGGCATGAGCGTGCGGCGCGACGGCCAGGGCAGCGGCGATAGCGGCGATGACGCCAAGATATTTATTCATAGGTCTCCTCATTTTTAGTGATATGGATCCGGCAACTGTATCGCGCATGATGAAGACCGGAAACTACATGCCTATGTAGTGCTTCTTAGAATGAATATTGAACCTTGAGGGAAATCTGCTTTTGATCCCGCACGTTCCACAGGCCGTTCCTCCGATCGTTGGCATGGGGATAAACGGCATTCAAGCCGAACGTCAGATGATCGTCCCACTTGAGGGAGGTCTGCAGGATGGTCAGGTTGCTGCGATACGGCCGGTTATAGAAATTGAGGAGGTTGATGGTCAGATCGTCGTTCATCAACGTCTTGGTCATGGTCAGCAGCACGGATTGACGATCCCGCGGCGATCCCGCGATCCTGTCGTTCCAACCCGAGATATGCTGGTTGACCGCTTCCACGCTGAACGTCAGCGAGCTGCTGTAGCGATAGTCGACGCCCAGGTAGACATCGATGGCGTCCTTCTTCACGATCTGCAGCGACGCATCGTTATAGGCCTTGGGAGTCTTGAGCGCCGCCTCGCCGCGAATCACGAAGTTCTTGATGGCGCGGGTGAAAACCACGCCGGCCATGGAGAATCTCTCCTTTACCCTGCTAACGGTGCCGTCGGCGTTCATGCGCAAGGCGTAGTCGTTGTCGATCAGGCTCGCGGCCATCAACGTGATATCGGAACTCTCGAAGTTCTTCCGCCAGCTCACGCCGTATTCGGTGCCGTTGTCGCCTTCTCTCGCGCCTCGGTAAGTGAACGGATCGAAGAAATACGCCGTTCCTCTTTCCGGGTACTTGTTGAAGGACGGCTTGGGATTCCAGAAGGCGCTCCAGCGGCCGGCCGTCGAATAGTGATCGACGACGAACATTCCCTGGCCCACGCGCAGCTCTTCGAGATTGAAGTTGAAGAGTTCCCGGTTGTCGCGCGGACTGACCTCGTCCGTGATCGGCGCCATGATCGACTCGCCCCAGGGCAGGGCTTGCACCCCGGCGCGGAAGCTGGTCTGGCCGAAACTTCCCTGGATATAGGCCGACGCGACCCTGGTATCCGTTTCTTCCGCCTCGCGCCGATGGTCGCTCCCGAGAAAGGCGGTCGCCTTGCCGTTGAACTGCACATAGAAATTGTCGAGCACATGCTTCGCATATTCGACTTGCAGCGAAGAGCGGTTCTTCACGACGGTTCCGGGGTCCTTCACCTTGTAGGAAGCCTCCTGCGCGAAGGTGATGCGCGTCGGCGACTGAATTGCGTCGGCGCCCTGGGTATCGAGTCCGACATCGCCCATCGAGAAATCGGGCGCATCGGAATCCTGCGCGAAAGCCTGCGCCGCATATCCGCTCGACAGGACGCCAAGCGAAGCGGCCAGGAGGAAACGTAATGAAGCTTGTGCGGTCGGTCTGAATATCGACGGCGGAAAAGTACTCAACACGAACACCTCATCTGCAGTACGGAACAAGGCACGCGCGGTGCCGGCTTTTTTTGATCGCTCGACTTCACGCCAGGGAGAGGCGGCACGAGACCGACAGGCAGGCTCCGCCGTGCAACGCCACCTGGTAGTGCGGCGCTCCACGGCAATGACGCGACGATCGCTCCCGCTCCAAGCGACGACATCGGGGACTCGCACCCGATTCACTCCATTGAAGCGATGCGACTGCGGCAATGTATCGCGTGCCGCGAATGCGGAGAACTACCCGAACATGTAGCCCGCCGCCGAGAGAGGAATGCGCCGCCGAACGATCCGCAGGCAGGCGTTCCGGGCGCCGGCGCATGCGCCTCGCCCGGTTTCCAGCCACGGCACCCACCGGCTTGGCCGGTGTCTCGGCTGGCGCCGGGCTGGAAAGCTGATGATCGTTAAACGGTCAGAGAATCGAAATGGCGTCCCTATCGACTTCGACGCGCACGCTGCTGCCTACCACGTCGACGTTGATCACCAGCAGTTGCTGGTTCTTGATCAACACCAGTTCGCCCTCCACTCCCATGAAGGGGCCGTCGACGATCTTGACGCGCTTGCCGGCCGCCAACTCCGGATCGACCGTGAACTCGGCCCCGCTAGCGACCAGTTTCTTGACCGCGTCCAAATCCTTTTCCGGCAAGGTCGCCGGCTTGCTGTCGGCGAACACCAGTCCGCACGAGCCGCGGATGTAACGCATGCCTTCGTATTGGTCCGCTCGCGGGCGGACAAACACGTAGCCGGGGAACAGCGGCATTTCCACCGTCCTCTTGCGTCCCTGCCAGCTGCGCACCACTTTGCGTTTGGGGAGATAGGAGATGACTTGCTTCTGCTGCAGGACACTTTCCACGACGCTTTCATGACGACTTCTTGTCCGCAATACCAGCCACGGATCCACGCGATGCTCGTTCATTTGCTGCTCTCCACAACAAAGACCACTACCGACGCCGCCGGCCTCGCAAGGCCGACGGCTCGTCATCCAGACACGCAGCACTGTCCTATCGGAACTATCGGAAGGACAATGTGAATGAGGCAACTGTAAGGCCTGCCGGGAAAACGGTGAACTACACGAATATGTAGTTGATTCGCCGTTTGCGATTTGTGATATTTCACCCTGCCCGATCGCGCGGGAAAAATCGGCGGCGAAAACCGCGCGGGCGGGACGGAACGCGCAACGCGTGCGCCGCGACGCGTGCGCCGTTCGATGGAAGTCTAGAGAAGCCCTAACGCGATGGCTTTGGCCACTGCCTGGTGCCGGCTGGCGACGTCGAACTTGAGCAGGATATTGCGCACGTGGTGAATGACGCCGTGCTCCGAGATGCCGACCAGCTTGGAGATCTCCCAGGTGCTCTTGCCGGCGGCGACCCATTGCAACACTTCGATCTGGCGTTTCGTCAGTTTCGGCGGCGGTTCCATGTGCTGGCCCTTGACGATGCGGCGCATCGCTTCATGCGTCAGGGTCGCCAGCAAGGATCCGAAAGTCAGCATCTTGTGGACATGCCGCCGCGCCTCGTCGCCGGAACGGGACACCGCGAGGCTGAGCATCGCGACATCGCCATTCCTGCTGTGGACCGGCAGCGTCATCCCTTCGGCCAATCCATGCATGCGCGCCTCTTCCTTGAAATTGTGCTGCATGTCGTTCTTGTACATGTCGTCGGACCAAACGAGCGGACAGAGCGAACTCAGCGCATGGGAGACGGTGGGATCGATATGGGCATAGCGCTGCGTCTCGTATTTCTCCAGCCAGGACGCATTGTAGTTGGAGGCTATCCGCTCGACATAACGCGTGCCGCCGATGTGAAACCGGCCGCCGTACATGAATGCATCGAATCCCAACTTGCTGCTGATCTCGAACAATGCAGAATTGACTTGACCGAAAGTCTTGCAATCGTTGAGACGCATAATGTCAGTGACAAGCTGCAAACTATCAAGATCGTTACTCATCCGAAATTCTCCCCAATTTCTTGTACACAATGTCACCTTCTTTCGAGGCGAGACAATTTGATTTTTGTCATGGTTTGTTTTCGGAATGTACTTAAGCTCAAATTCCTTACACCATTATTACTAGCAAAAAACTACAAAATTGTGACAAAAAAATACAGAATGTAGGACGCGATTCTCGGTAGATTTTTCCGCTTATCCAGGTAACGATCGTAATGCTTGAGAGCGTCTCCCCGGCTTCTTGCACCCATTCCGCCTTTAACCACAAGTAGGCGTATCCAGTCGAGAGAAAGTTTTACAGTTACCCCTCGACAAATTTCCTACGGACAATCCCATGCGTGTTCCGGTGCGCGGCTTTCGCTGCCTGCCCCGGCAAGCCTGGCCGGCGTCTGCCGGCATCGGCCTCTCATTCACTCGACGATCAAGGGGAAACGCATGGCAGAGACACCGAATCCGAGCCGCCGCCGCTTATTGCAGGCCGGCGCATTGGTCATGGGCGCTACCGGCGCGGGCTTGCTGCCCGCCGGCGCGCTGGCCAAGCCGGCGTTCCTCCCGGGCGGCAAGGGATTGGCGGCGCTCGGCAAGGATTTGCGCGGCCGCCTGATACTGCCCGGCCAGCAAGGCTATGCCATGGCGGCCTGGCCGAACAATGCGCGCTGGGCCGACGTTCACCCGCTGGCGGTGGCGATGTGCGCCGACGACCGCGATGTGCAGCGCTGCATCGCCTGGGTGCGCGATCATCGCGTGCCGTTCGTGATCCGTTCCGGCGGCCACAATTACGCCGGCTTTTCCACCACGCCCGGGCTGCTAATCGACGTCAAGGCGATCAACGGCGTCCAGCTCGATCTGAAGAACGGCATCGCCGTCGTGCAGGGCGGCGCGAACAACCAGGATGTCGCGACCGCCTTGCGCGCCTACAATTTCGCGATACCGTCCGGCCGCTGCCCGACCGTCGGCACCAGCGGCCTGACGCTCGGCGGCGGTTGGGGATTCGCCGCCACGCATTCCGGCCTGACGTGCGACAGCCTGCTCGCCACCGACGTCGTGCTGGCGAACGCCGAGAAGCGGACCATCGACGGGCAGGATGATTTGTTCTGGGCGGTGCGCGGCGGCGGCGGCGGCAATTTCGGCGTGCATACCTCCTTCACCTTCAAGCTGCGCGAAGTCCACGACGTCACGACCTTCAACATCGTCTGGCCTCCCGGCAAGCAGGTCGAATTGCTAAGCGCCCTGCAATCGATCCAACTGGCCAACGCCAGGACGATCTCGACGCGCAGCAAGGCGCGCCCCCTGAACGCGGGCCCGCATCCGCGCCGCGACCAGTTGCTGGTCGAGACGCTCGGCCTCTACTGGGGCAATGCGAAGGAATTGCGCGACATCCTGGCGCCGGCCTTCGCGCTGCTGAAGCCGCAGAGCGCCGACATCTACGAGATGGATTACTGGCGCGCGCGCGATTACCTGCTGACAGACGATCCGACCGGCATGTACGACATCAAGTGCAGCTACGTCAAACAGGCGCTCGGCGAAGAAGCCCTGGACACCATGCTGACCTGGATGACGCGCTGGCCGGGCGGCTCGCTGCGGCAGGACAACATGGGCATCCTGTTCGCGATCGGCGGCGCGGTGCAGGACGTGGGACGCGACCAGACCGCGTATGTGCATCGCGACTCGAACTATATCTTCGAGATGGAGGCGTCATGGGCGCCGATCGACAAGCCCGATGTCGTCAGGCGGCAGCAGGAGTGGCTGGCGAACTACTATGCCGACATGCAGCGCTTCGTGCTGCCGGAATCGTACGTGAATTTTCCGAATCGCGATTTGAAGAACTGGGCCCAGGCCTACTACGGCTCCAACCTGCCGCGCCTTTCGCAGATCAAGCGCAAGTACGATCCGCACAACCTGTTCAAATTCGCGCAGAGCATTCCGTTGGATGTATGAAGTACGTGGGCCCTCGAAAGGCAAGTCCGTCATGAATGATGCTTTGGCGCAACACTTGCCGTGGAATGCTTTGTCACGGCAGGCGGATGACCGAAAGTTTTTCCGCGTACGGCAAACGCGCGCAAAACGAGTCTCCATGCGGCTTGCCGGCCCGCGCGCGGACGCGCGCGAGCGCGGCGGCCGCGATTTTTCCCATTCCCATGGGATAGCGCGACGCCACGAGACCGGGATACCATCGGCCCAAAATGTCGGCGCACGCAGCCGATCATTGCGCACGTCCGCCGCGCATGCGCGGACGCTCGGCTGATCGAGGCGCAACGATCGAGCGCTATCGATTCGACAAGAAGAATTCCGCCGTCAACGGCCACAAGATGTCATTCAAGGGAGATACCAATATGGCTTTTCGATATGCCGCAGCGCTGCCCACGAGTCACGGTTCCGCTCGCGAGACGAGGCGGGATCCACGGGGGCGCGACGGCAAGCGGCATCGGGAAGCGGCGCAGGATTCGCCTGCCGCGCCCTGCCTGCCGCGCTTGCTGCCGATCCTGACGGCAATCTCCGTGTCGCTCGCGCTCGGCGCTTGCGCATCGATCAAGCCCGAGCCGCTCACCGCTTCCGAACTCAAGACCGTCAGCGCGGCCGACCGCGAACGCGCGCAACGGGACGTGGAACCCTTGCAAGGCGAACTGCGGCTGGAAGAAGCCATCGCCCGCGCGATCAAATACAACCTGGTGCGGCGCACCCGGCTCATGGAGGAAGCGCTGGCCCAGGGACAACTCGAGGCCGGCGGCTACGACATGCTGCCCAAGCTGGTGGCAGCCGCCGGTTATCGCGACCGTAACAACGACTTGATCACGCGCAGCAAGGATTCGGTGACCGGCCAGCCGTCGCTCGCCAATCCTTTCATCTCGAGCGAGCGCGCCGCCGCGACGACCGACCTCAGCTTCACCTGGAGCCTGCTCGATTTCGGCCAGAGCTATTACGCTTCGAAGCAGAACGCGGACCGGGTTCTCATCGCGGCGGAACATCGGCGCAAGGCCTTGCACAACCTGATCCAGGATGTGCGCGCCGCCTTCTGGCGCACCGCGAGCGCGCAAAAGCTGCGCACCGACGTGCGCGCCGCCATCGCCGCGGCGGAGGAAGCGCTGCGCGATTCGCGCAAGAGCGATGCCGAGCGCCTGCGCAATCCTGTGGATGCGCTGCGTTACCAGCGGCAGGTGCTGGAGAACCTGAGGCTGCTGGAATCGATCGACCAGGAACTCTCGTCCGCGCGCATCGAACTCGCGGCGCTGATCAACATCCCGCCGGCCCGCGCCATCGCGGTGGTCGAGCCGGGCGATGCGATCGTCGGCGACTGGCGCGACGTCCCGGTCGAAAAGATGGAAGAACTCGTCATCGCCAACAACGCCGATCTGCGGGAATCCTTCTACAACGCGCGCATCGCGAGCCAGGAAACCCGGCGCACGCTGCTCAAGCTGTTCCCCGGCCTGTCGTTCAACTATGCCGTCAAGGGCAGCGACGACAGCTACCTGATCCACCAGCACTGGACCGAGGCCGGCGCGCAGCTTTCCTTCAACCTGCTGGGACTGCTGTCCGGTCCCGCCCAGATGCGCTTGGCGGAAGCCGGCGTCGCGCTCGCCGATCAGCGGCGCATGACGACCCAGATGGCCGCCTTGACGCAGATGCACTTGTCGCGATTGCAATACGAGAATGCCCAGCGCCAGTTCGAACGCGCCGACGCGATCTGGAAGGTCGACAGCGATATCGCCGGCCACATGGCGCGGCGCGAGCAGGCGCAGACCCAGACCAAGCTCGATCTGGTCGCGAACCAGACCACCGCGATCCTGAGCCAGCTGCGGCGCTACCAGGCCCTGGCGCAGTTGCACGCTGCCGCCGGCAAGTTGCAGGCCACCCTGGGATTGGAGCCCGCCATCGCGGACGGCCAGGACTTGTCGCTGGCCCAACTGACCCAGGCCGTCGAGGCCGCCTTGCGGCGCTGGGACGCCGGGCAACTGCAGGCCCCCTCTCCCCAATGATGTCCATGATCGCCGTATCGCTCCGAACCCCGAAACTGCTGCCGGTCCTGTTCGCCGTCCTTGCCCAGGCGGCAACGGCCGCGACGACGGCCGTGCCCAAGACCGCCGCGGGACCGATGACGCCGCCGGCCGCCGGCGCGACGCCGCTCGACAAGCGCGAGATCCGCGCGCAGCTGCTGCCCAAGCGCTACACCACGCTGGCGGCGGAGATCGGCGCCAAGGTGAGCCGGCTGCCGGTCGCCGAAGGCGCGCGCTTCCGGGCCGGCGACAAGCTGATCGCTTTCGATTGCTCGGTGCAGCAGGCGCAGCTCGACAAGGCCAAGGCCGCGCTGACCTCCGTGCAGACGACCTGGAACGCCAACCGCCGCCTCAACGAACTCCATTCCATCAGCCAGGTCGAGCTCGACGTCTCGGCGGCGGAAGTCGCGAAAGCCAAGGCGGAAGTCGCCACCAACACGGCCATCGTATCCAAGTGCACGGTGACGGCGCCCTTCGGCGGCAGGGTGGTGGAACAGAAGGTGCGCGAACAGCAATACGTCCAGCCTGGCCAGGCCTTGCTGGAGATCCTCGACGATTCGACGCTGGAGCTGGAATTCATCGTTCCCAGCAAATGGCTGGTCTGGCTCAAGCCGAGCCAGGGCTTCCAGGTCGCGATCGACGAGACCGGCAGGAGCTATCCCGCGAAGATCCAGCGCATCGGCGCCAAGGTGGATCCGGTCAGCCAGTCGATCAAGCTATCGGCCGTCATCGACGGCAGGTTCGCCGAACTGATCGCCGGCATGAGCGGAACGGTGCTGATGGCGCCGCCGGGCGGGCAGTGAGGCGGCCGGCAAAGAACGTCCGCAATGAGCAGATATGAGAGGAATTCGTTCCAACGCATTCATCGCAGCACGAGCAGCAAAGCGGCGTTTCCGCGCGCGGGAGACGCCATTCTCGACCACCACTTCTATTTCCGGGAGTTTTCATGAAAAACCGTCCTGTCAGATCCGTCCTCTCGATGGCCATGGCCTGCAGCCTGGGCACTGCCCTCGTCTGGAGCAACGACAGCCATGCCTGCACCCCCGAACCCTACATCTCCGCCATCTGCATCATGGCCGTGCCGTGGACCAACCTGTACGGCTACACGCCGGCCAACGGCGCCACCCTCCCCGTCAACACCAATCAAGCCTTGTTCTCGCTGATCGGCTTCACCTACGGCGGCGACGGCAACTCGAACTTCCAATTGCCCGATCTGCGCGGCCGCGTCGTGATCGGCGCCGGTGCGGGCCCGGGCCTGCCGGCCTACAACGTCGCCAACAAGGGCGGCGCCACGACGGTCACGCTGACTTCGTCGAACGTGCCGCTGATCACCCACTCCCACCCGGTCACCAGCGCGGCGGGCGGAATCACGGTCACGACGGGCTTGGGCAACCTGGCCGCGATCACCACGCTGACCGGCTTGAGCGCCACCGCGTCGATGAGCGGCGTGTCGGGATCCGTGTCCGGCTCGGCCCTGACCTTGAAAGGTTATAGCGGCACGGCCGGCACCGGGTCCGCCAACGGCGCCGCCCTGGCGACGCCGACCGGCCCGGCGAACAAGATCTACGCCAGCAACGCGCCCGACGTCTCGATGATGAGCGGCAGCATCAGCGGCACCGCGCCGGTCAGTTTCAGCGGCAATCCGACGGTCGCCATCAGCGGCACTCCCACGACCACGCTGTCAGGCGCTCCGTCGGTGAGCCTGAGCGGCACGACCGGATCCGCCGGGGCGCCCGCCTCGTCGCCGATCGGCATCATGCCGCCCTACCTGGCCTTGAATTACTTCATCGCCACCCTGGGCACTTATCCGTCGCGAGACTAAACCTCGGCGCGCGTCCGGCTTCGCTTGCCGAAGCCGGACGCCGAAAAGGCTCTTTACGATGAAGCGTATTTTCTTATCGATCATCCTGCTGCTCTCCGCGCACCAGTTAGCCTTCGCGAAACAGGAACCATGGGTGGAGGAACTCAAGGCGGCGCAAGCCGCCCTCGCGGCCAAGGACTACCGGACAGCCTACGATCTCTATCGGAGCAAGGCCGATCGCAATCCGCTTGCGCAGTTCGTGATAGGCCTGTTCCATCACAACGGCTGGGATCGCGCGCCCGATCCTCGAACCGCATGCTCATGGTTCGAAAAGGCGGCCGCGAAAAGCATTCCCGCCGCCGAGCACTACTGGGGCGATTGCCTGGCCGAAGGCATCGGCCGCGCCCCGGATGTTCCGGCGGCCATCGCCTGGTACGGCAAGGCCGCGTCGCACGGCCACCTGATTTCACAGTGTTCGGTCGCGGACCATTACATCCAAGGCAAAGGCGTGCCCAAGGATGTGAAACGCGGCGTCGAATTATGCACCCAGATCGCTCAAGCCAATTCGCCGCCGGCCATGCTCAAGCTGGCGCGCTACTACCGGGAAGGCAAGGATGTGCCGCAGGACCTGGCCGCCGCCCGCCATTGGTATCAGCAAGCGGCCGAACGCCGCAGCGCCGAAGCCCAATATCAGCTCGGCCTGATGCTGGCGCAAGGCGAAGGCGGCGAACCGGACTTGGATTCGGCGCTGTTCTGGCTGGAGACGGCTGCCGGCAACGGCCATGTCCCCGCCTACCTGCCCACGGCAGTGCTGTACGCGAACGCGCCGGTACAACAGGCCACCGGCGCCCTCGCGCCCGAACATCTCGCTAAGATCTACCTGTGGGCCGCCGCCGCCAAGGCCCGCAGCGGCACGCCGGAGCAGTTGACCGCGGCCGAGAAGCTGGAAGCCCAGGTGCTGGCCGTGATGCCCGAGACCTGGCGCGCCGATCTGGACAAGAAAGTGGCGGAACACCTGGCCAGGTATCCGCTATGACCCGGCAAGTTGCTTGAAAAAGTTGTTTGATATCCCCGGAGCCCATCGTGAACGACATCCGCCGCCCCTTCCGCCTGATCCGTCAAATGAAGGCCACGGATGAAACGCATCCGGCAAGCCCCCGGCGCTCCCTGCGCCGGGCTTCGCGTTTGATGTCCCTCGAACAGCGTTTCATGTTCGACGCCGCCGCCGTCGCAACGGCGGCCGACGCCGTCCATGCGAGTCCCGACGCCGTCTCCGCGTCCGCGCTCCATGACGGCCCGCCGCCGACGACGGTGCGCGAAGCGGATGCCGGCGCCAACGGCGGCAGGAAGGAAGTCGCGTTCGTCGATACCTCGGTGGCCGGTTACCAAGCCCTGGAAGCCGGCATCCGCGCCGGCATCGCCATCGTGGAATTCGACGGCGGCAAGGACGGACTGGCCCAGATCGCGAAATGGGCGGAGGAGCATCGCGGATACGACGCGATCCACATCCTCTCCCACGGCTCGCAAGGCATGCTGCATCTCGGCGCGACGGCGCTGACCGAATCCTCCCTCGATTCGGCGACGGCGCGCGCGGAACTGGCGGAAATCGGCCGCGCCCTCGCGGCCGACGGCGATCTGCTGCTGTACGGCTGCGACGTGGCGGCGGGCAGCGAAGGGCAAGCATTCATCGACGGTCTGGCGCGGGCGACCGGCGCCGACGTCGCGGCGTCGATCGACGCGACCGGCAAGGGCGGCGACTGGATGCTGGAAGCGCAAGTCGGCGATGTCGACACGAACTCCCTGCAGATCGGCGATTTCCAAGGTTTGCTGACGACCGTGACGATCGACGGCAACGATGCGGATTACAACTCCACCAGCTTTACCAAGACCGTCGGCGGCAGGACGTTCACCTTCAGCAACGCCAACAACAGCCTGGGCATGGACACGACCTACGGGGCAGGCACGCCCGGCCTCTATGCCTATGAGGGAACGGTCAACGGCAGCGACATCAAACTGACCATCTCGATAGAAAACGGCTACACCTTCGATATCACGTCGTTCATGGTGGGCGTGGCGTCGGAAGACCTGTCGATCGTGGTGACTTACGGCGACGGATCGACGGAATCCTTTACGCAAACCGGCTTGAACAATGCCTGGCAAACGCTGTCGAGTTTCAACAGCGTCAGCACGACGATCAGCGACATCAAGCAAATCGTATTCACGTCCCTGGATTTCGGCCTGTTCCAGGATTTCGACATCTCCGACGTCAAGGCGATCGCCCCCGCCCCCACCGTCACCGATGGGAAGATCTCGATCACGTCCACCGGCTCCGGCACCGGCGGAGCCTACAAGATCGGCGACGTCGTGACGGCGTCGTGGAACAACACCGGCACCGGCGACAACAACACCGGCATCACCGGCGTGACGATGAATTTCAGCCAGTTCGGCGGCGGCGCCGCGGTCGTGGCGACGGAATCGAGCGGCACCTGGACCGCCAGCTATACGATTACCTCCGGAGCGATCGACGCCGCCAACCGCAACGTCTCCGTCAGCGCCACCAATGCCAGCGGCACGACGACGACGGCCGATACGACGAACCTGACGGTGGACAACGTCGCGCCGACGGTTACCGATGCCAGGATCAGCATCAGCGGCGCGTCCGGCACGGGCGGCGCCTTCAAGATCGGCGACACCGTCACCGCCACCTGGAACAACACCGCCGGCGGCGACAACAATTCGGACACGATCTCCAGCGTCACGGTGGACTTCAGCGCGTTCGGCGGCGGCGCCGCCGTGGCGGCCACCAATTCCTCCGGCACCTGGACCGCCACCTACACCATCGTGGCCGGCGCCATCGACGGCAGCAACAAGAACGTCTCGGTCACGGCGACCGACAATGCCGGCAATGCCGCCACGACGGCCGACACCACCAACGCCACGCTCGACAACGTCGCGCCGACGGTCAGCGACGCCAACATCTCCATCTCCGGCGCCTCCGGCACCGGCGGCGCCTTCAAGATCGGCGACACCGTCACCGCCACCTGGAACAATACCGCCGGCGGCGACAACAATTCGGACACGATCTCCGGCGTCACGGTGGACTTCAGCGCGTTCGGCGGCGGCGCCGCCGTGGCGGCCACCAATTCCTCCGGCACCTGGACCGCCACCTACACCATCGTGGCCGGCGCTATCGACGGCAGCAACAAGAACGTCTCGGTCACGGCGACCGACAATGCCGGCAACGCCACGACGACGGCCGACACGACCAATGCGACGGTGGACAATGTCGCGCCGACCATCACCTTCAGCAACCTGGCGTTCTCGGCCGATACCGGCAGCAGTTCCTCGGACTTCGTCACCGCCACCGCCGCCCAAACCATCACCGCGACCTTGAGCGGCGCGCCGGGCGGCACCGACGTCGTCTACGGCTCGATCGACAACGGCGCGACCTGGACCGACATCACCAGCAAGGTATCGGGCACGACGCTGACCTGGGACGGCGTGACGCTCGCCACCAGCAGCACGCTCAAGCTGAAGGTAACCGACGCGACGGGGAACGACGGCAGCGTCGCCAGCCAGGCCTATACGCTGGACACGACCGTTCCCAACGCCCCTTCGACGCCCGACATGACCAGCGGCACCGACAGCGGCGCATCGAACAGCGACAACATCACGAACGACGACACGCCGACCTTCACCGGCACCGCCGAAAGCGGCAGCACCGTCACGCTGTACGACACCGACGGCGCCACGGTGCTCGGCACCACGACCGCCGATGGTTCGGGCAACTGGTCGATCACTTCCTCGGCATTGTCGGCGGGCAGCCACACCCTCAGCGTCAAGGCCACCGATGCGGCCGGCAACATCTCGTCCGCGTCGTCCGGCCTGTCGGTCACGATCGATACTGCTGCGCCCGCCGACGTGGCCTTGAGCGCCACCACGATCGCGACGCTGAACGCCACCAGCACCTCCACCATCGCCACGCTGTCAGCCACCGACAGCCAAGCCATCACCTACGCGCTGGCCGTCGGCAACGGCACCAACGATGCCGACAACGGCAGCTTCACGATTTCCGGCACGTCCCTGAAGGTCGGCGGCGCCTCGCTGTCCGCCGGCACCTACAAGATCTACGTGTCGGCCACGGATGCCGCCGGCAACGTCGCCAACCAGGCATTCACCATCACGATCGTCGATGCGCCGAGCGTCAGTTCGATCGTGCGCGCCGGCGGCGCTTCCTCCACCGTGAACACCTCCGCCACCTCCGTCGACTACACCGTCACCTTCAGCGAATCGGTGACCGGCGTCGATGCGAGCGACTTCGCCCTGACCGCGACCGGCACCGCCGCCGGCAACATCGCCAGCATTTCCGGCACCGGCACGACGTACACCGTGACGGTCGATACGCTGTCCGGCGACGGCTCGCTGCGCCTTGATCTGAACAGCAACGGCACCGGCATCAAGAACGGCAGCAACGTCGACATCGCTTCCGGCTACACCTCCGGCTCGACCTATACGCTCGATCACACCGCGCCCAACGCGCCGTCGACGCCGGACATGACGAGCGGCACCGACAGCGGCACATCGAACAGCGACAACATCACCAGCGACGACACGCCGACCTTCACCGGCACCGCCGAAAGCGGCAGCACCGTCACGCTGTACGACACCGACGGCGCCACGGTGCTCGGCACCACGACCGCCGATGGTTCGGGCAACTGGTCGATCACATCCTCGGCATTGTCGGCGGGCAGCCACACCCTCACCGTCAAGGCCACCGACGCCGCCGGCAACATCTCGTCCGCGTCGTCCGGCCTGGCGGCCACGATCGATACGGCGGCGCCCACGGTAGGCTCGGTATCAGTGCCTTCCAACGGCAGCTACAAGGCCGGCCAGACGCTCAGCTTCACGGTCAACACGAGCGAGGCGGTGACGGTCGATACCGGCGGCGGCACGCCGCGCCTGGCGCTCACGATCGGCGCCGCCACGGTGTATGCCGACTATGCCTCCGGCTCGGGCAGCAACGCGCTCGTGTTCGCTTACACGGTCCAGGCCGGCGATACCGACGCCGACGGCATCGCCGTGTCGGCGCTCCAGAGCAACGGCGGCACGCTCAAGGACGCGGCCGGCAACAGCCTGAACCTGACGCTCAACAGCGTCGGCGCCACCACGAGCGTCCTGGTGGATACGACCGCGCCCACCGTCAGCTCGGTGGCGGTGCCCTCCAACGGCACCTACTACAGCAATCAGAACCTGGATTTCACGGTCAATTTTGCCGAAGCGATCACGGTGAACACCGCCGGCGGCACGCCGCGCATCGCGCTCACGCTCGACACCGGCGGCACCGTGTACGCGAACTACCTTTCCGGATCGGGCACCAGCGCATTGGTGTTCCGCTACACCGTCGGCGACGGCGTGCAAGACACGAACGGCGTCACGGTCGGCGCGCTCGGCGCCAACGGCGGCACGTTGCGCGACGCCGCCGGCAACGATGCGACGCTGACGCTCAACAGCGTCGGCAGCACGGCGTCGGTCAATGTCGATGGCACCCAACCGCGCATCTCGAGCGTGACCTCCACCACCGCTAACGGCAACTACAACGCCGGCGATACGGTGTCGATCACGGTCACCTTCACCAAGTCGGTGACGGTCGACACCACGGGCGGCACGCCGACGCTGGCGCTGGACGGCGGCGGCAGCGCCAGCTACGCCAGCGGATCGGGCAGCGCGACGCTGGTCTTCACCTACACGGTCGGCGCCGGCCAGAATTCGAGCGATCTCGATTACACCGCAACCAACGCGCTGGCCTTGAACGGCGGCACCATCAAGGACAGCGCCAACGCCGCAGTCGATGCCGATGCGACCCTGGCCGCGCCGGGCGCCGCCGGCTCGCTCGGCGCCAACAAGAACATCGTCGTCGACACCACTGCGCCGACGGTCACCTTCGGCAGTCTGGCGCTGTCCGCCGATACCGGCACCAGCGCCACCGACTTCGTCACCAAGACCGCGGCGCAGACGCTCACCGCCACGCTCAGCGGCGCCCCCGCCGGCGCCGACATCGTGTACGGCTCGCTCGACAACGGCGTCAGCTGGACCGATATCACGGCCAAGGTCGCCGGCACCACGCTCACCTGGGACAACATCACGCTCGTCGGAAGCAATACCATCAAGCTCAAGGTGACCGACAACGCCGGCAACGACGGCGCCGTTGCGTCCCAGGCCTTCACGCTCGATACCGCCGCGCCGGCGATCACGTTCGGCAATCTGGCGCTGTCGAGCGATACCGGCGCCAGCAGCTCCGACTTCGTCACCAACGTCGCCTCCCAGAGCATCAGCGCCACGCTGAGCGCCGGGCTCGGCGCCGGCGACCTGGTCTACGGTTCGCTCGACGGCGGCGCCACCTGGAGCAACATCACGAGCAAGGTTTCCGGCGCCAACCTCACCTGGAACGAGGCCACGCTGCCGGCCGGCAACGGCACCATCCAGCTCAAGGTCGTGGACAGCGCCGGCAACGAAGGGACCACCACCAGCCAAGCCTATGCGCTGCTGACCAACGGCCCGGCGATCACGTTCGGCAACATCGCGTTCTCGCACGACACCGGCGCAAGCAATACCGATCTCGTCACCAAGACGGCGGCCCAGACCATCAGCGCCACGCTCAGCGCCACGCCGGCAGGCACCGACCAGGTCTACGGTTCGCTCGACGGCGGCGCCACCTGGAGCAACATCACGGGCATGGTGTCGGGTACCTCGCTGTCCTGGAGCGGCGCCACGCTCAACGCCGGCGGCACGCTGATGCTCAAGGTCATCGATATGGTGGGCAACGACGGCCCCATCACCAGCAAGACCTATACCCTCGATACGGCGGCCCCGGCGGCCGTCGCTTCGGCGGCCTTGTCCGACGACACCGGCGTGAGCAACTCCGACTTCATCACCAGGACAGCCGCGCAAACCATCAGCGGTACCTTGTCGGCCGCGGTCGCGCAAGGCGACCGGGTCCTGGTGTCGCTCGACGGCGGCGCCACCTGGACGCAGGCGACGGCCGACGTCGGCCAGACCGCCTGGTCGCTGGCCGGCCAGACCCTGGCGGGCAGCAACACGCTGCAGGCGAAAGTCGTGGATATCGCCGGCAACGAGAGCGCCGCTTACACGCAAGCCTATGTCCTCGACACCGCCGGCTCGACGGTCACGTTCGCCAACTTCGCGCTCTCGGACGACACCGGCGCCAGCAATACCGATTTCGTCACCCGGACGGCGGCCCAGACCGTCGGCGCCAGGCTGAGCGCGCCGCTCGGCGCCGGCGAGCGGGTCTTCGGTTCGCTCGACGGCGGCGCCACCTGGAGCGATATCACGGGCATGGTGTCGGGTACCGCGCTGTCCTGGAGCGGCGTCACGCTCGGCGCCAACGGCAGCATCATGCTCAAGGCCGTCAGCGCGGCGGGCCCGGAAGGCGCGGTCGCCAGCCAAGCCTACACGCTCGACACCACGGCGCCGGCAGCACCCTCCGCCTTCGCTGTCGACACTGTCAGCCTGACGCCGGTGCTGTCCGGCACCGCGCAAGCGGGCGCCGACGAGACCCTGACGGTCAGCGTCGGCGGCGCGACCTACAGCGTCGCGGCCAGCGGCGGCGCCTGGAGCCTCGATCTCGCTTCCGCCACGCCGATCGGCGGCACGCTGACGCTGGCGGCCGGAAGCACTTACGACATCACCGCCACGCTCACCGACAAGGCGGGTAATGCGAGCAGCGGTTCGAATACCTTGAGCATCGCGGCGGCGCCGACCCCCACGCCGACGCCGGTACCTACGCCAACTCCGACGCCGACGCCAACTCCGACGCCGACTCCGGTGCCGACGCCGACGCCGGTGCCGACACCCACTCCGACGCCGACACCAACTCCGGAGCCGACGCCGGTGCCTACTCCGGTACCCACACCGGTGCCGACACCCGTACCGACACCGGTGCCCACACCTACGCCGGCGCCGACCACTCCACCGGTCGTGGCCGATCCGACGCCGACTCCGGCGCCCGCCAACCCGATCGTCTCCATCGATCGGCCAGCCTCGCCGGCGACCATCGCGATCCTGAACCCGGCCAGCCCGACGGCGGCCCTGCTGTCGCCGGTCGTGGAATCCACGCTCGGCATTCCCACGGCCGCTCCCGCGCCCACGGCGCCGAGCGCCGCGCCGACGGCCTCCGCCGCACCGGCGCCGCAGTCCGCGCCGGCCGCCGACGGGGCTCGCGGCAGCGGCCAGGCGCAAGTCACCCTGACCCAGGGCGGCGGCGACAATTTCCGGATCGTGGTGGTCAACACCCAGCAAAGCGGCGGCGAAGGATTGATGCTCAATCGCGGCATCACCGACCAGACGATCCAGCCGGCCGCCAGGGCCGAAATCAGCATCCCGGCCGACGCCTTCGCCCATACCAATCCGAATGCCGTCATCCGCTTGTCGGCCCAGCAGACCAACGGCCAGCCGCTGCCCAACTGGGTGAACTTCGATCCGTTGAACGGCAGGTTCGTGGTCGAGGCGCCGAAAGGCGTGAGCGGCGAGCTGTCGATCAAGGTGGTGGCGCGCGATGCGCAAGGCCACGAGGTGACGGCGATCTTCAAGGTCAAGGTCGGCGAAAAGCGGCCGGGGCAGGCAGCGCTCGATCCTTCGGGACGGCCCGGACTGAGCGAACAGATCCGCCGCGACGCGACGCAGGCGCGCGGCGCCGGCTCGCTTGAACGCTTGGCCGATCTCGCGCGCGCCGCCAGGAGCGCGCCCAGGAGCGCGAGTTGAACATGATGGACGGCACCGTGGCGGCGGACCCGCTGTTGCGGTTGCTGGAGCTGTCGCGCCGCGCGCGGCTGGCGGATAGCGCGGAAGAGCTGGCGTTCCTGGCGGTCAACGACAGCCGCTTGTTCTTCCCGTATCGGCAAGGCGCCCTGTGGTTCGCCGCCGGCGGCGTGAAAGCCCTGTCAGGCGTCGTCGAACCCGAAACCAACGCACCTTACGCGCAATGGCTGGATCGGGTGTGCGGCTTCCTGCACGGCAGCCACACCGAGGCCGCCACCGTGGCGGCGATCCAGTTGCCGGCGGAGCTGGCCGGCGAATGGGCCGATTGGCTGCCGCCGCACGGACTCTGGCTGCCCTTCGCCGATCCGCGCGCGGCGGATGCGGCCGGCGGCTTGCTGCTCGCCGCCGACCAGCCGTGGCCGGAGGATGCCGTCGTCGTGCTGCGGGAATGGATGAGCGCCTGGCATCACGCGTGGAAGGCGCGCGCCCCTGCGCCCGGGTGGTCGCTGCGGCGCTTCGGGCTGGCCATCGCCGCCGATCCGCGCCGGCCGTGGTGGAAACAACGCCGAATCAAGCTGGCGGGAGGGCTGCTTGCCGTGCTGCTGATCCCGGTGCGCCTGTCGGTGCTCGCTCCCGGCGAACTGGTGTCGGCCAACCCGGCCGTCATCCGCGCGCCGCTCGACGGCGTGATCGGGCAATTCCAAGTCCAGCCCAACCAGGCCGTCAAGGCGGGGCAGCCGCTGTTCGGTTTCGACGAGGCAGGCATCGCCGCGCGCCAGGAAGTCGCGGCGCAGGCGCTGGCGACCGCGCACGCGGAATACCGGCAATACGCCCAACAGGCGGTGTCCGATGCCAAGTCCAAGGCGCAGCTGGCGCTGCTGCTCGGCAGGATCGAGGAGAAGCGCGCGGAAGCCGAGTACTACCGGGACCAGCTCGCGCGCTCCCGCGTGACCGCGCCGCAGGACGGCATCGCGCTGTTCGACGATCCCAGCGAATGGATCGGCAAGCCGGTGCAGACCGGCGAGCGCATCATGCGTATCGCGGCGCCCGGCGACGTGGAAGTGGAAGCCTGGCTGCCGATCGGCGACGCCATTCCCTTGCCGGAGAACGCCGAGGTCAGCCTCTATCTGGCGGCCAGCCCGTTGTCCGCCGTGCCTGCCCGCATCCGCTACGTGGCGCACGACGCCGTGCCGCGTCCGGACGGCAGCTATGCCTATCGTGTGCGGGCCCGGCTTACCGGCACCACGGAACAGCGCATCGGCTCGAAGGGCACGGCCAAGATCAGCGGCGACTGGGTGCCCTTGATCTACTGGATGCTGCGCCGGCCGCTGGCGACCGTCCGCCAGACCTTGGGAATATGATGAGCGCCTTGCCGCCGCTGCGCGAGGAATTGGCATTGTCGGCCGGGCCGGTGCTGGCCGACGGCCAGCCGAGCCGCACGCTGCACGACCCGGTGCGCAACCGCTACTTCCAGATCGACTGGCCGACCTTCGAAGTGCTCTGCCGCTGGCACCTGGGCGACGCAGCCGCCATCGCCGCCGCCATCGGCAGGGAAACCACGCTGCAACTGGGCGTCGAGGAAGTCGAGAACATGGCGGCGTTCTTGCGCGATAACGAATTGCTGCAGCCGGCGCCCGGCAGCGCCGCCGAACTGGCCGCCCGCCTGCGCCTGCAGCGCGGCAGCGCATGGCAACGGCTGCTGCACAACTACCTGTTCTTTCGCATACCGCTCTGCAAACCGGACCGCTGGCTCGGCCGCTGGGCGCCGCGCCTCGATTTCCTCTATTCGCGCCGCTTCCTCTACCTGACGCTGGCCGTCTGCGGCTGGGGCATGGTCGAGGTCTACCGGCAATGGGACCGCTTCGCGGCGACGCTGGTCGATACCTTGACCTGGTCCGGCCTCGCCAGCTACGGCGCGACCCTGGCCGCGATCAAGCTGCTGCACGAATTGGGACACGCATTCACCGCCAAGCGCCTGGGATGCCGGGTGCCGACCATGGGCATCGCCTTCCTGGTGTTATGGCCGGTCGCCTATACCGACACCAACGACGTGTGGAAGCTCACCGAACGCCGGCAACGCATCGCCGTGGCAGCCGCCGGCGTATTGACCGAACTGACCGTGGCCGCCTGGGCCACCCTGGCCTGGGCCTTGCTGCCCGAAGGCACGCTCAAGTCGATGGCCTTCCTGCTCGCGACCACCTCATGGATCGCCAGCATCGCCATCAACGCCAGCCCGTTCATGCGTTTCGACGGCTACTTCCTGCTGTCCGACTGGCTGGGCCTGCCCAATCTGCACGCCCGCGCGTTCGCGCTCGCGCGCTGGGACTTGCGCGAGCGGCTGTTCGGCCTGGGCGCGGAGCCGCCGGAGCATTTCGCGCGCGCGCGGCGCAGCGGCCTGATCCTGTTCGCCTACGCCACCTGGATCTACCGCCTCGCGGTATTCCTCGGCATCGCGGCCCTGGTGTACACGTTCTTCATCAAGGCGGTCGGCATCCTGCTGTTCGCCGTGGAGATCGGCTGGTTCGTGCTGCTGCCGGTGGCGCGCGAACTGCAAGCCTGGCGCGCGGCCTGGCCGCTCATGAAGGAACGCCGCCGCGCGCGGCGCGGCGTCCTCCTGCTGCTGGCCCTCATCCTGGCCCTGGCGCTGCCCTGGCCGACCCGGCTGACGGCCGGCGGGCTGCTGCGCCCGGCCACGCAATTCGTGCTCTACGCCCCGCCCCATGCGCGGGTGGCCGCGCTGCCGGTCGCCGAAGGACGGCGCGTGGAAGCTGGAACGGTATTGATGAAGCTGGCCTCGCCCGAGCTGGCGGCCCGGCGCAGCGCCGCGCTCGCCCGCCTGGAGCGCCTGCGCTGGCAAGCGACGGCCGGCGCCTTCGACAAGGAATTGCGGACCCAGTGGCAGGTGTCGCACGAGCAGTTGAGCGCCGCCGAGGCGGAACTGGCCGCGATCGAAGCCGAAGCCGCGCGTTACGAACCGGTCGCCCCGTTTTCCGGCGTGCTGCGCGATCTGCCGCCCGATCTGAAGCCGGGCGCCTGGCTCGGCGCCGATGAGCCCCTGGGGCGGTTGATCGCCGATCAAGGCCAGATGGCCGTCGCCTACCTCGATGAAGAAGACATCGGGCGCGTCGCCCTGGGCGATGCCGCCATGTTCTATGCCGACGCCGCCGGCGGACCGGCGATCCCGCTCGAAGTGACAAGCATCGAAGCGGACGCCAGCCGCATCCTGCCGGAACCGGAACTGGCGGCGCCGTTCGGCGGCGGATTGGCGGTGCGAGAAAAGAACGGGCTATTCCATCCCGAGCGCCCGGTGTTCCGGGTCACGCTCAAGCCGGCCGCAGGCAGCACCGCCGCGCCAGAGCACACTTGGCGCGGAAAGATCGTCATCTCCGGCCGCTGGACGCCGCCCGCCGCGCGCTATGTGCGCTCCGCGCTGGCGCTGCTGCGGCGCGAAGCCGGCTTCTAGCAGCCCTACACGCCGCGATTTACGGTTCCCGCCGGACGCTCGAAGACGACTGCCGCGTTGCCCATCCGCGCGATAGCAACACGATCGCGGAGGCGCGCGCCTGGCACTCGCCTTCGATCGCCGCGACCGGCCTCCGGCCCCGCACCTCCCGCCTCCTCATCGCCCCACAGAGCAGTCCCTTTCGCGCCCGCCCGATCCCGAACCGCCATGCCGTTCGCCGGCGGCGTCGAAGCCGGCGCACAGATTAATCCGGAACGCATCGAACGAACGCGCTCCCCGTGCCACTCACCGAGAATTCACGTCATTCATTTGTCTCGATAGGAAAGGGAATAGGTACTTATGATCAACCTGAATTCGAACAGCTCGCCTATGAATATCAGCTTCGTCCCGGACGAGACTCAAACGGAAAGGAAAGATTTCGCAAGCAAGCTGCAAAAAATCGAAAACCGGTTGCCGATTCACGCCAGGGAACGGCTTCGGGCTTGTTTCAACGACAGAACGTCAAGACTGGACCTGTCGCATTGCCAGTTGAATCTCCTGTTCGAGAACGAGCGCGATCTTCAGTCTGTCGGCAAGCTCCGCGATCTGTTAAGCATGCTCACCTGGATCGAGGAACTCGATCTCTCCGGCAACGAGCTGAACCAGAAGAGCGTATGCGAATTGACGCCGAACCTCGGGCCCTCCTGCAAGATCGTTCTTAAGCCGGAGAATATGGAAGCCATTTCTGTCACCCAGAAACATGATCGATCGATCCCGATCGATTCCTTGTCCTTGCCGAAGAAACCGATAGGAGAAAAATTCGGCGCGTATTTGCATAGCGTGCTGCATGACAATTTCACCAACGGAGAACTTGTCGTCTTGCGGAAGATCAGCCAGAACTACCGGAAAAACCTAGTGCCGCTATGCGCTGCCAGCAAGCTGCTCGACTCGAGCAAGGCGGTGAAATCGCTATCGGACGTGAAAGAACGTCTAGCCGAGATTGCGACATTCAAGCCGGAAAGATACCGCGGTATTCCGCTCACTGCATTGGCCGAACAGCTTCACTGCCTGGGGCTGGCGGACATCGAACCGGCGTACGACGCTATCTTCGAGGCCGCGAAGAACTTGCCCAAGAGGCATGCGACGGCGCCGCTAGCTTTCTTGGCGGTGTTTCTCCAGCATTTCGGTTGGAGCAAAGCCGATCGGGCGTCAAAATTCTTCGCCCTGTTCAAAGCTGCCTGCGGACTGCCGACGGTGGATCGTTTGGTGATTCTGGAGAAGCTGGCTCGAATCATGAGGAGACCGTGTTCTTCGACGGATAAGCGGAATTTTTCGGGCGAAACACAAAAGATCGCATTTGACGCCATTTGCAAGCAAGTCGGGAAAACCTCGAGGCGGATCAGAAGCAAGGCTCTCTATGCGTTGATCGGCGCCGTCAAGAATTCTGCTCAGCTTGATACCATACTTGATCTCATCCGCCTGCAGCTTCCCTCCGAATGCGGAGCCTTGCTCAAGAAAATTCAAAAGACCGAGCATAGATCCTATGCCGGCATATGCGCCCCCTTTTTCCAGAGCATTAAGCTGCCGGGAACGCCTCCCGAAACCAAGGCATTCCTGTGCCGATCATTGGCGGAAGTCGCTCTCTTTCTTCTTCAATCCAAGTCAGGTGCCGGATTGGAACTGTTCGACGCCATTTATGATCAAGCCGAAAAACTTGATTTATTGAAAGGCGACATACTAGAACCACTATTTAAGATGGCTATGCATATACCCCTCACCCACCGAGGCGAAGCGATCCGTCGGCTTGCTGGTCATCTCTCTTCCGGCGCCATGCATTCGAAATCCACCTATTTCCACGCGGCTCGCACTATTTTCGAATCGGCATGGTGGGGTCTCGACATACCGGACATGCATGAGAAACTCCTTGATCTGGTCTTGGACAATCGAAAGCGATTTTCCAAGCCTTCCGATTGCGATGAGGCCATTCGTCTGGCTCTTTACCAGTTCGAAACCGACGACTATCCGAAGAACAAGGATATTCGGGAGTATCAACAATGGTATAGCGGTCTCCTAAAGCTCTTGATCCAAAACTCGCCTTCTTGATGAACGCCAAGGAACTAGTGGATCGCAAAGACATGAGCCATCCGTCACAGGAGCGAATGGGCCCGCCATTACCTGGCGGAGCCGGCCGTGCCGCCGTTCGGCGGCCGGCCGCGCGTCTTTCGCTTCCGTTCCGTCAAATCCGGGGACCGCTCATCAACTGTTTCAACGACGCCTTGAAAACGATGTCTTCGGTAGAGGGAAAAGAATCAAGCTCTTTCTCGACAAGGCGGGCCAACGTGTCGTCGGCGAACAGAACCTTGGCGCCCATGCCGTCATTCATCTGCCGCAGTTTTCCAAGTATGTTGCCGGCATTCTTGGCATTGCTCTCCGGCTGCCGCTTACCCAAGATGAACGCGTCCTTCAGTACATTGTGGTCGGGCGTGAAAGTCAAATCGAGAACGGACAAGGACGGCGGCAATTGGGATGCGGCGACACTGACATTCGTCAACGCCAAATCCAGCTTTTGCAATTGCGGCAGTCGGCTGAGATCCACCTTTCCGAGCTCCGCATTTCCGGCCAAGGAAAGGGATGCAAGATTGCGCATTCCATGGACAAAATCCGGCACCTTCTGCAGTCCGGCGTTCTTGAGTTGCAGGTCGGTTACATGCAGCAAGTATTCGCTGGGAAGATTGAGCTTGGCGAGGAGTCCCTTAGGCAGGGCAGTGAGCGTCAGATCCGTCTTGGTGACATCCTCCAGGCAACGGAGGATCGCAGTCTTCGCATCGAGCAGCGCCTTCACCTGCTCCTTCTTCCTTTCAGTGGAAAGGTCAGTCTTCGCTACGATAGCGTTGGCTTCCTGGGAAAGCACTTGCGTGACATCGTCGATTATCTTTTCCTTGCCCTGCTCCCAAGAAGAGATGACTTCATTGAGCATAGCGGCCATCGCCACATCGCCATCCGTCTTGAGTTCGCGATCGCCGATCGCGTCTCGATACTGTTCGATCATCTCCCGCATATGCTGCACGCCGACGCGCTTCACGCAAACCTTGATCAAATCCTGCATGCGCCGCATGGAATTCGGGCTCACCGTATATTCGTTGCCGAGCGTTTTGACGACATTGATCGAATCCGCCGGGTTCCGTCCGGCCAATTGAAGAAGCTTTGCGGCGAACGCATCATGCAAGACCATATTGCCGCGCAAGATCGCTTGGCTTTCCATGGAGCCAAAGCGAACCGGATTCATCCCATTTAATTTATTCAGCATTGCGATTTCCTCGATACCTTTATTAATGTCGTTTTATCTTCCTGCCTCGCACGAGGCACTTCCCGGCGCATGTCGCACCGCTTCACCCATGATGGGCATCGCCGATCCCGCATCATGCACAGCTTCCCCGATGCGAATCACGTTTCACACCGGTTGTCTCTGTCATGCGTTAGTGACCCATCTGTGATGTATGTTCATGTCAAAGCATCTCCAATGTTTCGCGGCAGTGGCCCAGCAAGCGGCCGCCGGCCTCGGCGAGCCGACGGTGTGCAACGCGATATTCGCCGCCACCGGCAAGTGCGTACGCCAATTTCCGCTGGCACGCATCCGCTGTTGCTATGCGTATTAGCGGTTATCGCCCCCGACAGTCATGAACGTATTGGAAGAATCTTCCACTAAATAATGACATTCCGTGTGAACGAGGCGCTGCCTAAAGACTCATGTGAATGCCATGCAGTCTTGGTCGTTGCGTAATGTTGTGGATTTTCGGGAAAATCAGGGAAATGGAATGAAAAATTTTATCAACCAAAGTCTCATTCGCGATTTGTGCGCCTACCTGAAGGTCGATGAAACGATTCCATTATCTCAAGGTTGTCTGGTTCTCGACGGCGTAAACATGCAATTGATCGAGGACGAACGCAACGGGTCAGGACAGGAAGATTCCATGCTGGTGAGGATACAACTGGCCCCGCCGCTGTCGCCGGCGGACAAGGAACAACTAATCAAAATGCTGACATCGAACTATGACTATGGCACCCGGGATTGCTTTGTCTTCTCGCTGATGCCGGAAAAATCGATTCCCGTCGTGACATACGCATTACCCGCCTCCGCGCAACTTGATGGGGAGAGTTTGGGCGACATGCTGGACTACATGGCAACACTTTCGAAGCAGTTCTGGGATGCCTATAGCGTTTAACGGACCTATCCAGCAAATCTTCTTAGGAGAGATAGAAACATGATCGGCAATCCAATTGAAAGCAGTAACATACCGCGACTTATTACTAGCGGGAATATTTACGTCGAGCCCTATAATCCAAACCTATCGACGGAGGGATATGGGAATCCGTTTCTTTCCATGGACGAAAGGCTATCGTCAAGCGGATATCAGAAAGTTCAACTGACGGGAGGGAATTCCGTCGATGTGAGAACCGCCGACTTGGTGGCGCTGCGAAATTACGCCAGAGACAGCTCCCCTCCCTCCTTGTATATGACAGGTTTTCGGAAGGCCGAGAATGGGGTCGACGTCATTCAGATTAAGCTCGATGACATCTCCGAGGGAATGGAACAGCTCGGAGTTTTGTCGCCCTTCGAAAAGGAACGCAAGCAGAAGTGGGTGGCCGTACCGGTCTTTGACGCCAAGACTGGCGTCGGGTTGGGGGTTTATCAAACGCAAGCAGAGCAATTTCTCGCTCCTCCGAAGGAGTCAATACAGAAGCTCATCCAACAAACCGAGAAGAAAGGACGGGAATATGTTCAGTCCGAACATACCAAAAATTCTAAAATCTCCACCAATAAACAAAGCCACGAAAAATATGAACCATCCGAACGGCGGAACGCCAAGCATCCTCAAGGGCCTTTATTTCCAAAAGATTTTTTGAACGATAACGGCTTTTTTGACCTTGCAACACTTAGAGACTGGGATCCAAAAAATTCCGAATATCATTTCAATACGGAAGACGCCAGATTCATGGCCATAGGGGCCAAATTCATTGCCGACTACTCGGACACTTCGAACAATGGACTCCGTCACTTATTCGGACCAGGTGATCTGCATGCCGCCAACAAGAAGTTGGCTTCCCTAGGAAGAGACCTGCAATCGCAGCGGCAAAGATATCAGCAGTTGCAAGAAAAGCAGAAAAAAATCGAGGAAAAAGCCAAAAGAAGGCAAGCTGCCAAGGAGAAGGCAGCGGAAATGAAGCTCAAACGAAGAGATAATGACGATTGCTGTAGATGCTCCGGCGGCGGCGGAGGCGACGGAGGAGATGCCTGTAGAACCTGTTGCGCTGCCTTTTTCGCGGAATGTTTAAGAGGAATCTGTCGTGCATAATCATGCGTAATATCCAAACAAGTAATTTTTCACGAAGCCCTTCGGCGCCTGTTCGGTGTCTTTTTGAATAGGCGTCAGACGAGACTTTCAATTACCCATAACTTCTATAGCAGCCATAAATCCGAGCTCGATATCAGTCAGACGCGTCAACCCATGCCAGATGACGATGTTTCCTGGCGGCGGATCGCGCGAGCGCGCGAGGTAGCCGCCCAAGCACGCCAGCTTGAACAGATAATGCGATAGACCTCCTGCTTGTTGTGCCCGCGCGGGTACGTTGTCAACCAGCCGATCGAGCAAGGCCAGTTCGGTCGCGGTGAAGGCGACGGTGGCCGCGGCCGTTGCGGTGGCACGCTGCATCATTGTCATCCAGAACAGGCGCCAGGCCAGGATGCGTATGGCCGCCGTCGCCAGCCAAGCGGTCAACGCAGGTGCGCACCAGGAAATGGGTGCCCAGTTGATGCGCTAAGCAAAACAGTTCATAGATATCGCTTTCCCGATCGCCCA
Organism: Paucimonas sp.; assembly: GCA_035627375.1. GTDB lineage: Bacteria > Pseudomonadota > Gammaproteobacteria > Burkholderiales > Burkholderiaceae_D > DASPLX01. Next base: position 44,990 of record DASPLX010000054.1, on the reverse strand, counting down.
CGTGAATGCATCGCGCCGGCGCATGCAATAACGTCGTGGCGCGTTTAATGTTGTCCAACCAACGGATGCTTTCTTTGGCCTCGATCGGCACGCGTGTCGGATTGGTATGGCGTTTGAGCGCCGTGCATCCCTTGAATTTCTGGCGGCTCCAGAATTTGACGGCGGCCAGCCCCAGCGGCAATCCCTCGGGCGTGACCGTCAAGCTGGAATGCATCAAGATGCCGCACATCGCCCGCGCTTTGTGGCGACCATGTTCATCCTTGCCGCCATACACCTTGTGCGTCATCCCGATCGGCTGCAGATCGTCACGCTGAAAGGTGAAGGTCGTCGTATCGTGCAAGACGAGAACAGGTTCCTCTGTCGCCGCGAACCGTTCCTTTGTGGAATGGAAATGCCCATCTAGGATGGCGCCTTCGTGCACATGAGGGTTCGCGAAGAATCGGTACGCTGCCTTGGTATTGGACCAATCCTGGCACGCCATGGGGATCGTCTGACCGAGCCGATCCCACAGTTGTGCTGCCAATTCACGAAATCGTCGTGCCAGGCGCACATCGTGAAAGCGGTAGCCATCCAATTCTTGCGCCAGGCATGCGTGTATCGTGTTGCCGTCAGTCCGTTGCTGCTGGTCCATGACGATGTCCTCTGACGATGGATCATTCGCTTAGCCTAGGAAACGTCGCCGCCTCTGTCAAAAGATATGGGTAATTGAAAAGGTCGCAGGTCGCCAGGCAAGGCCGACGGCAACTCGTCGGGTTCGTGCGCGCAGGGGATGAATCACGTCCGCATCCATTCGTCGAGTTAGTGGCATGGCAACAGGAAAGGTTCGATGGCACAATGAAATCCGCATCGTCATCCACGCCGCCATCGTCGCATTCCTAGAAAGGCACACCATGAGCACTTCCGTTCCGCAGGATTCCGGCCGCCGCGTCTTTCTCCGCAACTCCGTGTTCGTGGGCGGGGGCCTGGTTCTCGGCATCTCGCTCGAATCCGCCGGCACGGCGTCCGCGCGGATCGATAAGCCGGATGCTTCAGGCGGCTCCTCGCCGGGCGCCTTCGCGCCGAACGCTTTCATCCGCATCGCACCGAACGGCATCGTCACCCTGGTTTCCAAGCAACCGGAGATCGGCCAGGGCATCAAGACTTCCCTGCCGATGGTGATCGCCGAGGAACTCGAGGTGAATTGGAAGGATGTCGTGGTCGAACAGGGCGATCTCGATCCGGTCTACGGCAGCCAGGGCGCGGGCGGTTCGAATTCCACTCCCACCAATTACACGGAATTCCTGCGTCTCGGCGCGACCGCGCGCACCATGCTGGTCGAAGCGGCGGCGCTGACCTGGGGCGTGCCGGCCAAGGAATGCCATGCCGCCAGCAGCGCCGTCCATCATCGGCCGACGAAACGCACGCTGGGCTACGGCGAACTCGCCGCCAAGGCCGCGACGCTGCCGGTGCCCGCCGTCTCCGCCGTCACGCTGAAGAATCCGAAGGACTACAAGCTGCTCGGCACGCGCGTCGGCGGCGTCGACAACCGTGCCATCGTCACCGGCAAGCCCTTGTTCGGCATCGACGTCAAGCTGCCCGGCATGCTGTACGCGGCCTATGAAAAATGCCCGGTGTTCGGCGGCAAGGTGGTCAGCGCCAATCTCGACGCTGTCAAGGCGCTGCCCGGCGTGCGCGATGCCTTCGTCATCGAGGGCACCGCGAATCTCAACGGCCTCATGCCCGGCGTCGCCATCGTCGCCGATTCGACCTGGGCGGCATTCAGCGCGCGCCGGCAATTGAAGGTCGTCTGGGACGAAGGCAAGCACGCCGGCGACAGTTGGGCCGGCTTTGCCGCGCAAGCCGCCGCGCTCGCCAAGCAACCCGGCGCCAGCACGATGCGCAAGGATGGCGATCCGGCCGGCGCGCTGGCGCGCGCCGCGAAGACCGTCGAGGCGGCCTATAGCTATCCCTTCATCTCGCACGCCAGCATCGAGCCGCAGAATTGCACCGCCTGGTTCAAGGACGGCGGCATCGAACTCTGGGCGCCGACCCAGAATCCGGCCGCCGGCCAGAACCTCGTCGCCGCCACGCTCGGCATTCCGAAAGAGAAGATCAAGCTGCACATCACGCGCAGCGGCGGCGGTTTCGGCCGCCGCCTGTCGTCGGACTTCATCGTCGAGGCCGCCGCCATCGCGCAGCGCGTGAAGGCGCCCGTCAAGCTCACCTGGACGCGCGAGGACGACCTGCGCCACGATCATTTCCGCGCCGGCGGCTTCCATTTCCTGCGCGGCGGCGTCGATGCCCAGGGCAGGCTGATCGCCTGGCACGATCATTTCGTCACCTTCGCCAACAGCGTCGTACGCGACGGCAAGACCGTGCTGCAGCCGGGCAGCGGCGCGAATCTTTCCGGCGACGAATTCCCCGGCCGCTGGGTCGAGCACTGCCTGCTGGAGCAGACGCCGATCGAGTGCGGCATTCCGATGGGGCCGTGGCGGGCGCCGGGCAGCAACGTCTTCGCCTGGGTATTCCATAGCTTCATCGATGAACTGGCGCATGCCGCCGGCCGCGATCCGCTCGCGTTCCGGCTCGAGATCCTCGGCGACAAGGACATCGTCGCCAGCACCACCGGCGGCCAACCCTACAACGTCGGCCGCATGAGGAACGTGCTGCGCCACGCCGCCGAGAAGGCCGGCTGGGGCCGGAAGAAGTTCGCGCGCGGCCAGGGCCAGGGCATCGCCTTCCATTTCAGCCATCGCGGCTATGTGGCCCAGGTCGCTGAGGTTACCGTCTCGCGGGATGGCGCGCTCAAGGTCGACCGCGTTGTCGTCGCGGCCGATATCGGGGCCCAGATCGTCAACCTGAGCGGCGCCGAGGCGCAGGTGCAGGGTTCGGTCATCGACGGCCTCGGCACGCTGATGTATCCCGAATTGAACATCGAGCGCGGTCGCATCGTGCAAGGCAATTTCGGCGAGTACCCGATGCTCCGCATGCCGCAGACGCCGGCAAAAATCGAAGTGCATTTCCTCAAGACCGACCATCCGGTCACCGGCCTCGGCGAGCCAGCGCTGCCGCCGCTCGCGCCGGCGGTGTGCAACGCGATCTTCGCCGCCACCGGCAAGCGAGTGCGCCAATTGCCGCTGGCGCGCACCGATCTGCGCTGGAGTTGAGCGAGCGAATGCCCGGCGCGCATCCTTCCTGATCCACGACAAGGCCCGGAATCCGCGTCCAAAACTTTCGCCGCGCGCGCTTGTCTTTTTGTTTCGACCGGAGCGCGAGCGGAAAGCGATATGCAAGATTCCAACGACGGAAAGCCGAACTTTCCCTTATCCGCGGGAATTTTCCTGGGCCTCGGCCTGGGTGGATTCTTCGACGGCATCGTTTTCCATCAGATACTGCAATGGCATCACATGCTGACGAGCGCGGGTTATCCTGCCGACAGCCTGCGCAATCTGCAGATCGATACCTTCTGGGACGGCCTCTTCCATGCGGCGACTTACGCTTTCACCGTGACCGGCGTGGTCATCCTGTGGCGCGCGGCGCGCCGGGCGCGGCCGCGCTGGCCGGGGAAGACGCTGCTCGGCAGCGTCCTGATGGGCTTCGGCGTGTTCAACCTGGCCGAAGGCATCATTAACCACCATTTGCTCGGCATCCATCACGTGAACGAAACGGCGGCGCCGGACCAATGGATTTATTGGGATATCGGTTTCCTTGTCTGGGGCGCGATCATGCTGATGGGAGGCTGGCGGCTGGTGAAAGCCGGAACATGATATGAACCACATGGATCGCCTGCGGCGGCTTTGCGCGCAACAGATCCGGACCGCATTCGAACGGCTGGACCGGCTGCGGCGGCGGCAAGGCGAGCTGCTCGAGTCCTCGGGCCTGGGCCCGCTGGAAGCACCCTATCGCATCATCCACGCCGAACCCGGCCTCCGGGTGCGCCGCTATCTCGACGATGCCGCTCCGGACAGTCCCATGCTGCTCATCGTTCCCGCGCCGATCAAGCGGCCGTATATCTGGGATCTCGCTCCCGCGATCAGCGTCGTGCGCCGCTGCCTTGAAAACGGCATGCGGGTTTGCATGGCGGAATGGATGCCTTCGGGCGACGCCGAAGGAGGCGCCGATGAAGGCGCCGGATTGGCCGACTATGGAAGCCGCCTGCTCGAAGCATGCTTCGACGCCATCGAGAGAGACAGCGGCGACACCGGGGCCGTGCTGGCCGCGCACTCTCTGGGCGGTGTCTTCGCCGCGATTTTCTCGTGCAGCCATCCGCGGCGCGTGCGCGCCCTCGTGCTGCTGGAGTCGCCGCTGCATTTCGGCACGGATGCCGGCGACTTCGCGCCGCTGGTCGCGGCCGCGCCGGACACGCAACCGATCGGCCGGGCCCTCGCCAGCGTGCCGGGCTCCTTACTTAGCCTGGCCGCCGGCGCGGCCGCGCCGCGAGCCTTTCAATGGGAGCGCGGCATCGACTGGTCGCTATCGATAATGCATCCCGCGACGCTGGATACCTGCGCTCGCGTCGAACGCTGGACTTATGACGAATCGCCGCTGCCGGGAACGCTGTTCGCCGACGTCGTCGAACTGCTTTACCGGCAAGATCGCTTGATGGCGGGCACCCTGTACATGGATGGCCGCTGCCTCGGACCGAAGAACCTGCGGGCGCCCTTGCTGAACGTCGTCGATCCGCGCAGCACCGTCATTCCTCCGGCGTCGATCCTGCCGTTTCATGAGGCGGCGGCGAGCGAAGTCAAGCGCATTCTGCGCTACGATGGCGACATCGGCGTCGGCTTGCAGCACGTGGGCGTGCTGGTCGGCAGCCGGGCGCATGCGCAGCTCTGGCCCGCCATCTTCGATTGGCTCGCCGCCATCGGCATCAAACCGGCGAACCGCCGCGCAACTCCCGCTGCAGTTCGCGCACCATCTGCAGCCGCTTAGCCTCGTTGACGAAACGCCCGACCTCGACCCGGATTCCGCGCGCCTCGATATTCACCAATTCGCCGGCGCGGCGCGGTGACGGAGGCGCGACAGGCATCGAGCCCTACCTGCCGGACCGCTTCGGCCCCGCTCCGCTCCACCAGGAGGCAATCGTCCGCCAGCACGATATGCTCGCGGTCGGTCGCGTGGCGCGCGTAGTGGAGGAAGGCAAGCGCCGCGCAGGGCCACCGGCAGACAGATCGCAAGCTCGACAGCATGCCAGAAACATTGAACCGCTCGCGGCGAGCCGATTCAAAAGTTTTATCGGCGGCCGCATGCAGGATGGCCGCGAGAGGAAATGCGATGAACGTGAGCAAGCCGAACCGTACGCGGATCGCGGATGCAGACCGCAATGACATGCAGCAGAAGCAATCGGGCGACCAGCATATCCTGCCGCTCGACGAGAGCGATGAAGATCCCTATCGTCCGCATCGGGTAAGCCGGCAAAATCAAACCGTGAGAACCGGAGCGACAAGACCGGGCAGTACGCGCAAACCCGAATCTTGACGCGCCGGTCATGCGGTAATGCATGCCGTGGCGAGCGGGGCGCCGCGCCGAGGTATCTTTCCGCTCAATGCAAGCGGTGCTTGAGGCTGGAAATGGCATCATGCGCCTGTTGCACGGCGTCCTGCACTTCCTGATCGACCGTATTTCCTGCCTGCAGACAAGCGCGTACCGCGCGGTCGCCCAGCTTCTCGAGCTTTTCGATCGACTGGATGATGCGGTTGTCGTTGTCTTCGTAGGCCAGCAGCTGTCTCGTCTCGTCGGATTCTCGATCGAGTTCACGGATGCATGCGCGCAAGTCTTCCGGCACGGCTTTCGTGATCCGGCAAAGTTGCGCCGCGCGATCGATACAGCGCTCGATACCCGGGAATCTTTCCTTCACTTGGCGCGCTTCCATGATTCTCTCCTTTCTCGGCCGCTTTTTCTGTTTCCAGACAATTTGTTGAGCCCGCCTGGCGCGGGAGAGTTCCTCATTCTCAAGCGCCTCAAGAGGGCACGTCGAAAGTCACCGGCTTGGGGATCTCGACGATCCGGAACGGCGGTCGATCGGAAAAGGTTCGCTGCAACAAGGGCTTGGCGACGTTGTAGACCGGAATGCCGTTCGCCGTTTTGCCTTCCGGTTGCCCGCGGTGCGCATGGCCATGGAACACGACATCGACCGGATAGCGGATCAAGGGCTCTTCGAGGCGGCTGGTGCCGAGGAACGCGAAGATTTCGGGCGGCTCGCCTTGCACGGTGGCTTCGATCGGGGAATAGTGCAGCAGGGCGATCCGCTGTTCGGTGCGCAGCTTGGCCAAGGCCGATTCGAGCTTGAGCGCTTCCTGCAGCGCCTCGTTCACGAAATGCTTGATCGTGTTCTCTCCCCACGGGCCGAGCGCGCGGCGGCCGTAACCGCCCGCGAAACCCTTGGCGCCGGCGATGCCGACGCCGTTCACCTCGCAAGCCTCGCCATCCAGCACCCGCACGCCGCCTTCGGTGAGGATACGCCTGACCTCGGTCTCCTTTCCCGATTCGTAGTCGTGATTGCCCAATACCGCGATGATGGGAATGCGCGCCGGCGCCAGTTCCTCGACCAGGATGTGCGCCTCTTCCGGCAAGCCGTAATCGGTCAGATCGCCGCAGAGAAAGAGCATGTCGGCGCTTTCGGCCACTTGCCGGAACATGGGGCGCAGGGCGCCCGCCGTCGATTTCGTGCAATGCAAGTCACCGATCGCCGCCAGACGGATTTTTTCGTTGGACATCACGTGCAGCTCCCGTTCCAAGTGGCAAGCCCTGCCCCTTCATGCCATGGCCCGGATGCAAGACCTGTACCGCCAGCCGCGTCAGGTGCGCCGAAGAGCGAATGGCGAATGGCGAATGGCGAATGGCGAATGGCATAAGTCTTGCTGATTCTTGCATTCAACTCGACCTCCACGTTCCGGTTCCAGCCTCACCATGAATACAGTCTCCCTGCCGTCTTCCGGCGGCGAGCAAATCGATCCGGGCGCGATCGCGTTCTACCGGCATGTTCTGGAAATCCTGGACACGGCGGATCTGCGCTTCCTGGTCGGCGGAGCCTATGCCTTCAATCACTACACCGGCATCGGCCGCTATACCAAGGATCTCGATCTCTTCATCCGCCGTCGCGATTACGAGCGCGTGAGCGAGGCGTTGAACCGCGGCGGCTATCCGACGGATTTGACGTATCCGCACTGGCTTGCCAAGACGCATTCCAGTACAGGCGTCTATGTGGACATCATCTTCAGTTCCGGCAACGGCATCGCGGAAGTCGATGACGTGTGGTTCGCTCATGCGGAGCCGGCGCAAGTGCTGGATCTGCCGGCCCGATTGTGTCCGGTGGAGGAAATGATCTGGTCCAAGGCTTTCGTCATGGAACGCGAGCGCTTCGACGGCGCCGATGTCGCTCATCTGCTGCGTGCCTGCGGCGATCGCTTGGATTGGGAACGCCTGCGATGGCGTTTCGGACCGCATTGGCGCGTCCTGCTGAGCCACTTCATCCTGTTCGGCTTCATCTATCCCGGCCGACGTGATGCGCTGCCCGTCCACATCATGGAAGAATTGCTCGAACGGCTGCGCGACGAACTGCGCGCGCCGCGACCGGAGGATACGGTGTGTGCCGGCACCCTGCTGTCGCGCGAACAATACCTGCCGGATATCGAGCAATGGCGATACCAGGATGCCCGCCTGCTTCCGGCCGGGAATATGAGCGCGCAGGATACGGCGCTCTGGACGAAGGCCATCGAAAACCGGAACCCGCCGCGCTGAGCCGGGCTGCGGCCGTTACAGCGAAATGTCTCTCGGCGGCAGGTAAATTCGACACGGAGACATTTCGCTTTTACAAAACGCGCGCTAGATGCGCGGCTGCGGCTGCCCTTCCTGGACATTGCCGCGCCACGCGCCAGTCTCCTGTCCGCGTCCTTCGATGAATTCCTTGAAGCGTTCCAAATCGCCCTCGACGCGACGCGATACCGCGCCCATGGCATCGCCGACGCTTTCCACCACGCCTTCCGGTTCGTAATCCATTTCCACCAGGATGCGGGTGGAGCTGTCGCCAAGCGGCTGGAAAGTCACCGCGCCGCTGTTCGCGGCGCCCCCGGTGCTGCGCCAGGCAATGCGCTGATCCGGGATCTGCTCGGTGATTTCGGCATCCCATTCCTTTTCCTTGCCGGCCACTTCGGCACGCCAATGCAAGTGCGTGTCATCGAGTTGCCGGACTTCCTTGATGCCTTCCATGAATCTCGGAAAGTCCTCGAATTGCGTCCACTGATTGTAGGCGGTGCTGGCCGGCACGTTGACTTCGATCGATTTTTCGACGGTTTCCATGACTTTTCTCCAGTGAAAATCCAGCGGCGAACGCGCCGCTCGATCGGGAACTTCGCTGATTTGATCGCTATGGAGGGATACAGATTCCCGATTCGGACGTCAGTCGCGTACCGGCGGCGCGGCTTCGGCCGCGTCTTGCCCGGGAAGATGAACATGGACGCGGTTGCGGCCGAGATTCTTGGCCGCATAACAGGCCGCGTCGGCCGCGCGCAGGATGTCGGCCAGATTCGCCCGGCCGGGACCGAACGCGGCCAGGCCGATGCTGACGCCCACCGAAAACACGCGGTCCTGGCGCGCGAAGCGGAATTCCTCCACCGTATGCCGCAGCTGTTCCGCGATCCGCTGCGCCGGCTCGATGCCGCAGCCGTCGAGCAGCACGCCGAACTCGTCGCCGCCGAGCCGGGCCAGCGTGTCGCTCTGGCGCAGCACGCGTTGCAGCGCCTGCGTGATCTGGCGCAGCAGGTCGTCGCCGGCATCGTGCCCGCAGGTATCGTTGACGATCTTGAAGCGGTCGAGATCGAGATAGAGCAAGGCATGCTGCTTGTTCTCGATATGCGCCGAGTCGAGCGCCTGCGACAGCAGCCTTTCGAATTCCGCGCGGTTGATGAGGCCGGTCAGCGGATCGTGCGATGCCTGGAACTGCAGCTCGGCGGTGACGCGGCGCGCATGGCTGACGTCGCGCGCCACCTGCACCACGCCGAGCAGCTCCCCGTCCGCGCTCTTGATCGGCGCGGCCGAGGTTTCGATCGGCGTGCGGCGGCCGTCGCGGTGCGCCAGCCAGATCTCGCTGCCGAGCGCCGTCACGCTGGACTGGGTCAGCAAGGCGAGCTGCACGATGTTGTCGGCGTCCGCCTTGCCCTTCCTTTCGTCGATCGCATGGAAGACCTCCGCGAACGGCTTGCCGACGGCCTCCTCGTTCTGCCAGCCTGTCAGCATGACGGCGGCGCGGTTGAGATAAGTGATGCGCCCTTCGACATCGGCCGTGATCACGGCATCGCCGATCGCGTCGCCGATCGCATTGAGCGTCACCGACAGGCGCTGCTTTTCGGCCAGCAGCGCGGCCTCGGCTTCCTTGCGTTTCGTGATGTCCCGCAGGATGCCGACGAACAGCACGCGCTCGCCGACGCGCATGCGGGTCACCGTCATCTCGAGCGGCAGCAGCGTGCCGTTCTTGTGCAATCCCGGCATCTCGATGTCGGTCTTGCCGACGATGCCGCAGGCGCCGCCGGCAAGATAACGCCGCATGCCGGGCCCCTGATCGCAGCGCAAGTGCGTCGGAATCAGCAGCTTGATGTCTTGCCCGACGACTTCTTCCGGCTCGTAGCCGAAGATGCGCGCGGCGGCGGCGTTGAACGATTCGATCAGACCGGCCTCATTCAGCGTGACGATGCCCTCGCCGACGTTCTCGACCACCGTGCGAATGCGCAATTCCTTTTCCTCGGCGTCGCGCTGCCGCAGGCGCAGCTCCTCGTTCATCTTGCTCAGCTCGCGCGACTGCTGCTGCAATTCCAGGCGCTGGCGCGTCAATTCGACGAATACCAGGATCTTGGCGGCCAGGATCTGCGGAACGATGGGCGTGGGCAGGAAATCGACCGCGCCGTGTTCGTAGCTGCGCAGGCGGGACATCTCGTCGGACAGGTAAGCGCTGACGAAAATGATGGGCACCGATGCCGAGCGCGGGTGCGCATGGATCGCCTGGGCGGTGGCGAAACCGTCCATTCCCGGCATCCGGGCGTCCATCAGGATCACCGCGAAATCATGCTTCAGGACGGCGCGCAACGCCTCCTCGCCGGACTGCGCACAGAATACGCGGTACTGGGAAGCGTTCGGCGTGTTTTCCAGGATGCTGCGCATCCCGAGCAGGACGCCGGGATCGTCGTTGACGATGAGAACTTTAGGAGGAAACACGTCAGATACTTTCGGAATGCCGGGGGCGTGAAACGAACGCCCCTATGACGCGGCAATCGCTTGTCGCCGTCGGATTGCCTTGCAGCAATTTCACTATAGTATGTTCCCGCTTCCTTGCGGTTGGACATGCTTCCTGATTGAGGATAATCAATCTTCGGCGATTTGCCGGATGATTGCCGCATTACGCCGCCCGGCTTGCCGTCATGGCAATGGCCGCATCGTGACGGCGATGCCGCTCAAGACGGCGTTGCCAGACAGCGGATCGCGCAACCGCTCGTCCAGCAGCGCGTTCAGGTTGGTTCCCGGCCGTTCGGCGGCGACCGCCATGCGTATGCCGGGCAGATCATGCCCCCAGCCGTGCGGCAGGCTGACCACGCCCGGCATCATCTCGTCGCTGAATTCGATCACCGCTTCGACGGCCCGGCCCAGGCTCTCGATGCGCGCCTTGCCGCCCGCGCGCAAGCCGATGCGTTCGGCATCGGCGGGATGCACCAGCGCCGTGCAGCGATAGGGGCCCTTCGCCAGCGTCGGCAGGTTGTGCATCCAGCTGTTGCTCGAACGCACCTGGCGCCGGCCAATGATGACGAATTCCGGCATCGGCCGCGTCAGATCCGCCGCGACCCGCCGCAAATCCTCCAGCAGCATGCCGGGCGCCATCTCGATCTTGCCCGACGGCGTGCGCAGCACTTCCGGAATGCGCGGCCGCAGCGGGCCGAGATCGATGCCGGCCGGCGCCGCCCTCAGCCTGGCGAGATTCAGGCCGTCCGGCTTGCGGCCGAACTGGTCGCCATACGGGCCGGTGCGTAGCGCCAGGTCGATCCGGCGTTCCGGTCCTTTCATCGGCGCCATGGCGGCGATGATGGCGTCGGCATGCTCGCCGGCGAGATGCCGTACGTCGTCCGCGAAGGCCTCGTCGTCGAGCCTGTCGGGATCGATTTGCGCGCCCTTGCCCTGGGCGATGGCGGCGAGCTTGAGCAGGATCTGCCACTCCGCCGGACGCGACGCATCGCGCGCCAGGACCGCTTCGGAAAAGCGCGCCGTATTGCGCCACGCGAATTGCGGGAACGAGACGTCGAAATGCGGCTCTTCCAGCGGCGACAGGCCGGGCAGGATGACGTCGGCATGGCGCGTCGTCTCGTTCAGGTAGATATCGACGCTGACCATGAAGTCCAATCGTTCGAGCGCGGCCGACAAGCGTTCGCCGTTCGGCGCCGACAGCACGGGATTGCCGGCGACGGTGATCAAGGCCTTGACCTGGCCTTCGCCGGGCGTCTCGATCTCCTCGGCCAGGCAACCGATCGGCAGCTCGCCCATCACTTCCGGCGCGCCGGAAACGCGGCTCTTGCGGCGCCCGGTGGAGACGCCTTTGCCCGTGCCCGGCTTGCCCATCGTATTCGCCGCGAATGCGGCCGCCTTGGCGAACATGGCGCCGCCCTCGCGGTCGAGATTGCCGGTCAGCACGTTGAGCGCATCGATCAGCCAACTGCACAAGGTGCCGTATTCCTGGGTGCAGGTGCCGATGCGGCCATAGACGGCGGCGCGTTCGGCGGACGCCAGGCGGCGCGCCAGCGAGCGGATCGTGCCGGCATCGACACCGCAGCGCGCGGCGACGCGCTCGGGCGCGTAATCGCGCACCGCCGCTTCCAGCGCTTCCACGCCGTCGACATGTTCGGCCAGGCGGCCGAGCTTGACGAGCTTTTCCTCGAACAAGGTATGCGCGAGACCGAGCAGCAGGAAAACGTCGGCGCCGGGCCGAATGAAATGATGCTCGTCGGCGACCGCCGCGGTTTCGCTGCGGCGCGGATCGATCACGACGAGCTTGCCGCCGCGCGCGCGCATGGCGCGGGCCTTGCCGCGGAAATCCGGCACCGTCCACAGGCTGCCGTTCGAGACCATCGGATTGGCGCCGAGCATCAGCAGGAAATCGCAACGCTCGATATCGGGCACCGGGAACGACAGCCAATGGCCGAACATCAGGCCGACCGACAATTGCTTCGGCATCTGGTCGAGCGTCGACGCGGAAAAGACGTTGCGCGTGCCGAGCGCGCGCGCCATGCGCGGCACATACAGCAGCAGGCCGGCCTTGTGCACGGCGGGATTGCCGATCACGGCGGCGACCGCGTCGGCGCCGTGATCGGCCAGAATGGGCGGCAGGCGGCGTTCGATTTCCGCGAAGGCTTCGTCCCAGCTTGCCTCGACGAACCTGCCGTCGCGCTTGACGAGCGGCACGCGGAGCCGGTCCGGATCTTCGTGCAAATCCTTGAGCGACACGCCCTTGGGGCAGATATAGCCGCGGCTGAATACGTCGCCGTCGTGGCCGCGGATGGCGGCGATCTTGGCGCCGACGAGCCTCAGTTCAAGACCGCATCCGGCTTCGCACAGGGGACAGATGCGATAGGCAAGCGTTTCGACGGCGTCGTTCGGCATGGCATGGCTCCTCGGCAATAAAACAGAACGGTCGTTCGATTCTATCCGATTCCCGCGCAAATGCCATGGCGCCGGATCAGTCGGCCACGGCGATGTCGATCTCCAACCGTTCCAATGCCTCGCGGTATTCGGCCGGCAGGTCCGGATCCGCGATCACCGCCCCGACCCGGGAGAGCGGCGCGATCCGATGCAGGCCGATCTGTCCGCACTTCGCGGAATCAAGCAGGACGATGCAGGTTCCGGCCGCTTCGATCATCCGCCGCTTCAGCCGCGCCGTCGCCTCGTCGTGGGCCGTGATGCCGTGCTTGAGGTCGAAGCCGTCGGCGTCGAGAAACACCTTGTCGAAATGATAGCCGTCCAGGCCTTGCTCGGCCTGGGTTCCCACGAAGGAACGCGCCTCCCGGTCCAGCATGCCGCCGGTGCAGAGCAGGCGGATGCCCTCGGTCGCGGCCAGTTCGGCGGCGATGTCGAGGCCGTTGGTCATGACCGTGAGGCCGGACGCCGCGGCGAGATGTCTCGCCAGCCGATAGGCGGCGGTGCCGGCGTCGATCAGGATGTTGTCGCCGGGCCGGATCAAGCGCGCGGCGCGCGCGCCGATGCGCTCGCCGCGCGCGGCGCCCGGCGCAGTTACGCCGCGCGCCACGGCGGCGGCGCGTTCCGGCGCATGTTGCGGGCGTTTCAGGAAAGCGCCGCCGTAGGTGCGGGTCACCAGTCCCTGTTCTTCGAAAAAGCTCAGGTCGTTGCGGATGGTGACGGCCGAGACGTTGAACGACGGACTCAATTCGCTGACCTGGACATTGCCGTGTTCCATCAGCAATTGCAGGATCCGTTGGCGGCGCTGGCTGGTGGTGGTCATGTCCGGCTCAATCGAGTTCCAGCAGCCGGCCGTCGCCGGCGATCAGCGCGGTCCTGATCCGCTTGCCGGCGTAGATCGCCTGCGCCGCGGCGCGGTACCCGGCCAGTTGCGCCGCATGCGCGGCACGCTCGCTCTCGAGCGCGTTGCGCTTGTAGTCGAGGATCCAGACGTCGCTGTCGAACACCACCAGGCGGTCGATGCGCGACAGGCCGTCTTTCGTCATCACGTCGAGTTCGTTGTGCGCCGCCCGGTAATGCGCCGGGTTGAAGAAGCGTTCGAGCTCCGGCCGCATGAGAATCGCCAAGGCGCGCTCGCGCGCCAGTCGCGCCAGCGCAGGCGGGCATTGCAGCCACCAGGCGATGACTTCCGCCTCCGGCAGCTCGACCGGCCAGCGGCCGGCCTGGGTGACGCGTTCGAGCAAGGCGTGCAATGCGATGCCCTCGTCGATCGCCGCGCGGTCGGTGTCGGCGGCGGCGCGCGCGCTCGCGGCGGCAGGCAGCGGCGCCGGTTCGAACAAGGCCAATTCGAACGGCAGGCGCGCGGCTTCCGCCGGCGCGGCGGCCTCGGCTTCGCACTCGGTCAAGGGCGCATGCAGCAGCCGCGCATACCAGCTGTCCGCCACCACGCCTTCCGCGTCGGCGTTGCGGTTGCCGGCGACGCCGGACACGATCAGCAATTCCTTGGCGCGCGTGGCGGCGACATACAGCAGGTTCCAGTCTTCCTGCGCCTTGAAGCGCTCTTCGGCCGCGAACAAGGCGTCGCGCGCCGCGCCGCGCTCCGCCTTGCGTCCGAATGCCGAGAGGTGAATCGGCGCTTCGCTATCCTCCGGCCAATCGCAGAGGATGCCGAGGTCGTCGCGCGCCGGCTCGCTGTGGTTGGCGTCGAGCAGCGCGACGACGCGCGCTTCGAGGCCCTTGGCGCTGTGGATGGTCAGTATGCGCACGGCATCGATGGCGGCGTCGATGCTCGCCTCGTCGGGCGCGTCGCCGGCGGCGCCGTGCTGCAGCTGCTTGAGCGCCTCGATGAATTTCGGCAGGCTCGGATAACGGCCGGCGTCGAGATCGAGCGCGAGCTCGACGAAGGCCTCGATGTTGCCGAGCGCCTGGCTGCGCGCGGCCGGCGGCGCGGCCTGCGCATAGCGCACCAGCAGGCGGCTGTCGTGCATGATGCGGTCGAGCAGGTCGTGGACCGGCAGATGCGGCGCGATCGCCAGCCATTGTTCCAGCAGCGCGGCGGCCCGCGCCAGCGCCGGCGGCGCATCCGCCTCCGCGGCGGCCGCTCGCAAGCGCCGCCACCAGCCGCCCTCGCGCCGTCGCGCCAGCAGGATCAGGTCGTCGTCGTCGGCGCCGAAGATCGGCGACTTCAGCACGTGCGCGAGCGCGCGGTTGTCGCCGGGCGTGATCAGGAAAGTCAGCAAGGCGATCAGGTCGGCGATCTCGAGCGCCTCGAGCAGGCCGCCGCGCTTGTCGGAGACGAAGGGAATGCCGGCTTCGCGCAAGGCGTTCTCGTAGGCCGCCAGGTGAGTACGCTTCTTCACCAGCAGCATCATGTCCGACCACGGCAGGTCCGGCAGCTCGCGCCGCGCGCGCAACAGGGCGCGCGCCACGGCCCGGGCTTCCTCGAAGCGCCGCGCATCCTCTTCCTCCTCGCGCGCCGTGGTGAGCGGGTCGCGCAGCGCGGCCCGATCGGCGTCCACCTCGGCGTCCACCTCGGCGGCCGCATCGGCATCGGCCTTGGCCGCGCGGATCAGCGGCAAGCGCCATACCGCGCCCGTCAGCTGGGAGAACGTCGTCTGCGGCGCATAGATCGGGTTGCCGCGCAGGCTGGCGTTGATCGTCTCGATGACGGCCGTCGCATTGCGCCGCGTCTGGTTGGTGCGCAGGATGCACGCGCCTTGCGCGCGCAACAGATCGCGCGCCGCGTTGAACACGCGCGGTTCGGCGCGGCGGAAACGGTAGATCGACTGCTTGGGATCGCCGACGATGAAGACGCTCGGCCTGGCCGCTTCCTCGCCATAGGCGTCGAGCCAGGCGCGCACGATGTTCCACTGCAGCGGATTGGTGTCCTGGAATTCGTCGAGCAGGATGTGCTTGTAGCGCGCATCGAGGCGGCTGTGCAGATAGGACGCGTGCTGCGGATCGGTCAGCAGCCGGTAGGCATGCCATTCGAGATCGGCGAAATCGAACACGCGCTGCTCGGCCTTCACCGCCTGATAGTGTTCGACATAGGCGTCGCCGGCCAGGAACAGGTCTTGGTTCAGGGCGAGCACCGCCGGCTCGGCGCCGCGCCGCTGCAACGTCTGCAGCAGCGCGCCGACGGCGGCGAACTCGTCGTCGAACAGGGTCGCGGCGTCGCCGCTGCGGTAATGGTCCTCGAGCGCGCGGCTCAAGTCCTTGGTTTTCTGGTTCTTGCGGCTGTCGCCATCGGCGTCGAAGAATTCGTTGCACAAGGCGGCGAAGTTCCCGAGCGAGGCGCCGCCGCTCACGGCCGTCTCGATGGCGACCGCGCGCTTCTGGTTGGTCTTCGTGCCCTTGCCGAGCAGCGCGGCAATCGTCATGATCCGTTGTTTCAATACCTCGTCGCGCCACAGGCCGAGCCGCGCGTCCTGTTCCGCATCCGGGCCGCACAGCGCCCGGAGCCGGTCGAGCGGATCGCCGGCGCGGCGCGCCGCCCACCATTCGGCGCGCTTGTCGAGAAAGGCGTCGAGGAGGCGCCGCGCGCTCCAATCGCCGACCATGTCGTACAACCGCAACAGCGCATCCTTGATCGCCGCGGAGTCGGGATCGTTCAAGCTTTGCATGAAGCGCGAATAGGCTTCCGCCTGCAATTCGCCGGTGGTCTCCGACAGCGCGTAGCCGTGCGGTATGCCGGAGGTCAGCGGCGCGATCTGCAGCAGGCGCGCGAACCAGCTGTGGAAGGTATCGATCGACAAGGCTTGCGGACTGGCGAGCACGCGCTCGTACAGGCCGCGCGCCTCGGGCAGCGTCTCGTCGAGATACGCCTCGGCGATGCCGCGTTCGCGCAGCAGCGCGCGCGCCTGCGGCTCCGGCGCCAGCGCGAGCTCATGCAGCAGCTGCACCAGGCGTTCGCGCATCTCCTGCGCCGCCTTGCGCGTGAAGGTAATCGCCAGCAATTCGGCCGGCGCGGCTCCCGCCAGCAGCAGGCGCAGCATGCGCGCGACCAGCAGCCAAGTCTTGCCGCTGCCCGCGCACGCCTCGACCACCACCGATTGGCGCGGATCGCACGCCGCCCGCGTGAATTGCGCGGCGTCGGCGTCCACGCCGTCGATCTCGTAGGCGCGCGGCGTCGTCATCACCATGCCCCCTTGCGGCACAGGCCGCGCACGTCGCAATAGCGGCACGCGGTCTCGATGCCGTTCGCCGGCAGCGCCGCCCCCTGCGAAATCGCCTGCATGCCGCGCTCGATGCGCTCTTGCAGCGCCTGCTGCCAGCGCGGGTAGTCCGGCGCGGCGGCGTCGCCGATCCGGTCCTTGGCCGGCTCCAGCGCGACGTAATGCGCCGCGACCGGCGGCTCTTCGGACAGCAAGCCGTAGAACGCCAGTTGATGATCCTCCAGCCGCTTGAAGCGATCCCGGAGCGCCGTCATGTTCTTCGTCTTGTAGTCGAGCACCGCCCGTTCGCCGGCATCGTTGCCGTCGATGCGGTCGATGCGTCCGTGCAGGGTGACTTCGCCGCCCGGCCAGGACAGCCGGCGCTCGCGCCAGGCTTCGCCGATTTCGAAGCGCCAGCCTTGCCGTTCGCGCTCGTCGGCCCAGGCGACGTAGGCGGGCATCGTCTTTTTCCAGCGCGCGTAATAGCCGAGCGCGGCGGCGCTTTTCGCCAGTTCGCGTTCGAAGATCCGTTCCGAAATCTCCGCCATCAGATCGCAACGCCCATCGAAGCCGAGGTTCCGTTCGCGCAGCGTATCGTGGTATTGGCGCAGGATCTCGTGCAGCCAGTCGCCGTAATCGCGCTTTTCCGGCAGGTCGGATAAGTCGTCGATCGCCGACACGCCGAGCATGCGCGTCGCGAAGAATTGATAGGGGCAGGCGACGAAGCTGTTGTAGCCGCTGGCGGACAGTTTCGCCGGCAGCAATTCCGGCGCCGCCGGCGCCGGACGCGCGACGGGTTCGGGCGTCAATCGCACCGGCTGCGGATGCACCGCGTGTTGTGCGAGCGGCGCCGCGCCGGCGCGTTCGAGCGCCATTTGCAGGCGCGCGATCCAGGGGCTGACCGGATTCGGTTCGCCGCCCTTGTGCGCCTGCCACGACACGACGACCACGGGATTGGTGAGCAGCAGTTCGGCGAAATCGCGCAACTGCTGGCGCTGGCGGCTTTCGCGCGTGGCCAGGCCCAGTTCGCGCCGCACCGCGTTGGCGAAGAACAGCGTCTCGACCGGCCTGGACGGCAGATGGTCGGCATCGGCGCCGATCATCAGCACGGCATCGAAACCGCGCAGATGGGCGCCGTTCAGCGGCAGCATGACGACCCGCTTGTCGGCCTCCGCCGGCGCGAACGGCGCCGACTCGAACTGCAGGTTGACGAAGGCGCGCCACTCGGCGAACGAGAACGGCAGTTCGAGCGCCGCGCAGTCGCGCGCGATCGTCTCGAACAAGGCCAGCACTTGGGCGCCGGCATGGTCGGCTTCGAGTTCGGCGCGCATCGCCAGCGCATCGACCGCCTGCAAGGTCGTCTCCACCCATTGCGCCAGGCTCTTGCGCTGTCCGGCGAATTTTTCCGCTTGCCGCGCCAGGCGCGCCGCCACCTCGCGCTCGACGGGATAATCGGTGAGCGCGGCGTCTATCCGCTCCCAGCCGCCGCCGACATTGGAGCGCCGCAGGGCCAATTCGGCGACCATCACGTGATCGGGCTTGTCGTCGATATCGGCCAGCACGAACGGCGATTTGAGGAAATCCAGCAGCGCCGTGGTGTCGGCGCGGGAAGCGACCGTCTCGAACCAGGCGGCCAGCGCCGCCGCCGCGCGCGTGGTCGACAATTTCCAGCCGGTTTCATCGGCCACGCCGACGCGCGCGCGCTCGAGCAAGGCGCGGATGCGGCGCGCGACGACGCGGTCCTGGGCGACGACCGCGACGCGCGACTTTCCCGCCGCAAGCCAGTCGAGCACGGTCTGGGCGCCGCGTATGGCTTCGTCCTCGAGATTCCTGGCCTCGCTCAGCCGCAGGGAAGCCGGGGCCGCTAACGGCCCGTCCGGCAACGCGCCGTCCTCCGCCAAGTCCGGCCAGGCCTGGAGGTAGATGGATTCCAGCGTGCGGCCGCGCCAATCGAGCGTGATGGGAAGCACCGGCCGCCGTCCGGCATACGCGGCGAGGAAAGCTTCCTCGAACGGATCGGGCGCGACCGGCGACACCCAGACCAGCGCCTCGTCCGCTTGTTCGGCCAGGCGCTGCAACTGAGCGAATCGGACGACATGCGGATCGCGCTCGTCGAGCAGGCTCTTCCAGATCGACCACACCATCTGCGTCTCGTCGGACAGGAGTTCGCGCGCGGCGGGCGACATGTGGGCCAGCGCCGCCTGCCAGCGTTCATCCGCGGCATCGGGCACGCTCCTGAGCAGCGGGAACAAGGCTTGCGTCAGTTCATCGCACAGCGTCAGCAGCGTGCGGGCCAGCGGCAGCAGATCGGTATTGCGGCGCGCGGAGAACAGTTTCTTGAGCCAGGCCTGCTGGCGCAGCACGGCATACAACGACATCAGGCGCTCGGCATCGCCCGCCGGCTTGACCGGCGGTTGCAAGGCCAACCACGCGCCGAGCGTCGTGATGCGCGGCGGAATGAAGACGCCTGCAGGGGGGCTTGCGGGAATGCCGGCGGGAGCCTCGGCCATCCGCGCCGCAAAGGCCGTTCTCAGCTGCTGCACATGCGCCATGGTCGGCACCAGGATGCGTACGGCCGAAAAATCCCGCGTGCAGGGCCGGCCGTCAGCGGACAGCAATTCGCTCCTTTGCACGATACGCGCGACTTCGTCCCAAAACACGGCGCACGGCTTGATCGGTACGGGAGAATGGAGCATGCGAACTCGGCGAAAGCGGAACGATGACGAAAAGTGCGGAACGATGGAAAGATTGTCAGCGCTTTCCGCCCTGCATTTTATGCGAGGCATCATGAAAATGGCCGCCAGGCAGCGGCAAATTGACCGGCCCGGCTACACTTTTTATGAAAATGCGTTATGATTTGCCCAATTTCCCGCCGCACTACCTCTTGTTGCACAGTGCCAGCCTTGAAGTTTGTGCACGACGCCTCCATTTCCCAGTAACAGCGCGGAGTAACATCGCGGCGACGTCGACAGCAGGATTCGGCGCTGATTTTTGACTTTCCCCCTCGTTTGAGAAAACCATGAGCGAAAACATCAAACACATTTCCGACGCATCGTTCGAATCGGACGTACTGAAATCCGACAAACCGGTCCTGGTGGACTTCTGGGCCGAATGGTGCGGTCCCTGCAAGATGATTGCCCCGATCCTGGAAGAAGTGGCCAAGGAATACGACGGCAAGCTGCAGATCGCCAAGATGGACGTCGACGCCAACCAGGCCGTGCCGGCCAAGTTCGGCATCCGCGGCATCCCGACGCTGATCCTGTTCAAGAACGGCGTGCCGGCGGCGCAAAAAGTCGGCGCCATGGCAAAAGGCCAACTGACCTCGTTCATCGACAGCAATATCTGATGCCTGCGACGGCGATGCGCTCGCAGCGCCGTCGATTTTTGCGGGAGGACTGGCGCTCGCGCGAACCCTCTCGTAAAATACGGAGACGAGACGAAGACCTGCGCTTCGTCCATCAATAAAAAGAACTTTCACCGCAGTTCCCTCCCCCACCTTGTTAGAGCCCGTCCGGGCCACTCTTTAAGACTATGCACTTATCCGAACTCAAGGCGTTGCACGTATCGGCCCTCCTGGAGATGGCGATCGGCCTCGATATCGAAAACGCCGCGCGTATGCGCAAACAGGAGCTGATGTTCGCGATCCTCAAGAAGCGCGCGAAATCAGGCGAACAGATTTTCGGCGACGGCGCCCTCGAAGTCCTGCCCGACGGCTTCGGCTTCCTGCGCTCCCCCGATGCCTCCTACATGGCGTCGACCGACGACATCTATATCTCGCCCTCGCAGATTCGCCGTTTCAACTTGCACACCGGCGACTCGATCGAAGGTGAAGTGCGTACTCCCAAGGATGGCGAGCGCTATTTCGCGCTGGTCAAGGTGGACAAGGTCAACGGCGAGCCGCCGGAAGCGTCCAAGCACAAGATCCTGTTCGAGAACCTCACGCCGCTGCATCCGAACAAGGTCCTGAATCTCGAGCGCGACATGCGCGGCGAGGAAAACATCACCGGCCGCATCATCGACATGATCGCGCCGATCGGCAAGGGTCAGCGCGGCCTGCTGGTGGCGTCGCCGAAGTCCGGCAAGTCCGTGATGCTGCAGCATATCGCGCACGCGATCACGACCAATCACCCCGATACCACGCTGATCGTCCTGCTGATCGACGAACGTCCCGAGGAAGTGACGGAAATGCAGCGCTCGGTGCGCGGCGAAGTTGTCGCCTCCACCTTCGACGAACCGGCGACGCGCCACGTGCAGGTGGCCGAGATGGTGCTCGAGAAAGCCAAGCGCCTGGTGGAAATGAAGAAAGACGTCGTGATCTTGCTCGATTCGATCACCCGCCTGGCGCGCGCCTACAACACCGTGATCCCGGCTTCCGGCAAGGTGTTGACCGGCGGCGTCGACGCCAACGCCCTGCAGCGTCCGAAACGCTTCTTCGGCGCCGCCCGCAACATCGAGGAAGGCGGCTCGCTGACCATCATCGCGACCGCCCTGATCGAAACCGGCAGCCGCATGGACGACGTGATCTACGAGGAATTCAAGGGCACCGGCAACATGGAAGTGCATCTCGAACGCCGCCTGGCCGAGAAGCGCGTCTATCCGTCCATCAACCTCAACAAGTCCGGCACCCGCCGCGAAGAACTCCTGATCAAGCCGGACATCCTCCAGAAGATCTGGATCCTGCGCAAGCTGATCTACAACATGGATGAGATCGAAGCGATGGAATTCATCCTCGACAAGATGAAGGCGACCAAGAACAACGCCGAATTCTTCGAGATGATGCGCAGGGGCGGGTAAAGCGGGGACGTACCAGGGAATTCGCCACGCATGCGCGACGCCTGCGAAGCCGTTGCGGCATGCAGGCCGCGACATGGGCCCGCGGAACCGGAGCGGCTTGCGAGCCGCTCCGTGGATGATGACGATCCACCGACCGGGCAGCGCATATCCCTCAGGCCACCAAAATCATCCCAGATCCCTGATTTCATTATATAATTCCCGTTTTTCCAAACCGGCAAGTGATCGGCAATCGGGTCGAGAAGCAGCAAGGACCGACGAAGTGGCGATTGGCTACCAAACTTTTTGAGGCAGAAATGAAAGAAGGCATCCATCCCGAATATCGCGAAGTCGTGTTCCAAGACATGTCCAACGACTTCAAATTCATCACGCGTTCGACCATCCAGACCAAGGAAACCATCAACTTCGAAGGCAAGGAATACCCGCTGGTGAAGATTGAAGTCTCCGCCGAGTCGCACCCGTTCTACACCGGCAAGCACAAGATCGTCGATACGGCCGGCCGCGTCGAGAAATTCCGCCAGAAGTTCGGCAACCGCGGTTCGAAGACCCAAGCAGCAGGCTGATTTCCCGCCGCTTTGCATCGAAAAGGCAGCTTCGGCTGCCTTTTTCATTTCCGGGAACCGTCATCCCGACTCGTCTTCCGTTTCACGCGCCCATGCCGCCGAAACGCCTACATTCTTTGCGGCCACATTCGCACCCTACGCTGCTTGGCCTCAGCCGCAATCAACCTCGCCTGATTTGCCGCGCAAGCTGGCCTCCGCTAAAGCTTCGATTTAGTTCCGGCCGCAGCTTGCGCTGCTTAACTTGCTATGCAAGTTAGCCTCCACTGAAGCTTCGCTTTCCGGCACAATAGCGCCCGGACCATATAAAAACGATCAGACCTCTTCTTGATGAAACCCGTCCGCCTTCCTGCCTCCGCGACGAACGCACTTCCACGCTGGGGCCTGTTCGCGCTGTGCCTGCTGTACATCCTCCCAGGTCTGGTCGGACGCGATCCCTGGAAGGAGGATGCGGCCGGCTTCGGCATCATGTGGACCATGGCGCACGGCGGCATGGACGACTGGCTATGGCCGCATATCGTCGGCTTGCCGATGCCGGAACAGGGGCCGCTGACCTTCTGGCTCGGCGCGTTGTGCATCAAGCTGTTCGGCTGGCTGTTCGGCGATTTCATGGCGGCGCGTTTCGCCACGATCGGCTTCTTCCTGCTCGGCTCGCTGTCGGTCTGGTATGCCACCTATCTGCTCGGCCGGCGACCGGAGGCGCAGCCGTTGAAACTGGCTTTCGGCGGACAGCCGGAACCGCGGGATTACGGCCGCACCCTGGCCGACGGCGCCTTGCTGATCTACCTCGGCTGCCTCGGCCTGCTTCCGCACAGCCACATGACCATGCCGGGGGCGCTGCAGATCTCCCTCGTCGCCTACTCTTTCTATTGCGCGGTACGCCTGTTCGAATCGGGTTCCGTGCGCACGGCGCTCATGCTGGGATTCGGCCTCGGCGCGCTGGTCCTGACGCGCGGCTGGGTCGTGCCGCTGGCGTTGCTGGCAGGCTTGGCCGTGCTGGCCGCGCGCCGCGATCGCAAGCTGCTGACCCGCGTTCTCGGCATCGCGTTTCCGGCCGCGCTCCTGATCGCCTTCGCCTGGATCGCAGTCTGCAGCCAGATGCGGCCGTTCAACAGTTCGCCGTTCGATGCCTGGATGGGCTGGAATTATCGCCAGATCGGCCTGCCGTCGCTGGCGACCCTGGGTTACTTCGTCAAGACCGGCATCTGGTTTTCCTGGCCGGCCTGGCCCTTCGCCGGCTGGGCGGTCTATGCCTGGCGCCGCCAGAACCGCCCGCTCCACATTGAATTGCCGCTGTGCTTCTTCGTTCCGCTCGCCCTGCTGGTGCTGCTCAACCCGCATTCCGAGGAAGTCCTGCTCCTGCCCTGGCTGCCGCCGCTCGCCATCCTGGCCGCCTTCGGCTTGCCGACGATGAAGCGCGGCGCGATCAATGCCGTCGACTGGTATTCGGTCATGGCGCTGACCGCCTTCGCCCTCGCCATCTGGATGTACTGGCTGGCCACGCAAACCGGCTGGCCGGCGGGATTGGCGAAGAATGCGTTCAAGCTGGCGCCGGGTTTCACGCCGGAATTCCGCCCGTTCGCGACGTTCGTCGCCGTCGCCGCGTCGGTCGGGTGGATCTTCGTCGTGCGTTGGCGCGTGGCGCGGCGGCCCTCGGTATTGTGGCGCGCCGTCGTGCTGTCCTCGGGCGGCGTGATCCTGTGCTGGCTGCTGCTGATGACGCTTGCCCTGTCATGGGCCGACTACCGCAAGAGCTACGCCGCCGTCGCGCGCCAGATCGGCCAGCAATTGCCGGCCGGCGCCAAGTGCGTCGACAGCAACGTCGGCCCGGCGCAACGCGCATCCTTCGCCTATTTCGGCCGCGTGCCGTTCGCCCAATTCGACGACACGCGCTGCGATTATCTGCTGCTGCAGGATAGTGTCTCGGGCAAGCGCAACGACAGGAGACCGCACGCCTTCGGCCAGGGCGAATGGCGGCTGCAATGGGAAGGCGGCCGCAGTTCGGACCGCGATGAACGTTTCCGCCTCTACCGGCGGGTGAACTGATGGACGCCGCCGAATCCCGCCATCCGGTCAAGCGCATCGCCGCCCTGGCGTGGCCGATCCTGATCGGCCAGCTGGCGGTGATCGCCAACGGTGTGCTCGATACGGCGATGACGTCCCGCTACTCGGCTACCGACCTGGCGGCGCTCGCGGTGGGCTCGTCGATCTATGTCAGCGTCTTCGTCGGCGGCCACGGCGTCCTGCAGGCGCTGTCGCCGGCCATCAGCCAGTTGTTCGGCGCCAAGCGCTACCAGGCGATCGGCGTGGAGGTCAAGCAAGGCGCGTGGCTGGCGGTCTTCCTGTCGCTGCTCGGCGCGCTCGTACTGCTGTTTCCGCAGCCGTTCCTGTCGCTGGCGCATGCTTCGCCCGAACTGAACGCCAAGGCGACGCTGTATCTGCAGATCCTGGCGATCGCCTTGCCGGCGACGCTCGGGTTCCGCGTCTTTTCCGGCCTCAACAACGCGCTTGCGCGGCCCAAGATCGTGATGGCGATCCATGTCGGCGCGCTGCTGCTGAAAATCCCGCTCAACGCCTTGTTCATCTTCGGCGGCCTCGGTTTGCCGGCATTCGGCGGCCCCGGCGCCGCCATCGCGACGGCCATCGTGTCCTGGCTGACCTTGCTGGCCGGCTGGCTGGTGCTGCGCACTTCCCCGTTCTACGACAAGTTCTCGCTGTTCGGCGGCGGCTTCGTCCTGCCGGACTGGAAGGCGCAACGCGCGCTGCTGAGACTCGGCATCCCGATGGGACTCAGCTACCTGATCGAGGTGACGGCCTTCACTTTCATGGCGGTTTTCATCGCCCGTCTCGGCGAGATCCCGGTCTCCGGCCACCAGATCACCGCCAACTTCGGCACCCTGCTCTACATGCTGCCGCTGGCGATCGCGAATGCCACCGCGACGCTCACCGCGCATGCGGTGGGCGCGCGCCGGATGCAGGAGGCGAAGCGCATCGGCAACAGCGGCATCCTGCTGGCGGCGAGCCTGTCGATCGTCATCGGCTGCACCGTCTGGTTCGCGCGCGGCCTGATCGTGCGCGCCTACACGCCCGATCCGGCGATCATGGCCGCCGCCCTGCCGCTCTTCATGTTCATCGCCTTCTATCAATTGCTCGACGCCATCCAGGTGACGACGGCGTTCGTGCTGCGCGCCTACAAGATCGTCGTCGTGCCGACCCTGATCTATGCCTTCGCCCTGTGGGGCGTCGGCCTCGGCGGCGGCTACCTGATCGGCCTCGATCCGTTCGGCATCATGCCGCCGGCGCTGCGCGGCGCATCGGGATTCTGGATCGGCAACAGCACCAGCCTCGCGCTCGTGGCGATCGGGCTGTTCTGGTACTTGCGCGTCGTCCAACGCGAAGTCCTGCCCGAAGGGCAGGAGATCATGCGGCCGGCGGCCGCGCAGCATTGAGCGGATGTGGCGCTGCGGAGCTCACAACCAGCGCGCTTTGCGAAAACGGTAGTACAGATAGCCGCAAGTCGAACCGATCAGCCCGAGGGCGAGCGGATAGCCGTATTGCCATTTGAGCTCGGGCATGACATCGAAATTCATGCCCCAGATTCCCGCGAACGACGTGGCGACCGCGAAGATCGCCGCCCAGGCCGCGAGCCGCTTGTTCACTTCGCTTTCCTCGATGGTCACCATCGACAGGTTGACCTGGATCGCCGTGCTGATGGTGTCGCGGATCGCATCGACCGATGTGTTGATGCGGCAAAGATGGTCGTACACGTCGCGGAAATACTCCTGGGTATTGGCGCATATCGCCGGCACCCGTCCCCCGTGCAGCTTGGCGGCGGCTTCCATCAACGGCGCCACCGCATGCCGCAGCCGCATGACCTTGCGCTTGAGTTCATACAACCGCTCGATGTTGGCTTGGGCCGCGCCCTTAGCGAATATCTGCTCCTCGATCGCCTCGAGCTCCGATTCCAGGGCGTCGACCACCGGGAAGTAGCGGTCGACCACGGCATCCATCAAGGCGTAGAACACGAAGGCCGGCCCTTGCTTGAGCAGATGCGGTTCGCGCTCGCAGCGCGCGCGGACGCCCAGGAAATCCTGGCGGCTGCGATTGCGCACCGACAGGACATAGTTTTTCTCGACAAAGATGTTGACCTCGCCGGCGAGCAGCTCGCCGGCGGCATACTCCACGGTATGGACGACCGCGAACAGCGAATCGCCATATTCCTCGATCTTGGGCCGCTGGTGGCCGTGATGCGCGTCCTCGACCGCCAGCTCGTGGAGGTCGAATTCCGCCTTCAACTGTTCGAGTTCCTCCGGCCCCGCATCGCGCAGCGCCACCCAGACGAAACAACCCGGGCGGGCCAGATAGTCGCTGATGTCCTGGACCGGTATATCGCCGAGTTTTTTTCCATCCTGGTAGACGACGCAATTGATGAGCATGACGATTCCTCCTGGAGGAAGTGTACGGGCAGATCGAACCGATTGGAAATCAGCGCGGCAGCAACTCGATGCGCTGCGACGCGGCCTCCTCCACCGCCTTGCGCGAATACAGCAGGGGAAAATACCGTCCCGCGGCCCAATCCGCCGCCAGGTCGCGGTAATGCGGGCTGGCGGGATCGCCCGATTGGCCCGGCGTATTGATCGCGCGCGAATTGTCCCAGCCGCCGACGTCGATCACGACGCGGAAGGACGGCCCGTTGTAATGCAGGAAATCGGTGGCGCGATAACTCGATTGATTCACGGTGTACGCGCTGCCCTGGCGCGGAAACGGTCCGATGTTGAGTCTGGTGCGGGTGTCGGAGTCCACCAGCGACGACAACGGATGCATGAAATAGCTGAATTGCAGCCTGCCCCATTGCCACTGCTTGGGATCCGTGCCTTGCAGCCGCTCCATATCGGCCCACGCTCTTGCCAGGCTGGCGAGCAGCAACTGGTTGCGCTTGTTCTCGGCATCGGCGCCGAAACGGCCGGCCGGCCTTTCCAGCGTATCGAGCATGACGGTCGCATCCGGATGCGTCATCGTCGCGGCCGCATCGGCGCCGAGCAAGGCCGTCTTGAACGCGTCGCCCAAGTGGCGCGACCACCACACTTCGAACAAGGCTGCCGGCGCGGAATCCGCGCGGTCCGCGGCATCCCACGCTCCCAGCAGGCGCAGGGCCGCTTGCGTCTTCGGATCGGCCGATCCAAGGAGCTTGAGCAGCGCCAGCAGGCGGCGCGCGGGCACCGACACGACATCGTTCTGGAGCCGCAACATGTCTTCGATCGAGACTTTCGGGTTCGCCGCCAGCACTTCCCCGATGCGCACGGCGCGCGCATTGTGCGGCCATTCGAAACCGAGCTTGTATTCCTTGTAGGGATAACTTTCCGGCCGGATCAATTCGTTCGCAGTGGCGAACCATCCCTGCGGCGGGTTGTACAACGACGGCAGCTTGCCGCCCGGCAGAAAACCGCTCCATTCGTAACGTCCGTCGCCCGGCACCGGAAGCAAGCCGTCCCAGTTCGGGCGGCGCGGCGCCAATCCTCCGACCACCCAGCCAATGTTGCCTTCGGTATCCGCGTAGACCTGGTTCTCGGTCGGCGCGCCCCAGCGGCTCATCGCCTCCCGGAACTGCGCGAAATCTTTCGCTTTCATGTAGTCGATGCTGCCGAAGTACGGCGCCATGCCAGGCGCTATCCAGCCGGTGCGCACCGCGAACGCGCGCCGCTTGTCCGGTTCGCGGTAGATCACCGGCCCATGCCGCGAAAACAGCAGTTCGACCGTCGCCGGCCTTGCTCCGCGGACCGCGACGGATTCCCGGACGACCTTGAATCTTTCCCAGCCGTCCCGGTACTTGTAGCGCATCGGGTCCGACGGATGCGTCTCGTAGACGTACAAGTCTTCCTGATCGATGCTGAAGATCGTCAGGCCGAATGCGATGCGGCCGTTGTGGCCGATCGATATCCCGGGCAAGGCGGGTTCGCCGGCGCCGATCACGTCCAGGCCCGGCGCGCTCAGGTGCGCGATATAGCGCAACGACGGCGTCGAGTAGGCGCGATGCGGATCGTTGGCCAGGATCGCGCGGCCGGTCGCGGAACGGGACGGCGCCACGACCCAGTTGTTGCTGCCTTCGGCGCGCTCTTCCGCATCGCCTTCCTTGGGCGCCGCGGCAAGCGCGCCGCTTCCGGGATGCGTCGCGGCCAACGACTCCCTGCTGAAAAGAACGCTTTGCGTGGCGAGCGCGAATACCTGGAGCAGATCGTCCGGCAGGCAAGGATCGAGGCCGTCGGGCACCTTCGTCGTCCAGTCCGGCGTCAGCCCGGCGCGAATCCGGTCGGCGGGCAAGCCCGCCTTGCATACCACGTTGGCGCGCGCCACTTCATGCGTCAGGTTGCGCGTGAGGCCATGGCTGCGAATGCGCACCACGTCCTCGGGCCGCCACTTGGCCGGCAGGTAGCCGAGCAGGCGGAACTCGAACGGCAGGAGCTCGGGCTTGTGCATGGCGTAATCGACATAGGCATTGATGCCTGCCACGAAGCGCGCGCTGATGGCTTGCGCCTCCGTCCCGTAGGCACGCCATTCCGCCTGCATATCGCCGCGATAGAGGAACAGGCGCGCCGCCCGGTCTTGCTCGACATAGGCCGGGCCGAATACGGAAGCCAGTTGGCCGAGCCCGCGCCGGCGCCAGAGATCGATCTGGAACAGGCGGTCGCGCGCGGCGTTGAATCCTTGAACGAAGAACAGGTCGTCCTGGTTCTCGGCATAGATGTGAGGAACGCCCCAGCGGTCGACGAGAATCCGCGCCGCTTGTTTCAATCCGGCGATCTTGAAGGTCTGGACTTTGGCGGCATCCGCGCCATGGGCGGGCACGAGAGGAGAGCAAGTCAAGCCGGCCAGCAGCAACGCGCCGGCCATCGTTAGCGGTCTATGCATCGGGTGAATATCGTTACTCGGGCGGGATTGCCCGCCCGAGTATAAGGCTTAGCTTGCGTGATGAGGAACCGCGGAGGCGATGCCCGGCCGCGCGATGCGCAGCGGCGGAATCTTCCAGTAGGTGACGGCGCGCCACAGCCATTCCAACGGACCGTAGCGGAAGCGGGACAGCCAGAAGTGGCTGAACGCGATCTGAGCGAGCGCGATGACAACCACATAGCCCATCTGCGATACGCGCGAGATGCCCCAGTTGCCGAATCCGTAGCCGTAGAAGAACGTCGCGGCGATCAATGATTGGGTCAGGTAATTGGTCAGCGCCATGCGGCCGAATGGGGCCAGCAGGTTGATCTTCGCGAATACCGTCTTGCTATGCATCATCAGCACCACCAGGCTGACATAGCCGAGGCATGCCGGCAGGTTGCCGAGCATCAGCAAGCCTTGCGTCATCTGCCAACCGTCGGTTTGCGAGCCGGGCACATGGTAGGTCGTGATCGTGCTGCCGAGCAGACCCAGGCCGATCCCCACCGGAAGACCGAACAACGCTAGCTTGCGGAACAGCGGTAAATGAGCGGCCGTGTTCTCCATGATGCCGGAACGGACGAACCAGAAGCCGAGCAGGAACATGCCGACGATGATGGTGGCGAAGCCGAATTCACCCGCCGCGTGATCGAGGAAGTTCTTGGCGCGCAGGGTAACCGCATCCAGATAAGTGCCGGTGGCCATGACGCGCTTCTCGGTCGCGATTTTCTCGGCACGCTCCTTTTGCCGCTTGGCGCGTTCGGCGGCACGTTCGGCCGCTTTTTCCGCATCGGTCGGTTGTTTCTTCGCAGCCGGCTGGGAGGCGGCGCCGGCCAAAGCCTGCTTCGTCGCCGGAGCAGGCGGTGCGACGTTCGCGCCGGCCGCGGCCGCGGACGCGCTCGCCACCGTCGCCGGCGGCGTGGCCGGTTGCGGCTCGGGGAAGAAATATTGCGTGGCGCCGATCGTGGTCATCATGAACATGCCGAACACATAGTTGCCCACGCCGAGTCGCCAGGCGCGGTCTTTGCGCGGCTCGTGATATTTAGCGCTCAGGATGCCGACCGTCAGTACCGCGAAGCCGAAAATCGGCAGGCCGAAACGCGCCGGCGGCGGCATCTTGGGCAAGATCCACATCACGCCGCCGGCAATCAGCGCGATCGCGCCGATAACGATGCCGAGCACGGCAACCAACGGCAACACCCTGCCGAAGACCCGCACTTCCTTTTCGTTGCGCAGCCACAAGGCCAGCACGGAGCAGAAGGCCAGGCTGCCAGCGATTCCGAACGCCCATTTGCAGCCGGGCACGAAGCCCAACGCGAACAGGGCGCCGATGGCGGCCGCGATATATTTCGGCTTGCCGTACAAGAGGATCAGCAGCCAGGTCGCTCCCACCGCATAGGCGAACAGGATGTCGCCCGACCACAGGAAAATGTAGTGCAAGGTGCCGAATAACGCGAGGGCCGCGATGCGCCGCAAGTAGGGAACGAGAAAATCGCGCTGCGCCGCTTCGGCGCGGGTCAGCATGACCGCGAAGCCCATGCCGAACAGGAGCGAGAACGTGGTCCAGAACTTGCCGGTGACGAAATACTGGACGAACCAACTGACCCACCAGTCGGCGCCGGTCAAGCCGGGTTGTATGCCCGTGCCCAGCTCGGCGATGGGTCGATTGAAAAACTCCACGTTCATCATCAGGATGCCGATCAGCGCGAATCCGCGCACGACATCCAGCGCCTGTATGCGTTCGGAGCTTGAAACGGGAGCCAGCGGCCGGGCCGCAGGATGATCGAGGTTGGTCTCCATTTGTGGTTTTCCTTGTCTGTCGAGCGCACCGATCGTGCAAACGCCATCCTAACAAAGACCTGCTCCGGCACGCGCACCAATGCGACGAATTGCGGAAATGGAGGGGTGAAATGCTGCTTTCAAAAGCAAAACGGCGGCATGCCGGAGCGCATGCCGCCGTATCGGATCGGCAACGAACTTACACTTTCATCGGCAGGATGACCATCTGCAAGCCGTCGAAATGCAGGCGCCGCTGAATGGCAAGGGCGGCCTGGTTATGCAATAGCCGCGTGAACCAGTTGTCCTGTTCGAAAATCAGCTTGCTGGTGAAGAAGATCGCGTTCGGATATTCGGCCGAAATATCCTGGCACAGCTTGGTGACCTCCTCCACGGCATCGGTGCCGAAGCCGAGATAGGCGGACGACGCCATGCCGTGGCTATGGCAAAAGTCGACGAAGAACTTGAGCGTCGCGTTCGCTTCGGCGCGCATCTGCTCGACCGCGCCTTCGCCGCCGTAGGCGTGCGAGTCGACGGTGCGCGCGTTCACGAAGATGAAATTCTTGAAGTGCCCCGGGAACATCCGTTGCACCCACAGCAAGGCATGCAAGCCGCCGCCGCGCGAAGAGCCGACGATGAAGACGGCCGTCTGATCGTCCGGATTCGGTTCGATCGGGCCGACCTGGGGGCCGAACGGCTGATTGGCGAAGACCTGGTCGACCTCATGAATCGCGCTCTTCGTTTCGCGATAATGATTGCGGATAAAGATGCAGATGCCGGCGATGGAAGCGATGATCAGGGCCGCGGCCCACCCGCCTTGCGCGAAGCGCTCGATGAGCAGCACGAACAGAATGCCGGCGCAGATCAGGAAGCCGAACAGCGACAGCGCGAAACGCCGTTTCCAGGGCGCCTGCCCTTTGCGATTGCGCCACCAATACAGGCACAGGCCGAACAGGGAAATCGCGAAAGTCAGGAACACCGAGATCGAATACAGCACCACCAGCAAGGTGACGTTGCCGCGCGTCCAGAACAGGATCGCCAGCGCGGCGATGCCCATCACGAGAATGCCGTTCTGCGTGACCAGGCGCGTCGACAGATAGCGGAACTTGTGCGGCACCCAGGAATCGGCGGCCATGTTGGACAACACCGACGGGCCGCCGAGAAAGCCGGTGTTGGCGGCGACGAACAGCAGTCCGGCTTCGAAGGCGAGCACCACCGTCAAGATCGTCTTGTTGATGAAAGTGCTGCCGATCCCGAAACTGTTGATGATCGCTTCGAAGGTCGTCGCATTCAGCGTTTGCCCTTCGACCGGCTTGGCGTCCCACAGCAGATACAACAGGATGATGCCGCTGGCGGTGAACGCCAGCGACAGCGCCATGTACAACATCGTCATCTTGCCGGTGTGTACGCGCGGTTCGGCCAGGATATTGACGTTGTTCGACACCGCTTCCAGGCCGGTATAAGTGCCGCCGCCATGGGAATAAGCCAGGAGCAGCATGCCGGCGACGCCGATCCAGCCGATCTGGTCGGCCAGCGTCGTCGTCTCTGCCAGCGTGTCGGGAACGAGCTCCGGCAGGTTCGACGCATGCGCGAAGATGCCATAGACGATCAGCACGAAATGCGTGGTGACGAAACCCAGGAAGATCGGCAGCAATACCTTGATCGCTTCCTTCATGCCGCGCAGGTTGAGCACGATCAGAACGCCGATCATGAACGCTTCGGCCCATAGTTTGTAGGGATGGAAGCCCAGCGGCAGCAGCGACGCCACCGCATCGACGCCGGCGGCGATCGAGATGGAAATCGTCAGCACATAGTCGAGCACCAGCGCGCAGCCGGCGATCAGGCCGAGATACGGGCCGACCAGCTTGGTCGCCACGCGGTAGCCGCCGCCGCCGGTCGGGAACAATTCGATGACCTGGTTGTAAGCAAGCGCGATGATGAAGACCGTTACCGCGGTGGCCACCGCCATGTACAAGCCGAGATGGGTGTGGTCGCCCAGCGCGCGGAAGGTTTCTTCCGGGCCGTAAGCCGATGACGACAACCCGTCCGCCCCCAGGCCGACCCATGCCAGGAACGCCACCAGCGCCAGCGAATGGCGCGTTTCGGTTTTCATCGGATCGAGCGCTTTGCCGAGGACTGCTTCCCGTATCTTCTTATACTTCTTGGACATGAACTGGTCGGACTGAATGGCTGGATAGGCGATGATACGCCCTTCGATTACGATGTGACAATGCGCGCCCCGCGAATCCTGTTGCTCTCGGGCTGCAAATCCGGCATAATCGCGGTTTGCGTCGCCGAGATGGCGGAACAGGTAGACGCACGGGACTCAAAATCCCGCGGTGGTGACACCGTGCCGGTTCGATTCCGGCTCTCGGCACCAAACATGAATGCGCACCCTTCGAGGTGCGTTTTTCATTTTCGGCGCGCTCCCAACGCGGCCCCTCGCTTTGTCGTTTCGCGCTCTGTCTTGATTCGCCGCGGCCGCTTCGCATTCGCCGAAGTCGCGCATAACTTGCGCTTCATGCGGAATTCGAGACATCTCCTCCGCCAGGCATGCGGCGGAAATATGTCCTGCAATCAACAAACGCCCTCAAAAGCGTACAATGACAGACTCCTGCAGGCCACGGCCCGATGTCGGCTCTTCTTTCCCATGAGTGACCGCAATCCCGAACTCAAGCAGTTGAACCGCACCTTCATCGGTAGCGTGCTGTTCATCGATATCGTCGGCTATTCGACGCGATCGGTGCAGGAACAGCTCGAGATCAAGGAGGTATTCAACGCCTTCATCACCGATGCGATGCAAAACGTCGCCGTGGCGGAACGCATCATGGTGGATACCGGCGATGGCGCCGCCATCGCTTTCCTGGGCGATCCGGAGGACGCGCTGTTCGCGGCGTTGTCGCTGCGCGACGCCATCGATACCGCGAAACTGGAAATGGGCGAGCCCGGTTTCGTACGCATGGGCATCAACCTCGGGCCGCTGAAGATCGTGCGCGACATCAACGGCCATACCAACATGATCGGCGACGGCGTCAACGATGCGCAACGCGTCATGAGCTTCGCCGAACCCGGGCAAGTGATGGTGTCGCACTCCTACTACGACATCATCTCGCGCTTTTCGCGCGACTATGCCCAGTTGTTCGTCTATGAAGGCACGCGCCACGACAAGCACGTGCGCGAGCATGAGGTGTACCGTTTCGGTCCGGCGGTCGAGACCCACGATCTCACCGAAAAACTGCGCGACCGCTCCCGCGCCCGCAGCGTCGACGCGCACCAGGCGTCGCCCGCCCCGCGACATGCGGGATGGGCCCGGGACAAGGTTCGGGAAGTCGCGGTGCCGCTGCGCAGAGCCGTCCTTACGCGCACCGGAATGATCGCCGCCGGCCTCGGCGCGCTCACCATTGTCGGCGCGGTCTGGTCCTGGACCAGCACACCGTCGAAACAACCCGATGCGCCGAAGATCGCGGCACAGATCTCGGCGCCGACGGCGGAACCGGATTCCGCGATCGACGCCAGCAAGGCTACGGCGCCATCGTCATCAACCGCCGTTGCCGCCTCCAAGCCGGCGCCGATGGCTTCGGCTGCGTCGGCTGGATCGACCGCGTCGGCGCCGGCGAGTTCGGCGCCAATCGTGACGGCCGTAGCGGACAGCGTACGCGGCGACGAAAAACCGGCCGAAAAAACCAAGGCTTCGGCGGAGCAATCGGCTCCGGCGGCCAAGCCCGGTACCGTCAAACTCGCCATCCAGCCGTGGGGCGAGATTTATGTCGACGGCAGCAAGCGCGGCGTCAGCCCGCCGTTGAAATCGCTGAAACTGGCTCCGGGCAAGCACCAGATCGAAGTGCGCAACGGCCAGTTCGCGCCCTACAAGACCACTGTCGAAGTCAAAAGCAATGCCGAAGCGACCGTGCAGTATGCGTTCTGACCGGAGACTTGAATGCGGAGCATGAGATCTATCGTTCTTGCCGTGGCGTTCGCCCTGGCGGGATGCGCGCAGATGGAACAGAAGCCCGAGCGCGGCAAGCAGGCGCTTTCCTATGCGGAAGCCCAAGCGCGCTATCAGCAAGGCCTGGCGAACTACCGCAGCAGCAATTTCGGACAGGCGCTGACCGACCTGACGCTGGCCATCGACAGCGGGCAATTGCGAACCGCGGATCTGCTTCTGGCGCGCAAGCATGCCGCCTTCATCCATTGCAGCAACGGCCGCGAGCACCCGTGCCGCGAGCATTTCCAGGCGATACTCGCCGCTTCGCCCTCGTTCGACCTCGCGCCGAACGAAGCCAGCCACCCGCTCTGGGGACCGGTATGGCGCTCGCTCAAGGGCGCGGTCGAGGAAAAACGCGCGGTGACGCAGGCAAGCAAGCCGTCCGCCAGCCCGGCGCAGCAAAAACTGGCGGAAGGCATCAGGGAATATGATGGCGGCCTCTATAAGGAGGCGCTCGATGCCTTGCAAGCCGCGCTCAAGGGCGGCTTGCCGGCCAAAGCCGACGAAATCCGCGCGCACAAGTACATGGCCTTCGCATATTGCCTGACCAACGCCGCCAAGCAATGCCGGGCCGAGTTCGCGCACATCTTCACCCTCGATCCGGCGTTCGAGCTGCTGCCGTCGGAAGCGGGCCACCCCTCCTGGGCCAAGGTGTATCGCAGCGAGAAGGCGGCGGCCGCCAAACGCGCGAAGAGCGGCGCAAAAAACACGAGCGATTCCGGCAAGGCGAGCACGCCGCCGAAAAAATAGCGCTCCCTCCGCGCAATCGATGAAAAAAGCCGTTCCCGCCGACGCGGAAACGGCTTTTTTGTTATGTGCTCCGTGCGCGGCCGCCGCTCAGCGCTCCGATACGGCATCCACCACGCACAGCGCCGTCATGTTGACGATGCGGCGCACCGTCGCCGACGGCGTCAGCACATGCACGGGCTTGGCGCAGCCGAGCAGGATCGGGCCGATCGCGATGCCGTTGCCGGCCGCGACCTTCAACAGGTTGTAGGAAATATTGGCGGCATCGATGTTCGGCAGGACGAGCAGGTTGGCGTCGCCCTTGAGCGGCGTATCCGGCATGGTCTTGCGCATCAGGGCGCCGTTGAGCGCGGTGTCGCCGTGCATTTCGCCGTCGATTTCGAGGTCGGGCGACAGTTCGCGCACGATGGCGAGCACTTCGCGCATCTTGCGCGCCGACTCGCTGTTGCTGGTGCCGAAATTCGAATGCGACAGCAGCGCCACGCGCGGCATCACGCCGAAGCGGCGCATTTCCTCCGCCGCCAGGATCGTGATCTCGGCGAGTTGCGATGCTGTCGGATTCTCGTTGACGTGGGTATCGACCAGCACCACCTGGCGATCCGGCAGGATCAAGGCGTTCATCGCGGCATAGACGTTCACGCCGTCGCGTTTGCCGAGCACCTGCTCGATGTATTTCAGGTGCAGGTCGGTCGTGCCGTAGGTGCCGCAAATCATGCCGTCGGCATCGCCCTTGCGGATCATCATCGAACCGATCAAGGTATGGCGGCGGCGCATCTCGAGCTTGGCGTATTGCTCGGTGATGCCCTTGCGGCGCGTCAGGTCGAGATAGGTTTGCCAGTAATCGCGGTAGCGCTCGTCGTACTCGGGGTTGATGACGTCGAAGTCGATCTCGGGCTTGATGCGCAGGCCGAATTTCTCGATGCGCTGCTGCAGCACGGCCGGACGGCCGACCAGGATCGGCTTGGCGAGCTTCTCGTCGACGACGATCTGCACCGCGCGCAGCACGCGCTCTTCCTCGCCTTCGGCGAACACGATGCGTTTCTTGCCGGCCGGCGCCTTCTTGGCGATCTGGAAGATCGGCTTCATGAACGTGCCGCTGTGATAGACGAATTGCTGCAAGCGGTCCGCGTAGGCCTGCAGGTCCGCGATCGGGCGCGAAGCCACGCCCGACTCTTCCGCCGCCTTGGCGACCGCCGGCGCGATCTTCATCATCAGGCGCGGATCGAAGGGCTTGGGAATGACGTATTCCGGGCCGAAGGACAGGTTGCTGATGCCGTAGGCGGTGGCGACGATGTCGGATTGCTCGGCCTGCGCCAGATCGGCGATCGCATGCACGGCCGCGATCTCCATCTCGCGCGTGATCGTGGTGGCGCCCGAATCGAGAGCGCCGCGGAAGATATAAGGGAAACACAGGACGTTGTTGACCTGGTTCGGATAGTCAGAGCGGCCGGTCGCGATCACGGCGTCGTCGCGCACCGCCTTCACCTCTTCCGGCAGGATTTCCGGCGTCGGATTGGCGAGCGCCAGCACCAGCGGCCTGGCGGCCATCTGCTTGACCATCTCGGGCTTGAGCACGCCGGCGGCGGACAGGCCGAGGAAAATGTCGGCATCGGGAATGACTTCGCCGAGGCTGCGCAGCGGCGTGTCTTGCGCGAAGCGCGCCTTGTCCGGATCCATCAGTTCGGCGCGGCCCTTGTAAACCACGCCGGCGAGATCGGTCACCCAGATGTTTTCGAGCGGGAAGCCGAGATCGACCAGCAGGTCAAGGCAGGCCAAGGCCGCCGCGCCGGCGCCGGATACGACCAATTTGCATTTCTTGAGATCCTTGCCGACCACTTTCAAGCCGTTCAGGATGGCCGCGCCGACGATGATCGCCGTGCCGTGCTGGTCGTCGTGAAAGACCGGGATCTTCATCCGCTCGCGCAGCTTGCGCTCGATATAGAAACACTCGGGCGCCTTGATGTCCTCCAGGTTGATGCCGCCGAACGTCGGCTCCAGCGCGGCGATGATGTCGCACAGCTTGTCGGGGTCGGTTTCGTTGATCTCGATGTCGAAGACGTCGATGCCGGCGAATTTCTTGAACAGGACCGCCTTGCCCTCCATCACAGGCTTGGATGCCAGCGGGCCGATATTGCCGAGGCCGAGCACGGCGGTGCCGTTGGAAATGACGGCGACCAGGTTGCCGCGCGCCGTGTATTTGAACGCATTGGCCGGATCGGCGACGATCTCCTCGCAGGCCGCGGCGACGCCCGGCGAATACGCCAGGGCCAGGTCGCGCTGGTTGGTCAGTTGCTTGGTGGGAGTAACGCTGATTTTGCCGGGTGTGGGAAATTCGTGATATTCGAGCGCTGCTTGGCGAAGTTGCTGGCGAACTTCCTCTTTCTGGGCAATCAGGGAATCCATGCTTACCGGCCTTCCTTCTATGACTATGACTTACGGAAAGCATACGATTCTAGCAGAGGGGGTATATGCCTCTTATACGTATTTGTACGAACTTCATGCATGTTCGGTATAAGCCGCCCCCTCTATGAAATAAGGGAAACATTGATGCCGGTCAAATAACTGGATTTACCGCGCAGCAGGAAAACTATTAAACTCATTTGAACAATCAATTTCATTTATTGATTTGTGATGGCTATCATTCTCTTCACATTGATTGCGAAACGTAATTCCGTAATCCAATCCTCAACCCGATAGGAGAGCATCATGGCCAACACCGAACACAAGTCCATCACAATCGACAACCTCGAAGCCGCCTTTGCCGGCGAATCGATGGCTCATATCAAATATCGTTACTTCGCCAAGCTGGCGCGCGAAGCCGGCGCCGAGGATGTCGCGAAAGTCTTCGAGGAAACCGCCGACCAGGAAGTCATGCACGCTTTCGGCCATCTCGACCTGCTCTATCCGAAATCGAAGCTGACGCCGGCCAAGGCGCTCCAGATCGCGATCGAAGGCGAGACCTACGAGTACACCGAGATGTACCCGAAATTCCGTCATCTGGCGGTCCAGGAAGGCAATGCCGCCGCCGTGGCAGAATACGACGAGCAGATCGCCGAATCGAAGGAGCATGCCGAGGCCTTCCGCCGCACGCTCGAGATCGCGGCCAAGCGTTTCGCCGCGCTCGCGAAAGTCGAGGAGCGCCACGCGAACCACTATCGCGAAGTGCTGGCTGCCCAATAAGACGGCCGCCTTCGCGTCGACGACCAATCCATTCAATATACGAAAGGGGATCACCATGAAAACCTACCAATGCATCGTTTGCGGCTTTGTCTACGACGAGGCCGCCGGCTTGCCGGAGGACGGCATCGCGCCGGGCACGCGCTGGGACGACATCCCGGCCGACTGGGGCTGCCCGGAGTGCGGCGTCACCAAGGCCGATTTCGAAATGGTCGAGATCTGAAAATGAAACCAGTCATCATCGTCGGCACCGGTCTCGCGGGCTATACCGTCGCCCGCGAGTTCCGCAAGCTCGATACCGCGACACCGCTGATCATCGTGACGGCGGACGACGGCGGTTTCTATTCGAAACCGATGCTGTCGAATGCGTTCGCGCTCGGCAAGGGGGCTTCGCAGCTGGTAACCCAGGCCGCATCGCAACTGGCCGCCCAACTGAACGCGACCGTGCTGACCGCGACATTGGTCAAGTACATCGATGCCGCGAACAAGACCATCGCGACCAGCGCCGGCGACTACGAATACGGCAAGCTGGTCCTGGCCACCGGCGCCCGGCCGATCCGCCTCGCGCTGGAGGGCGACGCCGCGGAGGACGTGATATCGGTCAACCATGTGGGCGACTATGCGTATTTTCGCGCGCGGCTCGCCGCCGCCCGCAGACACGTCACGATTCTCGGCGCCGGCCTGATCGGTTGCGAATTCGCGGACGACCTGGCCGGCGCCGGCTACGGCGTCACGCTGGTCGATCCGAATCCCGTGCCGCTGGCCGCCCTGGCCGCGCCGGCATTGTCGGAAGGTTTGCATGCCGCGCTCTCGACGCGCGGCGTGACGATGCGCCTGGGCACGACCGCGACGCGCGTCGACCGCAACGGCGAGGCATTGCGCGTGACGCTGGCCGACGGCAGCAGCTTCGATACCGGCGTCGTCCTGTCGGCGGTCGGGCTGCGCGCCGATCTGAGCCTGGCGCAGTCGGCGCAACTGAAGACCGGGCGCGGCATCACCGTCGATCGCCGCGGCCAAACCAGCGCCGAGGATGTGTTCGCGGTCGGCGACGGCGCCGAATATGCTTGCGAGGATGGAAGCGCGCGCGCCCTGCCTTATATCGCGCCGCTGATGACGGCGGCGCGGGCGATCGCGCGCACCCTGGCCGGGCATCCGACCGACATCGAACTCAAGCCGGCCCCGGTCATCGTCAAGACGCCGAGCTTCCCGCTGGCGCTCGTGCCGCCGCCCCCGGAAGTAGCGGCGGCGGGGCAATGGCATACCCAGGTCGACGGACCGCACACCATCTGCCGCTTCTATGATGCGCAGGGCGTCATGCGCGGTTTCGGCGTCGCGCCGCAAGAGGCCGGCAAACGGCAGCAATTGCTGGCCGAATTGGGCGGCGCCCAAACCGCCCTGCGTCCGACGCTTCCCGCTTGAGCGAATCGCCGGCGACGCAAAAAAGTCAACGCAGTCGCCGGCCGGCCGCGCTTCGGTACAATCGCGGAATGCCGTCCGAATTCGAATTGATCGCGCGCTACTTCACCCGCCCGTCGCGCCCGGGCAGCCGCACCGGGCTCGGCGTCGGCGACGATTGCGCCCTGCTGGCGCCAGCGCCCGGCCAGCAGCTCGCCGTTTCCACCGACATGCTAGTCGAAGGCCGCCATTTCTTCGCCGGCGCCGATCCTCGGCTGCTCGGCCACAAATGCCTGGCGGTCAACCTGTCCGACCTGGCGGCGATGGGCGCCAAGCCGCTGGCGTTCACGCTCGCCTTCTCCTTGCCGGAGGCGCGCGACGACTGGCTCGCCGCGTTCGCCGGCGGCATGTTCTCGCTGGCCGACCGGCATGGCTGCGAATTGATCGGCGGCGATACGACCAAGGGGCCGCTCAATATCTGCATCACCGTATTCGGCGAGGTGCCGGCGTCCCAGGCGCTGCGGCGCGACGCCGCCG
This sequence comes from Paucimonas sp., assembly GCA_035627375.1. Classification (GTDB taxonomy): domain Bacteria; phylum Pseudomonadota; class Gammaproteobacteria; order Burkholderiales; family Burkholderiaceae_D; genus DASPLX01. The sequence continues at coordinate 4,299 of DASPLX010000054.1, read as the reverse complement.
CGCCGGGCGACGATATCTGGATTTCCGGCTCGCTCGGCGAGGCGCGCCTGGCCCTGGCCGGATACCGCGGCGAGCTGACGCTCGATCCGGCCGCGCTCGAAGCCGCCGGATCACGCATGCATGCGCCGGCGCCGCGCATCGAACTCGGCTTGGCCTTGCGCGGCATCGCGCATGCGGCGATCGACATCTCGGACGGCCTGGTCGGCGATCTCGGCCACATCCTGGAACGCTCGCGAGCCGGCGCGACCATCGACGCCGACGCGCTGCCCGCGGGTTCGATGCTGTCCCATCAACCGCAAGACTTGCGCCGCCGCTTCGCTCTCGCCGGCGGCGACGACTATGAACTCTGCTTCACCGCGCCCGCCGCCGCGCGCGCCGCCGTGCTCGCGGCCGGGCAAGCGGCCGCGACGGCGGTGACGCGCATCGGCACGATCGATGCCCGGCCAGGCTTGCGCATTCTCGATGCCCAAGGCCGGGCGCTGCACCTGGAACTGCGCTCCTTCGACCATTTCGCTTCATGATCACGCCACCATCAGACCCCGGCGCGCAATCCGCGCCCCTCGCGCGCCCGGACGGCCGCTTCATGATGTTGCATCCCGCCCACCTGATCGCCCAGGGCTTCGGCAGCGGCCTGTCGCCGATCGTTCCCGGCACGGTGGGCACGCTGTTCGCGTGGTTATCCTTCTCGGTGCTGACGTCGCGCTGGCCGGATTTCTTCACGCCGGCGGCCTGGGCCGTCATCATCGCCGCCGGCTTCGCGATCGGCATCTGGGCCTGCCACAAGACCGGGCGCGACCTCGGCGTCGCCGACCACGGCAGCATGGTGTGGGACGAGATCATCGCCTTCTGGCTGGTCCTGCTGTTCATCACGCCGGATTCGGCACGGACGCAGTTCTGGGCTTTCCTGTGGTTCCGATTCTTCGACATGGTGAAGCCGGCGCCGATCCGTCATTTCGACCGGCGCTTCAAGGGCGGCTTCGGCGTGATGTGGGACGACATCGTCGCGGCGTTCTACACGCTGCTGCTGTTCGCCCTGTGGCGGACCGTCGGCTGAGGCCGCGTCCGACGGGACGGCGGCCGTCGGTTCACTTATAGATGCCGCAACCGAGAATCACGTCGTCGACCTTCTCGATATAGGTCGACTTCGCCTCGATCGTCTTGGTCACCGGATTGGGCCACTTGTAATCGACCCAGCCGCGCCCCTTGCCGTTGGCGACCTCGAAGAACTCCCGCACCATGAACTTGCCGTCAGCATCTTTCAAGTCGAGCAGGTATTTTCCGACCAGCTTGATGTTCGCCCCGTTGGCGCGCTCGATGCCGTCGCCGTTGGCGAGAAAGGCGAAGATATACATGTCGCGATCGACGAACTGCCCTTTCGGATTGTTGAACTCGGCGAACGCCTTGTCCTTGCCGTGCTCCTTCACGTAGGCGGCGGCGCGCTTGACCATCGCAATCGCTTCGTCCGGCGTCCCGCGCTCTCCCGCCGTCGCGGGCTGCAACACAACAATCGACAAACCCACCACCAGCCACTTCAACAGTCTGATCATGTCGCTCTCCTCCCGAAGGTTGTGATCCGTTCCGACGCGCCGCGCCCGAAAACGCACTCCCGGTCCGCCCGAGGCGGCTGGCGGATGAACCCACTTTAGGCCGCGAATGCGACGAATGCCATATTCGGGTGACAAGATTCGCATTCCCGGCTCGAGTTTGCTTCTGCAAGCGGCATACGCGGTGGTAAAGTAATCAAACCAGACAGTGCCGCGCAGTTCCGGCATCGGCCCATCGAGACGAGGAGTGAAGCACATGGATGACATCATCGATCTGGCGATCCGCGCAGGCCGTGCTCTTCAGGCCAGGGGATTGCTGCTTGCCACGGCGGAATCCTGCAGCGGTGGCGGCATCGCTCAGGCGATCACCGAAATCGCCGGTTCCTCCGAATGGTTCGATTGCGGCATCGTCGCCTATTCGAACGCATCGAAAACGGAGCTGCTCGACGTGCCGGCCGCATTGATCGCACAATGCGGCGCCGTCAGCGAGGAAGTCGCCGGCGCCATGGCCGAAGGCATGATCGCCTGCAGCAACGCACATGTCGCGCTGTCGACCACGGGCATCGCCGGCCCCGGCGGCGCGGTTCCCGGCAAGCCGGTCGGCACCGTGTGTTTCGGTTGGTCCATCGAACATGATCTGCATATCGAACGCACCCATACCGAGCGCCTCGTTTTCGCCGGCGACCGCCGCGCGGTACGCGAACAGACCGTCGTGCATGCCCTGAAGGGCTTGCTGCGCTTCCTCGAGCAGGCCTGAGGCAGCCGCCACGGCATCCGGGCGGCCCGCCCGCCGCAGTCTCTTCAATCGCTGAACGACGGGGAATGATGCAAGAAACCACCGGCCTCGTCGATCTCTTTTTACGGGAGGCAACTTGGCGCTGACCGAAGCACTTCAAATCGCAAGCCTCACCGATCCGGGCCAGCTCCGGGAACGCAACGAGGACAGCATCGGGGCGTGCCCGGAGACCGGCCTGGTCGTGCTGGCCGACGGCATGGGCGGCTACAACGCCGGAGGCGTCGCCAGCGGCATGGCGGTCTCGACCCTGGTCGCCGGCGTCAAGCAGGCGTGGCCCACCGAAGCACTGAAGAGCCTCGATCGCGCCGCGGCCTTGTCGGTCCTGCAGTCGATGCTCCACGAGCAGATCGGCAAGACGAATGCCGCTATCCATGCGGCGGCGCAAAACGATCCCGCGTGCGCGGAGATGGGCACGACGCTGGTGGCCGGCCTGTTTTACGACGATACCCTGATCGTGGCGCACGCCGGCGACTCCCGCCTGTATCGGCTGCGCAACGATATCCTGGAACAGCTCACCCACGATCACTCGCTGCTGCAGGAGCAGATCGACGCCGGAATGATCCGCAAGGAAGATGCGCATTTATCGAATAACAAGAACCTGGTGACCCGCGCTCTCGGGGTTACCCCAGAGGAAGAAGGCGAAATTCGATGCCACGACGTGCTGCCCGGCGATATCTTCCTGCTTTGTTCGGACGGCCTGCACGGCATGATCGCCGACGACGATATCGAAATGACAGTAGCGGCGCTGAAGGCGAATCTCGAATTGACTGCACAACAACTGGTGCAAGCTGCGAATGATGCTGGCGGCAGTGATAATGTGTCGGTAATATTAGTGCGGGTGAGCAAGAGTTTTGCGCAGGAAAGAACTTTCTCGGCCTAGCAGGCTGTTGAGAAACGCCGCGAGCGGATCGAGATCGAGGCCGATGAGCGCGCGCAGTATACGCAGAGCGCCGCAGACCACGAGATTGAACCGCGCAGCAGTTTTTCCACTACCTGCCAGCCCGGCACACGGCGCCGCAACACGACCTTGCTTGGAACACGAGCGGTCGGGAAATTTTCTTGGGATTGGGACATGGCAAAACTGATCTTGAGCTTCGAGAATACCGTGCTGAAAACATTCGCCCTGAACAAGGAGCGCATGACGATCGGCCGCCGTCCCGAGAACGATATCCAAGTGGATAACCTGGCCGTCTCCGGCGAACACGCCGTCATTGTCACCGTCCAGAACGATTCCGTCATCGAGGATCTGAATTCGACCAACGGCACGCTGGTCAATGGGCAGGCCGTGCGAAAACAGTTGTTGCGCCACAACGACGTCATCGAGATCGGCAAGCACAAACTCAAATATGTCGCGGAGATCTCGGGCGCCACGGTGTATCCCAATTTTGCCAAGACGATGGTGATAAGGAAGCCGGATGCCGCGACTCAGGCCGCGCCGGCGCCGCCGGTTCAGGCGCCGGCTCCTCCCCCGCCGCTTGCCGCCGCGCCGGCTCCCGCTCCAGCGCCGGCCCAAGCCAACCAAGCCAATCCGCCGCGCGTTGCCGCGCTGCAGATATTGTCCGGCGCGAACGCAGGCAAAATCCTGGAGTTGACCAAGAATCTGACCACCGTGGGCAAGCCGGGCGTGCAAGTCGCCGTGTTCACGCGCCGCCCCATGGGCTTTTTCCTCGCCCATGTCGAGGGCGAAAGCTTCCCTTTATTCAACGGCGAGCCGCTCGGACCGCAAGCCCGCCAATTGAACGATAACGACACCATAGAGATAGCCGGCATCAAGATGAGCTTCTTCTACAAGACCTAGTGGTCTGTCGCACCCCGATTTGCGGTTTATGCCGCGGCGATCGAAGGCGAGTGCAAGGGTAAAGCAGGGAATTCGGGCAACATGTTGCCCGCCTGCGGTACGGTTTCCGCTTGCAAGCGGAAACGCGCCCTGCAAGGGTGAAGCGGAAGCAGGGCGAATCC